>CAZFMY010000043.1:17731-44214 GCA_964520345.1 uncultured Gemmatimonadaceae bacterium | reverse complement strand
ATCCTGCTCTGGTGTATCCTGCTCTGGTGTATCCTGCTCTGGTGCTACGGTGGATTCGCTTTCGGAATCTATTTCGTCCTGTCCAATTTCATCGGATGCTCCTTCGTCTTCGTCCAGCGCCTGTTTTTGCAACTCGTCCAACTCTAAGGCCAGCTGTCGGGCCTGAGCCTTGTGCTGGCCCTCGGCGAGGAGTTCATCCAATTCCTTGGGTTTGGGCAGATCGGAGAGGCCTTTGAGGCCAAAAAGCACCAGAAATTCCCGGGTAGTACCAAAGAGCATCGGTTTACCTATGCCTTCGGAGCGACCGACGATCCGCACCATATTCAGTTCCATCAGCGTGTGCAATACGCCGCCCGAGTTGACGCCGCGGATGTTGTCGATGTCGATCCGGGTCACCGGCTGTTTAAAAGCGACGATGGCCAGGACCTCAAGGCCTGCCTGCGAGAGGCGTACCTGGTTCGACGACCGGTGATACTTGCGCAGCCAGGGGCTGTATTCCTGGCGTGAGGCCAACTGGAACCCACCGGCTATTTCGACGATCTCGATCCCGTGTCCTGCATCCTCGTATTGAGCATTCAGCGCATCGATTGCTTCACGGATATCACGACCGTTATAGCCAGAGAGGAGATGGACCAGCCGACCTGGCGTTACCGGTTCGGAAGCCGTCATCAGGATGGCTTCGATGATGGCTCGCGCTTTTGCGGGTTCTACGTCGCGCGACGGAGAATCTTCCTCGGGAGTATGGTCTCTGCTCACGGTTCGAGCTCACCTCCACTGCGGTCGGCGGTAATCGTCAGTTCGTTTCCACCTTCGCGCTTCTCGATCCAGATCTCGTCAAAGGGGCGGGCTTGCTGCACGCGGATCTGCTGTGCTTTGAGCAGTTCTAAAACCCCGATAAAGCTGGCAATTAGGGCCTGGCGGTCTTTGCCCTGGAGCAGATCCATGAAGCGGAGGCGCGAGCGGCGTTCGAGCATGGCCACTAAATATTCTATACACTCCTCGACAGTGACTTCCTCTTCGATGATCTGGTGCACCAGATCTTGCGGCACTGTTTCAAGTACGTGCTTGTAGACAGCCAGGAGGTCGAAAAGCGAGACGGGTCGCAACTCGGCAGGGCCATCGACTTCGTCGCCCGGTCCCTGTGTACGCAGATAGACCCCGTTACGCTCATCTTTACGCACTTCCAACCAGTCGGCGATCTCTTTGAACTGCTGGTACTCGAGCAGGCGACGGACTAGTTCGGCACGCGGGTCGCCTTCGCCTTCATCTTCGAGGCCGAGTTCTTCGCGTGGCAGCATCAGTTGCGACTTGACTCGCATCAAGGTTGCCGCCATGAGGATAAAATCGCTGGCTTGCTCTATATCTAGACGATGGATCTGTTGCAGAAAACCCAAATACTGCGTGGTGATATGGGCGATGGGAATATCGTAGATATCGAGCTCGTCCTTGCGGATCAGATAGAGCAGCAGATCCATCGGACCTTCGAAGACCTCGAGCTTGACTTCGTAGAGCGCTGATTCTTCTTCCCGCTCTAGCATATCGCGTTCCATGAGAAATCCCATTGCTCGCCAGCCCGGCAGGGGACCGTCTGACGAATTGATCGTCCGCCTCAGTCGATAAAAAGATACGGTTTCCAGCGCTGGTCGTTGGCACCGATAAAATTGCGAATAAAACTCACGTTGTTGGGCCGTTTGGGCCTAGTACGCAGTTTTAGCCCAACCTGTTCGGGGCGGTGCTCACCTTTCTTATTGTTGCACAAGGCACAGGCGCAGACCAGATTTTCCCAGGTACTCTTGCCTCCCTTGGTGCGCGGTACGATATGATCGACCGTCAGCTTGCCGTCCTTGCAACCGCAATACTGGCATTGATAGCTATCGCGCTTGAGGATATTGCGCTTGGAGAGCACTACCCTTCGGCGCGGGGCGTGGATATAGCGCCCCAAACGGACTACGCTGGGCACGGGATGAGCTTGCGATACCGAGCGCACAACCCCGCCTAGTTTTTCGACGGTTTCGGCCTTGCCGCGCAAGATCAGCAGCAGGGCCCGTCGCACGCTGCACACGCTCAGAGGCTCGTAATTCTGGTTGAGGACGAGTACGGATCTTTCCAGCACGAGTCGCATCCAGATTGGTCAGCCGAAGTCTGCGTGGCAGAAAGATATATAAGTAAACTACTTATGAGTCAAAGTCAAGCTTGCCGCATGGGGCGGCCTCAGTGATTGGCGAGGAGTTCGGCGTAGTCCTGGGCATTGAGTAGGTAATCCAGGTCTTGTGGATCTTCGATGCGGATTTTGAGCATCCAGCCGGCTCCATAGGCATCTTTGTTGATTTCTTCGGCTCCGGCTTCTAGGCTTTCGTTGATCTCGAGCACCTCGCCGGTGGTCGGGGCGATAAGATCGGCAACGGTTTTAACCGCCTCAACCGTGCCAAAGGCCGAGCCTTTTTCAATCTGCTCGCCTAGTTCAGGTAGTTCGACAAAGACAATATCCCCTAACTCCAGTTGAGCAAAATCGGTTATGCCGATGGTCGCGATATCGCTGTCCAGCTGAATCCATTCGTGACTTTCCGAATAGAGCAGGTGTTTGGGAATCTTCGTTTCGCTCATGAGCGCCTCGCCTGAGTAGATCTCACTATAATGGTAGTTCGGTGTTGGCCACGTAATCGGTATTGAATTTTCCTGCGATGAAGTTGGGTTCTTCAAGGAGCGCGCGATGGAAGGGAATGGTGTTGGCGACTCCTTCCACCGTGAATTCGCTCAAGACCCTTCGCATTTTTGCCATCGCATCCTCGCGGTTTTGGCCGTAAGCAATGACTTTGGCCAAAAGCGAGTCGTAGTAGGGCGAGATCTCGTAGCCCTGATAGATATGGCTATCGACCCGGACTCCGGGGCCGCCTGGCAGGTTGAGGGCGGTGATCACGCCCGCAGAGGGGATGAAGTTGCGTTGGGGGTCCTCGGCGTTGATGCGGCATTCAATCGCGTGTCCTTCGATTCGGATATCTTCCTGTGAGAAGTTCAGTTTTTCTCCATAAGCAATCCGAATTTGCTCCTTGACCAGATCGATACCGGTGACAATCTCGGTAACCGGGTGTTCGACCTGGATTCGAGTATTCATTTCCATAAAGTAGAAGTCGAGGTTTTTGTCGACCAGATACTCAATGGTACCGGCGCTGCAGTAGTCAACTGCTGCTGCGCCGGCGACCGAGGTTTCACCCAGGCGTTGACGCAGAGTCTCATCGATGATCGGCGAGGGGCTTTCTTCCAGCAGTTTCTGGTGGCGTCGTTGGATTGAGCACTCGCGTTCGCCGAGGTATACGATGTTGCCGTGTTCATCGCCGAGGATCTGGATTTCGATGTGGCGTGCATCCTCGAGCGAGCGCTCCATATAAACAGCATCGCTGGTGAAGGCATTTCGCGCTTCAAGACGGGATGTTTGCCAGGCTTCTTCCAACTCGTCGTCGGAATGTACAACCCTCATGCCGCGACCTCCGCCTCCGGCCGAGGCCTTAAGCCGCAAGGGATAGCCTATTTTTGCAGCCCATTCACGACAATCTTCCAGCGATTGCAATTCTTCTTTGCTTCCCTCTACTACAGGTACTCCAGCTTCCTGCATGGTGCGACGGGCGATGGATTTGTCGCCCATTTTGCGAATAGTTTCTGCAGATGGTCCGATGAATTTGATGCCGCACTGGGCGCAGAGTTCGGCGAACTCCGCATTTTCGGCCAAGGGACCATAGCCAGGGTGAATGGCGTCGGCATTGGTCAATTCGGAGGCACTGATAATATTTGCGAAGTTTCGGTAGCTATCTTTGCCAGCGGGCGGTCCGATGCAGACGTCCTCGTCGGCGAAGGATACATGCAACGAGTGAGTATCGGCCAGGGAATGGACAGCTACGGTCTCGATACCCATTTCTTTACAGGCGCGGATAACTCGCAACGCGATTTCGCCGCGGTCGGCGATGAGTATTTTATCGAACAAGGTCGTTTAGCTTGGGCGAATTTTCAAAAGTGGTTGGTTGTATTCGACTGGTTGGGCATTATCGACGAGGAACTCGACGACTTCGCCGCCGACCTCGGCCGGAATCTCATTCATAATCTTCATTGCTTCGATGATACAGACGGTCTGTCCGTTATCGACTGTACTTCCTTCGCTGGCGAAGGGGGACGCTTCGGGTGATGCAGCTCGGTAAAAGGTTCCGACCATGGGCGAGAGCAATTCGTGCAGGCCATCCTCTTTTTCTTCGACTACCGCGGGCTCAGTCGACGTGGGCTCGACTGGTATGGCGGGTACAGATTCGGTTGGTGTGGCTGGTGTGGCCGACGGTACCGTTGTATAGCCTTTACTCAAACGGATGCGAGTGCCGTGCCAGAAACTGTGTTGGACTTCCAACTCGCCGATATCGCTATCCTGGAAGAGTTCGATCAGTTTGCGCAGCTTGCCTTCTTTCACTGGTGCTACCGTCCTTTCTCAGACGCGTTCTACGTAGTCGCCGGTGCGCGTATCGATCTTGAGTACGTCACCCTGATTGATAAAAAGCGGTACCTGGACGACAAACCCCGTCTCCAGTGTGGCTGATTTGACAGCTCCTGTGGCGGTATCGCCTTTGACACCAGGTTCGGTATGGGTGACCTCAAGAGAGACGAAATTAGGCAGATCGACACCGATAATCTCCTCGCGAGCGGTGAGCAGGAAGGCATTGTTGCTCTCCTTCAGGAGCCCCGCTTGCTCGCCGATGACCTCTTTGGACACTGGAGTTTGATCGTAGGTGTCCAGATCCATAAAATGATAGAGGTCGCCCTCGGAATAGAGGAACTGCATCTCGCGTTTCTCAAGGCGTACGTCCTCTACTTTGTCACCTGAGCGGAAAGTGCGGTCGAGTACTGCGCCGGTCTTCATATTCTTGAGTTTGGTGCGCACGAAGGCACTTCCCTTGCCTGGCTTGACGTGCTGGAACTCGGCGATAGAGAAGATTTCACCGTCGATCAACATGGTAAAACCGTTTCTGAAATCAGTCGTATCTGCCATAGGGTTCCCGTTTTATTGTCCGTCGTTGTTTTTTTCGAGTGAGTCTAGCTTGCTGCGAATGATGGTGTTGTCCGGATCCTGTGCGAGGAGTTCCCGATAGGTTTCGATCGCTTTTTTGGTCAGGCCCTGTATGGTATAGATCTCCGCCAGAGTCACAGTGGCGATGAGCTTATCTCCGGGGTGGTCCAATTTAGGCTCAGGTGGATTGGATTGTTCGGGCTCGGGCTCGGGTTCGGGCTCGGGTTCTATCGGTTCTTCCTGCTCGATCTCCTGGAAGAGGCGGAGCAGTTCGCTGTTACTTTTGCCGCTGATATCAGCGGGTATGCCCTCTTCTGCTGTGGACTCAGATGCTATGCTAGCGGCTGCCTCTGTGGGCGATTCGTTTAGAGGGGCGGTTTGGGTCTGGGCTGCTAAGTCGGTTGTGGATGTTGATTCTGCCGACGTCTGCTCTGGGTCGCTCGATTTGCTGGGTGAGATGGGGGGTATAGGTTCGGCAGTAGACTTTTCGTCCTGCAAGGGCGAGTCCGCAACTGAGGGCGTTTCAATAGCCGGTCCAGACTCCGATTCTGCGGAGTCTTCGCCCTGAGCTTTGGGTTTGTCTGCGAACGGGGAAAAGAAAAAGGGGTTGTCGTTGCCTCCCGCAATATCGGGTGCCGCGGGATCGTCCAGCGCACTGTCGGCATCGCCTTTTTCTCCCCGTTCGGCGGTATCTGCGCCAGCGCCGAAGAGGAATGGTTCAGAGTTGGCAGACCCGGACTCGGCAACCAACTCTTCGGGGGTTGGGGCTTGAGCTCTTTCTTCGTCTTCTGCGATCCCGGGATCAGTGTCCCCGCGTGAAGGCTCTATGGCTTGGTCTGCGGCCGCAGCTTCGGATTCAGGTATCCATTCCTGCAGAGGCGATTCTGGGGGGGGCGTATTAGTTGCCGGTGACTCTGTCCTGGGGGGATCGATGGAGTCTGGCGAGTCCTGTGGTTTGAAGATTTCGGAGTCTGCAGGAAGGATATCCGGGGAGAAGATGGAGATCTCGTCCGATGTCGAATCCTCGGAGTTTTTGCCTTCCGCGGGGAAGCGAATCCGATCTTTGCGTTGCGCAGTGGTTTCTATCTGTGGCTCCTCTGACTCGTTTTCGCTGGGTTTGGTGGCGGGGGGCTGGACTGATCCGGTCGGTGTGTCAGCTGGAGCGTCAGTGCTGTCGGCAGCACCGGGGATTTGTCCGCCGAAGATCTCCATGCCCAGAGCGGCGACCGCATCGTCATGGTCCCGTTTGCCCGGAGAGGCCGCTGGTGAAGTACCACCCTGACTCTCGGTCGAGCCAATTTCGGACTGGGCCGCTAGTTCAGTGGCCTCTATATCTTCCTTGTCAAAGGGCGCATCGGGTGTTTGCTCGAAGTCCTTGAGTGCCTCATCTACACCGGGTGAGGATTCCCATTCGGGCTGGGTTTGGACTTGAGCGAAAGGTTCGTTGACTGCGCTATCCGGGGCATTTTGGGGCTTGTCGATTAGGAGTGTTTCGGTGGGGCTTGGCTCCTGTGCAGATTGGAGTTCGGCTTCGGTAGTTTGGTTTTCGTCGCTCGCGTTCTTGCGGGCTTCATAGCTAAGCTGGTCGAGTCGCTCTTCCAATTCCTCGTCAAAGGGATCGAGATAGGCCGCTTGTTGCAGACTTTGTAATGCCAGAGGTGCTACACCGAGTTGTTGGAAAAGGTGCGATAGGCGTTTGTAGCCACCGGGGTTTTCGGGATCGAGGCGCAGGGCATGGCCCATGGCCTCACGCGCCTTTTCTATATCATCTTGCTGCTCATAGCATTTGCTGAGAATAATGAAGCCAGTGGAGTACTTGGGAAAGTGAGCACAGCCTTCTTCACAGATAGCCAACGCGCGTTGGCTCTGACCGCGATCGAGGTAGAGGTCGGCCAGACGGGCGAAGAGCGGCGAATCCGGATTGCGCCTGAAAGCCTTTTCGAGTCTGGCTATGGAATTGGCCATGGTCAGGTATGTGTATTACAGGTAGACTCAGGTAGTTGCGATTGAGGGGCTATTTTACGCTCTGGATCGAGAAATGTCAAGGATCGGGCGTGGTGCATTCAGCGCCGAAGAGGAAGGGGGGTGGTTGGATCTCGCTTAGCGTTTCTCTTGACAATCAAGGGGAGCGCTTCTATCTTTTCCGCCCATTATATGTAGATCAAGTGCGCCTATAGCTCAGTTGGTAGAGCGGCTGACTCTTAATCAGCGGGTCCGGGGTTCGAATCCCTGTGGGCGCACCATTTCGTTTAGCTCGTCGTTTGGTGACGAGTTCGCGGTTATAGTTCGATAGACAGTAGATATCGGCTACCCCCAAAATGGGCATTGAATCGACCGGTTGATTTCAATCCCCATTTTTGGGGGTTTTTGTTTGTAGCTCGCCGTAGTGGGGTGTTGTCGGTGCTGAAGAGTTTGAGTATATATCGCCGGCAACGATTCGCCGTTTGGGCCCATGATCACACGAGTTGCGGTGAGTGGTATTTGCTCCAGGGTGCCGACTCTGTGTATTCTATGTTCCCGGTCTTCGAAAAGGTCAGCTATTGGTGCTTGGACATCCCGAAATCGGAGACCTTGTACGATTTTAATCGCATCTTGTGAGCGGGTTGTCGCCGTGGGCTGGATGGGTTTGTTTTGCGCGCTGGGCGGGTAGTGCGGAACTAGATGGAAGAGAGCGAGGTGGAAAAGTGAAAGTAGATTTAGCAGGGCAAATTGCGCTAGTTACGGGTGGGGCCCAGGGTATTGGTCGTGCGATCGTCCAGAGCCTTGCTGATAATGGTGCGCGGGTCGCTATAGTCGATATTGATGCCGAAGGAGCGGAACGAGCGGCCGGGGATGTGGGAGGAAAGGCCTGGATTGGGGATGTGACCGATCTCGAGCGGATGGAGGAAGTGGTGGCCGATATTGTCGCGGAGTTTGGCGGGCTGCAAATCCTGGTCAACAATGCCGGGATCAACACCACGGGTGGGCGCGTACCCATCCACGAATATTTGCTCGAGGATTGGGAGCGGATTGTCGAGACCGACCTCAAGGGCGTCTTTGCGGTGAGTCGTGCGGGAGTGCCGGCTATCCTGGCCAGCGGTGGTGGACGGGTGGTCAATATCAGTTCGATTGCTGGTCTGGTGCCGCTCAGACTGCAGTCGGCTTTCGTTGCTGCCAAAGCGGGTGTTATCAACCTGACGCGGTCGATGGCACTGGAACTGGGTGCGCAGGGGATTCTGGTCAACGCGGTAGCACCTGGCTCGACGTTGACGCGCGGTACCGAGAAGCTCTTTTATGGCGAGGACGGCAACTACAGCGAGAAAGCGGAGAGTTTGCTCTCGCATATCCCTTTGGGGCGGCCGGGTAAGGTCGAGGAGATCGCGGCTGCAGTACTCTTCTTGGTGGCGCCCGAGGCCAGTTATATCAACGGGAGTACTCTTGTGGTTGATGGTGGATGGACAGCGGGTTATACGCGGGATTTTTGATGGGAATGATGGGGCGTTCAGTCATGGCCTTCGGGGTCGTGCAGAGTGGGATTAGTTTGGGGCACTATGCGAACTTAACGATCGGAGGATAAAGACCAATGAGCAAGTTTGAGGGCATTGTGCCCGCTATACCCACGCCGTTGGACTCCCAAGGCTGGGTTGAGGAAGAAGCGTTGCGCAAAGTGGTGGAATTTAATATCGAGGCTGGGGTTCACGGTTTCTGGGTCGCGGGAGGTACGGGGGAGAGCGTACTGCTCGACGACGAGGAGAATAAGCGGGTCGCTGAGGTCGTTGTCGATCAGGGCAAGGGGCGGGTCAATAACATTATCCACGTTGGGGCGGCTACGACTGCGCGATCGGCTGGTCTGGCCGAACATGCGGCCCGGGTGGGCGCCGAGGCAATTTGCTGTGTGCCGCCCTTCTTCTATCGCCGCAACGACGAAGAAATCGTCGAGCACTATCGAGTGGTGGCCGCCGCCGCCGACTTGCCGCTCTTCGCCTACAATCTGCCTTCGGCGACTGGAACTGAGATCGACCCGCCCTTGATGCAGAAGATACAGGATGGGGTGCCGCAACTTGCGGGGCTCAAGCACTCAGTCGCGAATTTGTCCAATTTACGGGCCTTCGCCCGAATGGGGCTGGCCGCTTTTACCGGCAGTTGTCATTGGATGCTGCCGGCGATGACTCTGGGTGCGGTGGGCAGCGTCGATGGGCCGCCGTCGGTGGTACCCGAGTTGTGGGTAAAGATCTGGGAGGCCTATCAAGCGGGTGAATTGAAAAAGGCCGAAGAGGCGCAGGACCGCGCCAGTGAGACCGTCGGGGCTCTCAGTAACTGCGGTGGGGGATTCCATGCGATGATCAAGGCCGCTATTGGGTTGAGGTTGGGCATCGACTGTGGGGATCCTCGCGCTCCGGGTTTACCGCTTGAGAAGGGGCAACTCGAAGCGCTGGCGCGGATCATCGACGAGTTGGGGCTGCGTTGATCTTTCCTGTTTCGAGTGCACGGAGCGAAAAGCCGAAGACTGTTGCAAGGGAGGTCGGCGTCGACCAAGGGTAGAGATCCCCTGGTCGCTTGGTCCGGGATATTAGGTGGTCTTGGGCTGATCGAAAAATGAGCTCCGATCAGCTGTGGGTCATGCTTTAGTGGCTGGCCTCGGGGGGAATGATCTCGATCTTGCGCAGATACTCGCAGAGCGCGCTGCCGTCGTTGGGCAGATCGAGCACGTCGGAGAAGGGCCACATATCTCCTTCGAGAAAGCTGGTGGCCGTCTGTCGCTCCTGGTTGGAGTCTGCTGCGGACATGTCTTTGATCGCTTGGAGAATGACTGCGGCGGCAAGCCGGCGGTGACCGTCGAACTGGGCGCGATATGTGGGCTTTCGGTTTCTGGTCATGGGCTTTCATCATTGAAAATGTGGTAATCTAAACTATTATGACGTTTAAAACGCCGTGTAGATCCCACTGGGGTTAAATCCGTTTCAAATAAACAATCCAATTATAGATCCGGTCAGCATGGTCGCTAGTGTGCCGCCTATGAGCGAGCGCAGGCCCAGGCGTGCCAGGTCGCCCCGTCGTTCGGGAGCGATCCCGCCGATCCCGCCGATCATTATTGCTATGGAGCCGAAGTTGGCAAAGCCACATAGGGCGTAGGTGGTGATGACGAAGGAGCGTGGACTGAGGGCGGAGGAGCTTCCCATATGCTCTGCGAGTGCGAGATAGGCGACGAATTCGTTGAGGATGGTTTTAAGGCCCATCAACTGACCAACTATCCCGGTTTCGGCCCAGGGAATGCCCATCAGCCATACTAAAGGTCGGAAGAGAACTCCGGCTGCCGCTTCCATGCTCCAAGTGCCGCTTGCTGTGCCGTTGCAGAGTTCATCGAGCAAACTGATGCCGTAGTTGACAAGGGCCACTAAACCGATGAACGCGATGAGCATGGCGAGGACATTGAGCACTAGGTGCATGCCCTCGGTTGCGCCGCGCGCTGCTGCGTCGAGGCCGTTGAGGGTGTCCTCTCGGGGCAGTTCAATCCGGGTCTGTGCCGTTTCCGCGCTTTCAGTCTCGGGGATCATAAGCTTGGAGATGGCGATAGCGGCTGGGGCGCTGATCAGCGAGGCGACGAAGAGATGACCTGCGATATCTGGGTGGGTCGGTCCGAGAATGGTGGCGTAGATAACCATCACGGTGCCGGCAATGGTCGCCATGCCACCGGTCATCAGGCAGAAGAGCTCGCTTTCGGTGAGGCGGGCGATATAGGGGCGGATCAGTAGCGGGGCTTCGGTCATGCCGAGGAAGATATTGGCGGCCACGCCGATGCTCTCGGCAGAACTGATCCCCATCAGCCTTTGCATGAAACGGCTGAGGAAAGAGATGATCCAAGGCAGGATGCGGTAGTGGTAGAGAATTCGTGCGAACGAGGCTACGAAGATGAGAATCGCGGCGATTTCGAGGGCGATTACGGGGCCGTAGTCGCGGGCGAATGATTCGGAGCTTATACCGCTGAAGAGCAGTGATTGGTTGGCTTTGAGCGCGGTTTTTTTGAAGAGGTCGGTCAGTGCCTTGATCCAGGTAAATATGGGGGTGCGGAATGTGGGTTGGAGCAGGAGGGCGGCGAGAAGGATCTGGCCCAGGGTGGCGATCCCTAGAGTTTTCCAGGGAATGGTGCGGGTGCGGCGGCCGGCGAGCCAGGCGATGGCAAGGAGGGTGAGGTAGCCTAAGGCGCTGTGGAAGATGGACATGACGGCGTTAGAAGAACGTGTAGAATGGGGAAAAGTCAAGCATTAAGGTTGGGACGGGCTGCCACGGGATTTCTCTGTGGCATGGTCCTGTAAACAGGGTTTTACAAGATTCTGGCGCTAAATAGCTTTGACCGAGTGCATCTGGCGCTAAGCAGCTTTAACCGAGTGCGACGAAGGTGCGTTGGACGACGGAGTTCAGGGGAGCATCGGTGTTGATGCGGGTTGCGCCGGACCAGACGGGAAGAGCGCCAAGGGCTTGGGCGAGTTCTTCGAAATAGGGGGAATCGGTGCGGGAACCGCGGTCTGCCATGCGGGTGCGCCAGGTTTCGAGAGGGGGAGGGTCGAGATGGAGGACGCGCAGAGAAGAGGGGGCGATTTTCTCGCTTAGCTCTTCCCATAACGAGTCGATGCCCAGTTCGGGTCCGAAGCCGCCGACGAAGAGGATTTGGCGGTTGGCAACGAGATTAGTGCAAGCTGTGCTGAGCGGGCCGGCATATTCTATTGGGCGGAGTTTTTGCCAGTAATGAGCTGAGCCGTAGGCCGCGGAGGGTCCGTCGCTGCGAAGTGCAGCGGCCTCGAGGATGAAATCCGAGGCGGTCTGGTCTTTGTCGAGGAGGAAGGTTTGGGGGCACAACTCGATCAAGGCTCGGCCGACGGCGCTCTTGCCCACCCCTGGTGGGCCAGCTAGGACGGAGAGTCGGGCAGATGGCCCGCCGGGGTGTGCGGCTGCGAGCAGAGCCTGGATAGTGGGGCCAGGATCGGGAGTGGATTCAGCATAGCCACCGCCTAGGCGGGAGACGTCGATCACGGCGAGGGCGCGCCGCGGTCTTGTGGCTCCCAACCGACCAATTCTTTGGCATTGCTCAGATCCCATTTCTTATCGGCGCCTTGTGAGACGCCGTAGAATATGCCGAATTGGGGGCGGGGGGCCTCGATGCAGGCGGCGGTTAACTCGGCGGAGTCGCGGGCGCTGAGCCAGCGGTTTTCGCCGGGCGCGTACTCGCTGTTGACTTCTTCGGTGTCGGGATAGTTGGCGATGCGGATACAGTAAGTGGAGATTCCGTACTGATCGTAATAAAAGCGGCCGAGAGCTTCGCCGAAGGCTTTGCTGACACCGTACATGCTGTCGGGCCGGACCGGCATTTCGGGATGGGTATAGATGCCTTCTTGCTCGTAGAAGCCGGTGACGTGGTTGGTGCTGGCGAAGACCACGACCGGGACTTTGTTGATTCGAGCGGCCTCGAAGAGGTTGTATGTGCCCTGAATATTGGTCTCCATGATCATCTGGTTGTAGCGGGTGCGCGGATAGCCTGACTGGGTAATGGCGATGCCGAGGTGGACGATGGTATCGATGCCCTCACAGGCTTCGACCATATTTTCGAAGTTGGCCAGGTCGGAGACTACGATTTCGTCGTCTGGTTCGACTGCCGGAACAGTGCGGTGGAAGAGCAGGCGGAAATCGTAGCGGTTTTTGAGATGGCGGCGCAGACCGGACCCGACTTTGCCGGCTGCTCCAGTGATAAAGAGTTTCTTGCGTTCGGACATGGTAAAACTCCTGTAAAGAGTAGTTGTGCAGCCAGTATACTGGCCGTCTGATGGGCTGTCAAGCATGCGGCCGAATAAGAGACCATGACAAATGAGTAACTCATTTCTTGGAGTGCGATCCATTGGTGCTTTAGCTGGATCCGGGCTGCTCTTATGGTTTGCCAGCACCGGGGCTGAGCAACGGATTTTCGATACCGCCGAGGCTTGGCAAGCATGGCGCTTGCCGACAGGGCTGGTACACTTCGATGAGTCTGGTGCATTGCGCTTGAGGCGTTTCGAGCGTCGGATCAATCCGGTGATCGACGCAGGTGAGTATCTGCACCAGACTCGGGAGCGGGGCCTTTTGCGGGGGGGGATCTGGCAGGTGGGATCCAATCCGGTGTCGGCTCCGCGCGTCATCGATGGTGTCGCGCAGACTTTCTGGAAGCCCGATCCCGACGACGGGTTGCGCAACTGGTTGATCGAAGTAGATCTGGGTCGCGTGGTGCTGGCGCAGGAGGTGGTCTTGGATTTCCCCGACCATCCAGGCGCCAGGCCCTTTCGCCAATTTGGCGTATTCACCAGCTCAGGGCAGCGTTTTCGGGGCCGCAGCGACGATGTTTTTATCCACCGGGAAGTCTTCAGTACTACGCTGCCCAACCACGAGACCCAGATCCGTATTCCGCTCGGATACAATAGGGGAGACACACTCCAGGTTCTGGATCCGGATGTGGATATAGAGGAGGCGCGGCGTTTTTTGCCGGTGCAATACGTGCGGCTCGAAGCCCATAGCCTGAGCGAGGACGCCGCTCTGGCCGAGATCGAGGTCGTGGGGATCGGGGGCAATATCGGACCGGGAACTCTAGCGCGAGGCGGGGCATTGAGAAGCGGCGAATTGGTGCGCAGCCAGGAGAATGCGATCGACGGCGATATGGATACTCAGGTCGCGTTGCGCGATGGTCTGATTGAGGAAAGCTGGCGGGCGAGTGGGATGTGGTTGCAGTTGGATCTGGGTGCGACCTTTTGGATCGATCGAATTTTTCTCTCGCCACTGCGATCTGGTTTTGCTCTGACTCTGGCACAGCGCTTTTTTGCCCAGAGCGAGAACGCCGGGTTAGAGCCGTTTTTGCGCGAGGGGGAATTCAACTCCGGCTATCGGCATTATCTCTATGTGTTTAGGCCCCGCAAAATCCGCCATCTGATCGTGCATGCGCTCGATGGACGATCCTGGGGCCCGGGGCTCGACGAGTTGATGGTCTACGCCTCCGGTTATCCGGCGCAGATCGAGTTGCGCTCCGATTTTATCGACCTAGGGGGGGAAAGAAGCCAGAATCGATATAAGGCTATTGGTTGCTTGTCCTGGGATGTGGAATTGCCGCCCGCTACTCGGATACAACTGCGCTCGCGCTCGGGAGATTCGCTGCGGCGGGAATACACTTTTTATGATCGCAAGGGGGCAGTTGTTTCGGAACGGAGTTGGATCAATTCTCCCAAGGTGCTGCGTGGTCCGATCGATTCGACTCTGGTAGCTGCGGACGATTGGGATGAGTGGAGCAATGTCTACCAGCTCTCCGGTGAGCGATTCAAGTCCCGGACCCCTACTCGCCTAGTCCAGCTCGAAGCGATTATTGCGACCGAAGATCCAGCGGTTACGCCGGTATTGCACGCGTTGTCAATGGATTTTACCGACGCTCTGGTCCAGCGGGCCGCGGGGCGGATTCTGCCGCGCCGCGCCGAACCCAATCAGACGGTCCGATTCATGTATGGATTATGGCCTCAGGGGGATTCCCGCGATCGCGGTTTCGATCGGCTACGCCTGGCGGTGCCGGGGCCGATTGACGAATCTGAGGTGACGATCGAAGTGGGCGGTGAAAGGGTGGACCCGGCGGAGATCAGTATAGAAGCCGACTCGCTCTTGCTGGTGACCTTGCCGGTGGTGGTCAAAAGCGATTCGGTTCGCATCGGGTTCAATACCCGGGTTTTGCGCAATGCTACCGTCTTCGACCTGCATCTGGGCCATACGCAAAAGCCCGATATCTGGCAATTCGTGGCTCCGGTCGAACGCCATGCCGATGTGGTTTTTCTGCCCGAACTCATCGGTCGCGATCGATTAATCGATGCGCTGGAGATTTCGCCGCCGATTTTCACCCCCAATGGGGATGGAATCAACGATCGAGTCGAGATCCGTTTCGTCATACTCAAGGCACAAAACGTCGTGCCGGGAGTGCGGATTTTCGATCTGGCCGGGCAAATGGTTACCGTATTGGAGCAGGGCGGTGACCGGGGTCGGGCGGAGTATAGTTGGGATGGGCGAGATGCTGAGGGCAATCGGGTCGGGCCCGGGGTCTATTTATGTGATATCGATCTGGGCGCCGAATCGGGGGATGACCGTATTACGCGGCTGGTCGCTGTCGCCTATTGAGCCATGGGTGGGGCCACTGCGATCGCAATGGCAGTCTTGGCTGGACAATTGCGCACCCGGGTGCTGTGGCCACTTTGTTGTCGAATAATTGAGAGGTGCGGTGGTCGATCGGGAAAAAAATGGGGTTATCGGCGTTAAGAGATATCTGTTGCAGGCTCAATCTGTGCGCGAGTACTCTGGTTCGAAGCCGATTAACTCCCGTGCTCGTTCGATGTTGACCAGTGATTCGGCGCCGTGCAGGGTGCGTTTGCGCGCGGTGACATCCGGAAAGAACAGATCCAATAACGCTTCGCTCTCGACGCCGGTGCGGTTGTCGGCTTGGGTGACGAAGAGGGGATGGGCGCCTTCGTACTCGGCACTCAGTCCTTTGGCGAAAGCCTGAGCGGAGTCTTCGGCGTGGATTCCCGTCCAGAAGTTAGTGGCCCCCATGACCATCCGTCGCTGGGCGAAAGCGCGTTCCTCCTCGGGGCTCAGCGGGATGTTGGTTCGTTGGGGTCGCGGTTTTTCGCAAGATCGATCCTGGCGCATCCTGGCACACTCCGCCCAGATTGCGCTAGCGCGTTTCCGTCTTTCCGCCTCCGGTAGTCCTATCAATTCGGCGTAGGCCTGCCCCATACCGGCGCCAAACCTCATCCGGATCTTGTCATTGGGGTCGTGCACAGCCGGCAGACGCAGGCAGACTCCGGAAATTCCGTCCCGGCGCCAGAAATACTCGGCAGTCTCTTCGAGGATTTGCTTGGAGAGCGAATAGACATCCGTTGTTTGGGTCGGGTGGTTCTCGTCAATGGGAAAATAGGAAAGTGGGAAGGGCTGAACCCCAAAGTTAAAGCCGAGGGCATTGATTGAACTAGCGCTGACTACTCGTGTTATCCCCTCCTCTGCGGCGGCCTGATAGACGTTAAAAGTTCCGGTGCAGTTGACGTGGAAGATCGATTCCGCTGGACCGCCTCCGGGGTGGGGGATGGCCGCCAGGTGGACGATCCCCTCGCAGTCTTTGACTTGGGTGCGGAGCGCGGTGTAGTCGGTGATTTCGCAGCGGTGGTATTCGGCGTTGGCAATTTCCAGTGTGGGGTCCAGCCCGATTACGCGGACGGCATGGCCCGAGCGGGTCAGGCGTGCGACAGCGCGGCGGCCGACGGTGCCAGTACCGCCAGTGACGAGTACTCGCATAAGTTTGGTTATTCTCTCTTTGAGTTGGTGGTTGGAGGTGGATTGGGACATTCAGAGATCAGCGTAGAGAGTGCGCCCAGATTTCTGATCGAGGGGAAAAAACCCGTCCATGTTGCCACGACCAGCAGTGTGCCGATACCGCCGCTGACGACTGAAATCACCGGGGTGAATAATGCTGCGACCAGGCCTGATTCGAAGCCGCCGATTTCGTTGGAAGACCCGACGAAAATCGCGGTGACGGCCTGGACCCGCCCTCGCATCTGGTTGGGAACGCTCATCTGCGAAATGACGCGGCGGATGACCATGCTGACATTGTCGAAGGCGCCGGTCAGCGCCAGCATCACCAGTGAGAGCCAGAAGTTTTCCGAGAGTCCGAAGACGATGGTTGCTGCGCCAAAGCCGGCAACGCACCAGAGCAGGGTGCGTCCTGCATGGCGGATCGGTGGCAGGTGGGCTATGGCCAAAGCGGTGATGCACGCACCAATAGCCGGGGCGGCGCGCAGCCAGCCGAGGGCGGCTTCTGGTTTGAGTCCGACTGGGCCGAGGTCGATGATCTCGCGGGCAAAGATCGGCAAGAGGTAGACGGCGCCACCCAATAGCACGGCGAAGAGGTCGAGCGAAATAGCGCCGAGTAAAAGTCGCTGATCGCGGACATAGCGCAGTCCGACGGCGATCTGACCGATCATATTGCCGGGCTCAGTGCGGGGGGCACTAGGCAGTGTCATGGTGGTGAGGAAGAGGATGAAGGCAAAAGAGGACATAGCGCTGAGGACATAGGCGGCCTGGATATTGAAGGCGATGATAACCCCGCCGATGGCCGGTCCGCCTATACTGGTGATTTGCATCAGACTGGTGGACCATTTGGCGGCATTTTCGAAGAGCGCGTCGGGGACCAGCAGGGGAGTGATCGCTCGTTGGGCTGGCGAGCCGAGGCGCAGAAAAGACGAGTCGAGAAAGAGCAGCAGGTAGATCCAGGCGACCGATAGTTGATACCAGCTGAAAACGGCCAGGCCGAGCGAAGCGAGGGTGGCGCCGGAGAGGCTGAGCATCATCAGTTTGCGGCGGTCGAAGACATCGGCTAGATAGCCGGCGGGGAGCGTAAAAAGCAGCATCGGGATGGCCTGGACCAGCCCGACCATTCCCAGAGATAGCGCCTGACCTGTGCGGTCATACATCTCCCAGCCGATGGCCAGCCCCTGGGCGGCCGTACCCATCCGGACCAGGGCAGAGGTGATCAGGTAACGGCGGAAGCGAGTGATTCGCAGGGCACTGTAGGGATCGTGTATGTCGTTCAATGTGCAGCCCGCGTCAGATTCGCTGGATGGAATGCTCTTGCCGGCCCAATTGTGTCATGGCGTCTTAAATCGTCTGGCCGGTAGTCGAGTCGACATGGCGAAAGATGTGGACGAGTTTTTTACGCATAGCGGCAGAAAGAGGAGGACGGGCGAAAGATTCGAGATTGGCGTCGAGGTGGTTGCTGTCACCGGTTCCGCAGAGGGTGAGGTGGACTCCTGGCTCGTCGCGGCAGAAACGGTAGGCGGCATCGGGCAATGAGTGCGCTTCGGCCATAAGGAAGTCGGGGAAGCCATCGAGATCGGCGGGGTCGATCTGCCCTTTTTGCACCAGGGCGGTGACGAAATCGCGCAAGTGGTCGAGGTGGCTGAGGGCTCGGCGGACGGCGAACATGATCTGTATACCGATGTTTTGGGTGTTCGCCCTGACGAGCACCTTCTCACGGGCCGTCTGGTTGAGGATATTGAAACCGACCATCAGCACGTCCCAGCATCCGTCACTGAGGGCTTGCTGGAGCATCGTATGGTCGGGATCTTCGTTGAACATTTCGCTGAGCCCGACAAAGCGAATCTTGCCTTGGCGCTGTGCTTCTTGCAGTGCGGGATAGATGTCGGCGACCAGTTGCGGATAGTCCTGGGGTACTACGCCATGGAGATTATAAAGGTCGATGTAGTCGGTGCCCAACTTTTTGAGGCTCTGGTCCAGGCTAGCGTGCAGCGCCTGGGCAGTGACCTTCAGGTTGCGGGTAGATTTCTTGGTGGAAATGACAATCGACGATCGATCGCGTCCCCGAAGGGCTCGACCTACAATCGGTTCGGTGTGGTAGCCTTCGGCGGTGTCGACGAAGTTGACGCCGCGATCGAAGGCGCGGCGGAGGAGGTCGGCGGATTGTTCCTCGTTCAGGCCGGTGCGGCGACCGATCTGGCTGGCCCCTCCTGTGCCGAGGCCTATGCGGGAGACCTCAAGATTGGTGCGACCGAGTGTGGTTCGTTGCATCTCAACTCCATCTGCAAGGTGCTGTAACCCTCGTCGAGGCGCTGTCGAATCTAGGCGATCTGATCTTTCAAAACAAGATCCAACAAAGCAACTTCCGCAGAGTATCGCGGTATTTCGAGCCATGGTGATGACAAATCAGTGTCTTATCGCTCTGTTGTTCAGTTGCTGAGTCCACAAACCAGTTCCGGAGGCCGACCTGAGAGGAGATCGCGGTCGAGTAAGATATCGCCCGTGCAGCTGGCGGTTGGCGCTCAAGTTGCTGTGGGGTTGCGGTATTTCACCCAATCGGCAATGGCGATGGCGCCGATCACTAACGGCCCAGCACCTAGCCAGGCGACTTCGTCGAAGCGCAGTGCCAGGAGGGCCGGAAGGCCGGTCAATCCCGTCACTAGGTAGATGGTCAGAACAGCTTTGTGCCGGGGTATACCTAGGCGCACCAGGCGGTGGCTGATGTGGTTTTTGTCTCCGACCCAGGGTTTGGCTCCGTTGCGGAGGCGGATCAGGTTGACACTGATGAAGTCGTAGACCGGCAGGATCAGCACCAGCAAAGGGGCCAGTTGATGTGCGGCAAAGAGGGTGGCATGAGCGTAGGTCTGGCTGAGGATTACGGCGATGGCTGAGGTGCTGAAACCGAGGAAGAAACCGCCGGCATCACCCATGAAGATGGTGGCCGGATGCAGGTTGTAGATCAGGAAACCGCATACGGCACCGAAGAGCCCCAGGCAGAGGGTTGCCACGGCGAAGTTTTTTATCAGCAAGGCCATAAAGCCCAGAAAGATCAGGGTGATGGCGGCGATGCCGGCGCTGAGCCCGTCCATATTGTCGAGGAAGTTGAAGGCGTTGGTCATGGCGCCGAGCCAGAGTATCGTCAGCACCATATTCAGATAGGGAAAATCGGGAAAAAGCACTAGTCGACAGGTTGGTATCGCGGCGACTACCGCTGTGATGATAAAGAGTTGGGCGAAGAATCGCGGCAGAGGAGGGAGTCCGCGCCAGTCGTCGGTGAGCCCGAGCAGGAGCAGGGCGAGCCCGCCGGTAAGGAGCAGCGATAGGTCGGTGCCGTGGCGGACGAAGTCTGCCGCTACCAGCACGAGCTCCAAGAGCCAGACGATATTGTAATTGATGGCTGCTTGTTGCAGGATCGGAAGCAGGTAGGGTAGGACTATACCCAGGGTGAAGAGCAGTCCAAAGGCGATGGCGATCGCACCGCCGTAGGGCGTGGGCTCCTGGTGCGATTTGTGTGCGCCAGACCCGGGATCATCGAGCAGGTTATATTGCTGGGCCACTCGTTTGACCAGAGGCACGGTCAGTGCCGTGACGATCAGGGGGACAAGCACGAGGGGCCAGAGTGGCAGTAGCGAATCCATTCATTTTTCCAGGTTGGAGATTTTTTCTAATATAGGGTAAGCTAGGGTATTGACCAATTGGCGCGGTAGTGCCTAAAAACAGAAAGGAAAGTGTGGGATTATGTTGGCGATAGATGGAGGTTCGAAGATCCGCGAAACGCCTTTCCCCAAACGGCATCTCTTTGGTGCGGAGGAGCGTCAGGTGGTGCTTGAACTCTTCGACGCGTCCATAGAGAGCGGCGAGGCAATCCACTATAACGGCCCGGAGGAACTAGCCTACGAGCAAGAATTCGCCGATTTTATGGGGGGTGGTTATGCCGATCTGGTCAATTCGGGTACTGCTGCACTCTATGTGGCGCTGGGAGCGCTCGAACTGAAGGCTGCTGGTGAGGTTGTTATTCCCCCTATTACGGATCCGGGTGGAGCCATGCCCGCGGCACTCTTGTGCCAGGTACCAGTGATTGCCGATGCGGCACCGGGATCGTTCAATACTGGGGCGGAAGAGATTGCGGCGGTACTGACACCCCATACTCGAGCGATTGTCGTCGCTCATATTGCCGGCGAGCCGGCGGACATGGATCCGATCATAGATCTGGCTCGGGGCCGCGGCATACCGGTCGTCGAAGATTGTGCACAGGCGCATGGGGCGCGTTACAAGGGGCGCATGGTGGGGGCGTTGGGCAATGTGGCAGCTTTTTCGACGATGAGCGGTAAGCATCACGCGACAGGTCCGCAGGGTGGAGTAGTCTTTACGCGCGACGAAGCTTTAGCCTGGGAATCAAAGCGCTTTTCCGATCGCGGCAAGCCGTTCAATCTCGATCTTGCTTATAATGTCCGTGCTGGACTCAATCTCAACGGCAACGACCTGTCGGCAGCTATCGGCCGAGTGCAATTGGGTAAGATTCAGGCGATGATCGCTAAGCGGCGCGAGGTGGCGGCACAGGTCGAGGCTGGGATCGTCGGACTCAGGGCAGTACGGCTAGGTCGGCAAACGTCGGAGACGGAAGGCGTTTATTGGTTCATGCGTTTTTTCGTCGATTCTGAATGCTTGAGGGTGAACAAGGATACTTTTGCCGCTGCGGTGGCTGCAGAGGGAATTCCGTTGACCGCTTCTTATCGCCATATTCAGTCTGAAGCTCCCTGGTTTGTAGAACGGCGAGTTTTTCCAGGGAGCGATTATCCCTGGAGTTTGGCGGAGTACGAAGGCGATCGCAATGCGGAATTCCCTTGTCCCAATGCCGTAGAGACGGCAGAAAGTCACTTCATTATGTCGATTCATGAGCAGTGGGGCGAGCGCGAGATCGAAGATGTGGTGGCGGCGTTGACCAAAGTAGAGGAGGCGTATTTGCGCTGAATGGATGAGGATATCGCGACGGGAAATTGAACGCCAGTGTTTGGATGACGCAACCCTCTTTGAGGCGTTACGACAGGTGCGGGAACTCGGCTTCGTGGTTCTGGAGCAAACGATGAGCCGCGGGTGGGTTGATCGGATGCGGGAGGCCTGGGATGGACATATAGAGGGCCGCGTGCAGGCCGACTTGCTGAGTATGCCTTTTCTGGACCCACTGGCCATCGAAAATCCCTGGGCGATGCAGATTCTGGAGGTTGCGCTGGGCGAAGGTTTCTGGGCCAAACTGCCCTATCATTGCAATTCCACGCCGCCCAATTGGTCCGAGACACAGGTCATTCACCGTGATCAGTTGCATCTCTTTTCCGATTTGCCCATCGCGATGCCGCCGCATATGATGGTCGTCCACATACCCTTGGTTGATTTTACGGAGGAAAATGGCAGTACCGAGGTGTGGCCGGGTACCCATCTAATTACGGATCACGAGGCTACCATAGACCCCGAGGATGTGGGTCGCGCTGGCGGTTTGGAAGATCGGGCCGCGACCCTGCCATCGTTGCGCACGAATATGCCGGCCGGCTCAACGCTGGTGCGCGATATGCGCGTCTGGCATCGGGCCACGCCTAATTGCACAGACCATCGGCGCACGATGCTCTCGCTGGTCTACCACCGTCACTTTCCCAGTCTGGGCTACCAGTACAAGGCGGCCGAACCGCTGGCGACGGAGGTTATCGATCGACTTTCAATCCGCGCACAGCAGATCTTCCGCTTCAATAAAGAAGAAATGCACGCCTAGGTCTTGGATTGGCCTTGTGGGTTGGAAATTGCGGCGGCGCATAGGTAATGATTGGCTTTTCAAGCAAAGATCAGCGCTTGGTAGAAGTCGGGCTGGTGAAAGCTGGGACTTGGCGTTTCTACCGGGGCCCATGAACCCCAATGGGGATGGGAGGTGAGATCGCCGCACTTGTAGAAGTTGCCTTGCCACTCGGTGCCGGGCGTGGGTTTATCGGAACCGAAGTACTGGGCGAAGAGGGCGTGGGGGATGTGGTACTCGACCGACCAGATCGTGGGTTCGGTCCGTTCCGGCTCAACTATTTGGGGTAGAGTGGTGGCGATGCGGATGGTGGCGCCATCGGCGTCGCTGACGTTTTCGGTGCTGCGGCCCTGCTCGCGCTCCTCTGTGGAGGGGCATCGGTGCAAGAGCATCGTGCCGCCGCAATTGACTTCAAAGTTGAAGTAGGCTTGTGAATTGGGCAGAGGTGCGACGAAGAACTCGACGCAACTATCAGTACAGACCGAATCCTGGAAGCGTTCGGCCACCGCCCGGACATAGTGGTCCTCGACGCGGAAGATGACGGCTATCGCCTGATCATCGTAGAGTACGCGGGCTTGAGTGCGAGGGTGGTGGCCGGAGTCTGGCCAGGAGAAGTGAGTGACTTCCAGTGTTTCGGCAGCTTGCCATTCGGGGCGTTCCCAGTCGGCATTGGGGCCAGAGAGGATCTCTGTACGGCGGATGGTGTAGTGCATAGCGTCCCTTTGGGCGTTAAAACAGTCTCTTCAGTGGATTGGTCTCTAATAATAATCAAGCAGGACGTTCAGTGAAAGCTATCTGCTGATAAATGGGACTCTATCTAGCTGTAATCGGTCGATTTAGCTTTTGACATGGAGGAGGCTCCCCAGTATTTTCATAATAAATACAGCGATCCGCGCTTGCTTTATAGATAGGTGCGTGGGTTGTTTATCTACGAAAGGTAAGCGCTTTGTGTAGAGTGGTTCTCTCCCTTGCCGTGATGTTGTTGCTCTCCGGAGCAGCTCATGCCATCAAGACCATTACGACCGATCATTTCAGGATCCATTTTGCCCCCGGAGCAGAGTCTACGGCACGGCGGGTTGCCGAGACCTGCGAAGAAGTCTTTCCTACGCTGGCGGCGGCGTACGACTACTACGACGATTTTCGTACTATCCACGTCATCGTCCTTGACAATTCTGATCGCTTGGGCAATGGCTGGGCCGATTACTACAGCAATACCATGGCGGTCTGGGCCACCAGTCTCGATTTCGAGTTGCGCGGTACCCACGACTGGATCAAAAACGTAGTTACTCATGAGCTGACGCATATCATCACCCTCAACAAGGCGCGCAAGAAGTGGCCGTTTCAGTTCGCCCTGGTTTCGGTCTCTCGCTTTGATTCCAATCCCGACATCACCTTTCAGTTTCCGCTCTATCATCTAAATACCCCACGTGGCTGGTCCGAAGGTATTGCCCAGTACGGGGCCTACAAGTTCGGCTATGACCATTGGGATTCACACCGTGATATGCTCTTGCGGATGGCCGTGCTCGAGGACGATCTGCTCTCGTGGGAGGAGATGGGTTCGGTCTTGGACCGCGCGGGTAAGTTCTACGGGGAATTCGTCTACAATCAGGGCTATTCGATGATGGTCTATATCCATCAGCAGTACGGACCCGAAAAGGTCGACGAATTGACCCATCACGTCGGCTCGATGAGCTTCGATCCGGCCATCCGCCAGGTCTTGGGCGTTTCAGCAGACCAGTTCTACGCCGATTGGGCTACCTTCCTGGCGGAGAGCTACCGACGCCTCGAGTCGGAAATCCGCACTCGAGGTTTCTTCGAAGGCCAGCCCCTCACCGAGCTCAACGAGGGCGTACTCGAATATCACCCCGCGCTCTCACCCGATGGTAGCAAACTGGCTTATCTCACCAGCGAAAACCGGGATTATGCGATCACCGTCCTCAAGATCTACGACATCGCAACGGGGGAGAAGAAGGAGCTTGAGAAATTCGTCAACACCCGGATGAGCTGGTCGCCCGATGGGGAGCAGCTGGTCTTTACCCGCAATAAAAACGGGTTCAACGACCTCTATATCTACGATCTGGCCGAGGACCAGGAGCGTCGGATCAGCGCCAATCTCCGCGCCAAGGATCCCTCGTTTTCGCCCGATGGCCAGCGCATCGTCTTTGTCCACAACGAGGACGGCAGCAATAATCTCGGCATTATCGATCGCGATGGTACTGACCTCGTCTACCTGACCAACAACAACGACGGCACGCAATATAGCGCGCCGCGTTTCTCGCCCGACGGCGAGTGGTTGCTCTTTAGTATATTCCGCGGCGAGGATCGCGATATTGCGATGATCCGTGCCGATAGTCCGCCGCGGCCCGAATCGTATGAATACCGTTCTCGTTCGCGGATGGAAAGAGCGCTGGCGAAGATGGCATCTACAAGCGACAAGGGCGAGGCCGAAGAGGAAGATACCGATGAAGAGCTGGATGAGATCGAGGTCTTTCCAGATACTGCCGCTTTTGCCCATCCCGATACGTCGGGATTTCGTGCGCTGGTCGCTTCGCAAGCGGATGAGCGCGATCCATTCTGGTTGCCCGATGGTTCGGGTTTTGTGTTCTCCTCCGATCAGAGCGGAATTTTTAATATTTATCGCTACTATATGGAAAACGGCGAGGTCGAGCAGCTGACCAATTTGGTCGGCGGGGCCTTTGCGCCGACGGTAGCGGCCAATGAAGAGGTTGTCTACAGCGCCTACCACTCTAATGACTATGATCTGTACCGCTTTAAATTGGGCGAGTTTGAGCGCGAGGCTTATTTCGAGTCGCTATCGATGCGCGATTATCGCTCGATTTTCGATGGTCCCGAACTTGCTACCCAGTATGAAGTTGGTCGTTACAGCGGGCGCAACGTTCTGCGCTATATCCCCATCCTTCAGGTCGGCCCTACTTTTGTCGGTAATACCTTTGGCCTCAATCAGGCCAGCGGCGGTATGCAGTTTTCTACCGGGGATATGCTAGGCGGTCAGGAACTGGTGGGCTGGGGCATTGCCGGCAAAAATCTGCGCGATGCTACCGATCTCAATACCGACTTCGGTTTTTTCTACGAGCGCAGTTTGCGACCGCAAGTCGGCAATAACCGCACCTTTAACCCCTCGTTCTATGTCGCCGGGCGCCGTCGTGAGATTGACAATCTGATTAAAAGCTCGCAGATCGTGATAGATACGGTCGAGGCTTCCAATATTTATCCGGTGCCGGTCGATTCGGTGACCAGCCTTTTGATTCCCAATACCGAAATTCACTCTTACCAGGGCAATAGTCGTCGGGATCTCTTCAAGACGGTTTTGGACCAGCTGGCTATTGGCGTTGATCTGCCGCTGACTCGTCGCACTCAACTCAGCGGCCTCTATATCTACCGCAATTATGCCGAGAGCTGGTCCTTGCGCCATTTTCGCAATCTGGACCAGCTTTTCTTGATCCAGGACGGCGTCGATGTATCCGAAAATTTGGATCCAGCTCTTCTGTCTCAGGATACGCTCCTGGTTGATACTCAGGAACCGCTCGATTTCTATAATGATCTGAACTTTTTTCGTACCCACCTGATGAGTGTGTCTTGGCGCTATCAGAAGCTCAACCCGACGGCAGACCAGATGATAAATCCATCGGGGCGCTCGATGGCGTTGATCTACCGTTATATGATGCCCACCGTTGCTGATTCGCTGACTCAGCCGACGGCGACCGACGGGATTCCTCGGGACCAATTCGTCGGTGTCAACCGTCGCCTGCGGGTCAATGAGTACGTGGCGGCTTACACTGAGCGACTCGGGTTGCCCTTCGACAATTCGCTCAATATCAGCCTTATCGGGGCTTACAGAAATATTCAGCTCAAACCTCGTTTTAGCGAGGATGGCGGATTCTTTGAGGGGCGTTTTTACTGGCCACTGCGCTATTATATCGGTGGGCGTAATTTTCTCAGCGGCTATCCATATTTTACCGATTCTGGCTCGAAGCTGTTCTATGCCCGCATAGGCTATGGATTCCCGATATTCAAGCGTCTCAGCAGCCGGTTTCTCAATTTTAATATCTCCAAACTTTACGCCGAGCTCTTTGCCGAAGCGGGTGCAGTGGGCAATTTCGCTCGTTTCAAGGATATCGATTTTAATACTGATAAATTTCTGACCGATGTGGGCGGTGAATTGACGTTGCAACTCTTCACTTTTTACCGCATTCCTATTTTCGCCTCTTTCCAGGTTGCACATCCACTTAATCGCGACCGGGTGCAACTAGACCCGGATGATCCGCCGATTGACAAGTGGCGCTATTATTTCGGGTTTGGCCTATAAAT
>CAZFMY010000043.1:0-17631 GCA_964520345.1 uncultured Gemmatimonadaceae bacterium | reverse complement strand
TAAGAGGGATCTAAATGGCAAAAATCGACAGACATAAGTTGGTCCTGCGGCTCAAGGTGTTGGAGATGATAAGAAGCCATGCCCAGCGCCGCCTTTTGAGTGAGGCCTACCAGTCTTGGCGCCGCCTGATCCAGCCCAATTGAAGGGTAGGGTTTTAAAATTGAGGCGGTTGCCCAATGGGACCAATCACAACCGTACGGCATGCCCCCGGATCGAGTCGTCTGACGAGGCTGTCGACTCGGTAGAATTCAAGCGCATCTTCTGTCGGTTTTGGAATGCGTGGCAGAAGGAGGAGCGGGTTGTCAGGGTGGAGGGGAAGAACTAGTGGCGTTTCTCTTGTGCGTGCTGGCTCTGTTCGCGTGGTCGTGCGCCGAGCCGCCTGCGAGCGAGCGGGATGAAGATGAATTTCGCTCGCTCTTGACCGAGCCGGGTGTTCGGGTCGATTCGGTGGGCGTCCGCAATCTCGCCCAGGGCGATACACTGGTTGATTACGCCCCCCTTGTCATTATAGAGACGACGGTGAGGTTTCCGAGGCAAGCCGAAGGTGGTGAAGTTTTTGCCTGGGAGTTTTATGCTGAGGACCTGCATCCGGTGAAGCTGATCATCGTGCGCACTTCCGAAGATGGTGAGCACTTCGAGATAGTCGGCGAGAGCCGGACCTTTGTGCCGACGCACAAAGGCGTCAATCGTCACGTGTTGCGCGAGCCGATTCCAGTGGGTTTTAAATACATGTTTGGGCTGGTGCAACCGGTTGAGGCGACCGTGCCCTTCAAATCGGTGATCGGCTGGAAGACGCTAATCGCTTCCCGGCCGCTGGAGCGGCCTCTGATTCGGCGTGACCACTTCGCTATGTACGGTTGGCGTTATTCGGTTCGGGTCTTTTGGCGGGTAGCTGAGGAGGATGCGTGAAGATTGCTTGCGTAGCTATTTGCCTGGTGTCTCTGTTGGGATGTAGCGAGGAAGAGAAAAAGCAAAAGGCCGCCTCGCCTCGGATGCAGATGGAAAGGGAACTGGACGAGGTGCGCCTGCGCTTGCAAACCAGTTCAGAGGTTCCTATGCTGCACTTCAACCTGGGCCAGATCCATAAAAAATACGGGCTTGTCGACTCGGCTCGCAACGCCTTTGAGCGCAGTGTCGAACTCTACGAAGGTTTTGCCGAAGCACATTTGCAATTGGCGCAGATCTACTATGAGGATGGCGACTTGGAGAAATCCGCTCTGGCCTATGAGAAGACGGTTCGCTTCGATAGAGAGAATGCGGTGGCGTACAATAACCTCGGCTTTGTCTATAAGAAATTAGATCGCTCGGAGAAGGCTATTCAGGCTTACGAGCAGGCTATTGCCGCCGACACACTCTTTGCGGAGGCGTACAATAATCTCGCTCAACTGCTCAGGGTCCGGGAAGAAGACCAACGGGCCATAGACCTCTTGCAGCGTGCCATTGTCCTTAAGCCCGATTTTTCCGAGGCCTACGTCAACCTGGCCGGAATTTACGAAGGTCAGCAAGCCGATGAAGAAGCCGCGGTGTGGCGGAATTTTCTCGAGCACTCCGATGGCGCAAATCAATATAGCGTTCATGCCAAGGAACGCCTTCATCTATTGACCACCCCCTAGTTTTATAAATTATAGCTATAGCTAAGACGGGTTTTCAGGTTCCTCTTCGGCCGGTTTTGGGAGTGCGCGTACGAGTAGCGCATAGCTCAGGCTGGAGGCCAGGACCATGATGGCGGCAGCAAGGACCAATCCTTGGCTCAATAGGGCTGGAGCCTGCAGGACGTAGCTCAAAGCCGTAAACCCCATACAGGCAGTAGTGTACTTGCCCCAGGAGTTGGCGGGGATGACCAGGCCTCGCGAGCGCAGGAGGTATGCTCCGGTCAGCAGAATGACCAGATCTCGAACAAGGAGCATGCCCAGCAACCAGAATGGGAAATTGTGCCAGAGGACCAGGGCGCCGAGCAGGAACGCGAGGAAGATCTTGTCGGCCAGCGGATCGAGGATTTTGCCCAGGCGGGAGATTTGGTCGAAGCGTCGCGCGACCAGGCCGTCGCCCAGATCGGTAGCAGCGGCGAAGAGTAGCAGGAACACGACCTCGAGCCGGGCAGTATCGCCTTTAGCGATAAAGTACAATAAGATGGGGATGAGCAGGACCCGCAGGCCGCTGAGGATATTGGCCAGCATCAACCAGGTTATTGCAGCATTTCTTGGGCGTGTTGGAGAGCTGTGGATGATATGGTTTCGCCGGCCAGCAGATAGGCGATTTCTTCGGTGCGGGCCTTTTCGTCGAGCGTTGCAACCTCGGTGATTGTTCGTTGGCCGACCTCTCGTTTGCGCACCGAGAAATGGTGGTCTGCCAGACTGGCGATCTGTGGTAGATGGGTGATGACGATGATCTGGTGTGAGTCGGAAAGGGCCTGTAACTTGCGGCCGACGGCGGAGGCGATATGGCCAGAGATACCGGCATCGATTTCGTCGAAGACCAGAACCGAAACCAGGTCGCGCCCGGCTATGAGTTCCTTGAGGGCCAGCATCACGCGCGAGATTTCCCCTCCCGAGGCGATTCGAGCCAGGGGGCGCAGAGCTTCACCGGCATTGGCGGAAAAGTGAAAAGCGGCGCTCTCCATACCGTGCTCGCCGGCGGCAAAGCGCTCTCCATTGTGCTCGATCGGACCATCTGGATCAGCAATCGTTTCCAGAGTGGTACAAAATTTCGCTTGGGTTATACCCAGTGTACGCAGCGCGGCGGCTAGCGACTTGGATAAGGCTTCCCCCACCTCCTTTCGGGCTGCTGAGAGTGCGAGGCAGCGATCCGCAAAAGCTGCTAGCGATTGCTCGCGCATATCGGTGGTCTTAGCTAATTCGGCATTGATTTCGTCGGCTCGGTTTTCTCCTACCGCTAGTTTCCTCTCGTGTTTCAGGACCTGTTCAAGGTTTGATCCGTATTTCTTTTTCAGCTCGCGCAATCCGTTGAGACGCTCGCGCAACTCGTCGGCTCGTCCGGGCTTTACTTCGATGGTGTGAACGTAGTCACGGAGGTGGCGGGCCAGGTCTTCGACTCCGTAGATCAGCTCTGAGAGAGAGATGGTTTGAGGACCAAGAGAGGGATCGATTTCTTGAAGTCGGTCGAGTTGGCGGCGAATCTGGCCGAGCTCTTCGCATATCGCACCCTCGCGTTGATAGAGCTGGTCGTAGATTCCAAGACTGTTTTGCACCAGCTCTTCGGCATTTTCGAGGATTTGCAACTCGCGTTCGAGTTCGGACTCTTCGCCCGGCTGGGGGCTGAGGAGGCGAATCTCTCTGAGCTGGTAGGAACGCATAGCGTCTTCGGCGATCAGTGCCCTGCGTTCTTGATGGAGTTGGGCGAGCTGTGCGTCGCGTTTGCGGTACTCATGCCAGTACTCGGATACTAGTCGTCGGATTTCTTCTAGTTCGCCAAAGGAATCGACGAAGTGGGTATGAAGCTTGGGATCGAGCAGAGACTGGTGTTCGTGCTGGCCGTGCAGATCGACTAAAATCGAACCGATTTCTTTCAGCTTTTTGACCGGTTGACCTTGACCGTTGACGAAAGCCCGCGAGCGACTTCCGCCGTGAATCTCGCGACGCAGGATCAGTTGGCCGTCTTCCAGATGCACGTCGTGTTCGGCCAAGCGTGTAGTTTGATCATCGTCGTCGGTGAATTCGAAAAAACCCTCTACAATGCACTTGTCGGCGCCATTGCGCACTAGCCCGGTGTGGATCGGACCACCCAGGATCGAGTTGAGAGCGCCGATGAGGATCGATTTGCCGGCGCCGGTCTCACCGGTAATGGCATTGAGGCCACGACCGAATTCGATTTCCGTTTCTGCTATGAGGGCGAAGTCTTTGATGTAGAGACGGGTCAGCATTGGTTCGGATAACCGCGATAGGACTATTGATCCTCTGCGTTTTCTTCGTCGAGGAAAGAGAGACGGAAGTGGCCTTGGTCCTCTGCAGTGAGGACCTGGACTCGCTTGCGAGTCTGGTCGAGCCACTGGGCGCAGGAGCGCGAGGCAGTGACGCCTTTCTCAAATACTTCCAGAGCTTCCTCGAGTTTGAGGTCTCCTGCTTCGAGGCGCTCGACGCTATCTTCCAGAAGGGTCAGGGCTTCTTCAAAAGATTTACTCATTCAATTTTTCCTCCACTGAGCAGATCGCGCCACCGCGGTGGAAGCGCAGTTGTAGCTTGTCGCCTTCTTCGAGGTCGGCGCTATCGCGGACCAGTTGGCGATCGACGATTTTTTCGACCAGGGAAAAACCGCGTGCGAGACTGGTGAGCGGGCTGAGATCATCGAGGCGGGTGGCAGCGTTGCGCATCGACTCGATCCGGGTGTGCAAAAACCAGTCGAAAGCGGTGACGAGGTCCTGGCGTCGCTCATCGAGATAGAGAGTTTGTTCTTGCAGTCGGTTTTCAAGGCGGGCGAGGAGTCGGTGCGGATCGCAGTGGCGTAGTCGATCCTCTCGTGACATGAGGTATCGTTCCATGCTCATTTGCAGTCGTTCTCGCTGCTCGGCGATTCGTTCGCGTAGGGCTCCGCGTTCACTGGCGACAATTTCAGCTGCGGCGGAAGGAGTTGGGGCGCGATGGTCGGCCACGTAGTCGGAGATGGTGTAGTCGATCTCGTGGCCAACAGCGGAAATGACGGGTTGAGATGAGTGGTATATCGCCCGGGCGACAGCTTCGTCATTGAAGGGCCAAAGATCTTCCGGAGCTCCTCCACCGCGGCCGACGATCAGTATATCGATATCGTCTAAGCGATTCAAGTTGGCAATCGCCTTGGCGATCTCGGTGGCGGCTTCCTCGCCCTGGACCCTGGCGGGGCAGAGGACGATTTCGAGTCCTGGAGCTCGACGGTCAAGGACCTGGATGATATCGCGGATCGCAGCGCCAGTCGGCGAGGTTACCACGCCGATTTTTTGGGGATGAGGAGGTAGAGACCGCTTGCGGTCTTCGGCAAATAATCCTTCGGCTTCGAGACGCTTTTTGAGCTGCTCGAAAGCCAGGGCTAGATCGCCGACACCGGCGGGCTTGATCTGAGTAGCGTAAAATTGATACTTCCCCCCCCGCTCGTAAACCGAGACATGGCCGTAAACGCGCACCTGCATACCCTGTTCAGGCTCGACGGAGAGTTGGCCAGCCTGCCACTTGAACATCACTGCACTCAGCTGGCTCGAAGAATCCTTGAGCGTGAAGTAGCGATGGCCGGAGCTATGGAGGGTGTACTGCGAGATTTCGCCTTCGACCCAGCAGGCGGGCAGATTCTCTTCGAGCAGGTCTTTGACCTGGACGGTGATTTCGCTGACGGAATAGGGCCGGTCGGAGATCTCTGTGGCATCGGTCCAGAGAGAAAGGTCATCGGAGGACATGTACTCGTTGCGCGCTCCAGTTTTGGGGGGTATCGGATACCCCAAACAGGATAGTCAGCAAGGAGGGCTGAGTCAAGCCTCGGTTCGTTGTAGACGTTCGATTCGCGTGGCCCGACCGCTCGTCTCATCGGCTTCGATCAGGGCGCCGCAAAGGGTTGCCTTGCCCTCGGCGGGCTTGAAGCGGTTGGGAATCTGAGTGAGGAAGCGCCGGATAGCCATTTCGGGGCGCACGCCGATAACCGACTCGCTCACTCCGGTCATGCCGGCGTCTGTCAGATAGGCGGTGCCGCCGGGCAGGATGCGCTCATCGGCAGTTTGCACATGGGTATGGGTGCCGATGACGGCGGTGGCCAGTCCATCGAGGTGGAAACCCATGGCCATCTTTTCGGCGGTGGCTTCAGCGTGAAAATCGACGAAGATTAAAGAGGTTTTTTCGCGCAGGCGTTCGATCTCGGCGCGGCCGACGCGGAAAGGGCAATTAATACTGGGCATACCAGTGCGGCCCTGGAGATTGATTACGGCGATTTGGGTGCCGCTTCGCGTGGTTATAATGACAGAGCCAATGCCAGGCGCCTCCTCTGGATAGTTGCAGGGGCGCAGGATGCGGTCTGATTTTTCGAGGCAGGTAATGAATTCTTTGCGATCCCAGATGTGGTTGCCGCTGGTGATTATATCGGCCCCATAGCTGTGCAATTTGCGGGCAGTATTGTCGGTCAGGCCAAAGCCACCGGCGGCATTTTCGCCGTTGGCGATGACTAGGTCGACCTCGTAATCCTGTACCAGTTCGGGAATCAGCGCGGCGGCTACTCGGCGGCCAGGCTGAGCAAAGATATCGGCGACAAAGAGAATTTTCAACGCGCGTAGTGTACTGCTCGCACCTCACGGACGAGGCAGATGCGCAGTTGTCCGGGGTATTCGAGGCCCTGTTCTATCTGGCTGGTAATCTCGTCGGCGAGGTGTTCAGCATAGGTGTCATCGACAATCTCGCTATCGACCAGTACTCGGACTTCCTTGCCGTTCTGCAGGGCAAAGGCTTGTCGTACACCTACATGGCTAGCGGCGATTTCCTCTATATGACGTAGGCGGCGAGTGTACTCCTCTACTTTCTCCTTGCGGGCACCTGGTCGATTGATGGAGATTTCGTTGGCCGCATCAACCAGTACGGCGATAGCTGAACGAGAAGGGATGTGCTCGCTGTGGGTTTCTATCACCTGTACGACCTCGGGACTTTCGTTGCATTTGCGGACTAGTGCTGCGCTGTTTTGCACCGGGTCGCTACTCAGATCGAAATCCTGCGCTTTGCCGATATCGTGCAAGAGACCGGCGCGGCGTGCCAGGGCCACATCGAGGCCGAGCATTTCAGCCATCATTCCGGCCAGAAGTCCCACTTCTTTGCTGTGGCCCAAGAGATTTTGGCCGTAGCTGGTGCGGAAGCGGAGCATGCCCAGCATTTCCAATAGCGGTTCGGCTAAATCGTGAATGCCGAGGTCAAAGGCGGCTTTGGAGCCAGATTCGCGGATAATCTCTTCAATATCTTCGCGGGCCTTCTCGTAGATTTCTTCAATTCGGCCGGGGTGGATACGCCCGTCGAGGATAAGCTTCTCGAGGGTGTTCTTCGCGACTTCCCGGCGCAGCGGATCGAAGCCCGAAAGCATGACTATACCTGGTGTGTCGTCGACAATCACCTCGACGCCAGTGATCATTTCAAAGGAGCGGATATTGCGCCCATCGCGACCGATGATCCGTCCCTTCATGTCATCCGAGGGGATGGGAATCACCGATATGGTACTCTCGACCGCGAGTTCACCTGCAAAGCGCTGTATAGCGCGAGTTATGATTTCCCTGGCCTCGAGGTTGGCGGTGGCAATCGCAGTATCTTTGATCTCGCGAACTTTGCGAGCGGCGAACTGGTAGGCGGTTTCTTCGAGTTCGGCGATGAGCATCTGCCGGGCTTCTTGTTTGCTGGTCCCGGCCAGCTCTTCCAGTCGCAGGCTATGCTGACCGATCAAGTCTTGTAATTCTTCTTCGGTTGTGATTATCGCCGCTTCGCGGCGCTCGAGTTCCTGTTCGTTTTTGAGCTGGTTGCGTTCTTTGCTCTCCAGCACGTCTACTTTGCGGTCTAGCTGCTGTTCGCGTTCAAGTAGGTTATTTTCGAGATTGCGCAGCGCGCTTTTTTGGGTTTCCTGTTCTTTTTCCAGGGGACCGCGCTGACTGCGCCACTCGTCTCTGGCTTCGAGCAGAGCGGTTTTCTTAAGGTCTTCGGATTCTTGTTGGGCATTGGTGATGATCTGCTGGGCAGTGGTCTGGGTAATCTGGAGTTTGCTCCGTTGTACCCGGGCACTAACCAGCCAACCCAGTAGCGAACCGCCGACAAAAAAGGCGAAGGCGGAACCGATGAGTACTAAATCATCAAACACGGGAAACTTCTTTCTTATTGGCGCCGATGTGTCCGGTGCATCGCTCACAAGCCGGGACAGGCGGGGATAGCGCTGATGGCCCCGGTACCAGCCCCCGTTTCAGCTATCGGAACTGGTGGCTTCTACTTCGGCGAAAAGGCGCCCGAGCGAGGCCGTGAGCCGAGAGGTTCGCAGGGCGATATCGGATTCGGCGGAAGCGTAGTCCTCCTGCAGAGACAGTAGTTCCTCCACCATGTTCAGACCGGCCAAGATAGCTACCTGAAGCGGGGAACCAGTGCGGATCTCATTTTTGACCTGGAGCATCTGTTGGTCGACCATTCGGGCGATTTTTTGTATGTGGTCGGCGGAATGGTCCTGGTCGATGCCCAAGGTGTAATTTTTGCCGAAGATATTGACTACCGTATCGGTCTCTTGCGACATGAAGGGGCTCCTAAGCTTCCTTATAAGTCTAGTCCATCTAGGCGGTTGAGGATGTTTTCGATGCGTCCCTTGATAACCTCTTTGCCCTGATTGGATTCCTGGTAGGCAGATTCAATCTGCTTGAGTCGTTCGTTTTCAGCACTGACGACGCTTATTTCGTCCTGGAGACTCTTGGTCTGCTCTTTCAGACTAGTGTTTTCGGAGCGGAGCTTCTCGAGCACTTCCATGAGGCGAATGACTTCCTGCTCGAGGCGTTCAAAATTTTGATTTACGTCCATGGGGTGCGGTTTTACTCCTTGGGTCGTGTTGCAGGGTTTAGCGCAAATGAGCCTCAAAGTTGGCCTCGAGGCTTTTGAGCATCGAGGCCATCGCCATATCGGCCTGGTTGTCTTGCAAGGTTCGTTTGGGGTCGCGCAGGCGAATGGCGAAAGCCAGGCTTTTGTGACCCTGGTCTATTTGGTCTCCCTGGTAGAGGTCGAAGACCTCAATAGATTCGACGAGATGGGGAACACTCTCGCGCATGGCCGCGATGAGTTCAGCGGTTGCGATCTCCTCGCGCACGACTATGGCCAGATCGCGTTCGATTGGCGGAAACTTGGGCAACGCGGAAAAAGAGTGTTCTTGCCCGTTCCAGTGCTGTGCCAGCGCATCAAACCTTATCTCAAAGATATGTACTTGGCGCTCTAGATCAAATGCGGCGCTTAGGTCGGCCGAGGCCTGACCCAACCAGCCGAGGGGTACATCGTTGAGGAAGATGTGGGCAGCGTGTCCCGAACGGCAGCCCGGGCAGGCTGCCTGGGCGAAATGCAGATCCCCCTTGCCGATCAGGATTTCGAGCAGGCCTTTGAGGTCGAAGAAGTCGACCTCGCGGGCATCTGAGTGCCAGGGCGATGCTGAGACACTGCCCGCCCACAGTGCAGCAAGGTGGAGGCTTTCGGCTGGTAAAGAGTCTGCCTGTCCGGCGCTAAAACACTTGCCCAACTCGAAGATAGCCACGCTAGGAGCTCGCTGGTTGAAATTGCGGCGCGCTATATCCAAAAGGTTTGGTACCAGAGTGGTGCGCAGAGCATTTTGAGCTTCGGTAGGCGGGTTGGCCAGATGGGCGGCTCCCTCTGCAGCGCCGATCAGTTCGAGCCAGTGGGATTCGACTATGGTATTGCTGACGACTTCGTCTAACCCTAACCCCAGGAGCTTCTGTCGTGCGACTTGCGCGGCAGCCAACAGGGGCTCGCGTCGGGTGACCCAGGGGCCCGATGCCTGCTGGCTGCCCTCAATCCGGTCAAAGCCGTAAATCCGACCTAGTTCCTCGATGAGGTCGACTTCGCGCGCTAGGTCGGGGCGGAAGCTAGGCGCTATCACCGTGAGCGGAGAGTCCGGTTCGACTAGACAGCCCAAGCGCTCTAGGATTTGGACGATAGCAGCCTGGTCCAGGTTTGTAGCCAGAACTTGGTTGACGCGTTCGATTCGGAGCGAGATTTGCCGCTCTTGGCTGGGTTGAGGATAGACGTCCAGGGGCATCGGGGCGACCGTACCACCCGCTAACTCGGCGATGAGCTGGGCGGCTCGATCGATGGTTCTCTCTGGCGCATTCTCGTCTGCACCGCGCTCGAAGCGCATGGCGGCTTCGGTCTGTATGCCTAGGCGTGAACGAGCCAGCCGTACACGCGATGGTTCGAAGTAAGCACTTTCGAGCAGGATGTCGACACTTTCCTCCGAGACTTCGGAATTGGTGCCGCCCATAATTCCGGCCAGAGCGACCGGTTGCAACCCATCTGCGATAACCAGCATATCCTCGTCGAGTTGGCGCAGGATACCGTCGAGGGTCTCCACTTTCTCGTCGGGTCGGGCCCGACGGACGATGATGCGTCGATCGGAAAGTTTGTCCAGATCAAAGGCGTGTAGAGGGTGGCCCAATTCGAGCATCACGTAGTTGGTGATATCGACGATATTGTTGATCGGTCGCTGGCCTACGCTCTGGAGTCGATGCTGGAGCCACTGGGGCGAGGGGCCAACCTGAATTCCTCGCACAATCCGTCCGACGTAGCGCGGGCAATCGCTAGGAGCTTCGATATCGATTCGCACGTCGTCTGCAGTGGGATTACCACTTTCGAGCACCTGGCTTTTGGGCGGGTGCAAAGGATTGCCGGTGAGGGCTTGGACCTCGCGGGCGATGCCGAACAGACTCAGGCAGTCGGGGCGGTTGGGGGTGATCTCGAAATCGATGACCACGTCGTCTAGTCCGGTGGCTACAGCGAAGGGAGTGCCAGGAGCGAGATCATCGTCAAGGACCATGATTCCGGCGTGGTCATCGCCTAGACCCAACTCATCTTCGGCGCAAATCATGCCCTGCGACACGACGCCGCGGATCTTTGCCTTTTTAATTTTCATGCCACCGGGCAGGGTACAGCCGGGCAGGGCGACGGCGACCGTCTGGCCTGGAGAGACATTGGGTGCTCCACAGACAATGGTATTAACCTGTGTCCCGATATCGACCTCGCAAACGGTCAGGCGGTCGGCGTTTTCGTGGGGACTGCAGGTTTGGACTCGACCGATGACAACTTCTTCGAAGCGGGCACCTAGATCTTCCACTCCCTCGAATTCCAAACCGACCATGGTCAACCGCTCGACTAGTTCGGGCCAATCCCAGGTGAAATCCACGTAGTCTTTGAGCCAATTAACGGTTATTTTCATTATTTAGTAGTCTTTGCTGCTGGTAAAAAGGAAGGCGAGTGAAGGTAGCAGCCCGACTTCAGAATTGCCGGGTGAATCGCAGATCGTTCTCGAGAAAAAGCCGGATATCGTCGATGCCGTGCCGGATCATGGCGATTCGCTCCAAACCCATGCCGAAGGCGAAACCGGTGAATTCCTCCGGGTCATAGCCCACGGCTTCGAATACAGCGGGGTCTACCATGCCGGCACCGGCGATTTCGATCCAACCTGTGCCCTTGCAGATTGAGCAAGCCGCATCTTGGCCCTTGCAGATCGAGCAGGTGAAATCGTATTCCACACTCGGTTCGGTAAAAGGGAAGAAATGTGGGCGAAATCGGACTTTTGTGGCTTCGCCCAAAAGCTGGCGTCCCATGGCCTCTATTGTTCCCTTCAAGTCGGCGAAGGAGACCCCTCGATCGACGTATAGGCCCTCGATCTGGTGAAAGGCAAAGTGGTGGGTCGCGTCGAGAGTCTCCTTGCGATAGCAACGTCCTAGCGAAATGATCCGCACCGGGGGAGGGGTCTGTTCCATGACGCGAATTTGCACCGTGGAAGTATGGGTCCGCATTAATCCGGTATTTTCTAGGTAGAAGGTGTCGTGCAGGTCGCGCGCGGGGTGATCTGCAGGGGTGTTGAGGGCATCGAAATTGTGGTATTCGTCCTCTACTTCGGGCCCCTCCGCCACGTCAAAACCCATGCCCTGGAAGATGGTCACCAATTGATCGGTCAGTCGGGTCAGGGGGTGGGCGCTACCGGCGAGGGGTCGCCGACCCGGCAGCGTCACGTCGATTGCTGATTCAGCTTCGGCCACTTGCCGGAGGGCAAGGTCCCGAGCATCGAGCGCTAGCTGAATGGCCTTTTGGGCTTCCCCGACGACTTGGCCTAAAGCCGGTCGCTCAGCCGGGGGCAACTGGCCGATTTTCCCCATAATCTGACGCAATGGGCTCTTGCGCCCGAGGTGGCGGACCCGCAGGTCCGCTAGGACTTTGTCGTCTCCAGCAACCTGGATAGCTTCCACGGCCGCCGACTCTAGTTGTCGCACTTCGTCTAGCATCGATCGCTACCTAAAAGACAAAAAGGGGCCTGGCGCTTATCGCCGGCCCCTTTTTATGGATGGAGGTGAATTAGAGGTGGGACCGGGCCTCTTCGACTACGGCGGTAAAGGCCTCTGGGTCACGCACGGCTAAATCGGCCAGAACTTTACGGTTGATTTCAATACCGGCTTTGTCCAAGCCATGGACGAGTTGGCTGTAGGAGATCCCATTGAGGCGGGCAGCGGCATTGATACGGATGATCCAGAGACGGCGGAAATCGCGTTTGCGCTGGCGGCGGTCGCGATAGGCATATACCTGGGCACGGTCGACAGCTTCTCGGGCGGTGCGGAAGAGGCGACTGCGCCCTCCCCAATATCCCTTGGCCTGTTTGAGTACTTTCTTCTTGCGCTTCTTGGTGGCTACGGCGTGGCTTACCCGTGGCATTGGTCTATTTCTCCGTGGGACGCGCTATTTGAGGTTCAGTGCTCGGCGGACGTTGTTCATATCGGCAGATGAAATATCGCTATTCTTGCGGAAAGCCCGTTTGCGCTTGGTCGAGCGACGCCCTAAAAGGTGAGTAGCATAGGCATTGCGGCGCTTTAAGCGGCCCGAACTGCGCTGTTTAAAGCGCTTAGCCGAGGCTTTGTGCGTCTTGATTTTGGGCATAATGGTCCTCTTTTGCGACAAAAAACAAAAAGATAGACTATATGATAAAGGCTGTCAAGGAAGGTGCATTGCTATTTGAGCAGCATGACCTTGCGTATTTGGCGCTGTTTCTCCGCTTTCATTTCGACCAGATATGGGCCCGAGCTTAGTGCGCGTCCTCTATCATCCGTGCCCTGCCAAATCTCTTGGTGAAATCCGGCCGGCATGGCTTCGTCGATTAGGGTGCGGACAGGGCGTCCTAAGAGATCGTAGATGCGCAGGCGAATCGGTCCGTGAACCGGTAGGTAGAAAGACAGTGCCGTTTCGGGATTGAAGGGATTGGGATGGGCCGGATAGAGGGTGTGTACCTGGGGCAGTGCCGTTAGTTGAAGAATCGCTGGTGGTTCTAGGGTGGTAACGGCACCTCGATCATAGCTGATCGCACCAGTCGAGCGCAAAATTGTCTGTTGTGGTGAGCGCCGGTCGAAGACCAGAGTACCCAGATCACTCACGAAAGCCGGTTGGCGGTGGGAAAGGCCCGTTGCAAAGGTCAGGCGACCCGGCTCAGACTCGACAACCCAGGGCAGAGACGGCTCTTCTGCTCTGGGTTCGAAGTGGCGGAAGCCGAGGATTTGCGGATCGAATTCGAATGAGAGGGCGTAGCCGTGCAGTGGCGTCTGTCCGGTCCAGTAGGGTTTGACTTCAAGTAATTCGGAGCTTTCGACGCCCGTATCGAGATATAGGGCCATCGGCTTTTGCCACTGGGAATCGGTTATTAGCTTGCTGGCTGGGACGCCGAAGTTGTCAGCCAGTAGGAAGAAATCGTCGAGGTCGATACGGCCGTTGGCAACGAGGTCGAAGAGCGGGTCGAAGTCCGCGTCACTTTCTGCCAGACCGAAATGGTCGGCGAAACGAAAGAAGTCATCGAATCCCACTGCGCCATCGCCGTTGAAGTCTCCGGGTAGGGCCGGACGAGCGGAGATTTCAACGACCAGGTTGAGATCTAAAATATCGGCCTGGGCCTGGTCTTGGCTTTGTAAAAAGATCTCTGGGAGGCGGATCGAGGTCTCTTTTCCGATCAGACTCGAATCGGCGGTGAAGACGAAGACGCCGAGTAGTCCATCGGAGGAAATACCGGTCGTCAGACTATCGGCTACCAGCGTGGTGACAACGGAGTCGGCGCGGACAGAGGCCACGGCGGTTAGTGGTGAGTCGGTTGAGGCTAAGAGGTTGATCTCCCCGTTGGCCTGAGTTCCGAATCCACTATAGCTGACCAAGGCCGGGTCAAATACCAAGCTCAGCTTATAGCTGAGCAGGTCGATCGTTCGCTGTGCATAGAGGTAGAGGTTGAAGGTCGAACCGGCCTCCACGATGAACTTGGCAAGGCCTTGGTCGCCGACGCTGGCATCGAGGTCGAGGCTCAGCACTGTGGGGACTGTACCTCGTCCGGAGACTGCTAATCCGATTGTCGGGTTGTCGGGATCGTCGGTGGCGAAATGGATGCTGTCGCTGCTGGAGCTGCGATCCGTTGGTGCATAGCTAAGTGCCAGAAGCGAACTCTCTCCGGGTTCGATGTTGATTCGGGCGAAGGCGGCGGAAAAACGCAGGTCCCCTACTTGCAGAGAGCTGATATTAAGCGTCTTCTCTCCTTGGTTGGCCACCTCCAATTCTACTCGGGCAGTATCGCCTATAGCTGTCGCGCCGAAATCCACCGCATTGCGGTCCATGGAAATCCGGGGGATCTGGCGACCGTCGACTATCCAGGTAAAGGCGGTGGTTTCGGTTCCATCGGAAATGCGCGCAAGTACTGTGTCGAGAGAGGTGGTGCTGGGCTGGTGAGTAAGGGAAGTATCGGTACTCGTCTGCAGGGAGTCACCGATAAACCAAGAGAAGGTGAGCGGATCATTTTCTTCATCGAAGACGGAGACCGAAAAGGGGATTAGTACGCCTTGGATAGAGTGCACCTGCGATTCAATGGGGAACTGTGCCCTGAGAACTGGAGCGTCATTGACCGCCAATACTTCCAACTCATAGCTCAAGCTTGCGAGCTGGCCGGCCGGATCGCTCGCTTGAACCGCGATCGAGTGAGTGCCGATATCTGCCTGACCTGGTGACCAACTAAGGGCGCCGGTGGTGTCTAGCACCATGGACTCTGGGCCGTTGGTCAAAGCGTAGGTCAAGGCTCCGCCTTCTTCGTCGCTGGCCTCGAGGAGGAAAGTGTACGGTTGGTCTTCGAGTACGGTGGTATCGGGCCGACCGGCAATGATGGGTAGGTCATCGAAGGAGGCGACCTGGATGGAAAAAGATTGTTCGGTTTGTCCCCCGTTGCGGTCGGCGACGATCAGGACGACCGGTTGGGGCCCGGCCTGAGTATCGGTTGGAGTCCAGGTGAAAATACCCAGCGAATCGACACTGGCTCCGCTCGGACCAGAACTCAGGCTGAAAGACAGTGTATCAGCCGGATCGGGGTCGCTGGCGATCAGGGCATAATGGAAAGGGCTATCCTCGGTCGCGGTGGTGTCGGGAGCACTGCTGATTATGGGAGGATCGTTGGTGTTGAGCACGGTCAGGAGGTAGCGATGGATGAAGAGAGCTCCCTTGTTGTCGTTGACCTGCACGATGACCGTGTCGCTCCCTACGTCGGTCTGGTCCGGTGTCCACTGGACGATGCCGGTTACCGGATCGACGACCAGTCCCTCAGGGCCGCTATTAATCTGGTAGGATAGCGTATCCCCGTTGGCATCGGTGGCCTGGATGGCGTAGCTGTAGGGCTGATCTTCTAGAGCCACCGAATCAGGGGTGCTGGTGACGACCGGAATTTCGTTGAGGGGTTTGACGCGGAGGGGGAAGTAGTGCAGCCCCTGGCTGTTGTTGGTGAAGATGGTGGCACCGATTAGATAGGATCCGGTGTCGGCAATGGTCGGCGTCCAGGTGATTGGTGGGCTTTTGCCAAATGTCTTAAATGGATCCATGGTTGGGGCGCCGGAGCCTGGGATCAGGTCGATGAGCTCTACACTGGTCATCGGATCGGGAGTTGGGTTGTAGGTAAAGACCTGGCCTTCGGTCACGACACTGTCGGGCAAGGTGGAAATTGCTACCTGTACCAAGCTCGTATTGGGCGTCGGCACGCCACCGTTTAGGGGCCCGCCTTGGTGGCCGATATTATTGCGGCTTTTTCCTATGGCATCGACGAGTGCTAGTGTCGGCGTGCCCTTGTCGATACCCGGTGAACCGGTTCTCAGTTCAAAGCGATTGATGGTGGTGTCGAGAACCGTCGGGTCGGCGTAGGCGTTTTCGACAGCGCTGGCCGCTGCCGAAAAGTTTGGTGTCAGGGCATTGAGCGCGGTAATGGCCCCAGTAGTATCGGGCACTATAGTTGTAGTGATGATCTGGGAGACCTGCGCGGTGTCGGGGAAATCCTCGGCGGCAAAAACGAAGACATTATAGTTTAGCGTCTCGTTGTCGCCGCTCGGGGTGATGATTTCGACCTTAATTTCGTTACTGCCGGTATCGGCGAGAGTTGTGGCCCATTCGATGATGCCTTCGTCCGCTAGCTGGGAACTCGCAACTCCAGTGGGTACGCGCAGGGGATTAAAGAAATACTGCGTGCGGTTGCCCGGCACGCCGATCGTAAATTTGTAGGTCTCTCCGGCTGTGTGTGGAACTTCAATCCTTGAGGTCTCTTGTACCATGCCGATGAAACGACCTGTTGAGTCGCGCACAGAGAGAAAGCCGGTGGTGTCGGGAAAGCTCTGGGGCGATAAGACATCGAGCTCGTAGGACAAGGTATCGGCTTCGCCTCCGAGCGGGGTGATCTCGATGCTGATCGGATGGCTGGTGGTGTCGTTGAGGGTCGGGTTCCAGAGAATTAAGCGCGGGATATTATTCACGCTGTCGAGTAATGCTCCAGTGGGCAGTGTCAGTGCCTTGAATTGGTATTGCGAAGCGAAACCGTCGACCTCGATCAGGTACTGGTAGCCTACGCCGAATTCGTATTTGAAGAGGGTGTCGGGAGTATTTTTGACGAAGCTGGGTATTTGTGTGTTGAGTTCGGCCATGCCCAGCGTGTCGCCGAGGAATCGCAAGTCTCGTACGGTGGGAACATTGGTCATAAAAGAGGGTAGTGAAATGGTGGTGGGGGGGACCTGGAGCGTATCGAAGAGGGTTTTCTTTACCTGGATGCTGTCGCTCTGGTCCGATACATAGAGGATCTCAGTTTCCCAAAACAGGTTGTGTCCGATCAGGGGTGTTGCGGTGTCGTTGGCATCGCGGATAGTGGCCTGTTGAGGATCGATAAAGATGTTGCTGCTGATATAGGTGCGCGGTCCAGAGGCCCAGATATTGGGTGAGGGGTTGCGGTAAAAGGTATTATTGCGGATTTCGTCGCGGACCAGGGTATCGGTGGTAGTATTGCGCAAATCGAGGACGGCGAGAGTATCGTTGCCGCTGCCGGAGTTGCGAACCAGATTGTTGAAGAATTTGAGCCGGCCATTTTCGCTGTAGATGAGGTGTCCATTCTGCGAGGCCTGATTGTCGAAGAAGCGGTTGTCGACAACTCGGAGCGAGCAAGTCTGGCAGAAGGCGACTCCTCCTTGCTCAGCGGAGCCGTTTAAGAAATCGATGCCTTTAATGAGGAAGTCGTTGGTTGGTCCGGTGATCTTGAAGAAATTGGTTTTATTTTCGCCGTCAAAAACCGTTTGGCCGGTAGTCTCTAAGAAGATATCAGGTTGGTTGATTTCGAGGGGGAAAAGTTCCCCACTACTGGGCGAGTAGGTGCCGGGGGGAATCTGGATTACATGGGGACGACCATCGGTGACTAAGTGGGCAATGCGCAGGGCGTGGGCAATGGTCTTGAACGGCGTGCTGGGGTTCTGAGCACTCTGGACACTGCGTCGGTTGTCCCCGGTTGCTGAATCGACGTAGAAGCGCAGGGCCTGGACGGGTGCTGCGACCAGAAGAGAAATAGATAAAATCCAGGCGAGGTAACGGAATGACATAGGTAAAATCCTCAATTTCTCAAGTACCCCTG
>CAZFMY010000042.1:0-51308 GCA_964520345.1 uncultured Gemmatimonadaceae bacterium | reverse complement strand
CGATGAATCCCAGGGCGTTGAGGAACCACTTGTAGGCGTTGTCCTTGTTGCCGGCGGGGACATTCGCGCCCAGCGGTTGCCAGTTGAGTTCGAGACCGGCATCCCACACATAGGCCAGGCCCTGCGAGCGGCCGACCGATATATTCGGCTTGAAGCTGGGCTTTAGGTAGGTCCGGGCGGCGAAGTAGAGATGCTCAGGATCCCATCCCAGATAGAAGGTCGTCGGCCGCGGCAGCAGCGGTTTGCTCATATCGGTCGATTGGTCGGCGACCCCGCCGACGGCCATTGCTTCGCGCCACTCGGTGGGGTCGATGGAGCCATCGATAGTGGGCGGTTGGCTCATCCGCGTTACGGCAAAGCTCGGCACCTGCCCGGGCGACGACGCGGATTCTCCGGTTGCGTCATCCGCACTCAGCAGAGCGAAGATCGCGTAGGTTGTCAGATACCAGCAGCAGGGAAGTGCAATCCTATTATTCATCTCGTTTAGCCTGGGTAGGTACGCTTGTTTTTTTTAAGATGTCCTCAGCCCCACATAGTCGATCGGTTCATCGGTGAAAACAACATTATGATCCAGTGCGCTATCGGGGAAGACGGATTCGCAGCCTTTGCCAAAGCTCAGGGTTCGACCCCGCTTGAGCCAGCCGATATTGTGAATCATGGCGATCATATGGCGCGGGCGATCCGCGCGGTTCGGGACGCCGCGGTGCCACACTCGCATATCCCGAATCAGCACACTGCCCTTTTTGGTGTTGGCGCGAACAGGCGGATTTACAGCTCGCCGCGCTTCTTCGGTCTCGGCGTCGATTACGGAACCGGAGCTTGGATCGAGATGCGAGCCCGGCCATAGCTCGATACTGCCGTTCTCCTCATTCACGTCTTGCGGTGCAATATTGACCACCAGACTGGCCGCCGGGTGGGCCGCTTCGAGATCGGGCCAGAGATGACCGCTGTCGCGGTGCAATGGTTGCGTCTGGCTACCGGGACAATTGGTGTTGCCGCAGTAGAAGCCGTTGAAGAAGCTGTCGCCCAGGATCGCTTGACTCACCTGGATCGCGAAGGGATTGGCGATGATGTCGCGGAAGACAAAGGGCGCGAAGGGTGGTGGGCCCAACATCAGATGGCCGGGCAGACCGCCGGCTCCGCTCCACTGTTTGGCGTCGTAAAGCAGCTGCGCGTCCTTATCCATCTGCTCGCGCAGCTGGTCCAGGTGATCGTGCGATACGATATCTTCGAGCACTGCGTACCCGTCGTTCCGAATGGCAGCCACAGCTTGATCGAGGTGCGCTGAAGATAGAGTTTCTGCCGTGCGTTCCTGTGTACTGATTGCGATGTTCATGAGGCTATAACCCTTGATAATGATTGGTAAGAGACGTTGTTTCTGTTTAGCATCTCTACTCAAACGGCATGCGCAATACATTAAAAGAGCAATTTAGAAGGCTTAGGGTCAACCGGTACAGAGTTTTTTGAAAGTGAAATAATTGTCAAGGGCGCATGCGGAAGCTGACCATTTGATCGGTACATCGGTGTGAGTGCCCTATTCGTAATTAACCACAAGTAATTTATAATGGCCCCTTGGTATAATACCATTACTGAGTCGGCTAAAACGGGATGATCTCTGTTGGCAAGCTTTGCAAGAAAGTTTAGTATGGTATCTAGGCTCGAGATCTGAGTATAAAGGAAAATAGGCGTGCTTAATTCACCCCGACTCAATATCGCTGTTGTCGGTCTGAGATTCGGCCGGACTTGGATGAACGGTTTCAAACATCATCCCCGTTGCAGACTGGCCTGTATTTGCGATATCGACTCTGATGCGCTCGAGGAGGGACAGGCCGAATCCGGCGCGGATACGGTGGCCAGCCATCTGGAAGAGGTGCTGAATGACCGGCACATCGATGTCGTAGCGCTCTTCACCCCGGCACCGCTGCACGCCGAACAATCCGCAGCGGCCCTGCGGGCCGGTAAACACGTCCTTTCCGCAGTTCCCGCAGCCACTACAGAGGAAGGGTGCCGGGAGATCGTGCTCGCCGCTAAAGAAAGTGGTCGAGTGTATATGATGGCCGAAAATTGGCCCTATGAGCCGAGCGTGCTCAAGGCGCAGGCGCTGTTTAGTGCCGGTCAACTCGGCGCGCTATTTTATGGCGAAGCCGAGTACCTGCACCACACCGAATCTCTCTGGTTGACGCCGGACGGAGAACCGACCTGGCGTCATACTCTGGCGCCGATGCTCTATCCCACCCACGGGCTTGGTCCCTATCTGCATATGACGGGCGATCGTTTTACAAGCGTTACCGCGCAGCAGGTATCTGGCCAGGATCCACCAGGGATTGAACCCGGCCGTCCATGGCTGGAACTGGCCATGCTTCGACCCGAACAAGGCTGTCTGTTCAAGCTGATGAATAGTTTCTGCAACGCCCACCCCGGCGGTCATTATCTATCATTCTACGGCGACAGGGGCAGTTTCGAGACCGCCCGGGATCTGTGCGGTGCAATCGATTCGAAGCGGTCATAGTGTTGAAATTCCCAATCCGCAGAAATGGGCTGATCGTTGAGCGGGCATCTTCCTTGGGGCCTGTTGAGCCTATTGCTCACTGTGCAGCTCAGTGCTATGGAGATCATAATCGAGGAGCGGGAAACAGGCTTTTGCGCTGTTGATGGGGAAGTGCTGTCCAGCGTAGAAGGGTATACCGGCAAGGGGTACGCCGATACCGATATCGCAGCGAAGAATAGCGTCAGTTGGAGCGTCAGTGCCGAGGAGGCCGAAACCGTTGGCTTGATCTGGCGTTATGGCAACGGAGGAGGTGATCACGGCGATCGCCCCGGCCGTCTGGTAATCAACGGTGATGCCTTGGGCAGTGTGAGCTTTCCCCACACGGGCACTTGGAGTAATTGGATCCAAAGCGATACGACCTGGGTAGAGTTGAATCGAGGCTACAATTCCATTCGCCTCGAAGCGCTCAGTGCTTCGGGCTTGGGCAATATCGACTATCTCAAAGTGTTCGGCAAAGCCCTGAGTCCATCACTTTGCCAACCGATCTACGTGCTCGAGATCGGGCAGAGCCATCCCCTGGGTGGTGCGGTATCCTATGACCCAGTGCTTGAGTATTACGAGGCGGGAACCCTGGTAACTTTGCGGGCCCGGGCCAACCCTGGTTTTTTCTTCCAAAGCTGGTCCGGCAGCAAGCCCAGCACCGATTCAGTCTTTGAGTTTGCCATTGACCGCAATATAGATGCCGTTGCGATTTTTTTGCCAGAGGGAACCAAAGCAGATCCTGAACTGATCGGCTACGCCACTGTTCAGGACGATCGCGGTACGCCCTACCCGGTCATTGGAGGGGCCTTGGGAGATACCGTCGCTGCCACTACGTTGAAAGAGTTGCGGGACTATTTGGCTCGGCCCGAGCCCTACGTCGTGACCTTCAGTGGGCAAGTGCAGGGAGCTGCAGAGATCAAAATCACCTCGCACAAGACCTTGCTGGGGCTTGGGCCTCAAGCTCATCTGAAGGGCATCGGCCTGGTGATTAACAAGGCGCGCAATGTTATCGTGCGCACTATGCAGATTTCCCATGTAACACCCCAGGATGCGATCGAGATCAATAATCGTTCGCAGAATATATGGATCGACCGCTGCCAGCTTTTTTCCGACCGCGCTCACCACAAAGACTTCTACGACGGCCTGCTCGATATCAAGAACGAGTCGTCTTTCATCACCATATCACGCTCTGTTTTCCGCGATCACTTCAAGACCAGTCTGATCAGTTCGGGGGACCAGGCGGTGGCTGACTCGGTAATCCGGGTGACATACCACCACAACCATTTTTACAATTGCGAATCGCGCCTACCGAGTATCCGCTTCGGCAAGGCACATATTTTTAACAACTACTACCAAAACAGCAACACGGCAATAAATTCGCGCATGGGTGCCTGTGTGCGGGTGGAAAACAACTATTTCGAAAATGTCGGCACTGCTGTGATGATGGAGTTCAGTCCGCAACCAGGCGGGGTAGAGCTAATAGGCAACCATTTCGGCGCGAGCCAGTTTTCCACTGCGCCGGCTTGCGGCCTTGAGGTGCCATATGTCTATGAAACCGTTCTCGAAAGGGCCGAGGATCTGCCTGTGCGCTTTGCCGCCAGCACGCTCGTCGAAGAGACGCAAAGAGTTCCTTCGGCGTATTATTTGGCCAATTTCCCCAATCCCTTTAACCCGATCACCCATATAGCATTCACCCTGCCTAAAACCGAAGCGGTCACCCTGGAAATTTTCAGTCTGGGCGGTCAGCGCTTGGCGACACTGATCGACCAACAACGACTGGCGTCGGGCACTTATCAATTGCCGTGGGACGCCTCCGGAAATGCTTCCGGGATTTATCTTTATCGCCTCCGAACCGCCCAGTACAGAGAAACGCGGAAAATGGTCCTGCAGAAGTAAGCGAAATAGCTCTCAAACCTGGCCTGTTTCGATCTTCGCCAGCCATCCTTCGAGTGTGTATTGCGGGTCCCCATATTCTTCGGGGTAGAGGCAGGCGAGGTCTTCGCGTGGGATATGGGAGAGTCCCAGATCTGGCAGCGGGGCACCTCGCTGATTTAAATCGTCGCGGAGGCCGTGGTTTTGTATATTCGTCATATTGTGAAGGGCTAAATCAGATTGAAATGGTGTCGGAGCGGCGATGCGGACTCAGGCATTGATTAAGCGCAAGCTAAGTTGGCATAAGAACCGCGACAACCTCGTTTGCCCCCAATCCGTCGCGCGCCTGGGAATCGCACTACACGACCAGCCAATCGATACTGCGCCTCGATGATGGTGCCCTCCGTACCTGGTACGCTTTGCGCCCGGCGCCCCCTTTCGAGCACAAGTATTTTGTCATAGGCACCGCCCACTGGCAAGACCGACCTGCTGCGGCATTCGAGGTGAAATGAGCGATTCAAACGCGATTCTGGATACGGTCTCTAGAGCAATCGACTGCCTGATCGGATCCGCTTCTCAATTCGGCGGTCTGATTCCGTCGATTCTCGATCGGCAAACTGGCGAGATGCTGACCGAATTGCCGGCGGCGATCCCGGGGCAACGCGACGGGGATCGCTCCCACCTCGGTTCGAACCTGATTCACGATGAAGCGTTGCTAAAGACGATGTATGTGCTCTCGACGACGGAGTCTCGACCCGATTTTGCCGCGGCGGCCGATCGCTATCTCCATCGTTTCGCGACACATTGCACGAATACTCCGACCGGGATATTTCCCTGGGGGGAGCACGCCTACTGGCATCTGATCGACGACTGCGTGGGGAATAGCTATCTGCTCCGCGATCACTCGGGAAACTCTCCCACAACCCATGACCATCTGCGGCAGGCGCCGCTCTGGCTGTGGGAGAAGCTCTATGCGATACGTCCCGATTGCGTTTATCGCTTTGCCGAAGGGCTGGATGGCCATTGGTCTGCAGGCGAGCCTAGTGATGTCGAGGAAGAGTATATACGGCACGCATATATCGAGGAGAATAGGCCTTATAAACGAGGCAGCCGATCCTGCGATTTTCCGCGGCACGGCGGGTTTTACATCTTCGACTGGGCTTTCGCCTATGCAAAGTCGAGCAGGATGGATTTCGCCGATCGGATTCGCCGGATGCTCGACTACTGGTGGCCGCTGCGAGATGGCGCCGGACTCTTGCTGATCGAGAGCCGGTCGCCTGAGGATGATGAGGCGTTCTACCAGGTCAATGCGCCGGCACAAACATTGTCTCTGGGTGTCAGTCTGTTGGAGGCGGCCCCGCTGGTGGACGCGGTGGATCCGGTACTCGCTCAATTGATGCGCGAGAGAGGGCGTGTGTATGTGGGCGCGTTTTTCAAGGCGCCTCACGACTTGAAAAATGGTGTGCGGGTGTTGACATCGGTGCGCGGTTCGGGCGAGGTCAAGGGTTTGATGCCGATTTGGGGTAGTGTTTATGGGATATGGCCGGCCAGCTATGTTGCGTTGACCTGCCTTTGCGGTCTAAGGCTTTATGATGAAGGTCAACTGCTCTCGTGGGCGATGGAGGCGGGAGATGGCTATGCTCGCGAGCCGTTTCCGGATGATGCAGCTGTGCCGGCGATGGATGCCGGGTTGGGGTTGGGACTTCTTGCCGACTTATATGAGGTCACGCAGGAGGGGCGTTGGTTGGATCTCGGCTTGAGAGTGGCCGCAGAGCTTATGGAACGCTACTGCGATGGCCCGCTTCCGCGAGGGGCAGCGGGAATCGACTGGTACGAGTCTCAGATGGGGCCGAGTTTCCTGCTGCACGGGCTCGCACGGATCGCATTGATGGCACGCGATGGCCTGCCCTGTCCGCTCGATGCCGATTATACTGCGAGGTAGGTAGCTATCGCTCGCCCGATATCTATGCCGAGCGTTGGAAATCTCCTTCTATAGACTGGCGTACCGCGCTGCGTATCGCTTCTTCGGTTTCCTCAGTGAACGGCCCGGTATAGAGCTGGTAGCGGTGATTGTCCACGACCTCGTAGCCGCCTTCGGAGATCTGTCGGCGCACCGGCACGTAGCCGACGATATCGTTGCAGTAGCCCAGGGTCCACACTTGTCCAAAGCGGCTGCCCCACTCGCGCTTGAAGCCCAGTCCGTATTCTACGGTCATCTCACCGGCCATGGTGACCAGCAAAAACGAGGTGCCGAAATGCACGGTCTGCACCTCAAATTCTATTGCTCGCGGCGCTTCTTCGCCGCGGCGGGAGAGGGCCAGGTGGTACTCGGCCCATTCGCGCACATAGGCCTGCGGCACCGTGGCGCAGGAGTATAGCTCGTCCGCATCGGCCGGTTCCGTGTACAGGGTGAGCAGGCACTGCTCAGCGCCCAACGGCCCATCGACCGGATGCCAGGACCGCGTTGCGGCGACGCGCTGCACCGCATCGGCCAGACGCCGCCCTAACGCCGCCACCTCATCGAGTTCGAGATCGCGCCAACCATCCTGCTCGGCATCGCGCAGATCCGCTTTCTGGTCGCCGGCGCAGCCTTGGAAAAAGCACGCGGTCAGGCCTTCATAGCGCGCCTCGAGTTCGTCGCAGGCATAGGCGACAAAATCTCCGCCGATCTGGGTGATTGCTCCAGCCGTGATCGGATGGCAGGCGTACGAAAACAACAATTGGCGCAAACGCCCGTCCAGACCTTCCACTGCCAATACGCCGACCTCGTGATCGTGCGGTGCGTCCTCCGATGGCTTGTAGGCGATTTGTCCCGGATCGAGTGGTCGCCGCCGCGATGCGGCAAAACCGCACCAGTCTGATCCGGCGAACAAGCGGGATGGCTCTCGATGCTCCAACGCTTCGGCGGCGCAACGAGCCAACGCGTCCAGGGTGTGCTCGATATAGGCTTCATCCAGCACGCCGTGACGCCGCAGATCCATATTGCGCCGCATTACCGGACCGCAGTGGGTATGCGTGCCGCTGAGCACCATACGATCGGGTGCGATCCCGGTGGCTGCGGCGATGCGCTGCCGTGCTGCCGCCGTTCGGTCGTAAAACCCGAGCCACTCCATCGATACCAGCAAGAGCGGCGGCCCCCCATTGTCGATCACCGTGGCGACGGCGCGCAACGGGTGGTAAACCCCGTCCGATGGCTTGTCTCGTCCGCCGTAGCCGGCCAGAAATACGCCGATCGGGGGTGTGATATCGATGCTGCTGCAGCCCACATTGTATACTGTATGCACCATAATTGAGCTCCTAAAAGCCGAATACCAGGGTATCGCCATCAACGACAAAATCCTGGTTCTTTGTATCAGATGTCGCCAGCGACTCCAGAGATTGTATATCCGTTTTAGTAGGCGACGGCGATGGTGCGCAGCGCCGTATCGTTGCCCGCGTCGGCGCCCAGGTCGACGCGCAGAACGTAAATGCCGGGATCTGCGATCGCTCCGTCGGCGTTGCGTCCATTCCAGGTAAAGAGGCGTTGCGATCCCTCGGTGCCGGGAGCGAGGACTGCTATTTTGCGTCCGGCCAGGTCAAAGACTTCCACCCCGGGTTCGGTGTCCTCGATTTTGAAGGCGACGAAGCGGACTTCGAGCAGGTCGTTGACGCCGTCGCCATTGGGGGTAAAGACCTCGGAGGTCAATTGCAGATCGCCGATGAGTCGGCTGCTGCCGGTGAGTTCGGGGAGCATAACGATATTGGAGCGGCGTTCGGCCGCTTCGACCGATTGCCAGAGCCCCGGCCGTTTGCTCGAACCGATGTCGAGGGTGAAGACGGTGGCGTTTTGCAGCAAGCGGGTAGTGAAACTCACCTGCGTAGAGTCGTCGGTGATCGCCTCCGATAAGTCGATGAAGAGCGAGTCGCCCCGCATGTCTACAGCGGTTGGCGTTACATGGTCTGCACCCACCATCAAGGAAATACTTGGCAAATCGACCGGCTCGGGCACGGTGAAGCGCAGGCGGTCGAAGCCGCTATCGGTTCCATCGGTTTCGGGCCAGAGGGTATAGGTGAAATGTGTATCCTTGTTGGGACTGGTCTGACGCGGGACCACGCTGCCGCGCGCTCTCTGGACCAGAGCCTCTTCAAACTCGATGGAGACCGAGTTGACGGTCGGGGCGAGGTCGGGGTCGTCGGTGGAGAGGATTAGTTCCAGTAGCATGAATCGCCGTGGACTATCTGACTTGAAAGCCTCGCCCGAAACCTGGTAGATATTGCTCCATGCGCTCCAGTCCTCACCGACGACCAACGAGGTGTCGACTGCACCGCGCAGGACTTTGGGTGAGCTGATCCACTTCTCCTCGGTGACCTCCTCGCCGATTTTGTTGTGGAAGGTGTAGACCGACGCCAGCGTGTTGCCCGATCGCGAGCGCAGTTGCAGCTGGGTGTGCGGGGGCAGGTCGGCGTCCCACGCGAGACGTTTTATTACTTTGGGGCGACCGTCGCCGGCGGTCCGGCTGAGATCGATAAACGCGGAGTGCAGCGTGACTTGGGCCGGGTAGCCCGGCGAGAAGAGCATGAACTCACTCCATTTCGACTCCTGCCAGTCGCGGTCGGTGAGGCCGTGCCAGAACATATAGCGCATTCGGCGCGGCCTGAATTTATAGCGAATGCGATAAAGCAAATCCGTTTTGGGATCGACGTGGGTGAGCAATTCGCCATAGTCGAGTGCTACGGGCACCGGCAGGGAAGTGCCGACGCTCTGCGAGCCGTCCGAGATCAGGATGCGGTGACCCGGGCCGGCTGATCCTCGGTGGTTGCCCGAAGTGCCTTCGAACTTTCGGATTACGTAGAGGAAGAGCTCATCAACGAAGAACACCGCACCCAGGTCGGCGTAGAACCAGGTGCCCGCTGCCTCCCAGCCCTGATCGCCGCGCCCGGAGGTGATGAGATTGGTGGTGTTGATATCGGCGTCGAAGAGATTGGCCGGCGCGGCGGCTACCGTACCGTTGAGGAAGGCGCCGCGCTCGATGGCGCCGATGCTGATATTGTCGCCAACAGTGAGCACTTCAACTTCGGCAAGCGCCGCATCCGAACTCTGGTCTTCGACGACGATGCTGATGTATTGTATCACCTGATAGCGGTTTTCGCGATTCCGGTCGATAGTCATACTCGGATCGATGGTCAGCACAGTATCAGTGGCCGGATATTCTAGGGGAATGGTCAGGGAAGTGGCGTGGTTGGGCAGAGTCGTGCGGTAGACCGGCTCGAATTTGAAGACGTCCGCGGTGGCTTGGATGCGCGCCCCGGTGGAGACGTAGACGGTGAACTGCCTAAGTGGGCGGGCGCCGTCCTGGTCGGGAAAGGTCAGGCGGATATGGCGGGCGAGCACAGCTCGGCCCAGATCGATATCGAGAAACCAGTGTTTGAGCGCATCGGCCGGATCGGGTTGCCAAAAAGTCGCGGGATCGCCGTCGATCGATCCCTCAGCCGTTGCGCGCCCGCTACCGGCGGCCCAGATGCCGCCGGCGACCTCGCCCCGTTCCTGGGTCGCATGGGTGAAGAGATGGGCGTCGCGGACAGCGTCTACCTCCTTGCGGTATTTGGTCAGGTGCAGCGCGCCCTCCGCGTCCACTCGGATCAGGCCTTGTGGGATGGTCCAGGTCCGCCAGGCCTCCGCGTTGTCGAAACGCAGTATTTCAGCCGTGCCGGGAGCGATCAAGAGTGCGAGCGAGGCTGTCAGGGTGAATATGAAGCGCATTTGCTTGTCCATCAGTAGGCGATGCCCAACGGACGCAACCGTCGGGCTCCGATCCCGTCAGAGTGCAGCGCGACTTCGACCAGGTAGAGGCCGGGTGGCAGAACTTGTCCCTCTGCATCGCGTCCGTCCCAACTAATTTGCTGCGCCCCAGAGCTCTGGGGCGGGAACGAAAGACGCGCGACCTGTCGGCCATTCAGCGAGTAGACACGGAGTTCGATGGGGACGCTCGCGGGTAGGCGGAAGAGCGAATAGGCGATATGCAGCAGGTCGTTGGCGCCGTCGTCGTTGGGGCTTAGCACTGGTGTTGAGAAGCGCAGGTCCTGGATCGCGTTGATGTTGCCGCTCTCCGCACCCAGTACGCGCAGGCTATTGGTCGATACTTCGTCGGTTGCATTGCCGCCCTGGATGGGTTGGGGTAGGCTGGTGCCGGCGGTGTTGATCGCCTTGCCTTCGAAGGTGGTGGCGAAGACGAATACATCGGTGTCGAACTCAATGCGGATAGGCGCGTTGTTGTTGGCGTCTATTTTCGCGGGGAGTTCGACGATGAACTCATCGTCTTTGATCTCGACCTGGCGGGGTTCGACCGGCAACAATGGATCGCCCATCGTCAGCGCTTGAAATCGGACCCGGCCACCGGTGCGGATACGCAGCGCGTCGAAGCCGGGCTCTGCGGCGGTGAACTCGGCGCGGATATCGTAGCTGAAGACGGTTGTCTGACCCAGCTCCACTTCGGTGAAGCCGCGCCGGGGCTGCGGGTCGTCGAGGCGGGCGACTTCGCCGACGATCTGGCGAGCCAATAGCGGTGCTCGTTCGATCCACAGCGAATCCAGGCGCACGAAGGCGTCGAAATCGGCGCTGGCCAGGGTGATTTTGAGCTGGATATGTGAACCGCTGCGCAGGTTCAGCGATTGGCCGGACGCAGTAAAGGCAGGTGACCAGAAAGTCCAGCTGTCCTCGTCGTAGGCCACCGAGGCGCGGACTCCGGGTCGCTCGCTGGCCACGTAGCCATAGCCCTGCGCCTCTTTGAGGTCGTATTCATAACGATGCCGTGAGACTTCGACCTCGCGGCCCTTGTCGTCGAATTCGCGGTAGATATTCGGATCGTTATCTCGACCGGTGCGCACCTCGACGCGCATACCGACATCGGCTGTGGGCGCCGGGACGAAAGCGCCGTTTTCCATTCGCATGGAAGTTGCCGACCAGAAGAGTCGGCCGAAGTTCATCTCCGCGCCGAGGTCGATGATTTTGGAAAGGTAGAGAACGCGCTGGGGGATCCCGCGGGCGTAAAACTCGAAATCGCCGATGGAACCGGGGCGCGCCTGGCCCGACAGCGAGTTTTCCTGTAGGACGAAGGACGGATCCAGGACCGACTCGTTGCGGCGCCAGCGGATGAAGCGAATATACTGGCGGGGCATGTCGATTTGGACATTCGGCGAGAGATTCTCGGCAACCTCGGCGATGAGTGGACCGATGCGCTGGTAGCCATTGTGTCCGTGCCACTCGGGGTCGGGTGCAGTGGCGATGCTGACTTCGAAGGCAGGTACGGCGTCATCGACGAGTGGCGTGCCGTTCGAGCGAAAACCGCGCGGCGGGGTGAAGAAACCAAAGCGGGTGGCCGGCACCGGCACGGCGACGTCGAAAGTGAACCAGTCGAAGTTGCGCAGATCCGAGGATGGGGGATTATAGGTGGTGCTGTCGCCATCGACCAGGTAGGTGGCGTTGTGCACCGTCCGAGAGTCGCCCAGGCCCCGTTTCCAGGCGCGGGGTCGCTGACCGTCGACATAGCCGATTTCCCGGGGAAATTTCCAGGGGGACCAGTTGTCGAGATGGGAAAAGACCGTTTGGGCTGAGGTCAAGTAGATGGGTTGAATGGCCCCGGGATTGGAATCGAAGTCGATAAGAATGCGGATCGAATCGGCGGCGGACCATTGTAGGCCATCGCCGCCGAGTTGCCAAGTGCTTATTTGCGCTGATACCAAACCTGGCAGGAAACACCAATAGAGCACGATAGAGAGATAGTTTCCACGACGCATAGGCCGGGTTCTCGCGGGTAGGAGGGTTTTCTAGATAGGTAAAAAAAACAGCATCTCGACAATGAGCGGAAGTATAGGAAATTAAAAGCCCACCATCCAGATAATTCTGGTGGTCAGGCATTGGTTTTAGAATGTGTGCAGAGCTCTGTCATGATCGCTAGCGCCGCGCCGCGGGGCACTGGCATACAACGTCCGAGCAGTAGGATAGTCGCATCGCACTATCAGTGTTGCGATGACAATTCCCGGTAACGATCGTTGTGGAGATAGAGGCGTATCCCATTTGCATCACCGTAAAAAGTATACTCTTTACTGATATACTCTGCCAGCTTGGGAAAGATCTCATAGCCTTGGGTCCCGCGATTGGTAAACCGGATGGATCCCGGGGCGACGGCGTCGACAAAAAAAACGACATTGCCAGTTTTGAAGTCGCTGAGGTATTCGGCGCGAAAATGATCTCGTAATGGATTGTCTAAGATTTGCCAGTCTGAAACGGCATAACGAATGCCGAGCTTGGTGTTAGACTCTACGTAAAAGCGTGGCATGAATCCCCAGACTGCGATGCTGTCCCCTTTGCGGACAAGACTCGCGATAGCCTGTGTAACCGGATGACGATTCTGCTCCGGATTCATCGGAAACGGCCCCGGCGCAAGCTTTTGTGTGCCCGTCATCGCGCCGAGCAGCGGATTCGGATGGTATATTCGCGACGCAATTTGTGGCGCGAGGCAAGCTAGACCAAAAAACAATAGAACTTGATTTCGGATGTGCCGTTGGGGGGGAGATTCGCCATCGTCGCCAAGCGTCCAGATCGTGGCGAACGCAACGGCTACGAGGAGACCTATTGCTATCACGACATAGAGTAAATAGTGGCCCGACGGACGTCCCGGCAGAATGGCGGTCACCAAGGCCACGACACACCAGAACAGGGTCGTGCCGAAGAGTAGTGTGGTTTTTCTTCCGGCGGGTGCGACACCGAAACTGTATGCTGCAAAGCCGAGCCCGCCCAATAGGAAAGCGAGGAACCCCGGCCCCTGCGACCCGAAAACGACAAAATTCATCAAGAGCGCAAGCGATGGAATCTCTTTGATCTCAGTGCTGTAAAACATGTTCATTAGAATGAATGTTCGGAAGAACTCTGCAAATCCACCGGTCAACGTAGTGAACAAGACGAATCCCACTGGAACGCACATTGCGCCGAGTACAAGTCCTGTTAGCAATGCCTTGGGTGAGATCAACGAATTCTGACGGGATTTCCGAAGGATCCAGACGACGGCACAAATCAGGAGCGCTATACTGAGGAGTATTGATTGAAGTTTAGCCATTGGCAGCATTCCTGCCACCAGACCCAAGCCGAATACTTCTAGCTTTGGGTCGCGATCTGGACGTGATACCGCGGAGGCCAGCAGAAATGCGCCCAATGAGAACAGCAGGAGTGAAAGATGTTCAGTCGACAAGTGGACAAAGTCCCAAAAAGTCGAGAATGCAAAGAAAGTCGCGAGGGGGGCAATACTCAATCGAGCGACACGACGGTCGGCGAATAGGCTGACAGTTCTATATTGAACAAACACCGCCATCCAGACGATTACCAGACCCACCAACCGGGCGGACAGATAGTCGATCTTTAGCCCAACTAAAGGCAGAATACATAAGAGATAGAAATTCAGCGGGCCGGCTGTCCCGCCATCTACTCCGGTCCCGAACACGGGATGTTGCAGCAAGCGCCGTGCGGCAACAATCTCGAAGGATTCATCCGGATTGAGTTCGCCATTATAGAAGAGACCGGGCCAGCGGAATATCAGGAGTACGATCCCGAGAATGGCCGCAAAAAAGACGTCCGATGCCAGCCATCGATGCCTCTGTAGACGATCAGAGCAAAATAAGACTAAATAGGCAGCGAATCCGCAGTATGCCAGCCAGCACGTCGAATGATAAAGGTGCGGATGGGTATCAAGGTAGCGCAACAGTTGCAGCAAGCTCTCCATCAAGTTTCTCCATTAAGTACTAGGGTAGGGCCTGCCGCGGGTGCGTGCGAAACACAAGTGTAAAGGAGGAGTTCCGCACTGGCCTAGAGAGTCATGTTCTTCGTTGTTGCGATGATTGTTCACGATTGGAAATCCTGCGGGCGGGTGCATGCGATCGCCATCAGGAGAAGTATAGGAAATTCGAAGCCCACCCTCCAGATTATTCCAGTTTATTCTGCCGCTTAGGCATTTGCTTTGGAGCATGTGCCGGTTGGGGTTTGGGCGTAATGGAGATTCGCTGGAGCGGTGTGGTGTGTCAGCGCGGATGTTCGAAGATCCGTACCTGGATGGGTGAAAGAGTTACATCCTATGGGTAGCTATCTAGTGGGCACGCTGGTGCTATTCTTGCCGGTTAGCAGATCGGTGAGCGCTAGGGAGGACGGAAATAGGGTAGAGCAGACAAACAGCTCCAACTTCCGCAGCAGATTCGCGGTGTCGCTCGCCTTGGAATCTTTTGCTCAATAATCAATCTCTTTGTCTGGCACAACCATCTCATTTTCTCATTCACTCGTAAAACCAACCGGGCTGGATACGGGCGATGTGCAGACCGTCCAGGGCGTGGTAGCTCACGAGGACGAGGTTGTCCAGATGGAGGACGCTGGGGTAGCCGAAGTCTCCATAGGGATCGCCGGCGATGATTCGCTCGTTTTCCCATGTTTCCCCTTCATCGCGGCTGATGACGGATGTGAACGGCGTGCGGATATAGTGCTTGTTTCCAGTGCCTCTATTGAAGACGCGAGGTTTTTCCCCGGGCTCTCTCCCGCCGTTGCCGGTAGAACGCACCAGGAGTAGATCGCCAGTTGACGGAATCCGACTGACGTGCAGAGCAGAACTGTTCATCGGAAGTTTCAGGTCTTTTATGATCTCGCCTTTCGACCAGGTCTGGCCCTGATCCTCTGAGTGTGCCTGCCCGACATACCCGCTGTAAGTCCGAAAGAGCATCATTATTTGCCCATCTCTCAACTCGACGAGGTGGGGCTCCTGAGATTCTATGCCCTGTTCCAGCATGTTGACATCGTTGTCACTGCGATGCCAGATATGACCATCGTCATCGGAATACCAGGTCGCACAGACGAAACCGCGATGATCGTTGTTGAGCCCGATGTCGACTCTTAACTCGGCCGGAGCGAGGATGCGATCGTTGGAGAGACGCAAGAGTTTGTTGTTGTGGGCTTGGCAGATCCGCTCTTTGCTGGGCGTCAGCACTTTGGGGTCGCTCCAGGTCGCGCCTTCATCATCCGAAAATCGATAGTAGGAATGCCCGTAGGGGTCGCGACCACCGACGCTCCAGATGTAGGCCATCATGAGTTGGCCGTTTTTTCGCCGTAAAAAGCTGGGTACTCCTACCGACTCGCCGACGGGGGATAAAAATTGCGCATCGGGCCCTGAAAGCAGCAAGTGTGGCTGGCTCCAAGTCTGTCCGCGATCGGCGGAAGAACAAGCATAGATGCCGGATTGCCCGTCGGGCAGATCGGCAAAGGCATAGAGTAATCTTCCGTCCCGAAGCTCGACGATATCACCGTTCATCCCTCTGGTGAATAGCGGCGGCTCGACTTGATATACGTGCAGATCACAGAACATAGTTTAAGTCTCCCATAATAGCTCCTTAATTCGCACCAAGTACAATTGAGGTTCCGCAGATGTTTCGATCTCGGTCGGCTTCCAGCCACTTTGCCGAAAGCTGATCGACGGGGAAGAGGATGACGTTGGGTCGGTTTGCCATCTTAAGTACGCACCTCCTGACCAGCGGCCACTTCGATTCTCTTCATCACCCGCTCCAGGACCCACTGCCTGCCGATGACATCTCGTTGCGCGTTTAGCATCCCCGCAAACTGGTTGGTTTTGATATGCGGGTCGTGTTCCGGGCCGAAAAGATTCTGATTGTCTAGCGCCGTCCGCAAGGCGGGAATGAGCGGTGCCATCGGCCGCAGCTGTTCCCGGTTGCAATAGGAGAGGTAGGCACCGGCCCGTATCCGCGCCCAGAGGATATCGCTTTCCAGGCCTCTCGCGAAGGCCGCGATGGTCACGGAGCCTGCCCCTGCGCGGACCAGGTATTCGGCGGCGGCCAGACTGACACTGATGGATTCGTCATCGAGGAGCGGTTTAAGATGCTCGATCGTTTCTAGGTCCGAGTCGTACGAGGATAGGCCGGTGACGGCCCAGTAACGCACGGCGCTATCCGAATCGTCCAGCCGTTTCAGCAGCTCCTCTTGTCCTTCCTCGCCCAGCCTTGCCAGGTCGGCGGTCTCCAGGATCCGCTCGAATTCAGCGCAGCGGATGCCCACCTCTCGGCTGACCCCATCGTACGCCGCAGCTCGGACGACGATCTCTGTTTCATCGAACAGACCCAGGTCTTGGGTCTCGATCATCCAGCTGAACAGCTTCCCACGCAGCCCGTCTTTGACGTCGTTGAAGGCGGGGTCGTCGGCCAGATTGTGGATCGCTTGAGGATCGTTCTCGATATCGTACAGCTCTTCGAGCGGTTTGCGGTCTTGCCAGATCGGGTATTTCCGGTACTTCTCAGGCAGGCCGTGTTTCCTGACCATCATCGGTGGTCCATAGATCAGGAATACGCCGTCGGGATCGTGGATCTTCTGCTCGCCGGGTAAGCAGGAGGTCTCCCAGAAGGCGCGCTCCGGTGTCGCTTCTTCGGGGACGCTCGCGAAGAATCCGCCGTCCGGATAGAACGAAGCATATGGTTGATGCGGTAAGAAGTTGCGCGTGTAACGATACCTTGCGGTGCGGATCGTACGGATCATCTCCGGGTTGTTGTCCAGCCGATCCCTGGCACTGCAGACGAAGGTCCGTGGTTTATCTCTATTGAGGCCGCACAGATTTCGGCTCTGGATGTGATCGGGAATGGGGATATCTGCCAGCTGCAGGGTTGTTGCGCAGAGATCCATGTGCAACACGAGTTCATCAACCGTGGCGCCGGGGCCTGTCGGGGCCAGGTGCCGATACTGCTCCGGGAATTGCATGATCAGCGGAATTCTCAGTCCGTCGTCGTAGGCGTGGATCTTGCCCCGGGGATAACCCGTGCCATGGTCTCCCCAGTAGACCACAATAGTGTCTTCACGGAGTCCCTGTGCTTCGAGCGTATTCAGGATTTCTCCTACTTGCTTATCGACATTGGTAAGGGCATCGTAGAAAAGTGCCATCCGCTCTCGGAAGAGGGGCGTGTCGGGAACGAAGCTCGGTACTGGCACATCATTCGGATCGTGCAATTCGTCGTCTTCGAGCAGCGGCGAACGTTGCTTGCGCGCAGCATCCGGAGTCAGTTTGAATACACTGGCGTGGGAGTCGCCGAGCTTGTAATACGAGAAGAACGGCTTGTCTTCAGGGCGCTTCGCCCAGAAATCGCCAGAGTTATAATATTCTTCACACTCCTCTTTAGAGACATAGAGATTGATGTCGCCGTCCGGCTCCGTGCAGGCGTAACCGGCGTCGCTCATCATTTTGGTTAAGAGCTCAACCCCTGCGGGGCGGATGATCGCGCTGCGGTGATGATGCGTGCCCAGCGTCGTCGGATGCATGCCGCTATAGATGCTGGTGCGTGACGGTGAACATATTGGACCGGCGGTAAACGCATTGGTGTAGCGCACACCTTCTGCCGCCAGGCGATCGATATTCGGGGTGTGCGCGTATTGATCTCCGTAGCAACCGTAGTTCCAGGCACTGGAGTCGTGGTTGCTGATCCAGAGGATATTCGGCTTTGACATCAGTCTATTTTCCTGGTCTCGCTAGCGCAGCGCCAGCACGCGGTTGTCGAATACGTACGCCCCTGCCGATTGGCTTCGATGCGCCCCTGCAATCACTAGTAGTCGCCCTGAGAGCGAGCACGCCGCCCCCCAATTCTGCTCAAACGGCATCTCCGGCCGCTCTACCCACCGCCGCTCTGTCACGGAGAACGAGTGGGCTTTCTGTGAGTAGACCCGCTTCTCCCCTCGCCCATCGGGGTTGATTTCGTCGTCGATGATGACGCCGCCACCACAGACCCAGATCTCGCCCTCGTGCGCGGCCATGGCTGAGGCTTGCGAACCGAGCGGGTGATTGGGCAGGCTCTCGTCCCATGTGCCTGAGGCGGTATCGAAAGCCAGAAAGCGTGCAGGTGCTCCCCCCAATACGTAAAAAATACCGTTGAGCTCGCAGCCAGCGAGGGTGCCGGCCGGCAGCTTTGCTGGGGCGGGTGGCTCCATCCGCCATTCGGTTTCACCGGGTGAGATACTCAGCAGCTCAGATAGCGGTTCGGTGCCGAACCCCATCTCACCGCCTGTGCCTCCCACCACCCATATCCTTCGATTCGCGGTGGCAGCGACGCAGCCAAGGCGAGGGGAGGGTAGGGATGGCGCAGCTTGTCGGTCCGCGGTGGTCTCGCAGGTGCTCGTAGCGTTGAAGGTCCAGCACTCGGCCCGCACGGGGCCGCGTCCTCCACCGCCGCCGATGACGTAAACACGACCGTCAAGCGTAGCCATGGCGGAGTAAACGTAGCCTTCAGGGATCCGACCCACCACTACCCATCCAGCGTCGGCGTCGGCCGAATCATAAGCCAAGAGCTCATCGTGTACGTGGGCCACGGCCGGAAACCCGCGGTAGTGGGTGGCGCCCCCAACCACGAATACACGGCCATTGGCGGTGGTGCAGTAGTTGTCGTGCGTGCCACACGGAAGCCGTGCTGCCAGCACCTCCCAATCCGCGTTGGCTGGCGTGGGATCGAGCGATGCCAGCACCTCTCTAGTGTGTCCGCTGGTGAAAGGGCCGCCAATATCCCGTCCCTCCACCTCTAGCTCAACCACAGTTTCGGCTCCACCCTCTGAGATGCAGTGCACGAGTATCATGCCGGCATCACTGCGCTGGAGCCGGGTCGGTGTGCCAGGGAGCAGCTCTGGCTTGACGGCTGTGAAGATGCCCGCCGAACCCGGTTGCTTCGCCGATGCGTCTGGGGTCTCGGTGTCCGCAATTGCGCGCGGGTTGGAGAAGTAGACCTTCGGGCCGGCCACCAACCAGACGAAGCCGTGGTCATCCGTCGCGACGCTTTGTGCCATGGAGCCCGGCTGCTCCCACACCACCACGCCTGCAGCGCCAGGCGCCACTACCTCGAGCTGGCCGCTGGCGGTGAGCCGCCATTCGTTTCCGCAGTGGTCTAGGTCGGGCACTAATACCTCCTTGGTTGGAGAGTTGATGGTCAGCGGTCAAAAAAGACACGCGCCGATATTAACTCGACTTATGTGGATTCCCGACGTACGTCGGGAATTTCCCATATAATACCTAAGCAATATCAATAGTCCAATAAATTTTCATGAATCATGCTATTCAGAGTCGAGAATGGGTTTTTGCACTATAGAGAGTATATCAACGGGATTTGTATTTCCTTCCAGATTGACCGGATCACCTGGAATCCCCTTTATATGCAGAGCAGTGGATGTCTTTGGCGATGTCGTCAATAAATGTGCCGTGCCGCTGTGAGGCGTTTTTTCTATCAGAAGCACTAGCAAGAAAACGAATATCATAATGGTCTTTTGGACTATTCCATATGCGGAACCCGTTATATATCCGGGTATGCTGCATCCTCAGTTTGATCAAGCCCGAGCTGGTGCGGCCCATGTGATCCGCTTGGGAGATAAGTACCGTATGGCGTACTGGGGTAGTGCCGGGGGTCTTAATTATATCTTGCAAGCTGAGACCGCCGTTGATGAACCGAATGGCTGGACCTCTGTTGGCACTGCGTTGATCGGACCTCAGGGAGACACGAGTTATAACTGCAAAGGTCCTGGCTTTCCATTTTTGCTGCCTTTAACCGCCGATCATTGGTTGCTGTATTTTACCGGTTGGGGACGGCAGGTCGATGGAAAATTGCCAAATACAACCGGAGTGGCTGTCTCAAACGACGCGGGACAGAGTTGGGATTACCATTGGGAGCATCCTGTAATTCCCCTTGATAAATCTTATGATGCGGAGGGAACGGGCAGTCTATGGATTGTGCGTGAGAACGGCCTCTTGCGGATGTACTATACGGCCATAGGAAAGTACGGTCCAAGACCCGAAGGTGTTGAGACCGGGCACGGTGATACCATTCCGCAGATTGGTATTGCGTATGCCGAGTCGCGCGATGGCCTGCATTGGGAAAAGCCGGTAGAAAAATTGCTTGTTGCTCCCCGAGGGTTTGAGGTAGATCCCTATGAGTACATATGCTCAAAGCCCTGTGTTATTAGAGAAGAGAACGGCTATACAATGTGGGTAAATACTTTTGGGACTGCCTATCGCGTTCATCGGCTGGTGAGTAAAGACGGATTGAATTGGCAGTGGGCCGAGCGCTCTGGTCCCGATGGTGAACTCAGTACGGGAAATGCCGGTGCTTTTGATGATCATCAGCGTTCGTATCCGTCTATTGTGTCGAGTAATGGGGAATGGCATTGCTGGTTTACCGGTAATGGTTTTGGGACCACCGGCATTGGTTACGCCGTTTTTCCATCCAGGGAAAGGGATGAAGCTCTGCCATTAGCATCTACCAGCTAGGTGTCTCAGCGCGTGCGTTATAATCGGACTTTTGCTGAGGGGCAGATAGATATACTCAAGACCAATAAAGCCTACCTATAAACGAGTAAATAAGGATGCGACGCTTAACCGACGAGATGAAACGGGACTGGACTGAAGAAGGATATCTCCACCTCAAGGGCGCTCTCTCATCCGACCAGGTCGCAACTTATCTGGCCGCGACTGACGAGGTGATCGCCCAATACCGCGAGGCCAACCCCGAGGTCCGTGAGCAGGATGCCTTCAATATCATTCAGACGGTCGAGCGATCGCCGAATTTCGATTCGCTGACCGACCATCCGAGTACTTTCGGGGTTATTCTCGACCTGATGGGCCCCTATCTTCAGATCATGGGCACGGTGATTTACGTTCGCTACGCCGGCCGTGATATGCCCTTCGAGTGGCACACCGACGGGGGCGCTGCGCTGCGCTATTTTCGCGTCGAGCCGGGCAGCCGTCCACTCAACTTCAAGATCCAATATTTTCTGACCGATATCGACGCGGAAAACCGCGCCAACTTCTGCTTTGTGCCCGGCAGCCACCGCCGGGACTTCCCCGAAGGCGGTTTCGCCAAGGGGGAATGGCCGGAGGGTGGGGTTCAACTCAGAGCCAAGGCCGGCGATGCCGTCATCTTTAGTTATGGTCTGTGGCACGGTGTCGCCCCGAATGAGAGCGAGGATGTTCGGCGCAGCGTAACGTTCCGTTACGGTCAATTGTGGTCGAGGCCGTGGGATTACGAGAAGGCGCCCGCAGAGGTGCTGGCGCGAATGACGCCGCGGCAGCGGCGCCTGATGGGCGATATCGGTCCGGTCAGTGCACCCGGCGCGTACTACGCGCCCAAGGATCAGCTCGATATCATACTCGAAGGTATCGAAAAAGCGCAGTCAAACTGATTTGCTCCTGCCCGTACTCTGAGCTACTGGAGACTTTCCTATGCGTGGACCACCGGTTTTGGTCCATTGTGTACCTCCTATACCACAAACCTGCAAACCAAGGACGATAGCGATGCACAGAACGGTTGCGACGACGGCAGAGTTTTTGCACGCCTGGGACTCACGCGTCAATTTTTTAGTCGCGGACGAGTGCGTGCCTTTTTCGTTTGAGTTTCCGCCCACCGAACAAATTGTAGAGCGCCTGGTGGCAGAACAGAAAACAACGGGCATTAAGGGGCTCTTGCGAGATACCGGTGATCGGGGAAATGCCATAGAGGGATTTCGCGAGCTGTCTTTTGACGATCTGATGGCGACCTCCTTCCAGTTGCGTTATCCCGATGTGACCATCCTAGACCGACCGGGCGATATTTTTTCGGGATTTACCGAGCAGGTGCTGATCCCGTGGAAGCGGTATTTGCTGGATCATGGCTTTAGCTGGGACCGGTGTTATGCACTGGCTAGAGTATCCGGTCCGAATACGTGTACGGGCTATCACATGGATCGCTCCAATGTGCTTTTTTGGAATGTGCGCGGTCGCAAGGCTTTTCACGGTTTTCGCGATCCGGATCGGTGGGTGCCGCTCGAGAGAGCGACCGAAGGACGCGAGGCTCAGGTTATGCCCGAAAATGTTTCGGATGAGGATCTGCTCTCTTACGAAGTTGGCGATAATACATTGCTCTGGAACCACCTGCTAACACCGCATTGGGTCGATGCACCCGAGCTCACGTTTGGCATCAATTTTTCACATGGCGGCTTGAGGCATAATGGCCGCCTCTGCCGCTATGAGCAGCACGTATATGATACGCTGGGCCACAATCCTAATGAAAAATGGCACCCCGAGACGGCGAGCGCGGTATTTCAGGAGAGTTTTGTGCAGCATGAACATCTGCTTCGGAAAGAATAGCGACACGGGATTGAGTGGAATATGAGCAAACTAGCGAATCAGTTAGAGCACTCGTATCGCCCCTAACAATGCACTGTTGAGGAGATTGACAATGGCGGATCTGGAAGTTCGGCGCTTGGGGCGTACCGAGATGAAACCAAAGGCGTTTGGATTGGGTTGCGGATATCTGGGGCTTCCCGAACGGACCTCGGAAGAGGAAGCAACGGCGACGATTCGGGCGGCTATTGAGCTGGAGATTGATTTCATCGATACCGCGCCGCAATATGGCGATGGTATCAGCGAGTACCGCGTCGGTTTGGCCCTGGCGGGTGGGTGGAGAGAAAAAGTGTACCTGCAAACCAAGGTGGGTTCTCATCCGCGCTTTTTTCACGATTATTCAAAAGAAGCGACCATCTGGAGTTTAGAGAATAGCTTTAGACAGCTGCGGACAGAGTATGTGGATTCGGTGTTGATTCACGGGCCGCGCAACGAGATGGAACCGATCTTGGCGCCGGGGGCTTGTTTGGATGTGTTGCTCGATTGGAAAGCGAAAGGACGCATCGGTCATCTGGGCATTGGCGTGCGACAGCATGAATTTCATCGGCGGGCGATTGAAACAGGCGCAATAGACCTGGTATTGTCGTTTTTGGATTATACATTGCTGGATCAATCTCTCGCCAAAACAACTATTCCTCTGGCGCTGGAGCATGACGTGGGGGTCATTTTGGGCAGAGTATTGATCGGCTCACTGCTGGCCGGTCCAGAACCCCAGCGCGTGGAGGAGCAGCCTCTGGATCAAGATGGCAATCTCATACCGGCGGCTCTAGGGGGGCCGACCGATCCCGCCGTGGTGCCGCGCGCACACCAGATGTGGCAATGGTGCCAAGAACGGGGGGTGGAGATCCGAGATTTGGCAATGCAATTTGCGCTCAATGCGCCGGTTGAAGGTAATGGCGTGGTCCTCGCCGGACCTGCCAATCGCAAGGAATTGGACGAGGTATATATAAGTGTTACAACAGAGGTGGCCGAAACGGTGTGGCAGGATTTTGAGGCTGCGTTTGGGGTAAGGATTTGATACTTATTCGAATTGAAACTTGGCATTCGACATAGGTCGCTCGCCGCCGCCGAGTCCGTCGGTGCTGAGCAGGTTGGGGACGAGGAAGTTGCCGTGAAGGTCGAAGAGATAGTGGTGTCTGGGGACATGGACATCCTGTTTTTGTTTTTTTGCAGTGGTGATTTCCCTATATTGCCAGTGCTTTGTAGGGTCCCGGTCCAGGAGACGATATATGAGACTAACGCGGATTTTCGCATGCTTGGTGGCGTTGCTTCACACCGTGGTCGATGCAGAAGTCACTCCGTGGAAAATCGGCGGCAGCGGCCTCGATTGGGCCGAGAGCGACTCGGTCGCCGTTCTCATCGATAAGGTCTCGGGGGCGATTCGGCCCGTCTATATACGGACCGATCGCCCGGTTTTTTCCTATCTCAGCAATTGGGGCGACTGGACCCCGCGCGAGTTGGGCTATGTCGATGGCGAGAGGCCGCGGGTCTCCGGCGGCATGCGGCTGGTCGATGGCGATAGCACCTCCTATCTGCCGCCGTCTTCGGGCGGAAGTCCCGATGGTCGCACCTTCACCTTTGATATGGCGGTGCCGGTACCGGTTTTTTCCTTCGGCTTCTACACGCCCTCGCAGGGTTACCGCTCCGACGGTCAGGCTCTGCGCGAAGATTTGGTGCCTGCCTACGAGCTCTTTATCTCCGAGCAGAACCTCATAGACTGGCGGCAGATCGCGGATGTGCAGGAGAATTTTCGCACCGATGTGCGGCACCTTTTTCCACGCCAGTACGTGCGCTACACCCGCTATATCCGTCGGCTGTCCCAACTCGAAGCCGAGCAGATTGCAGCGCTGAGCATTTCGTCACAGGAGACCTACGCCAAGGGTCAGGCGCACAAGGGTACGATCGGCGATTTCGAGCTCTATGGCGAGGGCGTGCCGCAGCGCGTGATCTATAAGACGCTGGTCTTCGACTTGGAGCAGCCGGTTAATTTCGGGCGACTGTTCTGGTCGGCGACGCCGCTGCAGATGGTCGATGGCACGCTGGTGCCGGCGCCCGATGCCCCGGTATCGGTCCAGGTCGAGGCGCGGGCCGGCACCGATACCGGGCCGGATATCTACTATGAATTCACCGACATGGCTACCCGGGTTGTCGTCGACCAGATCCGCTACCAGGAGGTGCTCAAGAATCTGAGCGGGTCGGTCACCAACGCCGATGGATTGGGCGGGACGGTGACGGTGACGTCGCAGCCCAAACCTGGGCTGCGCGCGGGCATCGATTACGACCAGGACAACTGGACTTACTGGTCGGTCCCGGCCTTTGAATCGGGGCAGACGCTGGGTCTCCGGTCCGGGCAGTACCTACAATTGAAGATCGTATTGCACAGCGAAGACTTCGATTCCTTGGTGCGGCTCGATTCACTGTGGCTCGAGACTTCGCCGGTCTTGGCCACCCGGGTCAAGGGCGAAGTGGCGCGGTTGGACGACCCGACTCCTTTGCGCGGCGTTGCCGAGTTCGAGATAGGGGAGAAGACGGACTTCGTTTGTGATATCGGGGCGGAGTTTGCGGTGGGAGATGCTGGTTTTGATGCGTTGCGGATTCGTACGGGGAGCACGCCGGTTTTCAAGGGGCTGGAGATGGGTACGCCGCTGCAGGTAGTGGAGCCGGCCGAGGTTAGGGTAAGCGAGGGCGAGTTGGTGGTGCGCTTGCCGCGGCGGGTTGCGATCAATAACAACGAACGGATCCGCGTGGTTTTTGCAGCGGAGGTCTACGACTTCGCCTGGACTTTCGCCAGCGAGGTCTTCGATAGCGGAGGAGAGAGTCTGCCGCAGCCGGTGCAGAGCGCTGATGTCGGCGAAGGCATTGCCACCAATACACTGCGAATTCTCGCTGCGACCACCCTGGCCGAGAAGATTCGCGATCTGCGGCTGTCGAGCGGCGTGGTCACGCCCAATGGCGACGGAATCAACGATCTGCTGGCCGTCGAATACACCCTGTTCGGATTGCCGGACGCGGTGGCCGCCCGGCTCGATGTCTATGCGCTCGACGGCCGTCGGGTTGCGGTGCGGGCTGTGGGTTTGCAGCGCTCGGGTTTGCAGCGCGTCGAGTGGGATGGTCGCGACGAGAGCGGTGGGCTATTGCCGCCGGGGCTTTATCTGCTGAGTCTGGAAATTGAAGGCGAGGTTGCCGCGCTCAAAAAAATGGTGCCGGTGGGGGTGGCCTACTGAAGGCCCTCTATGCGGCCCGTCCCAAGAGATAGGGCGTCTGATCCGAGATCATGTGGCGCGTACGGGTAGTCAGCTTGCGCATGACGGCGATGATGGAGCGTTTTTTTCACCCCTGGCATCTCTGCACAGTTCCGGCGTATGGGTGTTGAAGGGATGGTATGGGGTCACGGTCAGTGTTTCCCTCAGTGCAGTATGCGTTGGTCGCTCAGATCTTTGGCGCCGACGGATTTGGTGACGCTGGCGTTGCAGTATTCCACGATGGGTAAAGCGGCGAAGGCATTGACGATGTTGTATTGCGTGGGCATATCCTCCCAGGCGGCGCGGTGGAATTGGATAGAGCCCTGGCCGCTCCAGTGTTCCAATACTCTTTCGTTTGAGCCGGTGGCCGGGGTGAAGACCGGGTAGGCGACATCGGCGCTGCCCCAGTCGCCGGTTTTGGGTATGTATTTGAAATGCAGCGTGCCGTCGTTGGGATCGGAGGGCGTTGCGTCGGGATCTGGTGTTTGCAGGTCGGTCACGTGCAGGTCCAGGAATTTGAAACCCAGCCAGGCGGCGGTGCAGTGCCAGGCGCCGCGCAGGACCGTCGGTTCGGGCAGTTCGCAATAGATTTTGGCGAAGCCCAATTCCTCACGGCCGGTGAGGATCGGGTCGGTCAGGTTTTCCCACAACACGGTTAAAAAGGGGCCGCGTACCTGATCTGCGGCACCGGCGAAGGCGGCCGGGAAGCTGACGCCCAGGACGTTGTAGCCGCGACCCGCGAGCCATTCGATTTGGGTCATGTACTTGGCGAAGACGGTGACGACGGGGTCGCCGTCGCGCGTGAAGCATTCGGGTAGCATGGCTTCGAGGGCGTCGGCGTCGGTCAGGAAGGAGACCGAGACGGTGGTGTTCTTGGGCGTGTCTACGTTGTCGAATGTGCCGCCATCTGGCCCCTGGCGCGGCCCGGTGCGCGGCCCGAAGTGGGTCGGCATGCGGTACATGCTGCCGGGTTGAAAGGTATATGGCATGGTGTGGGCCTTTGTTGTTTTGAGTGATGGATGAATTTTGATAGGTTTATAATAAGCCGCTCTGATTCTAAAATACAATTACGTTGCGCAGCGCTTCGCCTTTTTCCATCGACTCTATGGCCTCGTTGACTTGCTCCAACGGATAGCGGGCCGTAATGAGTTCGTCCAGTTTGAGGCGCTGGTTCTGGTAGAGATCGACCAGGCGCGGTACATCCACGCTGAGCCGGGTCGATCCCAGTGCGCTGCCCATAACCTGGCGTTCTTGCAAGAACTGCCATGCGAGAAACGGTACGGTTGCACCGGCTTCCGGTATGCCCACTAACACCTCTAGTCCCCGTTTGCCCAGCATCGAAAACCCCTGGCTCATGGCCGAGGTGCTGCCGACCGTCACGAATACGTAGTCGGCGCCCCGATGGGTCGTCAATTCCAGTATCGCCTCTTCCGGCGCGTCCAGGCCGACGATATTTACCGCGTGAGTCGCGCCGAAGGTCTGCGCCGCCTTCAGTTTTCTATCGAGAATATCGACCGCGATGATCGGATCGGCGCCGGAGAGTGCGGCGCCCTGTATGGCATTGAGTCCAACGCCGCCGGTGCCAATGACCACCACGCTGCTGCCGGGTTCGACCTGGGCGGTATTGACCACGGCGCCGAATCCGGTGATGACCCCGCATGCCAGCAGGGCCGCTCGGTCCAGCGGGATATCCCCGGCGACGGGGACCACCTGGGATTGGTGGACGACGACGTATTCGGCGAAGGCCGCCGTCCGCAATCCGTGTTTGAGCGCATCGCCGCGCCCATTGCGCAGACGGCTTTCACTGTCCAGCGCGAATTCGCCTTCGCAGAGGGGTGGATAGCCGGTGGTGCAGTAGAGACAGCTGCCGCAGGACCGCAGGATCGAGACGACGACGGGGTCGCCCACCTTGGCCGCGGTGACATTTTCGCCCACTTCTTCGACGATGCCCGCCGCCTCGTGTCCGGGTACGAAGGGGGGTTCGGCGCTCCAATCCCCCTTGATGGCGTGAACATCACTGTGGCAGATGGCCACGGCGGCGAGGCGGACTTTGACTTCGCCCTGTTGGGGCGGGTCGATGTCGATTTCTTCGATGACCAGGGGTTTGCCGAGTTCGTAACAGACCGCTGCTTGCATCGGGGGGTCTCCGCACGCTAATTGCACCATGGCTGTCAGGCCGGATATGGGTACACATAACCACCACCCCTGTCAATGATCTGGGGCTGCGGGTGCCCCCGATATTTTCTATCTTTACCCGCCAGTTGAATCCATAGGAGCAATCCATGTACGACGATCTCAGCGGCAAAATCGCCCTCATCACCGGCGCCGGCGGCGAACACGGCATCGGCCGCGCTATCTGCCAGCGTTTGGCGCAAGAGGGCTGCACCCTCGTCGTCAACGACCTCCACGCCCGGCCCTATGCTGCATCCGGTTGGGGTGGCCTGCCCGCCCTCGTCGCCGAAATCGAAGCCGGCGGTCAGCGCGCCCTGGCGGTCGCAGCCGATGTCTCCGACACCGGCCAGGTAGACGCTATGGTGCAAAAAGCGGTCGACCATTTCGGCCGCGTCGACATTCTGGTCAACAATGCCGGGTCTCGGCCCGGCCCCGATCGCGTCCCCGTCGTCGAGCTGAGCGAGGAAGCCTGGGACGCGGTCCACAATGTCAACATCAAGGGCACCTTCCTCTGCGCGCAGGCTGTCGCTCGCCATATGATCGAGCGCGGCCAGGGCGGCAAGATCGTCAATATCTCTTCCACCATGGGCCGCGTGGGTAAGCCGCGTTACGCTGCCTACTGCGCCTCTAAATTCGCCGTCATCGGCTTTACCCAGTCTCTGGCTCACGAGCTTGCTCCGCACCAGATCAATGTCAACGTCGTCTGCCCCGGCACCACCCTCACCGAGCGCATCGGCTATATCGCCGCCGCCGTCAACGACCAGCAAGCCCCTACCGCGGAAACCACCCAATCTATGCTCGACGATATCGCCGCCATGACACCCTTGGGCCGTGTTGCCGAGCCTGCCGATGTTGCCCGCACCGTGGTCTTTCTCGCTTCGGCTGAAGCCGACTACATCACTGGCGCATCGCATCTGGTTGCCGGCGGCATCCGGATGTAAAGGAGCATATCGTGAAATTGCTGACCTATGATACAGAAGCCGGCCCGCGTTGCGGGGTACTGCAGGACGACCGCGTGGTCGATGTGGCGGCCCTGTTGGGAACGGACCAGATTCTGCGGGACGTCCGCGCTCTGCTCGAACTGGGAGACGAGCCAATCGACCGGGTCGGGGATGCGCTGGCGGGGAATGGCTCGGCGCCGAGCGTGCCGTTGAGAAGCGTCTGCCTGCGGTCCCCGATTCTGCAACCGCCCACCGTGCGCGATTTTTTTGCCTTTGAAGAGCATGCCACGGCCCAGGGGACTCGAGAATGTGCAGAAGCTTGGTACCGCTTGCCGGTTTTTTATTTTTCCAACCCGCTGCGAATTTTTGGGCCCGACGAGCAGGTGCCATACCCCTCGGCCTCTGAGCGACTGGATTACGAACTGGAGCTTGGATGCGTGATTGGCCGTGAAGGGAGCAATGTCTCGGAGGCGGATGCGCTGACGTACATCGCCGGTTTCTGCATTTTCAACGACTGGAGTTGCCGCGACCTCCAGCGGGATGAGATGTCCACGGGAATTGGTACGGCCAAGGGCAAAGACGCCGCGTCTACTATGGGGCCCTGGCTGGTCACCATGGATGAAATGGCGCCCTACCTGCGCGATGGCCGGCTCCATGTACAGTGCGCGGCCAAGGTCAACGGCGAGCTATGGCTGGAAGAAAGCGATGGCGGGTTGATGTATCACACCTGGGGGGCTTTTGTCGAGCGGGCCTCTAAAGACAGCCGGATTGCACCTGGGGACGTGTTTGGAAGTGGAACGGTTGGTGGTGGCTCTATTGGCGAAGCCATTTCGAAGGGCAATGAAAAGGCCCGCTACTTGCTACCGGGAGATGTGGTCGAATTTGAGGTCGAGGGGATTGGCGTGTTGCGCAGTACTGTCGGTCCCAAAGAAGGTGGGGATCCTGATTATCGCTACAGAGCCAAAGAGCAACCGCCCCTGTCGAAGTTGGGGCGGGCGAAGGATTATAAGTACGAGCTCAAACTGCGTTGAGCGCCGTGGTGGAACTGTGGTTTGTCCGGGGTCATACAAGAAGCTCCACCAGGTAGAAGACCAAGGCCAGCTTCAACTCAATGCGAGTCCCGTTTTCGCCGACGTTCAACCCTATCGGCTGCTGATGAACATCGATCCGATCGCCAAAGCGATCATGTCGGTACAGGGGGGTGCGTGCTTGCCCAGCTCTTCGGATGGCCCAGATTGTCTGAGTCTTCTATTCCACTTAATCAGGGCACTATGGCGTCTAGGTGTACCTGGCCCTCGTCCCAGACCACGGTGCCCGTACCCATTGCTGGTATTTCGACAGTATCACCCGGCACTTCCAATTTGAGTGAAGTCGTTCCGGTTCCGCTGTAGGCGGCAATATATTTTTTGCCCCCCGGGCAGGCGCAGAGCCATACCGGGCCTTGGTCGCAGCTGAGCGTGGCGTCGCCGATGGAGACCTCTCCGTCAGCGCTCTGTCGAGCGTAGGGCGATTCGTGCATGGGCCAGTGCAAGGGGCCATCCTGGGTCCAGCGCTGCTGCAGCGACCACGCGTACAAATCGACTTCGATGCCGAGCACGCGGTCGTCGCGCGCGTACTCCACGTGCAGCATGCGCTCCGCACCCGCGGCATAGGTGGTGGGTGCTGCCGCTTCGTCGATGAGGGTGCCGCTTGCTACCCGGGTGGCAAAATCGGCACCGCTGGCGTAGTCGGTGCGCTCGGCCAGCTCGCTATAGAAACCGCAGCGCGGCTGGCCCTGGTAGAAGGAGCCGGGTTTGGCCATTTCCCAAAACGTCTTGGCCGGTCCTGTGTAGTTGTACATCTCCAGCGCCAGATGCCCGTCCATTTCGACCAGGCGGATAGGCGCACCACCGCCCAGGTCGGTGAGTTCGAGCGGCAGGACGGCGGCCCACAGATCGCCGCTGCCGACGATCACTGGTTCGCCCCGGGGCACTGCGGTTGGCAGAGAATCTACCTTTTGCGCGCCGATCCAGATTTCGTCGATTTCGTCGATCTTGGTCCACACTAGTACGGCTTTGGCGCTGGTGCGCCGCGTCCAGGCGTCGAGGCCGCGCGGAGCGTAGAGTCCGATGGCGCGACCTTGTTGGTGCACGCCGTAGAAGAGGCCCTCTTCGGGCACGACCTGTCCGGGCTCGCGCGACGGTGTCGTCTGGAAGCTGAGCCATTGGTCGTCGAGTATATAGCGCGAAAAGAGCACTCCGCAGCGCGCGTGCTGCGGGCGTCGGTACTGTGCGTGGAATACGCAGGACTGCAGAGCGATAAAAACAACCTCCTGGGTCTTGAGTTCGCAGGAGGCTACGCCCAGACTGAAAGAGGAGCTGTGATAGGTGCTCAGTGCTACGGGTTCTTCGCCATGGGCTGTTTCGTCTATTTGCTGCGGCAGGTCGGGGCGTTCTAACAGGTCATTGATCCAGGTGGGCACTTGTCCGCTTGCCACCCACGCGCGCAGGTTATCGGCGTTAAAGGCTTCGGCATTGAACACGGCATGGCTGTAGGCGCGGCTGAAGGGGCCGGTCCAGCAGCCGATGCTAGGGTGTATATGCAGCGCGGCGGAAAGTCCTAGGCGAGCGAGCACGGTACGGGCGCGGATACGAGTGTGTTCGTCCTCAACCAGTTCGGTCAGACGACCCAGTACGCGTATGGCGACCGAAGCGTAGTTGGGGCTATTGTATTCGGCAGGCAGGCCGTAGGTGTTCACGTGTGCCATCCAGCACAGCAGTTTATCCCGGCCGCGTTGGCCGATTGTATTATCGCTCAGCAACTGGCCGCCGAGGCAGGAGTTGGTGATATCCTTGAGGACGATATTGGTATAGGCCGGGGCCACGTCGATGCGCGCGATTTCTTCCAGACCCAGCGCGACGGCGCGGCGCATGGCCGCGACCAGGTCCGATGGCAGGGCGTCTGATTTTGTGCAGAGTACGGGAATAAAATAAAAGAGCACGAACTGAACGGCGTTGAGATCTTCGACGACTTCGTCTTCGAGTTCCCAGCGAAAATTGCCGCGGTGTGGGTCGGTGTCGCGGAGTTCCTGACAGGTGAGCACGGCGCGAAAGATGGCAGTGGCTTCGGCGATGTCGGCAGGTGCGCCGCACTTCATCAGATCAGAGGCCAGTTGGACCGAGGGTATGGTGGCGTGAAAGGTGCGTTCTTGCACCTGATGGGCGACCATGCGTACTTGGGCGTCGTAATTTTCGGGCAGGGTTGGCGGTGATGGCAAGGTCGATTCCTCGGTGGTGAGCGGTGTATCTCCAGATTAAGAGTGCGCGAGGGGTACTGCAACCTCCAAGGTCGTTGTCAGTAGGGAAATTTTAATTGCCAAACAAGAGGCATTGAGATATTTGACTTAGGATGCTTTTATTGATACCGTCCATTGTTAACAATCTGCAATATAAAATCTATCATAAGTAGAGAATAATATGGAAAAGGCGCCTATTGTCCACCGGACCATTCGCGAACAGGTCGTTACCCATTTGCGCCATGCCGTGCTTTCGGGCGAACTCGGCGAGGGCGAAGCTCTGCGCGAGCAGCCGCTGGCCCGGCAATTTGGTATCAGTCGGGGGCCCATCCGTGACGCTCTGTTGCAGTTGACCCAGGAAGGCCTCCTTGTGGCAGAACAAAATCGGGGAGTGCGCGTGCGCCGCCCCGATCCCGCCATTCGGTCGTTGGTCGTCGGCTTGCGTCGCAAGATAGAGAGTTTTGCTTTGAGTGGGTTGTGCCGACACGGCGCTGAGGCGCTGAGCTTTTTTGCGGAAAACCTGGCGCTCTTTCAGGCAGCCTGTCGGCGGGGTGAGATGACCGAGGTGGTCGAGCACGATATGGCCTTTCACCGCCATATCGTCGAAAATGGTGGCGGGGCCGATCTAGTGGCCGTGTGGGTGCCGGTGGTGACGCATATGATGCTGCCCTACTCCCGCCATCGAGATCTGATGGACAGCTACCGCGAGCACGAAGCGGTGGTAGAAGCACTGCGCCGCGGCGACGAGGCGGCGGCGCTGGAATGTCTGCTGACAAATATTCAATAGGGTTCCCCGTCGTCCTGCTGCAAACTCAGGATTCGCAGTAGCTGGTTTGTGGTATCCAGTATAATCATCATCTCCTAGTAATCTCCATTCGAATCGAGGTTGGACTTGGATAGCGAAAAACTCCCTTTACTCTTACCCGACAATTTCGACCCGGAAGTCAATATGCCTTGTCGAGAGGTAAACGGGAAGGTATTCCACGCCACTATCCCCGGCATGAATCTGGCCGCGGAGTTGATCGAAAACGGCACGTCTTTAGATCTGGAACGCGCAGCAAAGGTGCTGGACGCGGTTTTTGAATCGCAGGAACGCCGACCGGGAGCGCCGCACTACGGCAATTTCACCTGGGAGCGCGAAGACGAGATGGTCGAAGACCTGAACGCCGTGCACTTCACCGTCATGCCGTTGATCAAGACCATGCTGCGCTGTGGCGCTGCAGTGCCCTCCTCCTTGCGGGACAAGGCGCTGGAGGGGATCCGCCTGGGGTTGGCGGCGATCGCCCGGATCGACGTGCATTTGCGCTATACTACGATTGTGGCGGCCGATGTCTTCGATACCTGCATTGGCGGCGAGTTGCTCGACGATCAAGCACTGATGGTGCGGGGTCGCGATAAGTTGCGGCGCTGGCTGGCGTTTACCGACCGCTCAGGGACGTTCTATGAATACAATTGCCCTGGTTATACGGGCATGTCCATCGAGCGCCTGGCCGAGTTGGCCGCGCTGAGCAACGATGAGAATACTCGCACCATCGCCCGGGTATTCGCCGCGCGTGCCGGCCTGAGCGCCCTGCTGCACGGACATCTGGGCACTGGTCGCTGGTCTGGGCCTTTCAGTCGCGCCTACCAGCCGCAGGTCGAGGCCAAAACGCCCCCGGAAATCGACTGGATGCGCCACTGGGTGGCCGAGGGCATCTTGCCCGAATGGGCTGCTGCCGCGCTGGAGGACAAATCCTTTCCCCTAGAAATCAAAGAGACCTCCGACGCCGATGGCCAGCAGGCGATGACGACCTATATGGACGAGGCCTTTTCTCTGGGCGTCGCCTCCAAGGACCTGAGCAGCCAGGCCAATCGTTTTGTCGAGGGCGAGTCGAGCGTCTTTATCGCCCACTTCAAGTGCGGTGAAGAAACCGGCGTCCTACTCAGCAAATACATCCTCGACGAAAAATGGCTGGGCGACTTCCGCACCACCCCCTCTCGCTCCAATATGCAGCTACAGCCCGACGAAGGTCGTTTCTGGGGCGTGCAAGATAAAACGCGGGCCATTGGCCTCTACGCCCCGCGCGTCATCGGCGCGCGCCAGCCGTGCTCGGGACTCAAGCTGGCCCTGATCTGGATGCGCCGCGACTTGGTCGACGAAATCTGGATCGGCGACCGCAAGGTCGAGAGCCTGCCCGCCGACGTGCCTGAGGGCACACCGGTGGTCGCGTGCAGCGGACAAATGACGACGGCCGTGCGGCCGCTGACGCGCACCCACCTGAGCCACAATCCGCCGCTTCGGTTGGTGGAGCGCAAGGGCAACTTAGCCCTGGAGGTCTACAACTACGAAGGGCCGGCCAAGACCTTCTGGGAACTGGGCTGGCCCGGCTCGTTTTATCAGGGCATGCCCCAGTGCGGTTTTTACGCTGAAGTGGCCGAGCGAACCGCCTATGTTGACGGAGCGGCGTTTGCCCAGGCCGTCGCCGCCGGCCAGCTGAGCGACGAGGCCGAGGCGGCGTTTACCTACGGCGGAGGCGACGAAGAGCGCCTGTGGAAAGTGGAGTACGAGCGCGACGGACGCAGCCTGGGCCTTGAGGTCGACCTGATGCAGTGGCAGCTAAAGCGGCGCTGGACTGAAGACGGAGACCAGGGCTGGCCGATGCTGGAATCGCCGCTGGCTAAGCAGAGCCGCGACGGCCAGGTCGAGCTCGGAGGGGCCGCGCTCCAATGCGGCAAGGCCGCAGCCTGGATATTGGCCAGCCCGCAGCGCCAGTGCTGGGTGGCCGCCTACCACGGCCCTGAAGCGGCACCGCTGGTTTTTGAAGTACCGGAGGGCAAAGTGGAAATCGAGTCCATGAGCACCGGCATGGTGGTCTGGGACAAGGGTCGCGTTTGCGTAGAGGCCAACGATTTGCGCGGCACGCCCAAAATCGAGGGCGGCCAACTCTCATCCTGAGGGAATAAAATGAGCGCTTTTATCGAAACAGATATGATCTATGAAAACCCCCTATTTCAGGCCGCAGATATAGCGGATTGGGTTATGGAAGGAGACGGCGTGGTCTCTTTTCCCAGGGGGAAAATGAGACAGGAGTGCCTGCGCCCGCGCGAAGCGGGCCAGGCGGGCAATATCGTGCACTGGTGCCCGGTTACATTCCCGGACAATATTTCGATAAGCTGGGACTTCCAGCCGCTGGCCGAGCCCGGATTGGCGATACTGTTCTTCTCGGCGCTGGGCTTTAACGGCGAGGATATTTTGACCGCCGACCTGGCCGAGCGCAACGGACCGTATGATCAGTATCACCATGGCGATTTTAATGCCCTGCACGTATCGTATTTCCGCCGCAATCCGATAGAAAACGAATTTCAAACCTGCAACCTGCGCAAGAGCTATGGCTTCCACATGGTCGCCCAGGGAGCAGATCCGCTGCCGACCCTGCGCTTCGCCGCAAGCACCTATCGCGTCAACGTGATCAAATGCGGAGCGCAGGTGTCATTCCGCATGAGCTACAAAGACGAGACCATCGACATTTTTCTGTGGGAAGACGACGGCCAGACTTATGGGCCGATTCTGGGCGAAGGCAAAATTGGCTTCCGGCAGATGACGCCTCTGATCGCCGAATACAGCAATCTCGTGGTGAAAAAAGTAGAGGTCGCCTGAGTGGACGAGACGCGGCACAAAACACATTCCAGCCAGCCAGCCTTTCATTCGAGCGGCAGCGCCGATATCGATGCCGTGCGGCGCGAAGTCAAAGCCGCACCGTCCAACGCAGACAACCACCGACGGCGCGCGCTGCTGCTCTACATGTGGCTGAGCGCGCTCCAGCAGCAGGGGGCGGACACGCGACCCTTTACGGACGTGGACAAGCGCTACTACTCGCTGGCCGACCGCCTTGCAACAGAAGACGACGAGCGCCTGCTGGCCGAGTTGACCGCCCTCGTAGACGAAGGTTTCGACGTGATGGAAACTATTCAGTCCCGGCTCGTCGAGCGGGGTCCAATCGCCACGCCCAGTGCGGGCGACGCGTCAGATTTCCCCGAAGGCGGCGATATGGAGGCGGAGTGGCCCCTATTTCAGGGCGATGTCCACCACACGGGATACACCAAAGCTCCGGGGCCGCGCTTTGGTCGCGGCGCCTGGAAATTTCCCGTCGGCCTCGGCTGGTATGCGCGACCGGTTGTCGAGCGCGGAAAGGTCTATGTCGCCTCGCCCGGCATGCATTCCACGAGCTTCTGCCTCGACTTAAAAACGGGACGGGAAATCTGGAAGTCGAGCCAGGATCATCCCCTGTTCGGCATCTACAAATATCCGGCCATCGCCTCGACGCCGCTCGTGCTCGACGACCGCATCGTCCTGCGCGAGGTCAATAGCCACGGCGGCAACGAGGGGCAGGCCAAGAATCTCGTTTACTTAGACAAGACCACCGGCAAAACCTTCGCGCGAAAATACGCTGGACACGTCGATTACCGCACCCAGTACGCCGCCATGGCGACCAACGGCAAGTACATGGTGTATCCATTCGGAGTGCACGACATCTACGGCACCCCCGCGATCTGCCAGAATTTTAACCGCCTCATTTGCGCCGATATCGACAATGACAATTGGCTCTGGGATTTTAACGTCGGCGACATCGATGCCCTGGCCGAACCGGTCGTTACCCAAGACTTGGCCCTCGTCGGCACGATGGAAGGTTATCTCTATGCCCTGAGGCTCGCCCAGAATGAAGTCGATGCAGCGGGCGAGTTTTTGCCGGCTAATAAAGCGTCCCGCGTCGTTTGGAAATTCAAGACTTCAGGAGCCGTGAATACGCAGGTGGCGCTCGCCAATGGGCGCGTCTTTTTCGGCTGCAATGGCGGCTCGGTCTACTGTCTGGACGAAAAGACCGGCACCCTGATCTGGCAACGGTCCGTCGATGAAGTAGAACACCGCGCCCGCAAACACTTCTCCACGCCGCTGGTGCACGGCGACCGCGTCTACGTCGGCGCAGCCAACAGGCGAGTTTATGCATTAGATGCAGAGACCGGTGTCATTGTCTGGCAGGCAGAGGCCAGCGACTGGGTGCGAGCAAAACCCGTCATTTGCGGAGATTTTATTTTCGCCGCGACCATCGACGGGAAACTGCACTGTTTCGATTCAGCTGGCGCGCTCACCTGGTCTAAAACCATCAGCACCCACCCGATTTACGCAGATATTGTGCTCGCCGAAGACCGCCTGCTGATCAGCGACAGCAATATCATGCTCTACTGCCTGTCCGCCGATGGCCGGGTCCTATGGGAAAAGAGCACGCTTGAGGCATTTGTCGACGACAGCGGCCAGCGCATCTTCACCGACGAGCTGTCGGGCGGCACCTACTACCAGTCAAAGCCGACGGCTCATCGCGGCAAGATCTTCTTCGGCACTCCATCTGGATTCCTGCACGCCGCCGATGCCGAAACCGGCGAGGAAATCTGGAAATTCGAAATGGGGGCCGCCATCTCCGCCGGGCCGGCCTGCGCCGACGGCAGAGTGTTTGCCGGCCAGCAGGGGGGCGAGCGCTTTTTCTACTGCGTCGATGCCGAGGACGGCGCGCTGATCTGGAAACAGACCCTGCCCGGTGGCTGGGTGTGGGGGTCGGCGACGGTGGATGACGGCCTGGTCTACGTGCCCACCGTCAGCGGTTATGCCGTCTGCCTCGACGCCCAAACGGGCCACATCGTCTGGATGTTCCCCACCGCGCAGTCGATCCCCGCCGAGCCCGCCATCGACGGCGATCTCGTTTATTTCGGCTCCTGGAGCCGCTCCATCTACGCGTTCCACAAAAAGACCGGTGAGATCGCGTGGAAGACCAACGGCATTGCGCTCGACTCGGGCACGCTCATTGCCTTTGACCGCAAGGTCTACCTGCCCCACCACAGCAATATCTTCAAATATTTAGACGGGCAAACCGGCGAAATTCTCAACGAGGGAAATAGTAACGACGAAAAAAAAGGCGCGTTTTCCGACTTTAACGCCACGCCGGCCTTCCACGACGGGCGCGCGTTTTTTTCGGCGCGTGGCGGCATGGGCCTGCGCGGCGTGCCGCTATTTTCCACGGTTTACTGCGTAGATCCCGAAACCGCCAAGATCTACTGGACGTTTCCGGACGGCGGTGGCCTGTCGGCACCGGCGCTCGCGTCTGATCGCGTCTATATAGCATCGGGCAACTCGCCGTTTCTTTACTGCCTTGACGAGGAGACTGGCAAGATGCTGTGGACCTACAAGCTGGGCCATCGCGTTGAGGAGGCGACGCTGTGCATCTATCGCGACAAAGTGTTTGCGCTGGCCGCCGACGGGTACGTGCATGCGATTGAGTAACTGTGGAAGTCGGATTATCAGAAGACAGTTTTATTTGAACAGGAGAAAGCACAATGAGCGTCAAAAAGAGCGATCTGCTGATCGGGGGTGAGATATGTGCCCCGTCCTCAGGAGAATATTATCCACTGTACAGCCCGGTTGACGGCGCACAGGTCGCCGAAGTGGCCAATGCCACTCTAACCGATGTCGAGCGGGCCGCCGCCGCCGCGCGCGATGCGTTTTATGCAGAGTGGAAGTTTTGCGGTGTCGACCAGAAACGCGTGCTGTTCGCCAAACTGAAAGAGGCGCTCTACGCCATGGCTGACGAATTGATCGAAGCCAAAGTACAGCCCCAGGGTGGACCGGGCGTGCCGCCGTTGATCGAAAGGCTCATAGACTACTACGTCGGCAAGCTGGATGATGGGGCCGGCACGCTTATCGAGCACAGCGACGATAGAACGAACTATCTGTACAGAGAGCCGCTGGGCGTCGTCGCCATTTTCGCCCCCTTTAACGGGCCGATGCTGGGCGCGTTGCTGTCGGTCGTGCCGGCGCTGGTGGCCGGCAATACGGTCGTAGTCAAAGCGCCCGACCAGGAGGCGCCGCAGGCGCTCAAGGCCATGCAGGCCTTCCACGAAGCCGGTTTTCCCGCCGGGGTGGTCAACGCGCTCAGCGGCAAGGGGCCCGAGGTGGGGCAGGCGCTGGTCGCCCATCCTGCGACGCGGCTGATTAGCTTTACCGGCAGCACGGCCACAGGCAAAAAGATTATGGCCGCCGCCGCCGAAGACCTCAAAAGAGTGCAGCTGAACCTGGGCAATAAAACGGCGCAGATCATCTTCCCGGACGCGGACCTGGAAGCGGCGGCCGGCGCGGCCGTGGGTTCGGCCTTCCCCGGGCAGGCGTGTTCGGCGATCAGCCGGGTGTTGGTGCATAGTTCCGTACGCGACGAGTACCTCGCCCTGCTCAAGGAAAAGGCGCAGTCGGCCGGGCCCAGCATGCTGATCGACAATGCGGCGATAGAGCGCGTTGAACGCTACGTCGAAATGGGCAAAGAGCAGGGCGAACTACTCTTTGGCGGCGCGCGCCCGTCAGACGACGAGTACGCAAAGGGCTGCTACTTTGAACCTACGGCTTTTGCCTTTGCCGATCAGTCCAGCCCGGTCTGCCGCGACGAAATTTTTGGGCCGGTCGTGTCGGTGTTGACCTTTGAGAGCGACGAGGAGGCCCTGGCGCTGGCTAACGATACAGACTACGGACTGCTGGTTTCGCTCTGGACTCGAGAGCCCAAGCGTCAGCGCTATTGTGTCCGGCGTTTGGAAGTGGGGGTTGTGGTCGTTAATAATGCCACTATGCTGAGTTATCGCACGCCCTGGGGCGGTTTTAAACAAAGCGGCATCGGCCGGCGCTACGGCGAGATGGGTCTGGAACCCTTTTTCGAATACAAAACGGTGTGGATTTCTTAAAAGGGAGCGGAAAGAATTAAAGCTCATCTCACTTTTATCTACGCGCTGGCCCCCTTATATAATCATTACCCGAAGTTCAGCAATTGAAGATAAAAAAAACAATCGCACTTGTACTAGCCGCCCTCGCAGTTTCTGGGAGCGTCCGCTTGGATAGCAATACCGTCTCTACTCGCGTTAAGAATAGCTGTGGGATTAGTGATATTGATCAGATCCGCGCTGATATCCTGCTCAATCCTACGGATTCATCTAACGTTCTCAGCCGCCGGACCGCGCTCTATCGTTGGTGGCGGCTGCTCTGGCATCAGGGCTACGACATGAACATGGGCAACTACAATGCCACATGGGACGCTCTTCTTAGCCATACGGGTGTAAATCCAGCAGCCATAAAAGCAGTTAATGCCGCCTATGTTGCTATGGAAGACATTATGGCCAACGGCGCGATCATTCCGGAGGTGGCCGGGGCACCGGACGAGTCGGGACCGACCACTGTGACGGACTGGCCAGTGTACCACGGCACGGACGGGAATCAGACGGGGTATAGCCCGGATACGGGTCCTGCCAAAGGCAAAATCGCATGGCGCGTCGCTAAGGGAAATTTCTGGCATGCCACTCCCGTGATCGAAAACGGCAAGGTGTACACTGCCTCTCCCGGGGCGGATGTGATGGCCTACTGCCTTGATGAAGTAACCGGCGATATAGTCTGGAAAGGCAGACAATTGGGCACCGATATTTATCAGACACCTGGTTCGATATTCTCTCCGGTGGTGAGTGCCAATAAGGTGTTGTTTAGTACCGGTTGGTGGCAGGCCGGCAAGCATGTGGTGCTTAACAAAAACACCGGGCGTGTCGAGTCTCAGCTTGCTGCTGGCGATAAGGCGGGTGGCGGGACCGCAGAGTTGATGGTCTACAAACACAATCGATGGAATCTTATCCTCGCTGACGCCACAACGGGTGAAGGGATCTGGCAATTTGAATCCGGCGGCAATCTTTCCGGTGACCCAGTTTTGGTCGATGGCAGGGTCTATGCAGCGCGGCAATCCGGCACGATTTATTGTTTCGATACCGGTAGCAAGGATCCGGTTTGGCAACGGAACCTGGACGTTCCTCTTCGCGGCACACCCGGTATCAGCAGCACGCGTCTATATGTCGGCGATACCGATCGAAATCTCTATGCGCTCAACGAGGCCGATGGCAGCATTGTCTGGAGCTATCAGACCCCAGCTGCTGAAACCGAAAATAAAGCCTACCAGTATTTTTCAACTGCTGTGGAAGCGAATATTCCCTCAGTACCCAACCCGAGCCGGGTCTATGTGGGTGCGGCCAGCGGTTACGTGTACTGTCTCAATGCCGCGAATGGCTTTTTAATTTGGAAATATCAGGTGAGTGACTGGGTGCGATCGAGGCCGGTAGTGCTGGGCGACACGATTTATGTGGCTACCCTGGATGGCAAAATCATTGCATTAGAGGATACGGGTAATACTGGCAAAAAACTTTGGGAAACCCAATTAGGCGAGCATGGATTTAGTGCCGATCTGGTGGGCAATGCAAATGGCATCTTGGCCAGCGGCATGGATCTAATTCTCTATTCGGTTTCGCCTAGGACTGGTTACATCCAGTGGCGCCACAGCATGATTGATGCGGCCTGGATAGAAGGCAAGCGCTACCACGCAGATGTGTTTGCCGGACAGTACCAGGCGTCGCCCGTCGTAGTGGAAAACATCGTTTATATCGGCGGTCCCGATGGGTTTTTGAATGCCCATGATGCGGATACCGGTCGGAGATTGTGGCGCTTCGAAACCGGCGGGAGAATTTCTGCGACGCCGAGAGTGGCAGAGGGTAAGGTATTCGTTGGACAGAATGCCGGGTACGATGAGTATTACTCCGTAGACCAGTATACCGGCGAGCCCATATGGAGGATTGATGACCTGGGCTGGGCAAGTACCGGCGCGACCGCTTACCATAACGGCCAGATTTTTGTCGGCACCGTATCAGGGTGGATGTATGGCATCAATGCACATACTGGTATAATAAACTGGAAATATCAAGATGGACCCGTCGGCAGTGGATTTTACCCGCATCCGGCTACCGATGCGACCAAGGTCTATACCGGTTCGCATGATGGTCGTTACTATGCCTTTAATCAGATTGACGGCTCGGTTGCCTGGTCAGTGGATACCAGTGAGGAACCGGATTCCAGCAGTGGCGGTAATCCAGATTCTGCCGGGATGGTCCTTTGGAAAAATCATGTATATGTGCAGAAAAGCGGTTCGCGAATCGCCGCGCTGGATAGGGAGGACGGAGTCGAGGTCTGGCAGTGGCGACAACCGGCAAATTACCTGCAGAACGGTACGATAGTAGCCCATGACGACAAGATCTTTGGCTCAGTTGTCCGTCAGGTCACAGCAATTCCGTACTTGGCGAGAATCTATGCGTTCAACGACGTTGAAAATGATGGCAGCCCACTTTGGTCATATGACCAAAGTGGTGGTGGCGGTGGTTTGACGGCAGCGGTTGCAACTAATGGAAAACTCATCTTTGGTTCATCGGCAGGTGTTTTCATGACCTGCGTAAATCCCAACAGCGGAACATTGATTTGGCGGTGCTATGTGGGCGGGCCAATGGAGGAAGGAGTGCCAGCTTTGTATGGTAATAAAGTTTTTTCCCATCATCGAAACGGCTATTTTTTTGCCATAGAATGACTTGCTCTGAGTAGATCATTCGCTGGTTGCGGCGGGGGCAGACTCGGCATCTCGTCGTATACCGGGCGTGGGCAGTTCGGCCGAATAGTAGTAGTCGGGATCGCGTTGCTGGCGGTCCAGGATTTCACCGATATGGCGCCATGTTTCGCGCAGGCCACGAGGGCAATAGGGCATCTCGTGCTTGATGAGCCGGTGCAGTTTGCCCAATCTGTAGCACGGCACCGCAGCGTACATATGGTGCTCGGTGTGGTAGTTCATATGCCAGTACAGGAATTGGACGAACGGGTTGAGATGGATGGTTCGGCAGCAGAGACGGAAGTCGGGCACTTTGTCCTGCAGACCCACGTGCTGGGCAGAATTGCAGAGCATTTGCAACCACAGCCCGAATGATTTCGGGAAGGTGAATACCAGCAGCACGGCCCAATAGCCAGAGGCGAGTGCCGCTGCCGCGATGGCGAGGTGGCCGATGAGCACGATGCGTTCCCAGTTGGTGAAGGCTTGACGGCGTTTGGGGTCGCTCTCGGGAAAGAGCATAGTGCTCCACTGATCGTCAGGGACATGGCCGGCGAAGGTTTTGAATTTTCCGCGTAGCTGATCGTAGGGGAATCTATAGTTGATCAGGCCGGTTTTGCGCAGGCCTTTTAAGTCTACTCCATGCGGTAGTACTACTTCGAGGTCATCAGGGGGATGCAATGTGTATTTGTGGTGTTCGGTATGGCTGGCCCAGAAATGATGGTGGTTGTACCAGCCGAGGAAGGAGAAAATGCGCAGGAAGAAGCGGTTGAGCCAGCGGGTTTTAAAAACCGAGTCGTGGATCAGCTCGTGAAAGCCGTTGATGAGGAAATGCCAGAAATGGCCGTTGATCAGTACTAATAGCGCCGTGGCATACCAGGGCCAGTGCAGAGAAGAGTAAACGGCGGCGCCTGAAGCGGCGGCGAGTACGCCCAGGTAGCCGAGCGTCTGGGCGAATCCCCAGAAATCGCTGCGCTTGTTGAGTGTGGCCAATTCCTCGCGCGTTATTCGGCAGCGATACCATTTTACACGCGTTTTTTTCGGCGGCTCGTTGTATTGCGGACCTTCGGTGAGCACTTCCTCGTCGGTGAGCGTCTCTCCGTCGAGGGGTTCGGATTGTGCGGCTGTGTTCATTAATCGACTCCGGGATCGTGCACTATTTGGTCTCGGGCTACTTCAGTCTGTAAATTGGCTCCGATTGCTTCCAAAGCCGACGTCGAGGGTAAGATAGGGGTCTTAATAACGGGACGCAAAGAAAATAGGTGGTGTGGATTTCGATATTCGGTCCGGTTCGGGTGTGGAGAACGAGGAGTTTCACCAGGTCGCGGTTCTTCAAATTCACATACGGGCTTGAGAATTAATTTTTGCTTGAGGGGCTTCTCTTGACCTGCCTGCTTAAAAGTGCGTTATAACGTATGGATCGAAATTGCCCATAGCCATCTAGTAGTGAGGCGTGGAAGTTCGGGTTAAAATGCGATTGGTGCATCAACTCGATTTAGACAGAGCTGCGTCTCCGTTCGGGAAATTCGCTGGCAATGCAGCGGATTGATGGCGCTAGGCGCTAGGCTTCCACCATGATTTCGGTAACCTGTACAAGGCCGCTTATAGAGGTAGAGCGATGAGACAAGAAAATATGGCACCAGATAGAGATCGTATTGGCAAGATTCAGACTGTCACCGGACTGATCGATCCTGAAACGTTGGGGGTTTGTCTGACGCACGAGCACCTTCTGCTCGACTTATCCGATTTGCTTCCTCCGCCGAATACCGCGTCTGCTCGCGGCTTTTATGCGAGTCCTTTGACTGTCGAGGCAGCGGCCTACTGCCGGAATTACTCCGAGTTCAGTACAGCTCATCACAGGCTCGACAGTGTGGAGACCGCCGTCGAAGAACTCGGGCTCTTCAAGCAGCATGGGGGGCAGGCCATGATCGATCTCACCCTGCCGGATATCTACCGCGACCCTCTCGGGCTCAGGCGGATCTCCCGGGCTACCGGGGTCCACGTCGTGATGGGTTGCGGGTTCTATGTCGCAGCGGCGCATCCGCCAGCGCTTGCCGATTGGTCGGAGGAGCAGATCGCCGCGATGATCGTCGCCGATATTGTCGAGGGTGCGGCTGCGGAGGAAGAATCGCGTTCGACCGGTAAAGGGGTGGTGCATCGCAGGAATACCGGGGTACGAGCTGGAGTCATCGGCGAGATCGGCTGTTCCTCGCCTCTGCACGATGACGAGCGAAAGTGCTTGCGTGCGGCGGCCCGGGCCCAGCGGCAGACCGGTGCTACGGTTTTCGTGCACCCGGGAAGAGCAGAGACGGCTCCGTTAGAAATTCTCGACCAGCTCCGATCGGCTGGTGCCGATTTGCGGCGGGTGGTGCTCGCGCACCTCGACCGCACGGTTTTTAATCGGGACATGCTGCGGCAGATCGCTGAGACCGGGGCCTATTTGTCGTACGATCTCTTCGGAGACCACCCGTCTGGGTTCTATCCCCATAACCCCGCTGTTCACCTGCTGAACGACGCCGGAAGAGTGGCCGAAGTCAGCTGGATGATCGAGCAGGGCTGGACCGAGCAGATCTTGATCAGTCACGATATGGCGCAGGCTTTCCGTCTGGCCAAATGGGGCGGACATGGATATCACTATATTCTGGCTGAGATCGTTCCGCAGATGCGAATGCGCGGAATCAGCGAGGAAGAGGTTGACCAGATCCTGGTCGGAAACCCGCGGACTTTGCTCACTATGGTCGTTCCTCAGGACGATCCGACTTGAACCGAATCTCCCCGGTGACCACTCGGGATTAGAGGTCGATCCTGCTTCGAGGTCGTATCCTCACATGATACTATGCATAATTGTATCACTTCTCTCGAAAAGACGGTAAAATAAACGAATTCGTGTTCCCATCTGAGACCCTGAGATCAAGGTAAATACGCCATGGAGCATCTGACCATCAGCGCCGGTGTTAGACGGCTTACGCCGGCCGATATAGAAGAGTTCAACGAATCGGGTTATTTGCAGGCCCTGCCAGTATTCGATGCGGCGGCCGTTCCGCATTTGCAAAAACGACTGCACGAACTGGAAGCGCTCATGCCGGTCGATGTGCCGATCAGTGCGGTCAATATGTGGCACAAGGCCAACCGCTGGGCTTACGACCTGGCCCGTACGCCGGCGATCCTGGATTATGTCGAAGATCTGATCGGATCGGATTTTTTCCAGTGGGGTGGTGGTTTCTTCGTCAAATACCCTGGCGAGGGCAACTTTGTTCCCTGGCACCAGGATTCGCAATACTGGCCGCTTTCACCGAGAAAAACCATCACCGCATCGCTGGCGTTTTACGATGGGACTCGGGAGAATGGCGCTATGCAGGTACTGCACGGCAGCCATCGTTCCGGGCAGATTCCTCACCACGATGTAGCTGGTGAGGAGTATATGCTGGGGCAGGAAATCGACGCCGATCAAATCGACGAGAGCCAGGCCGTTCATCTCGAGCTCAAAGCGGGTGAGATCTCGCTGCACGACGAAGCCTTAGCTCACGGTTCGGGACCGAATCAGGGGGATGCGCCGCGCGCCGTGCTGACGATGCGTTTCAGTCCGACCGAGGTCAAAGCTGATCTCGGTGTTTGGCCCACTTTCGAAAGTTCAATGGCGCGCGGGGTGGATCGCTACCAGCACAATCCGGAAGCAAAAATTCCTACCGGTGATGCCTGTCCGGTACGTAGCTTTCAGCTTTCTTCGGAATTTGCCTAGTGAGGGTCTGATCTCGTGTTGGTCGTTGAATCTCGGACCTCGCGAAACTTGAGGGTTGCTGCTTTACAATCACCTCTGTATGAGAGCTAAGCGCTCACCGGCGAAGTGCAATCTTTGTATTTGGAATGAGGAAGATTGAACGATATGGATTTCGAAGCAGGTTCAAAGGCAGAAATCATGACCCGACGGGTCGGCCATCCCTGGCTGCCTTCGGACAACCTGGTTCTAGGTCCGGGTCCGCACTTGTTCACCGATTGGCGCTGCGTATTGCCTGGTGAGGTCGGAGCGCAGGGGCCGTATTGGGCCGAGCCGAATGGTAACCCTATGCCGCTGCGGCTGTGGGAAGATGAAGCCTGGTGCGAGCGGCCTTTCAAGGCGCGCTTCATGGCTGATGACGTGCCCAGCGGCATCCGCATAACCGCGGTTGCGGCGCAGCGAGAAGGGCCATTGCCATCGGGCGCGCCGCCGGGGCGGAAGATCATTTACCGCGATGGATTGTACCGGACCTGGTTCGGTCGTGGTACGGATGAGGCCATCAGGCCGTTGTGGTACGCCGAGTCAGTTGATGGCTACGAGTATATTAATGAACGCGAATGCGTATTTGACTGGAGCGCCGCGCCCGAGGCGAGTGGTCGCGAGAGTGGGGAGGTGTTTTTCGACCCTGCTGCCCCTGAAGAAGAGCGCTTCAAGATGTTTGTCCGAGCCGGCATCCCCGGGGACGAGACGGTTTGTCGCCGGGTGGTCGACGCCTTTGTGCGCGATCGTCCCGACGATATCCATCTCCTGGGCGGTAGGCTGGACCATCTATCCGGTATGTGGGGACTCGTCTCGCCGGACGGGGTGCATTGGCAGGCACTGCCGGGGCCGCTGGTTATCCACTATTCCGACACCACCAATGTCGTTTATTACGACGAGCAACTGCGGCGCTATGTCTGGTATGCTCGCTGCAGTGCGTACGGTCGCCGCTGTATCGGCCGTGCCGAAACCCCGGACTTCCGCCATTGGCCGCTGCCCGATTTGCTGGTATGGCCCGGGCTGCAACACCATCCGGCCGATGACTGGTATACCAACTCCAAAACCCTCTATCCCGGCACCATCGACCAGCATCTGATGTTTCCGTCGCTGTACCATCATCGCGACGATACCTCCGAGTTGCGGCTTTTTTCCAGTCCGGACGGGATCGTCTGGAACGAGGCACCGGGGCCGCCGTCGCTGCCGTCGGGGCAGGAGGGAGCCTGGGACGCGGGCTGTGTGTTTGGCGGCACGGACCTCATCCCGCTGGGAGTCGATCGTGTGGCCTTGCCGTACGGCGGCTATCGCATGCCGCATAAATACCCGCGCAATCGCCATACCTTCCGTCACGACCTGGGGTATGCGGTGTGGTCGGCTGAGCGGTTGGCAGCGCTGGAGGTGGAGCAGGACGGCCATTTCACCACCTTGCCGTTGGTGGCTGAGGGGCGGCGTTTGCGCCTGAATGCTGCGGTAAAGGCCGCCGGCCATATTCTGGTCGAGGTGGCTGATCGTCAGGGACGACCTCTGGCCGGCCATAGCTTTGATGATGCAACGCCGGTGCTGGGAGACGCTGCGGACCACCGGGTGGCGTGGTGCGGTGGAGATCGGATCCAGCTGGGAATGGGAGAGCCCTTTATGCTGCGCCTGCGTCTGCGTTGCGCCCGGCTTTTTGCCTTCGAGGTTGAAGCGTGACATTGGATGAAATGAAGGACCGCATCGTCGAGGATGGTTGGTGTGTAGTCGAAGAGGTGATACCCTCTGCCGAGGTGGAAGGGGTACGGGAGAGCATTCTGGCAACGGCTGTTGCTCATAGGCTGGCCGATCCGCGCCGGCAATTGGACAAAGTATCGGGGCTGATCAATTTCGACCAATCTTTTGCGCCCTACCTGGCTGAGCTGCGGCTCTTGGGGCTATGCCAGGCCCTTCTGGGCCCGCACCTGCGGGTTTCCTACACCACCTGTATGGTAACGCATCCGGGGCATGCGCGCGGCGCGTGGCATGCGGACTGGCCCTTCAATCAGCAGAACGCCGGGCATGTGCCGGCGCCGTATCCCGACGCGATCATGCATCTGACGACCATCTGGATGCTGACCGGATTCAGTGCTGAGAACGGCACGCGGATCGTACCGGGGACGCACCGGGAGTCCAATAATCCAAGCGGGGCCAATGGCGTGGATCCCTTGGCGCCGCATCCGCAGGAGATGGCCGTCACCGGTGCTCCCGGATCGGTGCTGGTGATGGACAGCCGCCTGTGGCACGCCATCAGTCCCAACCACTCCGACCACCCCCGGGTAGCCCTGCCCATCCGCTTTGCACCCTGGTGGTTGAATCTGGAGTCCCTGCGCCCTGGGTCTGACGAACGGGCTAGGCTTACGCAAGCCGGTTTGCAGGAGAATACCGTGCCGCCGGTGCCGGCCTCGGTATTTGCCGCCTTGCCCGAGGCGGTCAAGCCGCTCTTTCGCCATTGGGTGGAGCGGGACTAGGCTGCCGTGTTGAAGCTCTTCACTGAATAATTCTCAACGAAACTGATCCGGCTGTTGCGAAACTCTTCTCGGCAAATATCCCCGAATCAGATCCAGGCAAATATCTGGAAGCTCTATATTATCCAGGCCTGTCGCTGGTTTTATTTATTGATGCCGGTGCTGGTACTGTTCTACGAAGAAAATGGTCTGCTTTTAAAGGAAGTGTTTATCGTTCAGGCTTTTTATTCGGCCTGTGTAATTATTTTTGAAATTCCCTCTGGTTATATCGGCGATCGCGTCGGGCGAAAATGGTCCATTTTCATTGGTGCCGTTTTTGCCGCCCTCGGTTTTTGGGTCTATGCATTTTCCTATACGCTGATTCATTTTCTCGCCGCACAATTAATTATTGCCTTGGGAGCGAGTTTTATATCGGGCTCTGATATGGCCTTGTTGTATGATAGTTTGCTGCAATTAAAACGCCAGGGCGAATATCAGAAAGTTGCCGGGCGTTTAGCATCGATCAGTAATTTTTCCGAAGGAGTTGCTGGTCTGGTAGGGGGCTTGCTGGCTTTGATCAGTCTGCGTACTCCGCTGTACTGCCAGGCAGTTTTGTTCTTGGGGCTGATTCCTCTGGCCTGGTCGCTCGTGGAGCCATCCTACCAGCGGCTTAAAAGCGATGAAAATTCATTCAAAGCCATTCTCCGCATCGTCCACTATGCCCTGCATGGTCATGCGGAAATTAAATGGTTGATCCTATATTCTTCATTGGTGGGTACGTCTACATTTACTATTGTGTGGTTTGTCCAGCCTTATTTCAAAGCTGTGGACCTACCACTGGAGTTCTTTGGTATCGGTTGGGCGACTTTGCAGTTTTTCATCGGAATATTCGCGCTCAATGCGTACCGGATAGAATCCTGGTTGGGACGCAGGAATGCCTTGATTGCGCTGATTTTGCTGGCCAGCGGGGCTTATATAGCTCTAGGTTCTTTTCAAACGCTGTGGGCTCTGAATTTTCTATTGGTATTTTGCTTTGTCAGAGGGGTAAACGGCCCCGTGCTGAACGATTATATCAATCGCTGTGTGAGTTCGGATATTCGCGCTACGGTACTGTCGGTGAAAAGTCTGGTAGGGCGAGTGATGTTTGTTGTGCTAGGGCCGCTATTAGGTTGGATCAACGATACTTATTCGTTGAGCATGGCATTTATGGTATGTGGTATTACGTTTTTTACTTTTGGGGTTTTGTTCTTAGTGTTTTTGCAGCGCAATAGAATCCTTTGAGTCTTTTCATCTGTGAACGTGCTGAGGAAAAAACCGGATCCGTCGCTCTGTCGTAGAGGCTCTATAGTGCGGTCGACTTAGTGCGCTATACGGCTTGATTCCTGAGAAAAACAGGCTTTAGAGGTTCGGATTCTTCTTCCGAATAGTGATACCCTTCCATCGCAAAGTGTTTCAGATCGTCGAGTTTTTTGATTTGCTCTTTTAAAATAAAATGAGCCATTAAACCGCGTGCCCGCTTTGCAAAGAAACTGATAACTTTATATACGCCGTTCTTCTTGTCCTTGAAAACGGGTGTGGTAATGGTCGCATCAAGAGTGTCCATATCAACTGATTTGAAATATTCATCCGATGCCAGATTTACTAGTAGATCTTCTTTGTTAGCTCTGAGGGTTATATTGAGACTTTCAGCTAGTGAGTTTCCCCAATACTGGTAAAGAGTACCGCCCATAGACGTTTTGAGTCGAGTGCCCATTTCCAAGCGATAAGGTTGCATCAAGTCCAGCGGACGCAAGAGCCCGTACAGCCCCGAGAGAATCCGTAAGTGGTCTTGGGCATAACTCAGAGCCCTTTCTCCCAAATTCGCGGCATCCAGTCCGGCGTAGACATCGCCATTGAACGCGAATGCTGCTTGTCTGGCATTCTCGGTGGTGAAGGGAGTTTGCCAGGAGGCGAATCGTTCCGCGTTCAGGGCGGCTAATTTATCACTGATGCCCATCAGGTGGGCGAGGTCGGCAACCGATAGCGCTTTACAGTTATCGACTAATTCTCGTGCTTGTTCGAGCATTTGAGGTTGAGTGTGCCCATGGTTAGGGACGGGAGTTTCATAGTCAAGATTCTTGGCAGGAGAAATAACTATCAGCATGGTATTGCGCTCGCTTTATCACGTTGAGTTCTTGGAGGTTTCTCAGGGGCCAGCCTCAATTAGATAATATACGTTGCAACTATAATACCGGTAAAGTGGTTTTCAGCATTGCTATTTTCAGCAAATGCTATAATTACTATTGGAGAGGTATTATCGTTTTAATTCGAGCGTTGGGGTTCGTGTATGCAGAATCGAAAGTGAGCTAACGTGCCCAATAAATCGTTAGGATTTTTCATGAAATACGGCCTGGCGATCGCGCTGATTATC
>CAZFMY010000041.1:0-51708 GCA_964520345.1 uncultured Gemmatimonadaceae bacterium | reverse complement strand
AACCCTCAAGGGCGTGAGCCCGGCGGTTTTCAAGACCGCTGCCTTACCAATTAGGACTAACCCTCCTCAACCCTGACGAGGGTAAAATATAAAGGCGACACAGGCTTTAGGTCAACCCCGCTCCTCGTCCTCAACCTCCTGGGGCGGTGCATCTCCACCAGCAACCTCTTCGCCCCGCTGATCGCCTGGATCTTGCTCAGAATCAGGATCCACCGTTTCTTCCTCGCTTTTAGGTAAGCGAGTCATATCGATGACCCGATCGCCCTCACCGAGATTGATCACCTTAACACCCTGTGTATTGCGCCCGACGGTGGAGATCTCTCCTATTGGGATGCGAATCATGATGCCGTTCTGAGTGACAACCATGACCTCTTCTTCGTTCCGAACCTCCTTACAAGCCACTACATCGCCGTTGCGTTCGGTTGTCTTGATATCGATGACTCCCTTGCCCCCGCGGTGCTTGCAAGGATATTCGGTCTGGCCGGTGCGCTTACCGTAGCCATTTTCGCAGATCGTCAGGAATGTGCTGTCTTCGCGCACGACAACCATGTCGATAACCTCATCCCCCGGACGAAGGGTGATGCCTTTGACACCAGTCGATGCCCGACCCATAGGGCGGACTTCCCCCTCGCTGAAGCGCATGGCCTGACCACTGCGTGTGAGCAGGGAGATATCCCCTTGCCCGTCGGTGATCGCCGCCCCGATAAGGTCGTCGTTGTCTTGGATCTTCAGGGCGATGATCCCGTCGCGACGGATGTTCTGATAGGCTGAAAGTACGGTTTTTTTGACGATGCCATTTCGCGTGGCCGTGAAGAGGAACTGATCATCGCTGAACTCCCTGACCGGCACGATTGCACATATCTGGTCATCCGGGTCGATCGGCAAGAGGTTGACCACCGGACGTCCCCGAGCAACGCGATCTCCTTCGGGTATGCGGTAAACCTTGAGCCAGTAGCACTTCCCATTCGACGTGAGAAACATGATATAAGAATGGGTCGAAGCCACAAAAAGGTGTTCGACGAAGTCTTCATCCTTGGTCTTCATCCCCGTCACCCCACGTCCACCACGACTCTGTACGCGATAGGCTCTGGGCGACAGACGCTTGATATAACCCTCTCGCGAGATAGTGACCACCATATCCTCTTCGGCGATCAAGTCCTCAATATCAAATTCCTCCGCCGCGTAGACGATTTCGGTGCGCCGCTCATCACCAAAACGCTCGGTAACCTCATTGACCTCGTCCTTGATGATCTGCAGCTGCCGCTCTTCGCTGGCGAGGATGCCTCTCAGGTCTTCGATAACACTCACCAACTCCTTGTACTCGGCCTCTATCTTTTCGCGCTCCAATCCCGTCAAGCGCTGTAGCGGCATGCTCAGAATAGCCTGAGTCTGCCGCTCACTCAATTCGAACTGAGCCATCAACCGCTCACGGGCTTGTTCTGGATTTGATGACCGGCGAATGGTCTCGATCACCGCATCTATATTGTCCAGAGCGATGCGCAGACCCTCGAGTATATGCGCCCGAGCGTCAGCTTTCTCTAAATCAAAGGCGGTACGACGCTTGATCACATCGTGACGGTGATCGATATAGTGCTGCAGCATCTGCTTGAGGTTGAGCATCTCGGGACGGCCTTTGACGATGGCCAGCATCATTACCCCGTAGGTGGTCTGCAGCATGCTGTGGCTGTAGAGCTGGTTGAGCACGACTTCTGCCTGGGCGTCCCGCTTAACCTCAAAAACGATGCGCAACCCTGAACGACCCGATTCATCGCGGATATTGGACAGCCCGTCGATCGTCTTATCTCGCACCAGTTCGGCGATTTTTTCCAGTAGGTTGGACTTGTTTACCAAGAAGGGTATCTCGCTGACCACAATGATCTCGCGACCGTTCTTGAGCGTTTCAATGTCCGCCCGGGCCCTGATGTAGACCAATCCTCTCCCTGTCCGATAGGCCTGCTGAACCCCGCTCATGCCGTAGATGACCCCCCCGGTGGGGAAATCGGGGGCTTTGACGTACTCGATCAGCTCGGAGATGGATATCTCGGGATTATCAATCAGTGCCTTAAGTCCACCGGCGACTTCGCGCAGATTGTGCGGCGGAATCTTGGTGGCCATGCCGACGGCGATACCCATCGAGCCGTTGCAAATCAAGTTGGGGAACTTGGAGGGCAGGACCTCTGGTTCCATTTGGGTTTCGTCGTAATTACTGGCGAACTCAACGGTGTCCTTATCGAGATCCGCAAGCGATTCCATCGATGGCCAGGTCAATCGCGCCTCGGTGTAGCGCATTGCCGCCGGGGGATAGCCATCGATCGAACCGAAATTGCCCTGGCCCTGAACCAGCGGGTAGCGCATGCGGAAATCCTGCGCCATATGGACCAGCGTCGGGTAGACGATGGCTTCACCGTGTGGGTGGTAGTTCCCGGAGGTATCGCCAGCAATCTTGGCGCATTTGCGGTAACCACGGTTGGGAACCAGGTTCAAATCGTTCATCGCGACCAAAATCCGGCGCTGCGACGGCTTGAGACCGTCGCGTACATCGGGTAGGGCACGCGAGAGAATAAAGCTCATCGAATAGTCGAGGAACGACGTTTTGAGCTCGTCCTCTATTTTGACTGGAATGACTCGGCTTTCTTGCCCTTCGAGCATTAATAGGCCTCTGTTATTGTTTGTTGCGGGTGATTTTAGCGATCTGGCTAGAATGTGTCCAGGTTCTTCACATCCAGCGCATGCTTTTCGATAAATTCGCGGCGCGGTTCTACTTGCTCACCCATGAGCAGGGTAAAGAGATGCTCTGCCTCGACAGCATCGTCAATGTTTACCTGTAACAAGGTTCGCTCTTCGGGATCCATTGTCGTCTCCCAGAGTTGCTCGGGATTCATTTCGCCCAATCCTTTGTAGCGCTGGATCACGATCCCCCTGCCATCGCCGTTGCCGCCACCTAGTGCGGCAACATGACGATCGCGCTCTTCTTCGTCAAAAGCGTAGACTTCCTGTTTGCCCTTCTTCACCTGAAACAAGGGCGGCTGAGCCAAATAGAGCTTGCCTTTTTCGACCAGATCCCGCATATAGCGAAAAAAGAAGGTCATGATCAGAGTGCGGATATGGCTACCGTCGACATCGGCATCGGCCATGATAATGATCTTGCCATAGCGCAATTTCTCGAAATCGTAGTCCTCACCGAGACTGGTGCCCAATGCGGTAATCAGCGGGAGCAGCTTATCATTGCCTAGGACGCGGTCGATCCGGGCTTTTTCCACATTGAGAGGTTTGCCGAACATAGGCAACACCGCCTGAAAGCTCTGATCGCGGGCCATCGCCGCTGAGCCACCGGCCGAATCGCCCTCGACCAGGTAGATCTCGGTCTTTTCCGGGTCGCGGATCGAACAGTCGGCCAGCTTTCCGGGCAACGAGGCCCCGTCCAGCACGCCTTTGCGTCGAGTCAGTTCGCGCGCTTTGCGCGCGGCCTCTCGCGCCCGACCGGCATCGACGATCTTATCGATGATCCGCTTGGCAACGTCCGGGTTCTCCTCGAGGTAAACGCCCAGTGCTTCGGAGGAGAATGAGTCGACAATCCCCTTAACTTCGCTGTTGCCCAGCTTGCCCTTGGTCTGTCCCTCAAATTGAGGTTCGGGCACTTTGACGCTGATAATCGCGGCTATGCCCTCGCGGGTATCCTCACCTGCGACGTTGAACTTGACGCTTTTGAGCAGGTTATTGCGGGTCGCGTAGCTATTGATCGTCCGGGTCAGCGCCGAGCGAAATCCAACGAGGTGGGTACCACCTTCGTCGGTCTTGATATTGTTGGCGTAGGTGAATAGGGTTTCCTGGTAGCTGTCGTTGTATTGTAGGGCCACCTCTACTGTGACATTCTCGCGCTCCCCTTGGAGGTAGATCGGGTCTGGGTGCAGCACATTGCGGCCCTCGTTGAGGAAACGGACGAATTCCTCCACACCCCCCTCGTACAAGTATTTGGCTTCCTCTCCGCTGCGAGCATCTCGCACGTTGATCTCCAGACCCTTCGTAAGAAAGGCCAGCTCGCGCAGCCGGTGGGAGATAAACTCAAAACTGAAATCCACCGTTTCAAATACTGTAGCATCCGGCTTGAATTCGATGATTGTTCCCGTCTGGTCTGTATCGCCAACAACCTCCAAACCCGTCTCGGGAATACCCCGGAGATATCTCTGCCGGTGGACTTTTCCCTTTTGCCAGACCTCGACCTCACACCATTCCGAAAGCGCGTTGACGACCGATGCGCCAACACCGTGCAACCCGCCAGAAACCTGATAGGCCTTCTTGTCGAATTTGCCCCCAGCATGTAGCATGGTCATCACCACCTCTACTCCCGACATATTCTCACCGGCGTGGAAATCGGTCGGAATGCCGTGCCCATCGTCTTTGATATGGACCGTACCTCGTTCGGTGATCGTCACGTCAATCCGCGAGCAACGTCCCACCATAGCTTCGTCGACGCTGTTGTTGACGATCTCTTTTACCAGCTCGTGCAGACCGTTTTCGCCAGTATCGCCTATATACATCGCCGGACGCTTGCGGACCCCTTCCAGCCCCTTGAGGACCTGTATAGCGTCTGCCGTGTATTCCCCCTGCGACGCCTCTACGTTTTCCTCGGAATATTCTCTGGCTGGTTCCGTCATCTAGCTCTCCTTTTTTGAACTCTCTGGCTTGTTCAACAATTTCAACTCCTTCACAACCTCTCCACCCAATAACTCGTTAATTCGCACTACGATTTCCCGTTGCATGAAACTCAACTGTGTCCGCCAAACAGCCGATGGCACGGCGACTTCCAGATACCCTCGATGCACGCGCAATGGACGTGCGTGTTGAGCTAGAGCAGGCCCTACGGCTTCTTCCCAAACGAAGCGCGCTCGACATTCGGCCAGCTTCTGCTCGAGCCCCAGATCCGCGACCACCGCCTCGAGCAACCCGTTGAGCAAAGTCGGCGGCCCGAGGCCGCGCTCTTCACTGCTGGAGGTCGATGGTCTCAAAGCAGGTTGCCTGTCTGAGGTCGGGTTCCTGGGGCGATGTTGCAATGACTTGCTCGAATTCACCAATGATGTCCAGCAATCTGCCTATTCGATCCCGGTCCAGTTCCGAAAAAACATCATCTAAAAGCAGTACTGGCTCTTGACCTGTCTGCTCCTCCATATAACGGGCCTCAGCCAATTTCCACGATATCAACACCGTCCTGAGCTGGCCTTCGGAGGCATAGACCTCGGCCGGTTCATCGTTCAACGCGAAATTCAGATCATCGCGGTGAGGACCGCAAAGCGTATGGCCCATTTGAACTTCTTGTTCCCTGCGACGAACGAGCGCCTCTCGCAGTTCGGACCGCAGGGCATCCCGCCCCATTGCCTCAGAGCCGCGGTAACCGACACTAGCTTTTTCATCGGCAGGGGAAAACCGAGTGCAATAGCGTGCGAAGGGTTCTCTCAACTTCTCCAGCGCCTCTAGCCGGTACTCGCGGAGACTAGCACCCAGATCGACCAGTTGGGCATCCCATGGTTCCATCGCCCCTTGTTCGACAAAGCCCCGATTTGACTTTTTTGCTGCTCTCAGGAGATGGTTTCGCTGAGACAATACCCGGTAGTAGCGTTGTAAGCACTGTAAATACCCAGTGTTGGACTGAGAAATTAAAATGTCGAGAAGGCGCCTCCGCTGGGCCGGGGAGCGCAGTACCAGCGATACGTCTCCTGGGGAGAAATGAACCGTTCGGAAAATACCCAAGAGATCCGATACTCGCGGAAGGGGACTAGCATCGGTAAATGCTTTTTTGCCTTCCTTCTTGCCGTAAAAAACCCGCAACTGCTGATTGTTGCGACCATTGGAGCACAGTGCTTGAACATCAAAGTGTCCATCGTCGTGAGGTACGGCTTGCACATCCTTGGCTCCGCGCACTGATTTACCAATCGAGAGATAGGCGATCGCCTCCAAAATATTGCTTTTCCCCCGACCATTTGGACCAAATATCAACACATGATTCGCCTCAAAACTCAAACGAATCGCAGTGAAGTTGCGGAATGGTCTTAGCGTTAGCTCTCGGATCCGCACCGGCCCGCCCCACTCTAACCCGCCGGCCGCAGGGGCATTATCAGACAGAAGTAATCCTCACCCTCCTTTTGTTCTGTTGATCGCAAGAGAGCCGCCGTAACGTGATTATCGAGCTCAAAGCGAACCCCAGGCGTATCCATCTTACGCAGAATCTCCATTAAAAACTGGGCATTATAGCCTACTTCCAACTCATCTTCGGTATATTGAGCCGGCAAAATCTCTCTGGCATCACCCCCAATTTCTGGACTATTGGCCGACAACTCTATCTGCCCGCTGGTCAACTTGAATCGCACTTGGCGCGTATAGGAACTCGAAAGGATAGAGACCCTCCGTAACGCCGGCAACAGGTCTTCGCGAGATATTATCAGGTCTTTTTCGTTGTTTTGCGGGATAACTTGAGCATAGTCGACGTAAGGTCCCTCAATAAGGCGTGAAAGCAAATGTGTATGTCCCAAATCGAACAGGATCTGCGTTTCACCCAAGGTGACCTTTACTGATCCCTCGTGATTGCCCTGCAACTTGACGACTTGGCTCAGCGCTTGAGGTGGGACAATTACAGTGGTTCCCTCATCGTCCTGCACCTGTTCATCCAAATCCATAGCCAAGCGATAGCAAGCTAAGCGGGATCCGTCAGTAGCCACCATTTCCATCCCCTGGGCGTTGATCTGCCAGAGTACACCGTTGAGTACCGGCCTCGTATCGTCCTTTGAAACCGCAAAGGCCGTTTTGTTGATCATATCGACCAGTACATTCGTTTCGGCTTCGTCTCCACCCAGAGTGATATCCACTCCGTCCAGTGCCGTCGGCATATTTGGGAACTCATCGGCTTCCATACCCGACAAGCTATACGCCCCCTCGCTGCTCTCGGCATCTCCAAGCCATCCTGAGAGCTTTAAACGGTCATCCTGAACCTCAAGACTCAGTTCGGCCTCAGGCCATTCTCTGGTGATTTCAGCCAGTGTACGGGCTAAAACGGTGATTCGACCCTTCTTCTCTACCACGGCCGGCACTTCGGTCCGTATCGACAAGTCTAGGTCCGTAGCAGCCAGGGACAGGAGATCCCCATCAGCTTCTATCAGGATATTGGCCAAAACCGGGAGTGATGGCTTGGAAGGAACGGCATCTAGCACTGTATCAATGCCCTTCCACAACTCATTTCTATCTACTATTACCTTCATCGGTTATATGCTTTCGCCGCGATTGGTTATTTAAAGCCTACCTAAATTTAGACTAATACAGCAATATGTCAAGGTTCTATTATATATAGTCTCATATTTTCCCTGCCCAAGTTCATACCGCAAGACAATATACTATTCAAATAACTGATAATAAATGGTTTATATATAAAATATTTTAAGCTCACACATCGATCATTTACGTTGTTGATTCAAACAATCGAATAACTGAACAAAAGAGTAGGTGTGTATGTAAAAAACGAAAAGGTGTGTGCTCTAGTTGATGACATTCCACACCTGCTATTTTATAATTAATACACTTTTAGAGATTGTATTTTTATTTATAGTTCTAGTTATACTGTTAATATGTGGATAAGTGGTGAAAAACCACTTTTTTAAAGAACATATAGTTCTTGTTTAATAAGTGATTTAGAGTGTTTCTATTCGTCGGCCCTGGTACAGGGCATCTAATGTGGAATACAGAGTGGAAAAAGAGAATTACTCACACCAGAAACCCGCTGAATGAGATTATTATAGGAGTTTGAAGATTATCCACAATTAATCAATGCCTCAATGTGGATAAAGATGTTGGGAGTTTTCCACTGTCAAACTGACACAATGGAACTCAATACAGATAAAGGAGAAAATGCAGTCTGAAGATTTAAAGATTAGACCGATACGTGGTGATTGCGAATGGTTTCGGACAGGTCTTCAACCAGCTGAGCGAAAGAAGGGTCGTTCTTGCACTTTTTCTCGACGGTGCGCACAGCGTGAATAACGGTGCTGTGATCGCGGTTGCCGAAGTGAAGGCCGATCATTGTGAGGGGGTTTGGAGTCAGGCGTTTTGCTAGGAACATAGCGATATGGCGCGCTGCCGCAACTTCTCGCTTTCTTCCTTTTCCAATCAAAACGTCCTGAGTCAGGTTGAAATGGTCACCAACCACTTCCTGGATAGATTTAATACTCAGTTCGGATTTTTGATCGGGACCTCGTTCCTGCACGATCCGCTTGGCGGCTTCAATTGTGAGCTCTGTTTTATGGATTGAGCTATAGGCCATCAGGTGAATCAAGGCACCCTCGAGTTCGCGGACATTTGAGCTGATATAACTCCCAATAAAAGCCGCTACATCATCAGGAAGAGTTATGCCGTTGCGCTCTGCTTTCTGATGGAGGATGGCAATCCGAGTTTCTAGGTCGGGTGGGTCGATTGGAGTGACCAAGCCCCATTGAAAGCGAGAGATCAAACGCTCCTCCAGTCCCTCGAGCTGTCCAGGAGGGCTATCACAGGTCATCACAATCTGTTTTCCGGCTTGGTGCAAGGCGTTGAAGGTATGAAAGAACTCGGTCTGCGTCTGTTCCCCGCGGAGTAAAAACTGTATATCGTCTACGAGCAGGATATCAACGCTGCGATAAGACTTTTGGAATTCATTTGTCTTGCGATTCATGAGCGACTCGATAAAATCGCTCATGAACTTTTCTGAGGGGACGTAAGTGACCTTCTTGGCAAGAGCGAGGTTCTGGGCATGGTGACCAATTGCCTGAAGAAGGTGTGTCTTTCCCAGGCCGACTCCACCGTAAATTACCAGGGGATTGAATTGCGTCTTCCCCGGAGACTTGGCCACTGCCAGTGCTGCAGCATGGGCAAAGCGGTTGCCCTCGCCAACAATGAAATCTTCAAACGTATAACGTTCATTGAGTGTTGTGGCTATAGACGGAGCGACATCGGTTTCCTCGTCGCCTTCTCCTGTGGGTTCCGTTCTTTTGCTTGCTGGAGTTTCCTCGGGTAGGTCGAGGGTTGGCAATGGGGTAGGGGGGGGGGAGTTTGAGGTTGATTCGGATGCTTGAGCCACCGTAAAAGAGACTTTTGGAACCAGCGTAGTTTCCTCTTTTACCGCTGAGCGGATCATCTCCAGATAATGATTCTCTACCCAGTCTGCAAAGAATAAACTTGGAACTTGAATGACCAATTGGTCTTCATCAAAGCGGTTTACTACCGTTGGCCTAAACCAATTGCTAAAACTCTGGGGTCTAACCTGCCGCTCTATATTGAGCAGACACTGGGCCCAGAGTTCGTGGGGATCTTGCGTTTCCTGAGCCATTAATTAATGGTCTAACTTTGGGATTTAGGGAGGAATTTTTAAGCTATGAAAAATGAGATTGACCGTCAAGAGTTTCCTCTCTTGTTTTATCATCGAAATTCATTTGAAGCCAAAGAGTTGAAAGATGTTGACACTTATTGAAATAGCCGCTAAATTTAACTGTTTACACCCTAATCGGTAACCGGGAAATCTATTGTGAAACGCACATTTCAGCCCAGCAACAGGAAACGTCGCAATAAGCATGGTTTTCGCAAGCGCATGAGCACCCCAGCCGGCCGAAACATCCTTAATCGCCGCCGGAGGAAAGGCCGCAAGCGCTTAGCGGTCTAGTTTCAAATGGCATGGATCAGGGGCCGTTGCCTTTGGATCCGTTATGGCCGAGAAGACCGCGGGCAAGTGTTTGTCCTGCGGCGTAAACTGGGCAAGGCCGTAAAACGCAACAAGGTTAAACGACGGCTGCGTAGTATTTGCCGTTGTCGCCCAAATCTTCCTCACTCTTTAGTCGTTTTATGTCAACCCCCGGCCATCAATGCCCCCTTTTCTGAATTAGAAAGGGAACTGGACTCCCTGGTATCCAAACTTCCCAATCCCTTGCCCCCCGGAACGAAATGAAACTAATCGCCGTTTTCGTCGTTCGTGCGTATCGTTTCTCTATTTCTCCACTTTTTCCTCCTTCTTGTCGCTTTGAACCCACTTGTTCCCAATATGCTGAGAAGGCCCTTGTCAAATACGGTCTTCTCAAAGGCGCCATTCTTGCGCTAAAACGCCTAAGCCGTTGTCACCCATGGGGTGGGCACGGATATGATCCTGTATTATAGTTTTATCTGTTGAGCTTTCTTAATTAGAAAATAACGTAGGTTTTAAAAGGAAAACTAAAGGATATGGAAGATAAGCAGAGGACACTGTTGGCCTTTCTCTTCATTGGCCTGATATTCCTCTTGCTTCCCTATTATAATGAGTGGATGGGGTTGAACCCTAAACCCCGGCCCGAACCTCAAGGTCCGAGTTCCCAAGAGCAGGAACTAAAGCCATCACAGCCCGAACTCAGTTTTGAATCCCCTGCTGACGAACAGAGAGAGGATACCAACCGGGCTGAACAATCTCGCCCTGAGCAGCCTTCCGAATCTTTAATAGAAACCCCTCCTGTTCCAAGTCCGTCCTTTGTTCCTGCGGAAATTGTCGTCCGGACCCCCTTACAGGAAATAACTATTTCTACTGAAGGCGGATCCATAATTTTATGTAAGTTATTAAAATACAATAAAATAGGAGAAGGAAATGTCCAGCTGATCCCACCCGGAGGTAGAGGTTTAAACATTTACCTGCAGCAAGCCAACAATCGGGTGGACCTCTCCTCTTTAGAGTTCGTTCCAGACCAAACCGGTCTCTCGGTTGAAGCTGGCGAGAATCAGTCCATTTCTTTCACTGCCCAACTCGGGGGCGGCAAAATACTTGAAAAAGTGTTTAGTTTTAATGGCGATGCTTATGGATTCGACCTCGACCTTCGCTACGATGGCTTCGACGACGATACCGAAGCCATCATAGCTTGGGAAAAAGGTATTTCCTTCACCGAGCAAGAGCTAGAGATCGACCTTCCCGAAATGCGGGCTTTCTCCTTTATCAATGGAGAGATGGCCGAGCTTTTACTGGACGCTGAAGAAGTGGAAACCTGGTCGGATAAGGGAGCACTTAACTGGGCGGGGATTCGCAATAAATACTTCTTGATAGCCTGCATTCCCGCCGATAGGGAAGAGCGAATTCGGATCGTCCTGGCAGGAAACCGTCAGGGAGCGGGACCAGTACCTGATTATTCTTACGAGATTGGGCGGAGACTGGAGCGGTCTGGATCTTGGCAAACCACCATCTATCTGGGTCCGCTATCATATAACCAGCTCGTCCGTTATGAGGCCCAACTTGAGGAGGCCATCGATCCCGATGGCTGGCCTATTGTCAGTGACATAAGTCGTTTCCTGCTGGTTCTATTTATCGAGACCTACAAGTATATTCCCAACTACGGGTGGATAATCGTTCTCTTCGCCATTGTAATCAAGATAATTGTTTACCCCTTGACCCATAAGACCTATGAGTCTGCGGCAAAAATGCAGCAAGTTCAGCCCAAGATCACGGCATTGCGAGAGAAGTACAAAAACGACAATCAGCGCCTGAGCCGCGAGACGATGAAACTTTACAAAGAAGAGGGTGTAAACCCGCTTGGGGGTTGCCTCCCGATGCTTCTACAGATGCCCATATTCTTCTCGCTTTACACTCTTTTCGGCAAAACCATCGAGTTGCGCCAGTCGCCTTTTGCTCTTTGGATACAGGATCTCTCTCTTCCGGATGAATTGATCATCGGTGGTTTTGGGCTTCATGTCCTTCCGCTGCTAATGGCGGCATCTATGTTTCTCCAACAGAAAATGACCATGAAAGACCCCAAACAGGCAATGTTGGTTTATATGATGCCGGTGATGATGATTTTCATTTTCTGGTCTATGTCATCTGGCCTGGTCCTTTACTGGACCATTTTTAACATCCTCACTATTGGCCAGCAGGTTTTGGTTAATAAACTCAAAGGAGAATCGCACGGTTTAACTCTTAGTGGACCCTGATTCTTAGGAGTAGTTAGACCCTTACCAAGGGGGCCCGATCCCGTGCTGTTTGTTAACCTGCCGGGATGTGAGGTTTGACTCTGAAGTTCCAACCGAAGTGCAGCAAATCATCCTTGATCGAAATCGAAACGATTGTCGCCATTTCCACCCCTCGTGGTGAGGGTGGGATAGGAGTTGTACGTCTGAGTGGTCCCAATGCGATATCTATTGGGCAACGTCTATTTCATTCTAAATCGACACTCGGACAACGGATTCGGCACGTCGAATTCGGTCAGATCTGGGTGGGGGGACGGGCGATTGATACGGGTCTGGCCTGGGTCTTTTCCGCTCCTCACTCCTATACCGGTGAAGATCTTGTTGAGATCAGTTGCCACGGTAATATGGTTGTTTTGGAATCCGTTGTTGAAGAATCCCTCCGCCATGGTGCGTCGACCGCTTCCCCAGGTGAGTTCACCCGTCGGGCCTTTCTCAATGGGCGGATGGACTTGCTGCAAGCCGAGGCTGTGGTCGATCTTATCCAGGCCAGCTCTAGAGCATCTCTCGATACTGCTTATGGATTGGCCAGTGGCCGTTTATCCACAATGGTTAGAAGACTGAAGGGGCAGGTTGTTAAAGCCTTGTCCTTGCTTGAGATCGGTCTCGATTTTTCCGAAGAAGACATCGATGAAATTGGTCGTCAGGAGATCCAGACTCTGATGAGGGATGTCGTAGCCTCATCTTGCCGACTCGCTGATACCTTCGAGGGGACAAAGCGTCGCGTCGATGGGTATCTTGTCGCGCTTGTCGGCCGACCCAATGTTGGTAAGTCTACCTTACTCAACGTTTTACTCGGCGAAGATCGAGCGATTGTTTCCCCAATACCCGGTACCACAAGAGACCTTGTTGAAGGCAGGACCGTATGGGGAGGTGAGACTCTGCGCCTAGTCGATACTGCGGGGATACGGTCCAGTGAAGATCCAGTGGAAAAAGAAGGGATCGACCGGGCTTCTCGAGTTGTCAATGAGGCAGACCTGGTATTCGGTATCTTCGATAGTTCGGCTGAATGGTGCGGCGACGATCTAGCGGTATTGGAACTTCTGCCCGCGCAGAAATCCATTGCTGTTTTTAATAAGGTAGATTTGCCTGCGGTTCTCGATCGAACCAAGGTGGAAAGTCGTGCTGTGTCGAGTGTTGATATTTCAGCACTTACGGAGCTTGGAGTCGAGAACTTAAAGAAGGAAGCGTCTGGATATTGGCCCCGAGGTCGCGGGTTTGAGGGCATCGAAGTTACCCGCCAGCGTCATCAGGAGTGCCTCTATCGAGTCTCAAGATCCGGTGCCAAGGCAGATAGACTGCTCCTGGCTAAAGAGCCCGATGAATGCGTCGTTGTTGAGCTGCAAGAAGCGTTGAACGCTCTTGGGGAGATGCTTGGAGAACGAACGGATGAAGACGTTCTCGATGCCGTTTTTTCTGAGTTCTGCATCGGGAAATGAAAATGTTCCACGTGAAACATCTCCGTCAGAAAACCCAAGGACAGAAAGCTTTCTGCGTCCTCTGTGTTGCTAAGGGAACCGTAATGTTCCACGTGGAACAATGTCGATAACGGATGGCTTACCACCCCAGGTTGAAGAAGATTTTGGTCGCCTTAAAGAAGCGATGACGGATTCCCATTTTACCCCAGATCATTGGTCCAAACTGGAGCTCTATCTCATTCTCTTGGTTCGATGGTCAAGCCGAATGAATCTTGTTTCTAGGCATGATTTATCCTCTATTGCAACTAAGCACTTGGGGCAGGCTCTGTTGATGCTACCCATAGTTACCAGTGTCCCATGCCACAGGATAATGGACCTGGGGTCGGGGTCTGGATTGCCAGCGATACCTCTGAAGGTCGTTCTTCCAGATTCCACCTTTATTCTGGTGGAGAGTAGGAGAAAGCGCGCTAATTTCCTCAAGGAGGTTGTAAGGCGTCTGGCACTTGACCGTATAGAGATAGTGAACGATCGGATTGAGAATTGCCATATAGGAGAGGTGGATTTGGTTACGGCAAGAGCTGTGGCGTCCCCGCCCAAATTACTTGATCTGGTCAAAAACAACCTGTCCCCCCACGGCTGGGTTTTATCAACGCTCGCGGAAAATTGTGCGGATTCGGTGAATATGAAATGGAGTTCGGAGCGCTTTGGGATGAAAACGACCCTGGGGCTTTTCAGAACGTAGATGGGTAGAAGTTATTAACAGCTATCCACATTCGGTTATTAACAAATTCACCGGTTGGAATTAATGTTTAAAAAGTGTGATATATTTATTTAAAACGGTAGGATAGGGAAGATTCGGGGCTATCTCCGCCCAGGGAAGTTAGGGGGTAAATGTGGATAAGTTAATGGGGAAATTGTGAATATTTGGGAGATAAATCTCTTGCAAGTGTCGGAAGAAATGACGTATATTCTGATTAGTCAGATGAGAGCAGACTTTCGGAAATATATACTCGCTGGTTCCTAAGTCGCTAGCTCCGAATAAACAGGTTCTTAGTGTTAGATAAATATCTGAAAAAGTGGTGTCTGGCCGTGCTAAGGCCCTTGGCTCATTTATTCATTCGCTTGGGTTTTACCCCAGACTGGTTGACCCTGATGGGTTTGGTTATGAATCTGGGGGCGACTGTGGCTTTTGCCAAAGGGTATTTGCATTGGGGTGCGATTATTATGATGATGGCGGGTCTTTGCGATATCCTGGATGGTCAGGTGGCGAGGGAAGGACGCAAAGAGACTAAGTTCGGAGCTTTGCTGGATTCGACGACGGACCGGTACTCAGAGATCTTCATTTATTTTGGGATTGGTGCCTACTTGATTGGGAATGACGAGTGGGTTGCATCGGGAATTCTCTTTTTCGCAATCACTGGCTCGTTGATGGTCTCTTATGTAAGAGCAAGGGCTGAGGGGCTAGGGGAAGATTGCAAGGTGGGGTTTATGCAACGCCCCGAACGGCTAATTGCTTTAGCTTTGGGAAGTCTCCTCGGACATCATAGTTTGGTTTTTGTGTTGGTCCTTCTTGCCGTTACAACCAATTTTACCGTTGTTGAACGCCTCACTTATATCCGCAACAGGTTGAAAGCGGGGCCCAATCCACCCGCTTCAGTCCAGCAATCCTGACGCCGGGACGCCAGAATTTCTTCCTCCTCAGTGTTTCAAGGTCATTTCATCGTTTTTGAGGGCATTGATGGCAGTGGGACTACGACTCAGTGCCTTCTGCTGGCTGCTCACCTCGATGCAGCAGGCATTCCGGTCAGATTGACCAGAGAGCCGGGGGGGACGCCAGCAGCAGAGCAGATTCGCAATCTCGTTCTCGATCCAAAGTTGGGCGAGATCTCCCATATGGCAGAACTTTTTCTTTATGCGGCAAGTCGTTCACAGCACGTGGAGGAGTTGATCATCCCGTCGCTAGAGCGGGGAGAAGTCGTTATTTGTGATCGTTATATCGCATCGTCCCTGGCTTATCAGGGGTTTGGTCGGGGTTTGGATCTGGGGGTCGTCAGCCAGGTCAATCAGTTGGCAGTGGGAGAGTGTTGCCCGGATTTGACAATATATCTGGATTTACCGACTGAAGTCGCTCGGACTAGACGAGACCAGCGTGGGGGCGAAGTGGACCGGTTGGAACAACTCGGGGAAGGATTACAAGAGCGGGTTGCCAGAGGATACCGGGAGATCGCGGCGGGAGAGGAAAAAGCGTTGGTTTTTGATGCACGGCTCACGAAGGAAAGGCTGGCGTTGAGTATCCGAGATGCGTTGCGCGAGCGTTGGTCGTGGTTTCCCAAAGAAAGAGAATGACTCATGAAGTATAAATGGATCGGTTTTCTTTATTGGTTTGCGGCCATTGTGTGGGTCGATGCTAGCCCTACGGAAGACCCTTATGCGGGGGTAAATGCTAGCTGGGAGCGCTTCGGAGCGGTGTACTCACGGATTCTGGATAACTATTACGCAAGTCTGGATCAGGAAGAGGTGATGGGAGCTGCCATTGAGGGCATGCTTGGTCGGCTTGATTCATATAGCCAGTATTATAATGAGGAGGGGTTGCGCCAGCTGCGCCAGGACACGACAGGAAAATTCGCGGGCCTGGGCATTACGCTTGCAATAAAGGACCGTTTTCCAGTAGTGATATCTCCGATCGAAGACACTCCGGCCTTTCGGGCAGGTCTTAAGCCGGGTGATTTGATCGTAGCCATTGAAGGGCAGAGCACTCTGGATATGGATCTTGATACGGTGGTCAATATAATGCGCGGAGATCCAGGCACAAAAGTTGAGATTTCGGTTGCTCATCGTCTGGAAGCCTTGCCACGTAAAGTCGAGATCCAACGGGAAATAATCAGAATAAAAAGTGTCGTTTTAGTCGAGAAGTTCGAGGGTGGGGTGGGTTATATAAGCATGCGGCGTACTCGTTTTTCGGAACGTACTTCCACTGAGGTGGAAGAGGCGATAAAAAGTCTTGCGGATGTAGAGGGTCTTATTTTGGATCTGCGAGGCAATCCGGGGGGTTTACTCGGTCAGGCGATCCAAGTAGCCGATTTGTTTTTACCCAAGGGGGTGCCGATTGTCTCGGTCAAGGAACGCGAGGGGCGTCGAGAAGAGATCAAGCGTTCCAAGCGCCGGCCAGTTGCTGGTGAGACACCTCTTGTAATCCTGATTGATGAGAGTAGTGCCAGTGCATCCGAGATTGTCGCCGGGGCGATTCAGGACAACGATCGGGGAGTGGTTGTCGGAGCAAGATCGTTTGGTAAAGGATCGGTACAAACCATATTCGATTTGCACGAGGTTGCCTCTAGTGCGCTGAAGCTGACGACGGCTCTTTACTACACGCCAAGTGGCCGTAGCATCCACCGCGAACTAGGCACTGTGGGAGGGGTGAGACGCGTCCCGCTCGGCGATCGGGAGTTCCCTCCGCTTTTGTTGATGGATCTCATTTTGCGATCGGGAGATACGGAAGATGCCCTTTCGGCAATCCAGGCTCATTTTGATATCAAAGAAGAACTGGCAATCCAGATTCTTTCGACGCGTCTGAGCGATTTAGTGGGTAAGGTCGTTACGCAAAAAGAATCCGATTTAGCCGACAGCCTCCTGGACCGGGCGTACTACACTCAAAAGGGTCGCAAAGTTTTTGGTGGAGGGGGAATTGAACCGGATATCGGTGTTGAGTTGGAACCCGTACCCAACTATATCCGAGACTTGGATCGCCGCCGCCTTTTTTTCGACTTCGCCGTTGATTATGCGGCGGCGGATTCTTCTTGGGTTGAGAACCATCCGGACTTGGCCGTGAGTGATGAAATGGTTGTTCGCTTTATGGAGTTCGTCCGAACTAAGGATGGTGCTGAGAACCAGGTCGAAGCAGGTTTAAGCGAAATTGAAGCGTTCGAAGCCTTAGCCGAAGACAGGGGGTGGGGAGGAGCAGTACAAGAATCGATTCGCCAGTTGCGGGTCTCGATAGAGAAAGAGCAGGATAACCCGTTAAATAATAAGCTAACCCCTCATATAAAAAGGATCTTGCACCAAGAATTGGTTCTGCGGTTCACGGGGAGGAAGGCTCAGTTACGTGAGGAATTGGAGCAAGACCAGCAGTTGGCTAAGGCAATAGAAGTACTCAGCGACGGGGATCAATATCTAAAGGTTTTGGTCAAAGGTGGGAACGAGTGAAGCAATTTCTGGGTTGCTTCAGAGTGAGTTTTTTCCTACCTTAGAATTGGGGATTTTTACTTAAGCAGTTCTTGTAAACGAAAATATTGAATAGATAGAAACTCAAAACGTTATTGTTATTTTTTGCTTTGTTCACTAAGGGAAACACTCTCTAAGGGGGTCCCTTTTCAGGGTTTTTGCATTTATAGATTTTTTGTAAGTAGATGTTATCATAGGTTTTCTGAGAGTTGGGGGATTCCACAGGATCACCTCCAGCGCCAGTTCCTACAGGTATTCGATTCAGGGCAACCGGGTTGAAATTGGAGGTCTATCCTCGTTTAGCCTATGCCACAGCACTGCGATCTTTGTCCAGACAAAAACCCTCTAATAGGGTTTGATCGACGCTGGGCCTGAGTATTTTCTACGGCCCACGCTCGTTAGATTCCAGTCCCGAAATTGGGTCCTGAAACCGCGTTAGCATATTCCACCCTGAAAAACCCTCGACTCCTTTTCCTTAAGAGAGTGCCCGAAAAGATAAGCATTGGCCGGCCATTGGCTATTGGGCCGTCAGTATAGCTTATCGGAGAGGTATGAGGATTGTATTATGCGGACAGAAATTTTTATTAACCAGGGAATCCACGAATCCCGAATTGCCATTTTGGAAGATGGAAGACTCGCTGAGATCTGGGTCGAAAGACCAGAGGCCGAACGGACAGTAGGAGATATTTATAAGGGGACCGTAACGGCGGTGCTACCGGGCTTACAGGCTGCATTTGTAGAGATTGGTCATGAGCGGACTGCGTTCCTCCAGGTGCGCGATATGGTGGAGGCCGATAAATTCGAAGGCGAGGGATCGCGAAACGGACGCCGTTCCCGTCACCGAAGTTATCCGAACATTCAGAACCTGATCAAGAAGGGCGAGAAGGTCCTGGTGCAGATTACCAAAGAGCCTATAGGCACCAAAGGTGCTCGTGTAACGACCCAATTGTCGCTTCCGGGTCGCTTTATGGTGCTGATCCCTGGAGGCAATAGGGTTGGCGTATCGCGCAAGATCTCCAATTGGAACGAACGGAAGAGGTTGCGCGATCTGGTTTCAAAGATAAAACCTGACGATTATTCAGTGATCGTGCGAACTGAGGGAAGAAACCAGAGCGATCGCGAATTCAAGCGCGACATGAAACAATTGGTGAAGAATTATGCACGTTTGCTCAAGGCCAGCAAGAAAGTCACGGCTCCTTCCCTGGTCCATGAGGAAATGGGTATGACTTCTAGCGTGATCCGCGACCTCTTCACGGACAATGTGGATCGACTGGTGGTCGATAATAAAGAATTGTTTAAGGAAATCACGACTTATTTGCGTCAGGTCTCACCCGAATTGCGGCAAAGGGTTGAGTACTACCGGGAACGGCGTCCAATATTCGACGCATTTAAAGTAGAGGAGGAGATTGAAAAAGCTGCCAACCGCACTGTGTGGATGCGTCGGGGGGGAGCTTTGGTGATAGATTATGCCGAGGCGGGGACCTTTATCGATGTGAACTCGGCACGCTACGTCGGATCGGATGACCAAGAAGAAAACAATCTCAATACCAACATCGAAGCGGCCCGCGAAATATCTAGACAGCTCAAGCTTCGGGATGTGGGCGGTATTATCGTTATCGACTTTATCGATATGAACGAGGAACGAAACCGCAAAAAGGTCGTCGAGCGTCTGGTCGAGGAGTTCAAGAAAGACCGGGCCAAGGTTTCGATCTGTTCGCATGTCAGCGAGTTTGGTCTAGTGGAAATGACCCGCCAACGGGTTCGTCCGAACCTCTTGCATACCCATAGTGAACCCTGTACGCTTTGCAACGGAACAGGCCGGATTCTGGGACCGGATACCACGCTGACCCGAATCGAACGCTGGTTGCAACGCTCCTACGCGGCCACCCGGGAGAAGCGCTATGTACTCAAGGTTCATCCTGATGTGGCGGCCTATATACTGGAAAATCGCGAAGAGCGGCTTAAATCGTTGCGCAAGGCGACGAAAGCTCGCCTCCAAGTTGAAACCGATACTGCCTTGGGACCCCAGGATTATCGCTTTTTTTCTAACAAGCGCAGTCTGGATGTGACAGCAGAGTTCAGGGTTTGACAGAAAAAGTCCCGGCCATTATCTTCTGATGTCTGTACTAAAGAAATTGTCTTAGGAGTTCAGGTCATGTACGCAGTGGTCAACATATCCGGTCACCAGGTCAAAGTCGATAAGGGCCAGCGTTTGCGGGTTCCCCGACTTCAGGCTGAAGAAGGCAGTACCCAGGAGTTTGATGAGGTGTTGCTGGTTTCCGGCGATGGCGGGACGAAGGTTGGTAGTCCTACCGTCGAGGGTGCCAGTGTTTCAGCGACGGTTGTCGGTCATGGGCGAGGCGATAAGATCATCGTCTTTAAGAAAAAGCGTCGCAAGAAATACCGCCGTCGCACCGGCCATCGTCAGGACTATACCGAGATTCAGGTCGAGGACATCGTCCTCCCGAACTAAGCGCGAAAGGACCAGATCCCATGGCTCATAAAAAGGGCGTTGGTAGCTCGAAAAACGGTCGCGATAGCAATGCCCAGCGTTTGGGTGTTAAGCGTTATAGCGGAGAGCAGGTTCATGCCGGCACGATCATCGTGAGGCAACGCGGTACGCGAATCCACCCGGGAACCAATGTCAAGAAAGGCGGCGACGATACGCTCTTTGCCACGATTAATGGTCGAGTGCACTTTGAGACTTTTGGCAAGAAGCGCAAACGGGTAAGTGTTTATTCGGCCTGAGCGTCGCGCGGCAAGATAGAAACAGAAGCGGGCTTCACCGACAAAGGTGAGGCCCGCTTCTTTATTAGTCGAACCCCCGGATTTGTTATTTACCAGCCACCCAGGCCTTGAGGTACTCGCGATTTAAAAAAGAGATGTGTTGGGCGGAAATCTCCTTGGGACAGACGGCCTCGCACTCATACTCGTTAGTACAATTGCCAAAGCTCTCCTGCCGCATTGAATTGACCATTGCCATTGTGCGTTTATGCCGTTCGGGTTGGCCCTGGGGAAGGATGTTGAGATGCTTGATCTTGGCGCTCACAAAGAGCATTGCAGAAGCGTTCTTGCAGGAGGCGACACAGGCCCCGCAGCCGATACAGGCAGCGGCATCAAAGGCCTCTGCCGCTAGTTCTTGCGGGATCAGTAGAGTATTGGCGTCGGGGGCAGATCCGGTGTTGATCGAAGTGTAGCCGCCGTTTTGGATGATGCGATCGAAAGCGGAGCGGTCTACGGCTAGATCTTTGACCACCGGAAAAGCAGCGGCGCGCCAGGGCTCGACGGTGATGGTCGAACCATTGGCGAAACTGCGCATATAGAGCTGGCAGGTCGTAGTGCCGCGTCCCGGACCGTGGGCGATGCCATTGATCACCAGACCGCAGGTGCCGCAGATACCCTCGCGGCAGTCGCTGTCAAAGGCCAGAGGCTCTTCGCCCTGGCGTTGGAGTTCGTTGTTGAGGATGTCGAGCATTTCCAAAAAGGACATCTCTGGACGAATCCGCTCAATGGGGTAGGAAACCATCCGGCCTTTGTCGCTGGGGCCTTTCTGACGCCAGACCTTGACCGTGAAGCTCAACACATCTTTCTGGCGGCGTTCCTCGTTCACTTGTAACTCCTTTGCGTCAGGTGCACGTTTTCGAAGACTAATTCTTCTTTGTGCAGTGTCGGCTTTTGACCCACGCCCTGAAATTCCCATCCAGCCACATAGGCAAAGTCCTCATCGTTGCGTACTGCCTCCCCTTCCTCGGTCTGGTGCTCCTCGCGAAAGTGGCCGCCACAGGATTCGTTGCGCTTGTCGGCGTCGTGGATCATCAGCTCGGCAAACTCCATAAAGTCTGCCACCCGGCCGGCCCGTTCCAGGACCTGGTTGAATTCGCCTGCGGTCCCGGAAACCGTGAGGTTTTGCCAGAACTCGTCGCGAATCTCGCGCACCCTTTGGCGTGCGCTATTCAGCTGTTCTGCGTTGCGCGACATACCGCAGTGGTCCCAGAGCAAGAGTCCAAGCTCGCGGTGAAAGTCGTCCACGGTGCGTCGACCATTGATGGAAAGCAACTTGTCGACCCGCTCCGTTGCTTGGTGTTCAGCCTCGGCAAATGCTTGATGGTCGGGGCCCACTTCATCGATTGGATTCGATGCGACATAACCCCCAATCGTATAGGGGATGACGAAGTAGCCATCGGCCAACCCTTGCATCAAGGCACTGGCTCCCAATCGGTTGGCGCCGTGGTCGGAGAAATTGGCCTCACCCAGAACGAAGAGTCCGGGCAGATTGCTCATCAGGTTATAGTCTACCCAGAGCCCGCCCATTGTATAGTGGACGGCGGGATAAATTCGCATCGGGGTTTGGTAGGGGTTTTCGTTGGTGATCTCGTGGTACATATCGAATAGATTGCCGTACTTCTGCTCTATGGTCTGCTCACCGTCCCGGTTGATGGCATCGGCAAAATCCAGATAAACCGCCCGCTTTGTTGGGCCTACGCCCCGTCCCTCGTCGCAGACGATCTTGGCGGCTCGCGAAGCCACATCTCGCGGCACCAGATTGCCGAAACTGGGGTAGCGTCGCTCTAGATAGTAGTCTCGCTCATTGAGCGGAATCTCCTCGGGAGTCCGCTGGTCGCCTTGTTCGTTGGGGACCCAGACGCGTCCGTCGTTGCGCAGGCTCTCACTCATCAATGTGAGTTTGGACTGGTAGTTGCCCGAAACGGGAATACAGGTTGGGTGAATCTGGGTAAAACAGGGGTTGGCGAAGTAGGCTCCTTTCTTGTGGGCGCGCCAAGTGGCGGTGACATTGCAGGCTTTGGCATTGGTCGAAAGAAAGAAAGCATTGCCATAGCCCCCGGTGGCCAGCACCACTGCGTCGGCTGCGTAGCGCTCCAACTCGCCGCTGATCAGGTTGCGGACAATGATGCCTCGGGCCCTGCCCTCGACCAGTACGAGTTCGAGCATTTCTCGACGTGGGAAGAGTTTTACCATGCCGGTTTCAACCTGGCGCATTAAGGCACTATAGGCTCCGAGCAGCAGCTGCTGGCCGGTTTGTCCGCGAGCGTAGAAAGTGCGTGAGACCTGAGCGCCGCCAAAGGAGCGATTGGCGAGCGTGCCCCCATACTCGCGGGCGAAAGGTACGCCTTGGGCCGCACATTGGTCGATAATGTCCGAACTGATCTGGGCCAAGCGGTATACATTGGCCTCCCGCGCCCTATAGTCACCACCCTTTATGGTGTCGTAGAAGAGGCGGTAGACGCTATCGCCGTCGTTCTGGTAGTTCTTAGCAGCGTTTATGCCGCCCTGTGCGGCGATGGAATGAGCGCGACGCGGCGAGTCCTGTAGACAGAAGGAGAGAACGTTATAGCCTAGTTCGGCCAGGGAGGCAGCAGCCGAAGCGCCTGCCAGACCCGTACCGACAACGATAAGGGTGTGTTTGCGCTTGTTGGCCGGGTTGACCAGCTTGAGTTCGAATAGGTGTTTTTCCCACTTCTCCGCCAGCGGACCACTGGGAATATATCCGTCTAGTGCCATGTGCAGCCTTTCACGAAAAAACAGGCTAAAAAAACGAGGACTCGCAGTTTAGAAAGGGGTAAAACCACGAGAGATGGCGAGAGGTAACGAGCCAAACCCAATCGCTAGGACCAGGCAGAGAACAAGGCCTATGAATTTGATCTTGTCGGAGCGTATGCTCAGGGTCTGTAAGGCACTCTGGAATGCGTGCCAAAGGTGAGCACCTAAGATGATCATGGCGATTACGTACCAGATTGCATAGCCGGTTTGTTGAAATGTAGAAGAGACTAGGTCGTAAAGTGTTCCACCGGTTTTTTCGCTGTATTTGAAGGTTTTGAGGTGGAGAACTAGGAAAATCAGGATTAGTGCCCCCGAATAGATCATGGTATGGGAAGCAAAGTTCCTGCCCCCAGCACTGCGGGTATTCTGGTAGCCGACCGGGCGGGCTCTATGGTTGTCGCGCGTGACGCTGATTGCCAGGTAAATGTGCAGCAGAAAGACGATGACCAGAAAGAGTTCAGCGGGAATGAGCAAGGGGTGGTTGATAAGGTAGTCCGAGTAGGCGTTGAAAGCTCGTCCCCCGTCTCCCCTGAGCAGTAGCAGGTTTCCAGATAGATGTCCGATCAGAAAGCCGTAGAGGATAAGTCCGGTTAGGGCCATCCCCATCTTCTTGCCGATCGGCGAGGAGAACAATCTTGAATGCATATGTTATGGTATCTCCGCGTCCAGCTCGATGTGTGTATCTAAAAAGATAATACCTGAGTGGCAGACTTAGGAAACACTAATTTGGTAAAAAAGACTCTGGTTGTTGGTCCAGCGTGGAGGATCGTCTTGCTGTTTTGGGAATGTTTATATACTCTTTTAGCTCATTTTAAAAGGGAAACGCAAATGAAAATACACGAATACCAGGCTAAGGATGTCCTCCGGCAGTACGGTGTTCTCGTTCCAGAAAGCGCGGTGGCGAGTACGGTCGAGGAGGCCGAAAACGCTGCGATTGAGTTGGGCGGCAAGGTTGTGATCAAGGCCCAGATTCACGCTGGAGGCCGGGGTAAGGGTGGAGGAGTCAAGCTGGCTACAAGTCCCGCTGAAGCTCGCCAGGCTGCCAGCGAGATTTTAGGAATGCAGCTGGTCACCCACCAGACCGGTCCCGGCGGCCAGACCGTTAAAAAGGTTCTGGTTGAGAAGGCCTCGGAGATCGAGCACGAATTCTACCTGGGCATTACTCTGGACCGGGCTCAGAGCAAACTGGTAGTCATGGCCAGTCGCGAAGGAGGGGTAGAGATCGAAGAGGTCGCTTCCGCTACTCCGGAAAAGATTCTTCGGGAAACGGCTGACCCCGGTCTTGGCCTGCAGCCTTTTCAAGCGGCACGCCTGGCTTTTGGACTCGGTTTCGAGGGTAAGCAGGTTCGCCAGGCAACGGGCTTTATACTCAACCTCTACAAAGCCTTTGTTGGTGCCGACTGCTCGCTCGCTGAAATCAATCCTTTGGTGAAGACGGCTGATGGACAAGTGCTGGCGTTGGATGCTAAGATCAACTTTGATGACAACGCGCTTTTTCGCCATCCCGAATTTGCCGAGTTGCGCGATCTGGACGAAGAGGAGGCGCTGGAGGTTGAAGCCTCTAAATACGATCTAAACTATATTAAGCTCGATGGCAATATCGGCTGCATGGTTAATGGCGCGGGACTGGCAATGGCGACTATGGATATTATCAAGCTTTCTGGTGCAGAACCCGCTAATTTCCTCGATGTGGGTGGTGGTGCCAGCGCAGAAACCGTCGAGAACGGGTTTCGGATTTTGCTTTCCGACTCCAGTGTAAAAGCCATCCTGATCAACATCTTTGGAGGGATCGTGCGCTGCGACCGGGTAGCCGAGGGGGTGATTCAGGCCTGCGAAAACATCGAGGTCAACGTACCCCTTGTCGTACGTCTGGCCGGTACCAACGCCGATCTTGCCGCCGAATTGCTGGAAAATTCCGAAATGGATTTTACCGTTGGGTACGGGCTGAAGGATGCGGCTGAAAAAGTCGCGGCGGCCATTCAATAGGGGGATATGGGTATGAGTGTATTAGTCGATGAAAATACCAAGGTTTTCGTACAGGCGATTACAGGACAAGAGGGATCATTCCATACCAAGCAGATGATGGAGTACGGCACGCAGATTGTCGGCGGGGCAACGCCGGGCAGGGGTGGGCAGGATTTTGAGGGCGTTCCCGTTTTCAATACCGTCGCTGAAGGCGTGGCGGTCACTGGCGCTTCGGTCTCGGTGATCTTCGTGCCCCCGCCCTTTGCTGCCGATGCGATCATGGAAGCGGCTGATGCCGGCCTGAGTCTGATCGTATGTATTACCGAGGGTATTCCCGTGGAAGATATGGCTAGGGCCTACCATTATATCCAGGCGCGTCCTGTGCGGCTGATCGGACCCAATTGCCCTGGTATTATCTCGCCGGGGAAGTGCAAGATCGGCATTATGCCCGGTTTCATCCACCAACCAGGTCGAGTCGGGATCATCTCCCGCAGCGGCACCCTGACCTACGAGGCAGTAGGCCAGTTGAGCGAGCAGGGCCTGGGGCAGTCTACGGCTATCGGTATCGGCGGTGATCCAATTATCGGTACCCGCTTTGTGGATGCCTTGGCCCTTTTCAAGGATGATCCCGAGACCGATGCGGTGGTGATGATCGGCGAGATCGGAGGCACCGCTGAAGAGGAAGCGGCCGCCTATATCAAAGAGCATTACGACAAACCAGTAATTGGTTTCATTGCAGGCCGTACCGCGCCCCCGGGGCGACGGATGGGGCATGCGGGTGCCATTATTTCTGGGGGTAAAGGGACGGCTGAGGACAAGATGGCGGCGATGCAGGATGCGGGGATCCGGGTCTGTGAGAGTCCGGCGGAGATTGGGGAGACGGTGGAGAAGGCACTGGGATAGGGGGACGTTAAATGCGTAGGGAGAGAGTTTCGGTGGATCCGACCTCGGCCTCGATTGCCACATAAGACAAGTAAAAACAGCTTTTTATGCCTTAATGAGTGGGCGTGGCCAGGACGTAGAATCACACTCCGACAAGGGAGCATGCTCCCGTCGGCGTTCGACTTCTATAAAAAATTCAGCTGATCTTTAGCGGATCGAACCCCTGTTTTTTGCCGTCCGATTCTCTGCGGATCAAAAAAGGTATTACGGGAGTTTGTCGGCTGAGGAGCAGAAGGCCGATGAGCAAGATCAGTGCAGCGACAAGAGCCAGGGGGATGGGGAGGTGTTGGTTCGGTCCTATGCTATCCAGGCCCCAGTGGGTCTGCAGATTGACTCCTGCCATCGAGACCAGGTTGTTGAGTGCGTGGGCGAGGATGGCCGGATAGATGCTGTGAGTCCAGTGGATCAGGGCGCCTAGGAATAGACCGAAGAGCAAAAGGGGCAAAAACTGCCAGGGGTTCAAGCGCGAAGCAGCAAAGAGCAAAGCGGAACCCCCTAGTGCCCAGCGCGCCCCGTAGTGGGCGTAGAGCCCTGTGAGAACAAAACCGCGGAAGAAAGGCTCTTCGCAGAGCGCAGGAACCAGCACCAGCGCTGCCAGTCCTCCGGGTGCATCGGCTAAACTGCGGACGATCTGAAGCTCCAACAAGTTTTTTTGAAAGGAGATCGGCATCGCGATTTCCAGGACCCCGGCCAGATACAGGTCGAACTCGGTAATGACCAGGCTGCAGCAAATAGCCACGGGAATCGTCAACAGGAGAGTCGCTAGTGGTGTGGCGTTGAGCAGGAGCAGGTCTTCGGTTATCAGGCGATGCCGACGGATATGGAGTGCTGCAAAACAGAGCAGGGTGCACTCAGCGGCAATGATACCGGCGTGCGGGAAGGAGAGACCGACGATGGGCCAGACGACGAACTGGGCCAGCAGCAAGGCTGGCAGGACGGTGTAGAAGATTTGAGCGAGCCGGGGATAAGAAGCGTGCATAGGGCGGAGCAAATCTCCAACACCGCAGGGGCTCTCTGAGCCGATATATTCTTATGTGATTGTTTTTACTTGTCTTCAGTTGTTTCTTTAGCGAAAATATGCACCTTGCCACCATGGCAGGTTTTACAACTGAGCGTCTCGCCTTCCGGGGGTAAGCCGACCATGCTCTCTTCTTTGGGTCCCTTGTCCGCCTGGGCCATCAGGTGGATACCCGCGTCTTCGCCGCTGGCTTTATAAAGGGCCTGCACGTTCTTGGTTTTGCCGTCGTGGGGAAAGGAGATTTGCACGGTAGTATCGGCGATCAGGCTGTCTACAAAGACCAATTTCATCTGGCGGGCGATTTCTTTTTCAGGCGTGTCTTTTGTGTAAACAACTTTCCCACCTTCCTTGACATGGCAGTATAGGCATTTGACCCCGAGCGCCTTTGATATGCCTTTCATCGCTTTCATCGTTGTCTTGCGATCTTCGCCAAATATAGTCTGGCCTTTTTTCTTTACTGCTTGGGCCGTTGCCGGAGTTGCTAAGATACACATCGCGAGAGTTGCTATAACTAGAACCGATAGGTGTCTCAAAAGAATGCCTCCTTTACCCAAATGCTGGCGTCTTTGGCCTAGGGACTATCCCTCGAAAGATAGATGCTCAAGTAAAATTAGCAAGTTGGGACTGGATGTTCTAACGCCTGCAGGTAGCCCCGGGTTCGGCTGGACCAGAAAAGGTAAGAGAAGAAGAGGTTGGGGGCGTAGCTTTTTTCGAACCAACGGGTCATCCAGCGGATAGGGTAGTGAAAGGGTGAAGACAGGGTTAAGAGTAGAGCAAGTCGGCGAGGGGAAAACGCAGATGAGCTGAGGAACTCCAGTCGCAGCAAGGAATTCAACTCGGGATGTTTGCGCAGAAGGATGGGAATCGACTCCCTACCGTAGGTCTGCATCAGCTGGCAGAGGGGTTCTAGCGCACGCAGGTGGTGGTGGTAGGAGAGCGCTTCTGCGGCGAAATAAAGGGGGATACCAGCTAGATGAAGGCGGTAGCCCAGCTCCAAATCTTCACCTCCGTAGCTGGTGAGCTCCTCATCGAAAACCCCTACGCGAAGCAAGGACGATCGGCGGACCGAAGAGTTGCCCGTGACAAAGCACTTAAAGTGAATGGGCTTATCGACATCGGCTCCGTGGACGCCGCGACTTTCGATATAGCGGGTCAGGCGAGTGGGGGGAATTTCGCTGGCAAAGCGAATATTGCCGACAAAGATGGCTTCTGAATGGGTTTGATGAGATTCGGCATGGATCCGGAGAAAATCAACATCGACGGTCATATCGCTATCGAGGAAGATGATGATCTCGCCACTCGCCACTTGAAGAGCTGCGTTACGTGCTCGTGCCCGGCCCTGATTTTCTCTGTTGCGGATCAACCGCAACGGGAAAGGGGCGAGTGCCGCCTCTAGTCGGGCAATGTCCAGATTGGGCGAGGCGTCGTCCACGACGATGATTTCGGTCGCCTCGCGGGGATAATCTTGCTGCGAAAGGCTCTCAAGCGCAGCTTCCAGGCGTTCCGGCTCGTCGTAGGTGGGCATCACGAGGCTCAGTGTGAGTGGAGTATTCATTAGAGGGTTGTGTAGAGTTGGGTGAGTTGGTCTGCTTCCCGCTCCCAGTTGAAGCGCGTTGCCGCCTCCAAACTGGCCCTGGCACAGGCTTGGCGTCGGTCTGCATCACTCAGAAAATCATCGACCTCTTGGCGAATAGCAGTTAAATCGGTTGGATTCATCGTGGCCCCGGTCTTCGTTTCACGTACGACGCGCTCCATTTCGGGAAAGTCGCTGGCCAGGATCGGAAGCCCTGCCATCATGTACTCAAAGAGTTTGTTGGGAAGGGAGTAGTAGAAGCTCTGGCCGGTGCCCTTGATCAGGCACAATCCGAGATCAGCCGAACAGGTATAGTTATGAAGCTGGTGAAAAGGCACCCGGGGGATAAAAAAGACTTGATCGCTCAGACCTGCAGAGTGCACCTGTTCTCGAAGTGCTCCTTCGCTAGGTCCATCTCCAATCAGGACCAGGACAGCTTCTTTGAACCCGGCAGCGGCCTCAATCTGCTCACGCAGGCCGTTTTCGGTGAGGAATCCGCCTTGATAAAGGACAATTGAGCGGTCGTCGGGCAAATCCAGCGTTTCGCGGATCAGGTTGCTTTGGACCTTCTCGCGGAACAGGGGTAAGTTGCGCAGAACGATGACATCTTCGAGACGGTAGCGATCCTTGAGCGATTGGGCAATGGATGAGCTGACGGTGATAACGCGGTCCGCCTGTTTTATTAGCCGTTGCTCCAATAAGCTCCAGAAGGACCGCATAAGCGGCCGATTGACCAACGAGGACTGCTCGATCCAAAATTCGTGAGAATCGTAGACTAGGTGCCGATCCAGGCGCCGTGCCGCTCGCACCGCTGGCCAGAGCGCGTCCAGATCATGGGCGTGGTAGGCGTCTGGGCGGGCGTCGAGAAGCAGTGGCAGGGCCCGTTGCCAAAAAAAAGGGTAAAGGCGGCGTAGCGATTGGTTCCGGTCTATCGGGATTAGATGAATTTCGAAGTCGCTCCATCCTTCGAGGGGAGCCGGGTTAAACGAGGAAGCAACGATGGTGACCCGGTGGCCGGCACGGTGCAACGAGATGGCTTCGCGATAGATTCGGTAGTCGAAGTGCAGGTCGGTAAAGGCGACCATACAGATGTGCATGGCGAATCAGGAGCAGTCGGCGGAAATTAGAGAATAAAAAAGCAGCCCATCTAAGATGGGCTGCCTTTTGGGGAAAATCAAGAGTGTGACGGCTAGATGGTGTGATCTTGAACCGCAGTTGAGACCCTCAAACGAGGCGGTGTGGGGAGGTAATTTTGAAGATCTCAATGACCCGAAAAGGGGAATCCGAGTTTTGCGGATCAGGATATCATTACACGCTAGCGAACCGCCACACTCAATTATTTTGCTATCTCGTAACCAGCACACTCCCTAGTGTGTGTGTTCAAATCAATCTAAAAAGCAACACGAACTTTTGGAAAGATACACACGCCAGATTGTGTTGTCAAGTAGAAATTTTACTTTTTAAAAACCGTGACTTAGGCCCACACACTCCCTAGTGTGTGTTAATATGTCTTGCGATTGAATTCGTTTCTTGTCAAATTAGATGACCCCCTTATCATCAGGTGTTAAAAAAGCCCAGAGGAAAAACGAATGCGGTTTGCAGAAATGGTCAAGGAGGCCCGGTTGAAGGCCGGCTTCAGTCAGCGGGGACTAGCTGAAAAACTTGTGACGGCACAAAAGCCGGATGGTGTTTGGTCGACATACATAGGACAGATCGAGAAGGGGGACAAGGTTCCTTCCGACGAAGTGTGTATCAAACTGTCAGAGGTGTTACAGCTGGATTCCGACGAGGTATTGCTCGCAGCCTACGAAGCCAAAGTTGGCTCGGAGTTGGGGCGCGCACTCTTTGGGAAGATGATCCGTTCGCTAAGAGATCCGGTGGTCAGCCAGCTCCTGGCCAGCAAAGAGCCCTTGGATCCGATGCTCTTAGAAGCGCTTGCCGATCCGGAAACCCGTTCTCTGCTCGAGGATCAGCCGTGGTTGGAAGCGGTAGCCCGTGCGCGCAAGACGCAGAAGAAGCGCGACCTGCTCGGACTCCTCGCCCTGGTTGGGGCGATGGACGACAAGCAGTGGGGGGCAATTATGGCCATCATAGAAACTATGGGTTTGGAACTGCCTCGCTGAGGGGCTCAGGAGGGGGATTATCCGCCCGGGCCTGACGCTCGTTGAGTACCTGGAGGACCCGTTCGCGCACGAAGGGATTGGGGTCTCTTAAAGCAGTCAGAAGGTGCTTATTGCCGTATTTTTCATCCATTTTCCCCAGGATTTCAATGGCTTGGAGTCGCAGTCCAGGGTCGTTGTCCCTGGCGGCGATTCCGAGGACCTGGGCCGTTGCTTTCTTTACGTTCTTATCCGAACTCTGGCTGAGGATTGCCAACAACTTCACGGCTTGGGCGCGGATCGCTAGGTCGCGGTCTTTAAGGGCTTTGGCCAGCACCTGTGTGGTGGTAATCGCCTTATCCTTGCCGATGATTGGGATATAGCGAATCGGCGGAATAGTGCGCAAACCACATCCCGTACTGCTCAGGAGTAGCGTAGAACTCAGGAGTGCGATCAGCCAGTGCCGGATAGAGGCTCCAGCTTTTTCGGGCCGTTTATTTAAGAGAAAACCTCTCATATTTCTTTTTATCGGTTATTTTGGCCAGTCCTCCAGCGATTCGCATGGGAACCATTGGTGCGGGGCAAAAGTCCTATCAGGTGATAACAAGAGCGAAAGGAGGTTGTATTTGCAGGATTGCGAAGACGTTGAACCGCTATTATCCGATTATTTAGACAAAATCTTGGACCGGTCGTCGACTCTTGAGCTAGAAGGTCATCTGCGTTTTTGTCCCGCTTGTCGGGAGGTCCTAGCAAGTATGCACCAGGTTCGCATGGCCTTGCAGAGCCTGAGGGCAACGGAGTCTCCAGCTAGCTTCAAGCTGCGGTTGAGCAATCGACTGCAAGAAGAGGTCCTCCGCGAGCGCTGGGCCTGGCTGCGGCCTCTGGTTTGCGGCTTTGCCCTGGCCACAGCTCTGGCGATTCTACTCTGGCCCGCAGCGGATTCTGTGACTCTCAGGCATGGTGAGGGACCGGAGTGGGAGTTGCCGGTTTCCAGCCGTGAGTTAGGTCGCACATGGACCGACCGATTTCCCGAATTAGCGCAGTCGAGTTCCCGATTCCATGCGCATATGCACTCCGTCTCGTTTTAACCCAAAATACCGAAATCTCTAAAAAAGAAGCCCGGTGTATATTTCCCCGGGCTTTCTTTGTTCTACAATTCAGGTAGTTTGTACTCGCCTCGCTCTATAGCCTGCTCCAACTCCTGGTGGAAAGTACTGTCCAGATGAGAGGTGATTTTCCAACCCCCGGGGTCGTGGATGAAATAGAAGAATGGCGAAGTGCGTTCGTCGGTCAGTGTTGAGGTATCGAAGAGTAAAAAGCCGATCCGCTCGTTAATAATGGTTTCCTGTGCGATCTCGCGCCGTAGCTGAGCCTTTATTTCCCCGGGCTTCTTTTGTCGCCAGAGATCAATAAAGGCCTGGCGCTCTTCGCTTTCTTGTTGCGAAAGGCTGAAACATTCCCACAGCAGGTCATAGTCGCTGTTTTCCAGTGCTTGCTTATAGGTTTGGAAGGTCGCGGCTGGATCGGTGAAGCGCCGATCTGTTTCTTCACCGCCGCAACTTACGAGGACTGAGATGGCCAGAAAAATGAGGGGCTTTGGATACATGGGCGACTCGGTAGAGAGGGTGAGAGATGAGTGGAGATTGCGGGGCGCTCTCTATTTTGGAAGAAAAAACATACTCCCGGCTATCTCGCTGATTTGGTGGGCGATAGACGCATGCAGGGAGCGGAATTCAGGGCTCGGTCTTATTGACCAGCACCTCTATCGCATCGCGTAGGCGGATGGCTTCCTCGTACTCCTCGCAGAGGATGGCCTGTTCTAGCTGGTGCCTAAGCTGGGTGAGCGGGTTCTGCTCTTTATCGACGGGCGGAATGGTTTCGGTCAGTTCATTGGTCTCAGCTAGTTCTTGCGTCAGTGAGTCAATTATATCTGCTTCGGGCTCTGGATCAAGCGGTTCGGAAATCTGTGGTTCGATTTCGTAGAAGCGGTCCAGCGTATGTTCGATCTCCAACTCGGTTTCCAATGGGTCCAGGCCCACTTTGTCGAGCAGTTCGCGCGAGACGTAAATCGGTGAGCTGGTGCGCAGCGCCAGGGCGATCGCGTCGCTGGGGCGCGAGTCGATATCCTTTATTTTGTGATCTTTCTCTATAACGACTCTGGCGTAATACGTCGAGTGGCGCACGTTGTGAATGACGACCTGACGCAAGCCGATTGTAAGGTGGTCGAGAATCGAGGAGAGCAAGTCATAGGAGATTGGGCGGATGGGCTCATCGTTTTCCAGTTGCATCTGGATTGCCGCGGCTTCGAATTCGCCGATGGCGATAGGCAGGAGTCGAGCCGAATCGGCGTTTTTTTCGCTCAGCCACACCAGGGGCCGGTCTTCGCGCAGATAGGGACTGACCTTAACCACAGTCATTTCGATTAAAGAAGTATCACCCATTTATCGTATCCTCGTTGTTGCCCGACTCAAAAAGGGCTATATCTGACGGACCGTTGAAGCTATATCTTCGCTATTGCTTGCAGGAGAATGGAGTTGCGGAAGATTCTGACCGAGCTAGATCAAGCCTTTTCTAGACGACTAATCTCGTCGCGTAGTCGCGCCGCTTCCTCGTAAACTTCTTCGGCGATGGCCTGGCGCATGCGCCTTTTGAGTTGATCCAAGTGATTAACTTCTGGAGCTGCGACGATGGAATGTTCCTGCTGTGATACGGAAATGGGTTCGGGTTCGGGGCTGGCGTCGAGCTCGCCGATAGAGCGGGCGTGACCGGCTTCCTCGAGAACTTCGGCGGCAGCGTAGATCGGTGCATCAAAACGCAGAGCCAGAGCGATCGCATCGCTGGGTCGTGCGTCGAGCACGTGGATAGCACCTTCTTCGTCAACAAGGTGAATCTCGGCGTAGTAGGTGCCTTCGTGCAAATCGGTGATATCGACCCGAGCTACACAGGCGTCGACGCCGGAGAGGATCTGACAGGCCAGATCGTAAGAGATGGGGCGTTCGGGTTGCTGGTTGCCATGGGCCATGGAGATGGCAGCAGCCTCAAAACGGCCGATTATAATGTGCAGATAAGAATTGCCCTCGGCTTCTTTGAGCACTACTTGGGGGTACGAAGATTGAGGATTGTTGCTGAAGACCCCATTGACTTCCATCAGGACCATAAGGGTGCAGTACCATTTGATAAGAGGTTAAAGGCTGAATTGCCACGGAAAATATAACACGGCTCTGGATCGGGTGTCAACCAGCATCTGACTCGCTCTTGGCAGGCAAATCACTCTCTTTATCTTTCGTCCATCGCTCGAGTTCTTGAACTTGGCGCTTGAGTTCTTCAGTGCGTCGGTTGAGGCGCATCAGATAGGCGAAAAGCACGATCCAAACGGCTGCGAAAGCCGCGAATAAGTAGTGCAGATTATCCATAGCTCTTATGCATCGTCGCTTAGTTTCAGGCGCAAGCGCGCCACGGTGGTTTCGAGGCGGGCTAGTTCCATGCGTTGCGCCAGCAGGCGGAAGAGTAGAAGAAAAAAGGCCCCGTAGCAGATCCACTTGGTGTATTGCATCTCCGGGGCGAGTTCTACGTTGCGCGGAGGATGCAGCTGTTGGTCGGCAGCCCAGAGATCCACCGCATAATAGACCAGAGGCACGTTGGCGAAGGCGAGAATACCCAATATGGCACCCAGCCGTGGCCCCCGGCTAGAGTGGGCTTCATAGTCGCGTACCATTAGATAGGCTGCGTAGATGGTGAAGGTGATCAGCATCGAGGTAAGCCGGGGCTCCCATCGCCAATAGACCCCCCAGATGGGTTTGGCCCACAGGGGACCGGTGATCAGCACGATCAACGCCAGGATTACGCCCATTTCGGCGGCCCCCTGAGCCAGGTGGTCCCACTTGTCGATTCGGGTGCGCAGATACTGTACACTGCCGACAAATACCAGGAAGAAAGCTATAAATGAAGAAATGGCCGCTGGCACGTGAAAGTAGAAGATCCGCTGGACGATTCCCATCTCTTGCTCGGTGGGCACCCAAAGGAAAATGGCACCCAAAGCAATGAGCATGGTCGTCAAGACCAGGGAAGAAAAAAGGGTCGAGCGCATTATTCCTCGATCGCGTATTCGAAGAGCATTAGCGAGAGTACCGTAAAAACCACTGCGTATACCCCCAGCATTTGCAGGTGCGGATAGAGGGCGTCGCTGCGGCTGTCGGCCAGTACTAACCCCGTTGCTTCTACGCAGGAGATCAACGCGGGCAGGACCATCGGCAGGAGTAAAAGCGGCAACAGCAATTCGCGAAGCCGCATATTGTTCGAGATTGCCGCGAAGAGCGTGCCCACCGATGCCAGACAGGCCGATCCCAGAAGGAAAACGGCCAGCAGGGGAAGCAGAAAGAACCCCGGTGATAGGTTAAAGAAGAGCGCGAAAAAAGGCAAACTCATCATTTCGATTGCCAGAAGAAAGACCAGATTGCCCAACATCTTGCCCAGATAGATAGCACCGCGGTCTCCCGGTGCCATGGTCAGTGCGTCGATCGCGTTGTTTTCGCGTTCGTCAGCAAAGGAGCGGCCCAGGCTCAGCAAGCTGGCGAAGACATAAGACGACCAGAGTACACCGGGCCCTATTTCGCGCAGAGCCGCCCCGCCCAGTTCAAAGGAAAAATTGAAGACCAGCAGCACCAAGAGAACGAAAAAGATCATTGGGCTAAGGCGTTGTTTGGTGCGCCACTCGGCCTGCAAATCCTTGCGCAGTATGGCCCATGTGCGTCCGAAGAAACTCACGGGACGGCGTCCAGATAGGGCGCACAGCGTGCGCGCAGCTCATCGAGGTTACCCGCCAGGGCTTGGTCTAGGCGCAGGTATCCGCGTTCGAGTATCAGCAACCGATCCACCAAACCATCGGCTGCGTCGAGACGGTGTGTGGCCAAGACGAAGGTGCCGCCTTTTTGAAGGAAGCTGAGCAAGAGGTGGTGCAGAATGGCACTGGCATTGGCGTCGAGGCCGGTGAATGGCTCGTCAAGCAAGAGGATCGAAGGGTCGTGCAGAGTCGCGCGGGCCAGGGCCAGGCGTTGTTTCATGCCGCGCGAAAACGAACCCACGCGCTGGTTTTGCCGTTCTAGCAGACCGACTTCTACCAGTGCTGTTTCGAGCTGCTGCTGCTGCTCTGTCAGCCCGTAAAGACGGGCGAAGAAGTCCAGGTTCTCCCGCGCCGTCAATTCGTCGTAGAGCAAGGTCTGGTGCGAGATCAGCCCGATAGCCGCTCGTGCCTCAGGCGTGCGTTGGAGGTCGTGGCCGCCAATCTGCAACAGACCTTCCGAAGGCCGAGAAAGGCCGGCGATAAGCCGAAGCAGAGTGCTCTTACCTGCTCCATTGGCACCTACCAGTAACGCCGCTTGACCTCGGGAGATGACCAGGTTGGTGGGGTGAAGGGCTGTGTGGGTACCGAAGTGCTTGCTGGCACCTTCCAGGACGATCGCCTCGTTGCCAACCATTACTCTGCCAGGTCCCGGGTTAGGGCTACGGCCTCCTGCATCAGAAGCGCCCGTCTTTCGAGATATCGCCGGTCTTCGGGCTGGTCGGCATGAGTGTCGTCGAGCCGGGCGAGTTCCTCGAGCAGCTCTCGCCGTTTTTGCTGCACGGTGTCGCCTGCTGAATCCACTGCTTTTTGTCGGCTGAGTACCAGAGCGGCGGCACAGACGAGAAGTACGCTTCCCAGTGCAGCCCACTTGAGCAACCAGCGCAGCGAGGGGGATATTGATAAAGGAATCTCGACCTGCTGGCCGGGAAGCAGATCCGCCAGGGTGACTCGCTGGTACTTTCGATCGTGCAGATCGATTATGCCATGATCGGTAAAGGGTGCACCAAGCTCGGCAGTCGGTGGATCGAGATAAATTTCCAAACGGTCACTAGGGTAGATCACCTGGTGTACGTAGGCGCCGGAAAATTCACTTGCGTTGAGGTTAAAAGAAAAACTCAGTTGCGAACGGCCCGGGGGTAGAGGTTGATTGTCGAAGAAATGGCCGGGTTCAACCTGGTGCATCAGCCCCGAGTGCCCCTGGAGATTGAAAAGCTCAGATGGCAGGGCAAATTCGGTTACCTTGCGCTCGCGCCCGCTGCCGCTGCCGACGTAGGCGCGATCTTGGGAGTTGTGGAGCTGCACTAACTGAATGCACTCGATGGTACTTTCGCGCAACGAGAAGAAGAGGTGGTGGACCCCGATATGGATTCCGGAACGGTCACTGGTCGTTTCGTAGACCTCGAGGATGATTTGCTCTTGCGCGCCGACCTCGAAAGTCGAAGAAAAGTAGGGAACTCCATCGTAGAAGGCAGCCAGTGCGAAGGGAAGTCCGTCTTGTAAGAAGGGTCCGGCAAAGGAGAAACGCCCCTGGGCGTCGGTTTCCTTGCGCAGCACCTCGCTGATCTGTCCGTCTTGGCGGATGTAGAAGGCTACTTCGACTGCGGAAACTCGCGTTTCGCTGAGCGGGTTGAGTACGTAGCCGTTGACTGAGGATCCCCAGAGTGTAGAAGCGCAGAGGACGATCGCGGTGCAGAGCGGAAGCCGGATCATGGCTCAGCTGGATCCGGTCAGGGCGGCCCCGCACTGCGGACAGAATCGGTCGCCCTCGCGCCATGGCTTCCCGCAGCCGTGGCAACGGGGTAGGACTGGGGATTGGCGCAGGGCCGCGATCTCAGCCTCAACGAGGCGTTCGAGTTCCGTGCTGCCCCCGCCGTTGAGCCGGTCCAATTCGCCGATGACCGTCAGCGTTTCGGTTTCCAGCTCGGCAAAGAGTCGTTGAAAGTCTTGCTCGGGTATTTTGCCGAGCTGGTGGTCGAACTCCAGTTCGACTATCGCGCCTAAGAGTTGCTCCTTGCGTTCGAAAAGCTGCTGCGTCGAGAATCGTATCGAGGCTCTCTGGACCCTCCCGCCGTCGATAAGGGGACGACCCACGTAGAACAAGAGCCCGACCAGGAGGACCACTGAGCCCAGCAGGGTGGAGAGTTCTATCCAATCCATTTTATAGGCTCTCGCAGGTCCGTCCCTGTTGGTAGTTATTCATCGTCGTAGCGCTCTAACTCGCTTCTGAGGCGGTCCTGGTACTGGCTGCGATCGACCGGAGCGGAGCTGGACTGCGGGTTTTCCCGATCTCGGCTCTTCCAGTTGACCAGCAGCGTGCGCACCAGAACGATGCCAAAGAGCAGGGCTACGAAGGGTGCGACCCAAGCCAGCAGATTAAAGCCTTCCCGTGGCGGTACGACCAGACCGGCCGGGCCAAAGCGGGACACGTAGTCCTCGATAATTTGCTCCCGAGTTAGGCCCTGGTCCAGGGCTTGCCCGATGGTTTCGCGTTCGGGCACGGCGAAGTCGGAGCAGAGGCAGGTGGCCAGCGATTCGCGGGGGCAGTTGCCGCAGAGACAGACTAGCTCCTCGGCCACGGATTTGATTTCCGCTCTTGTTGCCGCCAGAGTCGGCGCGCAACTGAACACCAACGCGATGAGGAGCAACGCGCTATGCACGGTGTGGGTGCTCTCGGGTAGCCACCAAACCCATTGCGGTCTGGCGATCGACCTGGGCCAAGCGGCGATCGCGCGACGTGGGCCACATCGCCCACAGGGCCCCAACCACCAGCAATACAGCACCGAGCCAGACGAAATTGATCAGCGGGTTGATATAGACCTGGAATTTTGCGCTCCGGTTTTCGGCGGAACCCACCAGTATCACATAAAAGTCCTCGCGCAATGTCGAGTAGATCGAGACCTCGGTGGTTCCCTGGTCAAAGGCTGGATAGTAGCGCCGCTCCGGCAGTAGTGTGCCGAGGAATTGACCATCGCGGTGGAGGGCGAGGGCTGCGGCAGTGGTACTGTAGTTGGCGTTTTCGGCAAAGGCGAGCGATTGGTAGACAATCCGGTACTCGCCGACCTGATGAGAGGCCCCTTGTTCGATAACGATTTCGGTTTCCTCGGTAAAGGCTTTGCCGGTAAAACCAGCGAAGAGAAAGACCAGAGCCAGATGGGTCATATAGCCGCCGTAACGCCGTCGGCTTTTAGTGCTCAGTCGCCATAGCGCCACTAAATAGGCTTCGCGACTGGTGCGCATTCGCGTTTTCGCACCGGAGTGGAATTCGGCGCCAAGGGCGACGACGACGAAGATACAGAGGCCGAACGAAACCAATGCGTAGGGATCGCGTACGCCGAGGGCGAAAAAGACCCCTAAGGAGAGCCCTCCCGCTGATACTGGAACGATGAAGTTCTTGCGCAGACTCTCGCTTGAAGTGCGGCGCCAGGCAAAGAGCGGCCCGGCGCCGGTCAGCAGCAGCAGCAGCAGACCGATGGGAATGTTAACCTGATTAAAAAAAGGCGCGCCAACGGTGATTTGTTCCCCGGTCACCGCTTCGGAAACCAGCGGGAAGACCGTACCCCAGAACACGGCGAAGAGCATTCCCAGAAGAACCCAATTATTGAGCAAGAATGCGGTCTCGCGCGAGGCGAAAGACTCGAGGCGATTTTCGGCTTTCAGCATCGGCAGCCGCAAGAGCAACAAGCCGAAGGAAAAAATCAGTGTCAGAACCAGGAAGGTGCCGAAGAATGGACCGATTTTCGATTGGGCAAAGGCGTGGACCGAGGAGATGATGCCGCTGCGGGTCATAAAGGTCCCAAAGATACAGAGCCCGTAGGTGAGAATCGCCAGCGCCAGGTTCCAGACCTTGAGCATTCCCTTGCGTTCCTGGATCATGATCGAATGCAGAAATGCCGTACCGACCAGCCAGGGCATCAGCGAGGCATTTTCTACCGGGTCCCAGGCCCAGTATCCGCCCCAGCCCAACTCGACATAGGCCCATTTACCGCCTAGAAGGAGACCGAATCCGAGGAAGGTCCATGGGATGAGCATCCAACGGCGAGCCGCCCGAAGCCAGGTGGTATCCAGTTTGCCGGTCAAAAGGGCGGAGATGGCGAAGGCGAAGGGGACGACCATACCCACCATGCCGAGGTAGAGCAGCGGCGGATGGATCGCCATAACGGGGTGTTGCAGGATCGGGTTGAGGCCACGCCCGTCCTCTGGCGTGAAGGGCAGGCGCTGGAATGGGTCGGCGGCAAAGAGGTGCACAATACAAAAGAAGAAGCTGGTAAAGGCCAGCGTCGCCACTACATAGGGCATTAATTCGCGATAGCGCTGCCGGTAGAGTCCAACGACAGTAGCCGAATAGAGCGAGAGAATCCAACCCCAGAAGAGCAGCGAACCGTTCTGACCTCCCCAGAGCGCCGTTACCAGATAGAATACGGGCATGGCGCGGTTGCTGTTTTCGGCAACATATTCGACTTGGAAGTCGTGAGAGAGGAGAGCTTGCCAGAGAAAGAGAACCGCCAGCGTCAACAGGGCGAAGGTAGCCAAAACGGCGTTTTCGCCTGAACGAATCAGGCCCAGGTGACCGCGCTGTGCTCCCAGTGCCGATGCCCAGACCGCATAGCCCGAGGCCAGGAGCGCCAAGCACAGAGCAAAGTAACCGATATCAACCATAAAGATATGGTGGAAAATTGTGGGAGCGCTGCAGCTTAGCCGCTGCGCGCATCCATCGCCTTGATGTGGTCGTTGTAGTCTTGTCCCTCGTATTTTGAGGGGCACTTGGCGAAGATCAGATCGGCATCGAAGGTATGGTTATTCTGGTGGTACTTACCCTCCAGAACAACCAGTGCCTCATCTTTAAAGGTGTCGGGCAGCACCGCATGGCCGGTGTAGCGCACCTTCAAGGTGCGTTCACCGTCGGTGATGGCGAACTCGGGACGAGAGCGATAAGGATCCCACTTGATCGAACCGGGTACCACCGTACTGCCGCCCAACTGAATGCGGTTGCTCTGGTCCAGGGATCCGTCCATCAAAATTTGCAAAGTCACGTGGGTGGCAGTCGATTGCTGAACACCAGCGACGAAGAGATAAATCAGACCAGCGGCGATGACCAGGGAGCCAAGAGTGAATTTGTGGCGTCTCATAAGTGAGTCGGGGGCTTGGGGGAGCATTGAGTCTAACGGGCGTATTCAACTATGAATAAGCTCAATTTCCCTGCTTTTCGCAAATGAGTACCACCGGCTTTTCTCCCACTCGGGTCAGCAGCAGAGTGGCGGGTCGTCCGCTCTGGGGGATTCGCAATCGGCGCAGGAGTTCGGGTGGCTCCATGGGGAAGCCGCGTTTCTTTACTTCCCGGGGATAAAGTCCTTCGTCGCGCAGGGTCTGACGCAGTCGTTTGAGCTGGAAGGGCTGCCAGCGGATGATGCGGTAAGTGCGGACAAAAGGAGAGTCGACAGGGTGGTCTCCGCTCAGGTAGGCAATCTGCGGGTCGAGCTTCCAGGCATCGATATGCCGCGCCAGTTCATCGAGCAGATGCGAACGGACCACGGCCGGGTCGGGGTCGAAAACAAAGGCACCGGGTGGGGCCACCGGCAGGTCGGGCCCACTTGTCGCCTCAAGAGTATGGCGCTCGGGCAGGAGCGTGGCGCGACGACTGGTCGTGGCCAATTTGCCGAAGTAGAGCACTGCCTCGCGACACTGACCTCCCGATGAGACGAACTCAACCTCGCAGTCGGGGGGCAGGTCTCGTTCCGGGATAGCCGGGCCGACTTTGACGGCGATTCGCGACATTTTTGTGCGTAGCTCAGCCACCCAGCTCAGCGGTGGCGAGTAGTCCTCGCCCCGCCGCCTGTGTTTTCCATCGCGTCGCGCCGGGTCGATGAAGATTGCGTCGAGATCCAATCGCAACGACTGGACATCGGCTGCGGCAAAACGAACTCGCTCCACTCCGTAGATTCGGCAGTTGTGACGCGCCATCTCCAGGCGTCGTCGGTCGGTATCGACAGCCACAACCTCGGCGACCTGAGCCAGCGAGAGCAGGTCGCCGCCGATGCCGCAGCACAGATCCGCGATTCTTTCGCACTCGCGCATCCGCCAAGCTCGATAACGGGCCACTTCCTCGCGCGTGGCCATCTCCAGCCCGTCGCGGTCGAAGAACATCTCCTGCGCTGATGAAAACTTCTCCATGCCTCGCCGCCGCAGCTCTACCAGCGAGAGCGCCGCTCGGCACATTTCAGCCGGAAACGAGCCCCGTACTCGCTCCTGCGTCCGCAGCGGGTCTGAGTCTTCTTCCGCAACCTGAGCTAGTAGTTTCTGCCCTATGGGCCGCTGAAAATAGCGCAGCGCTTCCAGGGTGATGGGGTCGCTGGGAACGGGCGCGTTCAGACTTCGAGGACCTTGGGTAGCGTGCTCAGATTTTGGTAGCCGTCTTCGCAGACGAGGACCGTATCCTCGATCCGCACTCCTCCTAAACCCCGGTAGTAAAGCCCTGGTTCCATGGTTACGATATTTCCCGGCTTGAGCACGTCGTCGCGCTGGCCGATACTCGGCCCCTCGTGGATCTCCAAGCCCAGGCCGTGTCCAGTGCCGTGGAAAAAGCCCTGCATGAAGCCATCTTTTTCTCCGGTCTCGTAGCCGGCATCAACGAAGTATTTTTGGATCGATTGGTGAATTGGACGGCCTTCGGCTCCCGGGCGGATCTGATCCAGGCCCAGTTGTTGCGCCTCCTGTACGGTTTCGTAGAGGCGCTTCATCGGCTCGGGAGCTTTTCCCTTGCAGACGGTGCGCGTCTGGTCCCCGAAGTAGCCGCTCACCTCGTCGCGCGGAAAGATATCGATGATGATGGTCTCGCCGGCATGCAAGGGGCCGAATCCCTCCTGATGCGGGTCGCAAGCCTGATCGCCGCCGGCGATGATGGTGTGTTCGCCGATGCAGCCGCAGTCCATCAGCGTTCGATGTACCATGCGCCGCAACCGCTCGGAACTAAGCACTTCGCCGTTGAGGAAGAGCTCGCCGTTGCGCTCTTCGGCCGAGCGTATTCCCTCGATGGCCGTTTCCATCCCCGCTTCGGTGGCTTTCATCGCGCGGCGGATCGCCGCTATCTCCTCGTCGTCCTTGATCAGGCGCTGGGTAAAGAGAGGTGTTGCTGCAACCTCGAGCGCCAGTCCTTCTCCACGCAGGAAATCTGCAGTTCCGAGGGGGAATTCGGCGGCTACACTCAATTTTTGCAAGCCGAGGTCGCGCAGCAGTTCCAACAAGACGTCTTTGGCGTTGGGTTGTTCTCGGCCCCTTTTCCGGGCTTTTTTTTCGTAGCTGGCATAGGGCAACACCCGGTCGACGCGGGCCTGGTCGCGCGCCCGGTCGATCTCGAGATTGCTGGCCAGGAGGAGTTTCTCGCTGGGGGTCCACAGAAACACGAAAGGGTCGGGGGCGCGGAAGCGGGTGGCGTAGAAGAGATCGGCGTAGTGTTCGCTGGCGCCGACCATCAGGAGGGCGTCGTTGCCGTTTAGCTCGGGGGACATGGTCTTTTCCTTGCTGGTAGCCGTTGTGGTGTATGGCGTGATTTCACTCTGGGATCTTCAACGCCCGCACGTCGATACCGTCTTCTGGGCGCCAAAACCAGAAGAGCGCAGAGCGCCCTTTTTCCAACCCCGAGACGAAGTGCATAAAGTGTGGCAGCGAGGTAATGCGCTCCTGGTCCACCTCGGTGATTAGATCGCGCTCCTGAATGCCCTTGGCTGCTGCGGGACCTTCGGGATCGACGGCAGTCACCATTACCGGACCCTCGTCCTGATCAAAGCCCAATTCGTCGGCCACGTCACCGGTAAACCCCAATTCAATCGCCAGCTTCTCGGGTAGAGGTTCGACCGTCAAACCCAGTTGCGAGACCCGTTGGTGTCCTTGGGCAAGGACCCGGTCTTCTTCGCGTTCGCCGAGCTGCACGTCGAGCCGGTGTATCTGGCCACGGCGCATGATCTGCAGATCGATCGACTCGCCCGGGTCGCGACCGTAGATCAATGTCTGGATCTGATTGGAGTGATCTACTTCAATTCCGTCGAGCGAGAGTACTACGTCTCCGACCTGGATACCGCCGAGTTGGGCGGGGCTCTTGGGTTTCACTCCGTCGATATATACCCCGCGCGGCCGGTCCAAATCCAGATCGTGTTTGCGGATCAGATTCTGGGTCATCTCCGGAGCCATAGCCACGCCCAGGTAGCCGCGCACGATTCGCCCATGAACCAGCAGATCGTCGACTACCTCATACGCCAGATTGATCGGCACGGCCAGTCCATAGCCAATATAATAGCCGGTGCGCGTCGAAATCGCGGCATTGATACCGACCACCCTGCCCTGCAGATCGAGCAGCGGCCCGCCCGAGTTGCCGGGATTGATAACGGCATTGGTCTGGATGAAACTCTCGATGGCGTAGAGATTTTCCTCGTCGCCGCCGAGATCGAATATCCCCGCCTGTCGTCCCAGGGCACTGACAATGCCGTGCGTCAGGGTCGAGCCCATACCCAGCGGATGTCCGATGGCCAGCACCCAGTCGCCGATCTGCAAGAGGTCGGAGTCGGCCAGCCGCACGGTAGGCAGTCCTCGGGCCTCGACCTTGAGCAGAGCGATGTCGATCAACGAGTCGAAGCCGACGATCTCGGCCTGGTAAGTACGGCGGTCGGAGAGCGTGATCTGGATGGAATCGGCGTCGGCGATGACGTGATAGTTGCTCAGGATGTAGCCATCCTCGCTGACGATGGTGCCCGAACCCATACCGCGAGAATCGTCTTCGGGGATTTTCGGGTGGAAACGCGGCAAGATGCGGTCCTGCCAGGGGCGGGTTGTCTCGATCAGTACCACCGCCGGGCGCACGCTTTCGTACGCGCGGCGGAAAGCCTGACTGAGCTCCTCCAGTGCACCGATCGTCTCGGTTGGAACCTGTGCCCCGGACGGGACGATGCCAACGAGCGACGCGGCTAAGAATGCGGCGACGGCCCACGGTCGGTAATCACTGAACGAGAGAATGAGATTTAGCAAGCAGCGCTCTCTCATTCCAGGTCGTATTCCTTCAGTTTGCGGTAAAGAGTGCGGGCACTGATGCCGAGAATGTCCGCCGCTTTGCGCCGATTACCGCCGACTCGGTTCAGTGCCTCCTCAATGGCCTCCTTTTCCAAATCCTTCAGTGTGCGCAAAGGCTCGATGGCGGCGTTTTTAGGCATGCGCATCGCCGCGTCTCCTTGGAGGTGTCGGTCTTCGGGAGTATAGGGGTCGTCATCGACCGGATAGACGGCCTGGCCTTCCGGTGTGATCGGTTGGACGACCGACGGCGCAACCGGCGGTTCGACCGGTGGTGTGGTAGATGGTGCAATGGGGGCGTTGCGCTCGACGGCGTTTCTCAGTTCGGCAACCTCGCGCTTGAGGTCCAGGAGGGCAAAATAGATCAGTTCGCGCTCCGACTGGTCCGGTGTCTTGTTGGTGGGTACTGGCAGATAGCGCGCAGAGGCGGGCGGGCTTTCGAGGTGTGGCAGGAGATCCTCGGGCTCGATGAGCGCGCGCGGGGCGAGGAAGACCAGGTGCTCGATCAGGTTGCGCAGCTCGCGCACATTGCCCGGCCAGGCGTAGTTTTGCAAAAGATCCATCGCCGCAGACGAAAAACTCTCGAAGCGACTAGTGCCGTCCCGAGTCAAGTCGTGGGTAAAACGCTCGATCAGAAGAGGAATGTCTTCGGCCCTGCGGCGCAGCGGCGGAATGCTGATTTCGACGACTTTGAGCCGGTGATAGAGATCGAGGCGGAACTCGCGTTCGCCGACCGCCTGCTGCAGGTCGCGATTGGTTGCGGCGATAACGCGGATATCTATAGAGATCGAGGCGCCTCCTCCGATGCGGGTGACTTCGCGCTGCTCGAGAACGCGCAGGAGGCGCACCTGTGCGGCCAGTGACATCTCGCCGATCTCGTCGAGGAAGACGGTGCCGCTATCGGCTTGCTCGAAGATGCCCTGATGCCGGGTCCGGGCGTCGGTGAAGGCCCCCTTCTCGTGCCCGAAAAGTTCGTTTTCCAGCAGGTTTTCGGGAATGGCGCCGCAGTTGAGCGGACGGAAGGCGTTTTCGTGCCGAGCGCTGTAGCGGTGCAGGGCAGCAGCAACCAGGTCTTTGCCGGTACCGCTTTCGCCTACCAGTAGGATCGAGGAAACCGGCGTCGGTGCTACGAGCAGGATGCGTTCGCGTACCTGGCGCATCAAGGACGACTGGCCGACCAGTTCGGTTCCGTTCAGAAAGAGTCCCCGTTCGAGGAGCCGGTCCACTTTCTGGCGTAGGGTTGCCGCTTCAAAGGGCAGGTCGATGTACTCTTCGACCGGCGATCCCCGTCGGAGTTGGTGCCATTCCTCGTCGGAATTGCCCAACCCCAGAAAGGGTATGTCGCGGTACTCGTCGAGCACTGCGACCCCTGCAGCTAGAGCTTCGCTCGAGAGTTCCAGATCGAAGGCGATCAGATCGATTCCTCGCTGCAACAGCGAGTCGAGCGCTGCGTTCTCGGGTTCGGCGACAACGTGCAAGCGGGCGCCGTTGATCGCGGCCTTGAATTCAGTTTCCAGCTCCGGCCGCTGGGTCAGGAGCAGAATACGGGTTCGGGTCGTAACCATAGGTGGATCAGGTCTTCCAGCTCTCTTCGTGCAAGATGGTGATTTTGCGTCCGCGACAGGTGATATAACCCTCGGTCTCAAGGCGCTTGAGGACCCTTGAGACGGTTTCGCGGGTCGTCCCTGACATATTGGCCATTTCCTGATGGGTCGGTCGGTTTTCGATGACGACTCCGTCGGTACTTTCTTTACCCTGGTCGGTTGCCAGCTGGAGCAGGGTCTCCGAGATCCTGCTGGTGACATCCAGCAGGGCCAGACCCTCGATCTGGCGGTCGGTTTTGCGCAGCCGCGAAGCCAGCTCGGCCAAAAGCGCGGTGGCGATCTGTGGCGTCTTGTAGATCAGCTCTAAGAAGTCGGAGCGGCGGAGTATCAAAAGATCGGTCTCTTCGGTAGCGATGACGTTGGCCGAGCGCGGTTTTCCATCGAGGAGCGAGAGCTCGCCGAAGACCGAACCCGCGCCCAGCAGCGAGAGGATGACTTCGCGTCCTTCCTCGCTGACGATGCTGACTTTTACCTGACCTTTCTTGATGATGAAAAGCGTATCTCCTTCCTCCTCGGCGAGGATGATGACGTTATCTCGGTCGAAGGTTCGGGTGAAGGTCACGTCAGAGAGGGCTTCCAACTCTTCTTGATCAAGGCTCTCAAAGAGTGAAACGTTGCGCAGAAAATCGATGTGGTTCATCGTCAATCTCCCAGCCACTGGCTATTCAGTTTAGGTTGCCCAACCTCTGGCGCAAGGTATCGATCTGTTCCCGGGCCATTTCTCCCTGGGGGCTTTGGCCTCCTTCGCGCCGCACGATGCGTTCGTAGACAGTGATGGCTGTGGCGTGTTCTCCCAGCGACTCGTGGCAGCGGGCGCGCTGGAAATCCGCCGAGGTGATCCACTGGCTGAATCCTTCAGCGCCGTGGTAGCTAACTTTGTAGTAGGCCTCGATGGCCTTGCGGTACTCGCCCATGTTCTGATACGACTCGGCAACGTAAAACCGGGCCTCGGAAGCGTTGTTGCCTTCGAGCAATTGTTGGGAAAGGAGTTCTTCGAATTCTTCGATGGCCCGGGCGTACTGGCCTTTCTCTTTGAGGATGATGCCCCGTTCGAGTCGGGCCTCAATGGTTTTGGGATGGTTGGGATGTTGTCGCAGAAGCTGGTTGACCACCTGGTGGGCGGCTTGGTACTCGTGGGCACCCTGATAGCTCTTGAGGAGTTTCCATATCGCGTCCTGCGATAGTTCTGGATCGGTATCTGGAACGTCGAGCGCCCGTTTATAGGCTCCAGCCGCCTGCAAGTAGTTGTGCAGCGAGAACTGATAATTGCCCAGGAGCAGGTAGGCGTCTGCGGCGAGCGGACTCAGCGGATACTCCTTCACAAAGCGCGATACCGCTTCCAAGGCATATGCTGCCTTTTCCTCACTGGGTGCAGACTCGTTCTCTCTCCAATGTGCCGTCGTTTCCCAGTAGGCGCCATCATCGGCCCATTCTCCTCCGTGTTTTTCCACTTTTTCAAACGCGGAGATCGCTTTCTTGTATTGGCCGGTTTGCAGGTAGTACTGCCCTTCCTCGAGCAGGAATCGCTGGCTCCATTGCGTGGATCCCTCAAAGCGCTTGGCGAAGCGCTTGGCCGCCTTGCGCCCCTCGTTTAAGCGCTCGAGCCGGAAAAGGGCCAGGATGGCTTGACCATGGACCAGGGGGTCCTCGCTCTCTTCGAGCAAGGGCTGATAGATCTGAAGGGCTTGCTGGTAGCGTTCTCGGGCAAAGGAGATGTGGCCGGCTCGCGTTGAGGCTTCGGTCGCCAGCAAGCTGGAGTCACCTGATTTGCCGACTTGCAAAAAGAGCCGGAAGGCTTCGTCGTCCTGTCCCAAGTGCAGGTGCAGGACCGCCTGGGCAAAGTAAATACTGTCGAGACCTGCCGCGGCTGAATCTTCGACCAGCACCTGGCGATAGGTTTCCAGCGCCTGAGTGTAATAATGGAGGCGATGGTAGGCCTGAGCGAGCCGCCGGAGAATCTGCCCCCTGATTTCGACCTGGGTTGTACCGGTGATCAGCGGTTGGTAGAGCTCGATGGCATTGGCGTACTCCCCGATCTGGAAATACGTGTCGCCCAATAGGTTTTGTGCTGCGCGGCGCTGGGGAAAAGCCGGATAACCCCAGCGCAATTCCTGGAGTCGGGCAATTGCCTCCTGCGGTCGCTCCTGCGCGAGCCGGATACGCCCCAGTTCGAAGAGCACCCGCGCGGTCTGCGGAGTGTCGGGGTAGTCGCGCAGAACCCGCTCGAGCGAGTCGGCAGCCGCCTGGTGTTGGCCTTTTTGTGTGTGACAGAGACCGAGGCCGAAAAGGGCACGGGGTACGAGTGGGCTTGCGGGAAAAAGCCGCCGAAGCTGCCGGTAAGCCTCGACTGCTCCATCGAGCCGGGTCGAGTCGCGTATCCCGAGCTGGCGGCGAGCCTCGCCCAGCTGCAAGAGCGCCTGGTCCAGGTGCTCGCTCTGTGTCTGGTCGAATTCGGCGACAAAAGCTGCAAAGCCCTCCTCCAGCGCATAAAGACGCAGCGAGTCGGGGCCGCTTGAGGCCTCGGTCTCGATAAGGCGGATTTGAGCGAGCTGGGCCCAGGAGCGGGCTGTGGAAGGGTCGGTTTCGGGAGCGCGCTCGTGCACGCCTTGGTCTTCTTGCCCGGTTGGATGGGCGGTCATTGAATTAGCGAGAATGCGGTACTCTTGCAAAGCCAGGTTTCTAAGCGAATCGGCGAGAACGGGTTGAGCTTCGAGCTGGCGCTGACGGGCGAGCTTGAGCAGACTCTCAGCGAGAAAGTACTGTGCCTCGCTGCTGTAGTGGTCGCTGGGATAGGCAGCCGCGTAGTGCTCGAAAGATTTAGCCGCAGCCGCGAAGTCGTGGTGTTCGAAAAGTGCCCGGGCTACATCTAGTTGCACCAGCTGGCGCGGCGTACCACTCAATTCGTCGATCCAGGCTTTCTGCAGGGCGTGGTTGAGGTCTGCCAGATCCATGACGGTGAATTCACGCAGGTACTCGATGCGCTCGCGGACCTCCTCGCTCTGGCGGCCGGCGGGAAAGAGTTCGAGGAAGGCTACGTATTCGCGCAGCGCAGCCCGCGGCTGTCCGCTTTGCTCAAAGACCCGGGCTAGGCCAGATTGCGCCTCGGCTGCCATCTTGCTCTGCGCTGAGGCGAGCTGACGGTAGAGAGAGACGGCTTCTTCACTGTAGCCGGTAGAGGCGTAGAGCTCGGCCAATTCGAAGCGGACAGCATCGGCGTCAGTGACCAGATCAGCCTCTTGCAGGTAGCGGCGATACCAGGTGATTGAGCGACTGTTGTCGCCGCGTCGCTTGTAGAGGGCGCCGAGTTCACGCAGGGCATCCTTGGCTTCGGGGGCGTCGTCGATCTGGATCAGCCCCTGGAAGATGCCCACTGCCAGGGCGAACTGCCCGGCCTGGCCCAGGGCGATGGCCTGGCCCAAGCGTGCTTTCAGATAGGCGGGATCTCCAGGTCGGATTGCGGCAATCAGTTCTTTGTAGTGGGCGAGGGCTTCGCGCGTCTGCTGGCTCTGGCGACGGGCGTCGGCCAGGCCGAGGAGGGCGCTCTCTTTGAGAGCGGCGTCGCGGATCTTGGCAAAGGCTTGTTGATAGGCGTCTCCAGCCTGGCTGAATAGGCGCGACTGATAAAGGTGGTCGGCGTGATCTAGATAGGCGCTATCGGTCTGTGCTGCAGTGGGAAAACGTCTCTGTAGCGACTTGAAACGCACTTCAGCCGCTTCCCGGTTACCCAGGAAGAGATCGATGCGTCCGCCGAAGAGCAAGGCGCTGGGTGCTTCGGCGGGAGCTGGGTTGGTGGCAGCGATCTGTCCGAGCAGTTCCTGGGCCTCCTCGGCTCGACCGGCGGCAAAGCGCAACCGGGCCAGTCGGTAGCGGGCCAGATGGACCAAGGGAGAATGAGCATAATCGGAGAGCAAACGCCCCAAGACGATCTCGGCTTGCTGCAAGTCTTGGCCCTGGGTATAATTAGCCGCTGCGTCGAGCAGGGCGCGGGCGGCGAACTCACTGGCGCTGAAACGGCGCTGCACCTCTTCATAAGCTCGAGCGGCCGGTAAGAATTGTCCTTGTTCCGCCAGACAAGTCGCACGTTCGCGCCGCGCGTCTGCGGTGTTCAGGTGCTCGGGATCTTCGAGATAGAATTTCTCGTAGGCCGGCACGGCCATCTCACAACGGCCGCTCTGGCGGTAGGCCCGAGCCAGCATCAGTCGGGCTTCGGACACCTGCGGACTGGCGGGGTAGTTGCGGATAAAATCAGCGAAGAGTGCGGCAGCTGTGGCATAGTCGCCCGCATCCCGGTAGAGATTGCGGGCGAGCTTGAAGTCGTCCTCTTCGCCTGTTTGAGCCCAGCTCGAGGCATTCAGGTGGAGGACGAGGACGAGTATTAGTGTGGGGAACATATATAAGGTATGCCAATCTGACACGGTTTACCTATTTATAGTAGATTATTTATAAAATATGGTCAAGGTAGGTCTATGATAGAAGGTTCACTGGTCGAAAAGGCGTACGGCAAAATAAACCTGGGACTCAAGATCCTGGGTCGCCGTTCCGATGGCTATCACGATATTCTCAGCCTGGTCCAGTGTCTGGATCTGGCCGACGTATTGCATTTCGAACCAGCGTCCTCAGACCAACTGACCTGCAACATCGATCGATTATCGACGGGGCCAGACAATCTGATCGTCCGTGCTCTCGATGCTTTTCGCACCCGGCTCGAAGGTCCGGTCCAGGCTTTCCGTATTCGCTTGGAAAAGAGGATTCCCATGGGAGCGGGCCTGGGTGGGGGCAGTGCCGATGCGGCGGCGGTTCTGCGCACGCTCAACCGCTTCCACGGAGAGCCGTTTTCGACCCAAGCCCTCCGCGAGATTGCCGCCACACTCGGTTCGGACATCCCTTTTTTAGTGAGCGGTGGCACCGCACTGATGCGAGGCCGAGGCGAAATTCTCGAGCCCCAAGGTTGGGCCGGAACTGTTTTCTATGTGCTGGTCTATCCAAAAATCGAGGTCGGCACAGCGTGGGCCTACGGTCAGTTGGGGCCTGTCTTGACAGAAAATACGCCCTATCTTAGATTTAGTGACTCTCTGAGCGGCGGGTGCGTTGACCACGAGAGGCTTTTTGAAGTGCTGGAGAACGACTTCACGCCCGTAGTAGAACGCGCCTATCCCATCGTCGCAGAACTTCGTTCTCAACTGGATCGAGCCGGTGCTCGCACTACGTCAATGTCGGGCAGCGGTTCTACCGTTTACGGTATCTTCGACGACCGGAAGACTGCCTCTCAGGCGCAAAGAGCGCTGCAAAGGCGAGGTTACCGGTCTTTTTTGTGTCAGCCGGTATAGCTCGGAATTTTTGTTAGATACAGCGACAGACAACGGTAGCCCGGTCGTTCAATTGGTAGGACAACGGATTTTGGTTCCGTTTATCGAGGTTCGAGTCCTCGCCGGGCTGCCA
>CAZFMY010000040.1:0-52057 GCA_964520345.1 uncultured Gemmatimonadaceae bacterium | reverse complement strand
TAATAAGGAAATCTCCCCGTCGCCAACAAGAAATTAGTCCATTCAGATTTGATTTTCTCCTGCTCTCATCTAGCGGCAGAAACCGCGAGCTCTATTGCCTTTGAGTCTTCGCCTTGGCGTGCGATTAGAGATCACCCCACACCGACCGCTTAGCAGACCGGGACAACGAGAGCCGAACTCAGACCACCAGGGGCCGCTTGATGATAAGACCCTCGCCAAAAACTATCCCGGCCCAAAAGCCTACATAGATACCAGAATACTCACGCCCTAAGTGGGCGAATTATTAGGCTCGCTCAATCCGCTGATTAGATTTCGGCGTAAATTTCGAGCTGGTTGCCCTCGGGGTCGGCGAAATATATCGTGCGGTGGCCACGGGGCTGGTCTGTTACCGCTTCCATGATTCTGACACCTTTGGCAACGAGTATATCGTAGCACTCCTGCACTTCGTCGGGTTCGACGCGGAAGGCGATCTGCACTCCGGGCAGGTCGTTGCGGGTACCTTGACCGTCATAATAGCGGGTGCGTTTGCGCAGCGAAAATTGTGTCGCTCCGGTCTCGAAGCCCAAGCCTGTTTCGCCGTCGCCGCGAATTGGGAAGGGGAATAGGTCGCGGTAGAAGGCTTTCATAAGCTCCATATCGTCGCAGAGGATGATCGTGTAATTCAGCTGCTTCACGGCTTTGAGCATGGCGGGGCTTTCTTTTCAGCAATGAAATGGTTGGTTTAAACTTCGAGGTGCGAGCCGCAGAAACTGCAGTCTTTTAAAACGCTCGTCAACCTTAGCCCCGGTGATAAATGGTGATAAAGCCATCGCGTGTGTGATCGCCTGTGTATTCGTTTACATCGACATCTTCAATAGATTCTGCTGCCATATAAAGTCGACATTGGGTCATCTCCCGAATTTGAAGGCTCGATAAATCGAGCAACCAGAATCGGCAGCAAATAGCACGAGTGACACGGATTTTCCAATCGCCGCTGGTGTCCGGGGCAGAATTGGCGCCAACTCCACCTACCCCGCTTGACCCAACCTCCTAAAAGGACCTTTATATTGCCTATATTTGCGCTGGCAATCCCGACACTACGCCCGCCACAACCATTATAAACTGGAGCCGACGAGGTCTGACCATGGGCAACGATACCTACACTGTGCGCCACTGGAACGAGGCGCAGCACGCGCACGAACCCTCGATCCTCACCACAGAACAGAACTTCACCTTCGACGCGCTCGGGTTCGTCGTGCTGCCGCAGGTCCTCAGCCAGACCGAGCTGTCCGCATGCCGTCCCAACGGCGATGGCCTGGACGGCCTATGCAGCGAGAACGGCGCCGTCGGACGCTACGTACACGAACTCTGCGGCGACGGCTTTCGCCAGGACGGCTCTGTGCAGCACGTCCCTGCCAACGCCACAGGAGAGCACGACGAGGCCTCGCTGCCCCTTAAAGGCGGGGCGCACTCGCTGGACCGGGCGTACATCAACCTGGCCGGGTGGAACGGCCACAACGCCGACGGAGCTTCGCTCTCGCGAGCCGGGGGCGCCTGGGAAGAGGTCCGCATCCGGCAATGCCAGGGGCTGGTGGTGGCCATTGCCCTCACCGACTCCGCAGACGGCACGTGCCCGCTGGTGGTCGTGCCCGCCTCGCACAAGAGCGGTCTGCCCGCCCCGCCGCTTCCGTCCTCCAACCGCTTCGCCGAACGCCCGGCACTGGCTGCGGGCGACGTGCTGCTCTGCGCCGCCAGCGCGCTACACGGCATCTGCCCCCAGGGCGATGGCGGCGAGCTGCTCGTTGTGGATTTCATCTCGCGCGCGGCTCGGCCGCAGATCTTTTCCGACCCGCAAGATGAGCAGTCCCTGCCCGCATGGGCGGAAGAGCTGGGCGAGGCCGAACAAACCGTGCTGACGGGCGGCAATTCAGACCGCCTGGTCCTATCGGACGGCACTGCCACCTGGCTTGCCTCTTCCGACGAAGTGGCGCAGAGGGCCTCCTCAGCCCTCGAATTTGAACGCCACGACGATGCCGCCGAGCGCTGGGCGTTCGACACGAACGGCTACCTGCTGGTCGAAGGCGTCATGGACGATGAGTGGATCGATGCGGCCGTAACGGGCATCGATGCCAACCTCGAGCGCATGATTTACCGGGGCGCGGGCGACAAACTCGACGGGGACGTTACGCTGGCCGAGATCCCCGGGGCGCCGACGATCTCGGGCACGGGACGGCCCGACCTCAAGGACCTGTTCCAGCTACCGGCGCCGCACAACGAGCCCTTCCTCAAAATGATGGCGCATCCGGCGGTCATCCAGCGCCTGAACTGGATGATTGGTGCGGGGTACAGAGTAACTCAGAACACCGCCCTGTGCCACGTCAAAGGCTCGAGCGGGCAGATGCTGCACTCGGGCAACGCCAACCCGACCTGCATCGGCAAACACTACGAAATGGTGAACGGGCGCGTGCACACGAAGTCGGGCATCAATGTCGCCTGGCAGCTCAACGAAGTCGAACCCGGCGATGGCGGTTTTGTCGTAATTCCGGGCACTCACAAATCGTGCTACCCCATGCCGCACTCGGTGCGAACCTGCAACGAGCGAGCGCCGATCCGCCACATTTCCATGCGTCGCGGTTCGTTGCTCTTCTTTTTGGGCGGGACGGTCGGTCACGGGGCGTACCGCTGGGAGGCCGAGTCGCCGCGGCGTACCGCGCTCTTCACCTACGGGCACGACGGCCGACGGCCTTTTGCATGGCCCTCGAGCGAACTCTGAGCGCCATTCCTTAGACGAGAGCCAACGGGAAGACACAGGCATGGACATCCGCCCGACCCGCGCCACCCTGGGCGCCATCGTCAGCAATATCGACCTGCGCGCCCTATCTGCCGACGCCTTCGCCGAGTTGGAGGCGGTATGGCACGAGCACGCGGTGCTGATCTTTCCCGCCCAGCACCTCGACGACGAGACGCACATCGCCTTCAGCCGCCGCTTCGGCCCTCTAGAACGCCTGCAGACAACAGCAGTCGAAGGCGCCCATCCCGAAATCTTCATGGCGTCGAATGTGGGCCCCGACGGCCGCATCGACCCGGTGGGCAGCGTGCGCTTTCTGCACAACAAGGGCAATCGAATCTGGCACAGTGACAGCTCTTTCAAGAGCAATCCCGCCAAAGCCTCCCTGCTCCGCGCCGATGCCGTGCCGCACGAAGGGGGTGAGACTGAATTCGCCGACATGCGGGCCGCCTACGATGCGCTCGACGGGGAGCGGCAACGCTGGCTCGCCAACAAGATCGCGGTGCACAGCTATCGCTACAGCCAGGGGCAGATCGGCGGCCTCGACATCATGTCCGACGAGGAGCTAGACGCCATCCCGCCCGTCGAGCATCCCATTGTCGCGACTCACCCGGCCACCAGACGCAAGAATCTCTTCATCGGTCGCCACGCCAGTCATATCGCCGGCGCAGAACTCGAGAAGGGCCGCGCCCTCTTGCGATCCCTCTGCGCCGAGGCCTGCCGCGGCAACCAGGTGTACCGGCACCGCTGGAGCGTGGGCGACGTGGTGATCTGGGATAACCGCTGCGTACTGCATCGCGGGCTCCCCTACCCCGTGGATCAGCGCCGCATCATGTGCCGGACGACGGTGGCGGGAGATCAGTCGGGCAACGAGTGGGTCCTGAGCGCGGCAAGAGATAACGGAAAAAAACAGAAAGGCACTTGATGACTCCCTTCCAGGAACGCATACGCGGTATCATCCCCGCCATCTTGACCGCGCTGGACGAAAAATTCGCCGTCGATCCTCAGGCCATGCGGCGCAGCGCCCGCCGGCTGCTCGACAACGGCTGCCAGGGGGTGGTCGTGGTCGGCACCAGCGGCGAATTCGCCGGCATCGACGACGACCAGCGCGAAATCGCCATCCGCGCGGTCGTCGAGGAGCTGTCCGGCCAGGCCCCGGTCATCGTCGGCTGCGGCCAGCCGAATGTCCGCCGCACCCACGAGCAGGCCCGGGCCGCTGCCGATCTCGGCGCCGACGGCTTGCTGGTCAACCCGCCCTTCTACTTTCCGATGACCCAGGACGAAGTGGTGCGCTTCTTCGCCGACCTGGTCGAAAGCTCGCCCCTGCCCGTCTTGCTCTACAATATCCCGGGGTTGACCAATGTCGCGGTGGAGCCAGCCACCATCCCGCGATTGCGGGACGTGGGCGTGCAGGGCACCAAGGACAGCTCCGGGATCCCGGCCAATACCCTCGCCTACCTCGCCGCGCTCAGCCCCGACACTGACTTTCGCGTCGTGGTCGGCGGCGAAGCCTTCTTGCTGCAGCTGCTCGACGCCGGGGTGTGCGCCACCACCGGACTCCTGCCCAATATCACCCCGCAGCTGGCAGTGCGGATTTACGACGCCTGGCGGGCGGGAGATTATCCGGCGAGTTTTGCGGCCCAGCGGCGTATGAATGCCTTCGCCGCGATTTTTCGGCCGCTGCACCCGTTCTTCCACGCCACTGGCAAGGCCGTGCTGAGCCGACTCGACCTCATGGAAAAGTGGGTCGCCCCGCCCAAGACGGCATTGACCGATGAAGAGGCGGACACAGCCTTCGCGGCGCTAAGGGAATTCCTGCCGGAATTCGACACTCCTCAGAACTGAAGGAGAAGTCCGGAAATTGTCCACTCGCCCTTCGGTTGTCAGCGTCCAACCCGGTGGTCGTTGATATAGTCCCAGTTGAGCTCGCAACCCAGGCCGGGGCCGTCGGGGAGCAGCACATTCCCGTCGTCGTCCATCGGATCGCACTGCGCTTGCAGATAGGGCGGTGTCGGTGTATCGACCATCTCCAGTTCCAACAATCCACGCTCGAAATACTCGCATAGGTCGCCATCTGTTGCCGCGAGGATTTGGGCGTTGCCGAATCCGCCGACGTGAATCTCGCACTTCATGCCCAGTGCTTCGTACATATCCACTGTCTTGCGCACCCCCGTGATGCCGCCGAAGTTCACATCCGTGCGGCCGATATCCGTCGCGCGCTGCAGCGCCCATTCGGCGCGACTGAAAACCCCGCCGGGAGCGAGTTCGGGACCACATACCGGTATTTGCAGTTCGCTGCATAGCTTGCGGTAGGGCTCGATGAGCCGCTCGTGCATAGGGTGTTCGAGGAAATAATAGTCCAGCTCTTCGAGCTGCCGACCGACCCAGATGGCCTCCTCGAGCGTGTAGATGCCCCAGGGATCGAGCATCAAGACCATATCGTCCCCTACGGCCTCGCGCACCGCCCGACACACTTCCACATCCTCCTTTGGGAAAGCCGGTCGCCCGGGGGCGGCCTCTTGTTTGGTCGGGTCCCAGTAGATATTGGCATGCACCTTGTACGCCTTATAACCGGCCTGCTTGCAGTCCAGCACGTGTTGTGCATATTGCTCTGGAGTCCCGAGGTTGGGAGCCGTGCTTGCGTAGGCCTTGATTTTGCCCCTGGCGCGACCAAGCAGCCTTGAGACGGACAGGTTGGTCATCCGCCCCGCGAGATCCCACAGGGCACAGTCGATATTGCCCACCAGACCTTCCGAAAACCCGAGATGGCGCGACATGAGCTGCCACAGCCTCTCCCTGTCCAGAGGGTCTTCACCGATGAGCAATGGCTTGACGAGATCGTCGATCTGATCTTGCCGGGGCGTATGAAAATAACCGAGCCAACCCTGCTCCGAGTAGCCCTCATGCCCATCGTCGGTGGCAATCCTCATGATGGAATGCGGCACCTCCCGCTGCGGTCCGGGCTCGCCATAACCCCACCTGGTCCGGCTCCCACTACTCGTGACCGTGAAAGTGATGAGTTCGATTTCACTAATCTTCATGCTGCTTCCCCAGGCTGTGCCGACACAAATAACTGTTCTCCTGCCATCAGATGGAGGGATCTAAGTCTAGATGGACAGAAGAATCGGTGATCGAGAACGGCGCGTCAATCGGAAATCCATAAAGAGGACGGTTTCTTCACCCCATTTTCTTAGCCTAATTTGCCCCGGCGAAACCGTATCGGACAAAAATGGGATACGGCCGAGATTCTAGCGTTTATCGCGGCGTGCAAAAGAGGAGCATCAAATAAATTCCGGTCCCGGCACCCGGTCCCTGGGCAAAGACGATGCGGTGCCTCCGTACTCGGCGATGATCGGCGCCACGGTCCGGCGGTTTTCCTCCGGCCAGTGCTCGACCTCGGCTCGTGCCAGCTCGGCGATCTGGCGCTGGGTGCCCTCGCGGAGCCGGGAAAAATACGGATGGTACCAGATGGTGATCAGCGGACGCTCGCAGTCAGTGGTATTGGCATGGGCCGCATGCAGCGCCCGGCCGTCACCCAGCACTAGATCGCCGGCCCGGGCGGGCACGACGCACTCGTCGGGCACAGAGGCATAGAGCAGCGAATCCGGATCGTCCATGCGACGACTGGCCTCGCTGTGGGCGCTGTCGAGCTGGTCGTGCAGCGGATGGCGCTTGCGGTGCGAGCCGGGAATCACGCGCAGGCAGCCGTTTTCTCTCGTGGTGTCGACCAGGTAGAACATGGCGAATAACTGCGGCGAAATCTCGTCGAAGGCGCGGGGCTCGCCCGACCAGGCGGTAAAGTCCTGGTGCCAGAACAGCTGCGGGCTCTGCGGCGGTTTGCTGATCAGATAGGCGCGCGAAAACTTGCACTCGGCATAGCCCAGGCACTCCAGCACATCCCAGGTCCCAGGCCAGGCGATCAATTCATCTAAATGCGGCAGGTGGCGGTTGGCCACCATCGAGCCGGTGGAGCGCTGCTCGCGCCGGTGGTCGGCGCCCAGCGCGGCGAGCGCTTGATCGACTATGGCGCGGACGCGTTGCAGCATGGCGCCGTCGAGGACGTTTTCGACGACGCAGACGCCATCTCTCAGCAACTGCCCGCGCTTGGCCAACCAATCTACGGCCATGGGTTCACCCGCCCGTCCGCTTTATGAATTCCGCCAATTGCTCCTGCGTCGGCAAGCCGTCGATAACGCCCAGATGCTGCACGGCGTAGGCGCCGGCATAACAGGCACGGGCGGTGGCTTGCGGCAACTCCAGCCCTTCTGCCAGACCCACAGCCAGGGCGGCGTTAAAGCTGTCGCCAGCACCAGTCTCATCCACCGCACTGATGTCGGCGGAGGATGGGATATGGGCGGTGCCGTCCGGCGCAACCAGCAGCGCCCCCTCTTTGCCACGCGTTATCACCAACCGCCGCACGCCGCTATCGAGCAAGTGTTGGGCAAGCTCTTCATCGGGAGTCGGGTCGTCGGGCGGCAACCCCTGCAAGATGCGCAATTCGGTCTGGTTGGGGGTCAGGATATCGGCCAGGGTCAAAAGGTCGGGCGCGACGGCCTGGGCCGGAGCCGGGTTCCACAGCGTGGTAACGCCGTGTTTGCGACCCAGTTCCAGGGCGCGGCGAATGACCTCTGCAGGCGCTTCAAACTGCGTTAGTACCATATCGCTCTCGGCGATGCGGTCCTCGGCCGCGTCCACGTGTTCGGGACGCATATGGATATTGGCGCCCAGGTGACCGACGATGCAGTTCTCGCCCTCAGGCAACAGGTGCACCACACCAACGGCGGTGTTGACATCGGGTATGGTGTGGATGTGTTCCGGGTCGATGCCCTCCTGGCGAAAGGTGTCCCGGGCGACCTGGGCCAGCAGGTCATCGCCGACGCAGGCCAGCAGACTCACATCGGCACCCAGGCGGGCGGCAGCTATGGCCTGGTTAGTGCCCTTGCCGCCGGGCCCCAGGTCGAATTCGTCTCCCAAGAGGCTCTCGCCCAGCACCGGCAGGCGCGGCACGCGGATGGTCAGGCCAACGACAAAGCTGCCGACAACGGTCAGGCGGGGGCAGGTCATAGGCGTTTGCCGATTCGCTTCGAGTGCGTCGGTGAACAGTCTTTTGCACTATCAGTCATGCAGACCTCCAGCCAATGGGCAAAACGAGAACCACTAACAGCTCAATATAGTCAAATGCAGGCGTGCTGGGGCATAGCCCGGTGATGGGAACTGCTAGTCCGCCAGACAGAAGCCATACAGCCGGGAATGCAACATATAGAACCGCAGCCGGACCGCCTTGCCACACCACGGCTTGACCAGGCGATTTAAAAATACCTTATATACTTTCTACCCATTCGCGTTTAAGGAGCATCGACATGCGACACAGTATACTCTACAAACGCCCAGACCATTACTCGCTGGGTCCGGTGCCGCAATTATTGCCCGACGGTCGGCTGGCCGTCGGAGTCGTTTCCTCTCCCTTCGCCGACCACTTCGGCATGGCCGAGTGGGTCGTCCTCGTCTCCGAGGACCAGGGAGAGACCTTCGCCGAGACCGATGACCAGACCATTCCGCTGGCCTGGCCCGGCAGCCACCCCCGCGAGCGCTACGACCGCTACGCCGACATCCAGCCAGACGGGACCTATCTGGCCGCCGGCACTGTGGGCTTCGAAATCTGGCCCAAAGAGCGGCAGCAGGAAGCGGAGGCCCTGGGCTTCTACGCCGGCAAGCATCCCAATAACCTCGGCGAAGAGCTACTCGTCGGGGTACCCAAGGTCTTCGTCCAGCGTTCAAAAGACCAGGGGCAAACCTGGCAGCGCCGCGAATGGCCGGTGCCCGGCTTTAGCTGGCTGACCGCCTTTCCCCGCTGGGCGCGCTTGAAAGCGGGCCATATTCTCGTGCCCGTCTACGCCCGCAACCAGGACGGCAGCCGCGGGCAGAACTTCGTCTGGCGCTCCGATCCGCAGGGCGACAACTGGCGGCTGCTTCCCATATCCCCCAGCATCTCCGACGTGCAGGCGGACGAAACCGCTTTCTTCGAGATGGCGCCGGACCGGGTTCTGGCCCTTATGCGCCACGCGACGCCGGGCCAGTACGCGGCGGGCCATCTATTGGAAAGCTGGTCAGCAGACGGCGGCCTCACCTGGTCGCAACCCCTGCAGACCGACATCAAGGGCTATCCGCCGCATATCTTGCGACTGCAGGACGGGCGCCTGCTCTGCGGCGTGACCTACCGCTGGGAGCCAATGGGAATTCGCGTGGTGCTGAGCGAGGACGACGGCAAGGTCTGGGATGTCGACAACACCATTATATTGCGCGACGACGCCGGCGCGGCTTCGACGCTGTGGCCCGATTATCAAACGCACGGCGGCGGAGCCGACGTGGGCTATCCGATCACCGTGCAATTCGCCGACGGCTCGCTCTTTACCTGCTACTGGATTACGATGGAGGACGGCATCACCCATATCGGCGCCACCAGATGGCGCATCGACGAAACCTGAACACTATGAGCCTATCACAGGAGCACGACATCGACCCACGGCGGCTGGAGCTGGCCTCCGACCCGCACCGGCCGGCCTACCACTTCCTGGCGCCGGCCAACTGGATGAACGACCCCAACGGGACGATCTTCTGGCAAGGGCGCTACCACATATTCTATCAGTACAATCCCAACGGAGCCTTCCATGGCACCATCCACTGGGGCCACGCTTCCAGCGCGGACCTGGTCCACTGGGAGGACCATCCCATCGCCCTGGCGCCGACTCCGGGAGCGGCGGACCGCGAACAGTGTTATAGCGGGGCGGCATTTGTCACCCGGGAAGGCGCGCCCGCGTTTATATACCACGGCGTACCCGACGGCATCTGCCTGGCCACCAGCGACGACGACCTGCTGATCACCTGGGATAAACACCCGGCCAACCCCATCATCCCCAACCCCGGGCCCGCAGACCCATACCGCATCGGCGGGGCGCCGTGCGCCTGGGTCGAAGAGAATACCTATTACGCCCTGACCGGCAATAGCGGAGCTACCCCGCCGGACGCGGCCTATCTCTTCCGGTCCGACGATCTGGCGCGCTGGGAATACCTGCATCCCTTCTACGAAGGCGGGCGCTTTACCGATTGGGGCGAGGACTGCGGTTGCCCCGACTTCTTCCGCCTCGGCGACCGGCACGTACTCTTTTTTACCAGCCACCCGCACGGCGCGCAGTACTACACCGGCACCTACGTCGACCACCAGTTCACGCCTGAATACCACCGGCGCCTGGCCTATGGCGCAGCGGGTCGCCCCGGCGTCTACAACGAAGGGCTGACCTTATTGGACGACCAGGATCGGCGCATTTTGTTCGGGCGAATCCACGAGGCGCGCTACGGCTATGCCCAACGCGCTGCGGGTTGGGCCGGGATCTTCGCCCTGCCGATCGCGCTCTCGCCGGCGGAGGATGGTGGATTGCTGATGGCGCCGGTCCCGGAGCTGGAGATCTTGCGCGGAACGCGCCAAAGCGTCGCCGATCTGCCACTCGCCGATAGCACCGTCGTCCTCGACGGAATCGCGGGCGACCAGCTGGAGATTCGCGCGACTTTCACGTGGGACGATGCCGAGGAGTTTGGGCTGAATATCCGCTCTTCCCCCGACGGCCAGGAGCAGACGCAGATCCGCTTTAACGCCAATCCGTGGCATACCCATCGCGCACCGAAAGAACTGCAGCCGCTGCGGGAGTTGATTCTGGACATCACGCGCTCGAGTATCAGTGCAGAGGTGAGCAATCGCGACTCGGAGCGCTGTTCGTTCGGGCTGCCCTATGGAGAATTGCTGGAGTTGCGGGTCTTCGTCGACCGCAGCGTCGTCGAGGTCTTCGCCAATGGCCGCCACTATCTGGCCAAGCGCATCTACCCCGACCGACGCGATAGCCTGGGCGTCGAGTTTTTTGCACGGGGTGGGACCGCGCGGCTGGTATCGCTGGACGCGTGGCCAATGGACGCCATCTGGCCTGTTGACTAGACGTTATTTCTCACGTCGCTTTGCGCTCGATGCGGGGACGGACACGCCACCGCAATGGCGGGCAGTTCGGCCGCTAAACCAACGCCAGTCAAATAGCTACTATCCCTTATGTCGATAGCGCTTCAGCGCAGGCGCAGTGCCCGCTCCAGATTCTCACGGGCCTGGGCGTAGTCTGGTCGGATCAACAGTGCCTGCCGAAAGTGGTAAATCGCGGTACCATACTGCTCCCGCAAAGCCAGCGCGGAGCCCAGGCTGTTGTGGGTGCTCGCTTGCTCCGGGGCCAATTCCAATGCCTGACGGTAGTGCGATTCGGCCACGGCGAATTGATCTAGCTGGAAAAAGAGATTGCCCAGATAGATATGGGCTTCGGGATAATCGGCGTTGAGTGCCAGAGTCTGTCGATAGTGTCGCTCTGCCCCCTCCAGGTCGCCTTGCTCCTGCAGCTCGTCTCTCCTTCAAATGTATGGTCAAAATGGCATATGACGAGCTTTGGCTACCCGACCTGCGCAGCAAGTCCCGAAGGACCGGGCGAATGGCCAATCTTAGACGACGTGAGTATAGTCCTTTTAGCGTATCAAGTTAATGGAGAACGTTACCGACGTGAAAGAGCTTAACGACTGAACAATAGATACACCAATTTTTATGCATTCGTTTCACGCTTAAATATCGCGATCACTTCTTTATGTGTTCAGAAGTATATAATTTTAGTGAATATCCCCTATTATATTGTCGAGGGGAGAACGGATGCGCCTGAGATCTTTTTGCCTCACATGCGTGTAAATCATAGTCGTCTTAGAACGGCTATGCCCCAATAGCTCCTAGATATAGCGAAAATCAGTGCCTTCCTCGAGTAAATGGGTGGCAAAGCTGTGACGCAGAGTGTGCATAGAAACAGGCCTATTGAGCCCCGCTCTTTTCTTTGCCCCGGTAAAATTCAAAAACCCTCTTCCAAGCTAAGAAAATCATCACCCAGGGAGGTACAACGTGAGTATAGAGATCTACGTCGCCGTCAACGGTAATGACACCCATCGCGGTACTCGGAAACAACCCTTCGCTACCCTGACCCGCGCCCGAGATGTCCTGCGGGCTCTACCGGTAGCGGAGCGCGCCGGTAGCACCGTCTGGATCGGAGGAGGCGACTATTCCCTGACCGAGACCCTGCGCCTGAGCAACCGGGACGGGGGCCGCCCGGAGGCTCCGGTAACCTGGCGGGCCATGCAGGATGAGCGCGTGCGACTGCTCGGCGGCCAGACCCTTAGCGGCTTTACCCCCGTGAAAGACCCTGTCGTCCGAGAACGTCTGTCCCCCGCCGCCCGCCGCCACGTACGCCAGGTGGATCTCAAGGCCCTCGGTCTGGGACGCCTCTCGCCGATGCGATCGCGTGGCTTTGGCCGTCCGATCACGACGGGCCATGTGGAGCTCTTCGTCGACGGCGAGCCGCAAACGGTAGCCCGCTGGCCGAATGCCGACGCCGAAGATCCCTTCGTCCGCATCGCCGGCTATCCCGAGGGCAAGGGCCGCGACGACGGCCACGGTACCGATCTCGGGATCCTGAAGGAAGGCTTCTTCTACGAGGGAGACCGCCCGCGCCGCTGGGCAACCACGGACGACGCCTGGATCCATGGCTACTGGGCCTACGACTGGGCCAACAGCTACGAGCGCATCGCCTCCATCGACGTTGAGGCGCACCGCATCAAGACCCGAGCGCCCCACGGCAACTACGGCTACCGGCCCGGGAATCGAATCTACTTCCTCAACATACTCGAGGAGCTCGACGCGCCGGGAGAGTACTTCGTCGACCGCGCTGCCGGCATCCTCTACCTGTGGCCCCCCAAGCCCTTGAAGGGCACCGAGGTGACGCTATCGCTGCTGGAGAGCCCGCTGGTGGCCCTCGGCGGTGCACGCCACGTCGTCCTACGCGACCTCGAACTGACGGCGACCCGCGGTCACGCCGTCACCGTCAAGGGCGGACGGGAGTGCCTCGTCGCCGGCTGCCGCATCTCCAACACCGGCAACTACGGCGTCTTCATCGACGGCGGCACTGGCCACGGCGTGCAGAGCTGCGAGATCTGGAACAACGGCGACGGCGGCGTCCACCTCGCCGGGGGCGACCGCAAGAGCATCACCCCCTGCCGCCACTTCGTCCACAACTGCCACCTCCATCACCAGGCCCGCTGGTCACGCTGCTACTACCCCGCCGTGAACCTGGAGGGCGTCGGCACCCGCGTCTCCCACAACTGGATCCACGATCACCCGCACTGCGCCATCCTCTTCTGGGGCAACGACCACTTGATCGAGTACAACGAGGTACACGACGTTTGCTACGAGACCGGCGACGTGGGCGCCATCTACACGGGCCGCGACTGGACCTTCCGCGACAACGTCATCCGCTACAACTACATGCACGACATCCACGGCCCCGGCGAGGGGGAAGCCCTCGTCTTCTACCTCGACGACTGCGTCAGCGGCATCACCGTGTTCGGCAACCTCGTCGTCAACACGCAGGCAGCCATCGGCATCGGGGGCGGCCGCGATTGTCTCGTGGAGAACAATGTCTTCGTCGACACCCACCCGGCCATCGGCATCGACGCCCGCGGCCTGGACAAGAACTCTGTCTGGGCGAACAACGTGAAGGGTCTGGCCCAGAGCCTACGAGCCATGGATCACCACAATCCGCCCTACTCGGAGCGCTATCCCGAGCTCAAGCAGATCGACCGCTGGGTCGCCGCTGGCACGGGCGTGCCGCCGGAGGGCAACCGCTTCCTGCGCAATCTCTTCGTGAGCGGCCAATGGCTGCGGATCTTCTGGTATGCGCAGGAGGAGTTGATCGACATCCGCGACAACTGGCTCGTCCCCGAAGACGGCGACCCGGGCTGGATCGACCCGCAAGATCCGGGACGCGCCGATTGGGCTCTGCGCGACGATGCCCAGATCCTACGCGTTACTGGTTTCCAGCAGCTGCCGCTAGAACGCATCGGCCTGCGCCGAGATGAATACCGCACCAGTCTGCCGGCGTCACCTCGGAAGAGACGTCGTCGACCACGCTGAGCGAAAGCGTCTTTAACAGGAAATAGATCAATGGAGATCGCTGTGATCCAGCAGCATTAATTTCGGCGGGTTTATGGGTCGTCTGGTTCAGGTACGCGGGACAATGTCCGAAGTTTCCCAGAACGTGGCTGAGCATTCGGAGTTCTGATACCGAACGTGGGCTCATATCTTGCCTCCCACTCCTCAGATCTCTATCTTGAGCCAAATACGCAGTATTTCCATCGGGTAGCCCAAACGTAAATTTCACCGATTCACACAGTCAATGTATCGCCACTAGACCCATTATTAACAGCCATTTACAGGAATTTGACAATGCTCCGTCCCAACATCCTCTTCCTGTTCTCTAACTTGCTGACAATACGGAAGATAAGGGCGGTTTGAATTGTGGTTTTTTCTATGATTCTCCACGATCGTGGAGAATGTGCGGAGACGAGTAGGGGATTGGAAATTGATTGCGGTTAGATCTCTGTTAGATCAGAGCGAGTTTTGAGAACGAACCGACCACACATTCCCTTCGGATCCAGTTGATCAAATATAATCTACAGCTTATATTTAGGTATGGAAATTCTCTACTATGCTACGACTTCAGGTAATTCGCCGGTCAGGAAATTTGTCGAGGGACTATCCCAAGACCTACAGGAGGATTTTTTACAGACACTCGATCGGCTGAAACAAGGCGAAACCCTCGGTATGCCGTTGAGCAAGCCGCTGTTCAATATTGCTCTTGGCTTACACGAGTTGCGCTTCAAAGAGCGGCGCAGCATATATCGGGTGTTTTATTTTATCAAGCGCGGAGATGCCATCTACTTGGTCCATGCCATGCAGAAAAAGACCGAGACCATTCCCGATAAAGATCGACGGCTGATCCTCAGAAGACTGAAGGAGATTTGAATATGCCTTGGGAAAAAGTAGATATCGACCAATGGGCCGAGAGACTTGGGGTCAATATCAACGAATTGCGCCAGAAAGAACAACTCATCCAGAAAATCGTGAAGAGCAGAAAACGGTTTGGACTCACGCAAGGCCAATTGGCCGAAATGGTCGGGGTCTCCCAACCGCGCATTGCCCAGATTGAAAATAGAACCAAGATCGGCAAAATCAGCTTTGATGTGCTTTTCAATATCCTCGGCGTCTTGGGACACGACTTCAAAATCACTACACGTAAGGTGCGCGATCTGGAGTATGCAGACGCATAGCGGCTGAATATAGTCAGTCCACGTATCTTTTACTCCCTATTCTGGGCTTTATCGTTAGTATAAATTGTCAATCGGTAGTTTGCTCAAGGTGGGATAACGCAATTTAATTCATATCCGATTTTCTCCCAGGAATTACCGTGTTTATCACAATACTAGAACAGAACCCGAGGAAGTCTCATTGGGCCACTTGGATGTGCACCCATCCTGGACCTTCTGCAACTGAAACAAGAGCCCTTCTTGAGTTATGTTTTAGCCGCCTAAGCACTCGAGTTCAGGCCAAAGTAAAAAAAGAGTTCAAAGTGGAGATGCCAAAAACATTGATGCTCTAATCCATGAACTAGTCAGTCACGAGTTGCTCTACCGGCTTAGACTTAAACCAGAGGTCGAACCTGAATTCGATGGATTAACGCCTGATTTTTCTATCACTATCTCCGAGGTGAAATTCCTAGTTGATGTCTTTGTATCCTACAATCCAAGTCGCACCGTACTCGAGGAAAGCGAATGATGAACAAGGAGTACCAGGACACAGGCATCTTTCTGCAGTGTTGGCTTGCGATTGGTTTGATACGATGAACAAAAGTCGTCGAGGAAAACGGCTCCATTGCTTACTTCTCAAGCACTGGAATGGAGAGGTGGACGTTCCAGCGCACGCCTTCGAACCTTTTCCAGCGGTAGAGTGGCAAGAGGTTGCGAATGGTTCTTGGAAATGGAATCTGGCAAAGCCATACAATCTTGTAGCGAGGTTTAATGAACAAGATTCGTTCGAGGTTGCACTTTACACTAGCGATTGTCCATGGTAATCGTATGAATTGATCTTTTAAATCGCCGTTTTCAATAGTTCCCCTCTCTTGCTCCCCACTCCCGATCAGTCTATCTTGAGCCCCATGATGCAGTAATTTCATTGGTTAGCTCAATGTTAGATTTTACAGATTTTCACATTGAATTTCCCGCCACTAAAATTACTATTCACAGCAGTTTAAAGGAATTTCACAATGCCCCGTCCCAACATCCTCTTCATCATGGCCGACGATATGGGCTACGGCGACGTGGGCTGCTACAATCCCCAATCCAAGATCCCCACACCGAATATGGATCGCCTGGCCCGCGAGGGAGTACGATTTAGCGATGCCCACTCCCCCGCCGCAGTCTGCACCCCGACCCGCTACGGGGTCTTGACCGGGCGCTATTGTTGGCGCTCGCCACTCAAGCGCTCGGTGCTCTTCGGCTACGAAGAACCCCTGATCGAAGCTCAGCGACTCACTGCGGCCTCGATGCTCAAATCCATAGGCTACCACACCGCCTGCATCGGCAAGTGGCATCTGGGTCTGGGTTATTCGCCCAAACCAGGCGCGGACCTCGAGCTCGATCGACCCCTGCCCTGGACCGACGCCGAATATGAATTCGAGCAACGCATCGACTTTGAACAACCTCTATCCGGCGGACCCAACGATCTCGGCTTCGACTATTTCTACGGCACTTCCGGCTGCCCCACCTGCCAGCCGCCCTACGGTTTTATCGAAGACCGGCACTTCGTCGAGTTGCCCAGCCAGTACCACGCCGATCCCGTCTTCACCAGCCGCCCCGGCATGATGGCCCCCGGCTGGCGCCACGAGGACGCCGACCCCGAATTCGCGCGTGCTGCGGTAGCCTATATCGAAAGCCGAGCCCGCACCGACGAGCCCTTCTTCCTCTATCTGTGTTCCGACGCTCCGCACGAGCCCTGCGAAGAAAGTGTGGTTCCCGAATTCGCGCGCAACAAAAGCCAGGCCGGCCCGCGCGGCGATCTGGTCTGGCTCTTCGATTGGATGGTCGGCGAAGTGATGGACGCGCTCGAGCGCAGCGGCCTGGCCGACGAGACCCTGATCATCGTCACCAGCGATAACGGCGCCCTGCCCGGTGACCGCACCGGACCAGTTTCCTATAACACTTATGGGCATCGGTCCTGCGGCTCCTGGCGCGGCTATAAAGCACATATCTGGGAGGGCGGTCACCGCGAGCCCCTGATCGCGCGCTGGCCAGATCATATCGCTCCCCACACCACCAGTGACGCCCTGGTCTGCCTGACCGACTTTGTCGCCACCTGGGCGGCGATCTGCGGGTACGAACTACCCGACGACACAGCCGAAGACAGCGTTGATATCTACCCGCTGCTGCGCGGCGAAGAGCCCGACCAACCACTGCGCACCGATATGGTGCACCACTCGAGCAATGGCGTGTTCTCGCTGCGTCAGGGCGAGTGGAAATGCATTTTCGAGACCATGGGCTCCGGCGGCTGGCCACCTCCGGTGGGCGGATCGCCCGTGCCCGGGGCTCCCGGACAACTCTATAACCTTTACCAAGATCCCGGCGAAGAACACAACCTCTGGAATACCCACCCCGAAATCGTTGCGGACCTGAACGCGCTTTTACAATCGTACAAAGACGACGGCCGCAGCACGGCGAAAAGACTTTCTTGAACAAAATACTGCTGCTTTTCTTGCCCTTGCTCCTCGGCGCCCGTCAGGCCGAAGAGCCCACCCTGCCCGAAGCCCGGTTCCCCACCCTGGTCGTTGCGGCCAGCGGCGAGAAAATCGACGTAGCCCAACTCGCCAAAGATCAGCGTGTCGTCGTGGTGACCCTCAAGGCGACCTGGTGCCGGGTCTGCCAGGAGCAGCTGCTGCGAATCAAAAAACAACTCGACCAGCTCGAATTTTGCTCGGTGAGCTTCCTGGTGCTCTCACCCGGCTCTGCTGCCGAACTCAACGCCATCCAGAAACGCACCGCTTTCCCCTATCCCTTTATTCCCGACAAAGACCTCGAGATCGGCGCGGCAATGCGCCTGGTGCTCGACAAAGAAGAACAGACGCTCATCCCCGCCTTATTCATCCTCAACCCCAACCGCACCGTTGGCTGGATTCAGCTCGGTCGCAATGCCCTGCGCTACGGCGACGCCCAGCTCCTCGAAGCCATCGAGTGCGGCGATTGGATCTAAGGGAGTAAATGATGTCAATGTACGAACCCAACAAAGTCCTTTCGACTCGCGAATATAACACCGTCGGCAAGCGGCCGATCCGCCACGACGGCCACGACAAAGTCACCGGCAAGGCCCACTACGGCGCCGATATTCGCCTGCCCGGCCTGCTCTACGCCCGCACCCTGCAAAGCCCCCATGCCCATGCCCGTATCCGCTCTATAGATCCGGGCAAGGCCCTGGCACTGCCCGGCGTGCGCGCCGTCGTCACCGCTGCCGATCTGGCGCCTTTACCAGCAGACGACGCCACTTTCGGTTTCACCCTCTGCAATGTCCTCGCCCGCGATAAAGCGCTCTACAAAGGGCATCCGGTCGCCGCCGTCTGTGCCACCAGCATCCACAGCGCCGAAGAAGCTCTCGACCTGATCGCGGTCGAGTACGAAGTCCTGCCCGCCGTCTTCACCATCGAAGATGCCATGGCTGAGGGCGCGCCGGTGCTGCACGAGGCGTTGCCCGCCCACTCACCAGTCGCCGGCGATACCCCGTCGAAAAATATCGCCAATCGCTTCGAATTTGAGCTTGGAGACCTTCGGGAGGGCTTCGCCGCCGCCGAGGTCGTCGTCGAGCGCGAGACCACCACCGTCCCGGTACACCAGGGCTATATCGAGCCGCACTCGGGCACCGCGATGTGGCACGAGGACGGCAGCCTGACCCTCTGGTCGAGCAGCCAAGGCCACTTCAGCATTCGCGACTTCACCGCGCGTGCCCTGGGCGTCCCGGTAGCCAAAGTCAAGGCCGTGCCGCTGGAGATTGGCGGCGGATTCGGCGCCAAACTCCGCGCCTACGTCGAGCCGGTGGCGGCAGCTCTGGCGCGCAAAGCGCACGCTCCAGTCAAACTGACCATGACCCGCGCGGAGGTCTTCGAGCGCACTGGTCCCACATCCGGCACCCAAATCCGCGTCAAGCTCGGCGCAACGCGCGATGGCCGACTGACGGCTGCCGAGGCGGTCATGCTCTACACCGCTGGCGCCTTTCCCGGCTCCTCGGTGGGCGGCGGATCGCGTTGCATTATGACCGGTTATGATATTCCCAACGCCCGTATCGAGGGTTTCGATATCGTAGTCAACTCGCCCAAGACCGCAGCCTACCGCGCCCCGGGCTCACCGGCGGCAGCCCTGGCCTTCGAAACCGCGCTCGACGAGCTGGCCGAAAAGCTGGAACTGGACCCCATCGACCTGCGCCTCAAAAACAGCGCCCGCGAAGACACCCGCCGAGTCTTCGGCACCCTGATGCCCAAAGTCGGCTTCGTCGAAGTGCTCCAGGCGGCCAAAGATCACCCGCACTACCAGTCGAAAATCGAAGGCCCTTACCGAGGCCGAGGCGTGGCTTCCGGCTACTGGGGCAATGGCACGGGGCCTTCCAGCGCAGTAGCCACCCTCAACATCGACGGCAGCGTCAATCTCTCCGAGGGATCGCCCGATATAGGCGGCACCCGCGCCGCAGTCGCGCAGCAGTTCGCCGAAGTGCTCGGCATCCCCGTCGAACAAATCAACCCGCAGATCCTCGACACCGACTCAATCGGCTATACCTCCAACTCGGCCGGCAGCGGCGTGACCTTCAAGACCGGGTGGGCAGCCTACGAAGCCGCCTGCGAGATGCGGCGCCAGCTCGTCGCTCGCGCCGCCGAACTCTGGGAAGTCGAGGTCGAAAAGGTGGTATACGAAAACGGTGCGGCCCGCTGCGTCGATCAGGACCAGACGCTCAGCTTCAAAGAGCTGGCCACCTGCCAGAACGAAACCGGTGGGCCCATCGTCGCCAGCGCCGGCGTCAATCCCGGGGGCGCCGGACCGACGCTGGCCACCCATATCGTCGACCTCGAGATCGACCCCGACACCGGTAAAATCCAGATCCTGCGCTATACCGCGATCCAGGACGCGGGCAAGGCGATTCATCCCTCTTATGTCGAGGGGCAGATCCAGGGCGGTGCGGCCCAGGGCATCGGCTGGGCCCTCAACGAGGAGTACTTTGTCGATGGCGAGGGCCAGATGCTCAACTCGAGTTTCCTCGACTACCGCATGCCCACCGCACTCGACCTGCCAATGATCGATACCGTGATCGTCGAGGTCCACAACCCGGGCCATCCCTATGGCGTACGCGGGGTCGGCGAAGTGCCGATCGTACCGCCTCTGGCCGCCATTGCCAATGCTATTCACGATGCTATCGGCGTACGGATCGACGACTTGCCGCTCAACCCAGCCCGGATCCTCGCCGCACTCAAAAACACCAACGGACGGAGCTAGACCCAACCCATGCACCGCTCAATCGAAGACCACTTCGCCGAATACCGCCGCAATGGCTATACCATCTTCAAGGGCTATATGCCGAGCGATCAGGTCGCCCGAGTCCGCCAGACAGTCGACCCCGAATTCCACCGCCTCCACGCCGAGCATCCCGAGCGAATCCGCGCCAGCATCACCAACCTGCTCAGCCAAGAAGAACTGGTCCATCTTTTCAAAGATCATATCCTCAATCCCGCGCTCCTCGATTTTGCCGAGCACGTCATGGGGCCTTTTGTCCAACTCGACAGCTACGAGATCACCGGCTATCCCAGTCGTCCGCTCGCAGAGCGCAAAAAGGTCGACCGCTGGCATCGCGACGCCTTCAACTACTCCGGGGTCTGGGGACGGCACGGCAGCAGCTGCCATCGCGAAGACCGGGTCTACACCGCACCCACCGCTTGCAACTGCATCACCTACCTGCAGGACATGAACGAGACTAGCGGCCACCTGCGAATCCTCACCGACTCGCATCTCGACTACACTTTCATCTCCGACGAAGAGGTCCGCGATCCCCAGCCCGGCGAGCAACTGGTCGAGCTGGAGGCCGGCGATATGGTCTACACCCACAACGAGATCCTGCACGCCGGCTCGATCAACACCTCCGGCGAGATTCGCTACTTCATCAGCGCCTACTTCCAGCGCTTCGGCCTGCCGCACCGCGATACCTTCCGCCACCCGTTGATCACCGCACTCAAAGACGAGGCTCGAGCGCAAAACGATCGCCGCGTATTGCGCTTGCTGGGCGAGGACGACCACTGGGAAGAACGCGAACGGGCAGCGTGGGCGCAGATGATTGCCGAGGATCGCGCCGCGTGCAAAAGGTGAACCCGGCCCCAAACGCTGTACGCACAGAGCACAAAAGCCAAGTTGACGAAGGGCTAACTTCTAGCTAACTAGATCCGACCATGAGCACATGCAGCAGCATCCATAGGTACGATCTCATCGTCGTCGGCTGCGGGGGCTGGGGCCTGGCAGTCCTGAAAGTCCTGCAGGACCTGGGTTTCGATGTGCTGGGCTTGGAGCGCGGAGAGATCTGCCACAACCTCAGAACCTATATGCCAGGGATGAGAGTGCACTCTCCCCTGTCCTATATCGTCCTTGATCCGGACGACCCGCTCCTGGCAGAGAAGGGCAACGAGTACCATTCCACCATCGAAGAGCTGATCCAGAGCTACCTCGACTTCGCCAGCAACAACGAAGTGCCGCTCAAAACCCACAGCGAGCTGCGCGATATCGACGGCCTGCGGGACGATTTCGTCCTCACCGTCTCCGAGCGGGAAAGACAGACCCAATACCGGGCCCGGCTGGTGGTCCTCGCCACCGGTTCCTACGATACCCCCAACCTGCTCGGTATCCCCGGCGAACAAGATCCGGCGGTCCAGCACTTCTTCGGCGAGTGGCGGCACATCCGCGACCAGCGCCTGCTCTTTATCGGCGGCGGTTTTTCCTCCGCCGACGGGATCGTCGCCCTCTGCGCCTCGAACGAAGTGCTCTGGGTAACTACAAAACCCCACCCGGAAATCGCAAAGATCCTTCACGACCAGCAGACCAAGTGGGGCCAGCCCGACGCCAAAGTGGTCAATACCGAAATCCTCTGCGAGAGCCGGATCCTCTCCGTCACCGACCGCAGTGCGCGGATCCAAACCCCCGATGGCGAACGCCAATGGCCCTTCGATCAGTGCTTCATGCTCCTCGGCCATTGCCCCGACGAATCGCTCCTGCAACGCGTCCTGGGCGACGATAGGTCCCATGACGAAGCAACCTTCGAATCCCAATCCCGCCCCGGCCTCTATCTGGTCGGCGCTCTGGCCAAGAAACACCTCGAACACATTGGCCTGAACGACAATCTCTGTCCCGGCAACGAAGGCATCCGCCACATCGAAAAGGTGATCGACGCGATAAAAATTCAACTGAATCATTCATGAACACTAGCCGACAAAAAATGGATGTTAGCGCACGCAGCAACAGGATCTCTTACGCCAACCGTGCGCGATGCATCCGAATAACGCCTTGCAACAGGAGACAAACGTATGTCAAACGAAGCGATTCTATTCCAGGACGACCTCAAAAACACCCTGGCCGATGAGTGGTCCTGGCTGCGCCAGCACCCCGAATACTGGCGCCATACCCCCGAAGGTCTGGAGATCCGGGTCGAGCCCGGCAAAGCCGACGACGTCAAAAACGCCCTCCTGCGCCCGGCGCCCGACCGCGCACAAGGTTCTTTCGCGATCGAAGTCGATATCTTCAACCACACCCACCCCACCCAGCAATTCGAGCAAGCCGGCATCACCTGGTACAACAACGGCAAGCCGGTCTTCAAAGAAGTCAAAGAATTGATCGACGGCGATCTCTACATCATCCCCGGACGCAAGCCGATGCCGACGCAGGGCGTACGCCTGCGGCTGATCGTTTCCGCCGATGCCTGGGAAGCCCAGTACCGCCCCGAAGGCGAGGACGAATTCCAGACCGCCGAAACCGGCGAACTCCCACCTCCCGGCGACGACCAGGTCAGCATCCAGTGTTACAACGGACCCGAAGAGGGCGAGCACTGGATCCGCTTCGCCAACTTCTGCATCAAGGCTCTCTGAACCCATGAATAGCCTCACCGCCACTACCCGCGCCACGCCCCCCCACTGGGCAGTGCGGCAACGTCACCTCATCGAGCTGATGGACCGCGCCGCAGTACCCTTTGTCGATCACTCGACCCATGCGGATGGACAACTGGTCTTCCGCAGCGAGTGGACCAGCATGGACGGCACCGACAATGGCTACGAGAGTTTCCTCTCCTTCCCGCTTTTCTATTTATTCGGCGGCGGCCCCTACGTCCACGAACTGGGTCAGCGGGAATGGGATGCGATCACCCGCCAGTACGCCGAGTTCGGCACGGTCGAACGCGGCTTCGTCACCGGTTTCGACTGGTTCCACCACAGCGAGAGCTATACCTATATCTACTACCTGGCTCTGGCCGATCCCGAACGCTACCGCCAACAGGCGCTCGACTTCGCCGCGATGTACATCGGCGAAGATCCGCTGGCACCCAACTGGGATCCCGCGCGCAAGATGCTGCGCTCGCCCCTCAACGGCAGCCGGGGACCACGGCTGGAGACCACACCCGTCGACTGGGCCTACCACCGGCCGATCCTGGCCACTTATCTGGCTCCCTTCGAAGACATGGAGGGCCTCGACTCAACGGACCCTCACGTCCGAGCCGACTGGACCGACGACGCGGTTTTCGAGCGGGTGCTTTCCCTGATCAACAGCCGCATGACCCAAGGCGATGTGCCGCTCAACCTCTATGCCACCAGCATGGTCACCCACGCCTATATCTACACCGGCGACGACAAATACAAAAATTGGGTCCTCGACTATATCCAAGCCTGGATGGATCGCCGCGACCAAAACAACGGCATCGTCCCCGACAATATCGGACCCGATGGTCGAATCGGCGAGCTGATCGACGGCAAGTGGTGGGGCGGCTACTACGGCTGGCGCTGGCCGCACGGGTCACGGATGATCGTCGAGCCCGCCTATGTCGCGGGCTCCTGCGCGGCGCTGATGACCGGTGATTTTTCCTGGCTCGACCTTTGCCGCTCGCAGCTCGATATGCTCTGGGATCTGCGCCGCGAAGAAGACGGCGAACTCAAGGTCCCGGCGCGACACGGCGACCAGGGGTGGTTCGACTACCGCAAACCCGATCCGCTCTACTATATCCACCTCTACTATCTGAGCCAGAGCGCCGAGGATCTGGCGCGACTCGACGAGGTCTTTCCCGATCGCGCGGGCTTCGAGATCACCTCGCCGAAATGGCATGCCGGCAAAGCCGGCCCCTGCCCGCCAACGGCGTGGCTGGCCTTTATCGAGGGGCGACACCCCGGTTATCCCGAGCAGATGTTCGAGGAGACCCATACCGGCATCCTCGAAAGCCTCGACCGGCTCTACGCCGACGAGAGCGACCCCGAGACGCGGGAGTGCTATCACTTCCAGAATCTCAACCCCGTGGTCCCCGAAGCGCTGGTACAGATGGGCATGGGCACCCCTGCCGCCATGTACAATGGTGGCCTGCTGCTCTCGCACGTGCGCTACTTCGACCCCGAACGCGGCCGACCAGGATTACCGCTCCACGTAGCGGCTCTGAGCGAAAACCTGAGCGGCGAGAGCATAGACCTGGTACTGGTCAATACCGACCCGCTGGAGGACCGCTCGATCGTGATCCAAGCCGGCACATTTGCCGAACATCACTTCACCGGCGCGCGGCTCGACGGCGAGGAACTCGCGCTCGACGAACGGCACGTCTGTATCGAACTCCAGCGCTCTACGGTCGCGCGGCTCCACCTCGAGCTCAGACGTTTCGCCCACCGCCCGACCTACGAGTGGCCGACCGCGATTGCTCGTTGACGGAGATCTCTGAACTAGCCTATGCCAGACGACAAAGTCTACCGCAGCGAGCTCACTCCCGTCGATTTCCTCCGCCGCAGCGCGCGCGTCTATCCCGATAAAGTCGCCATCGTCCATGGCCAGCGGCGTTACACTTACGCCCAATTCGCCGAACGCGTCTGCCGTCTGGCCTCGGGTCTGAGTGCTGCCGGCTGCAGCGCCGGCGACCGCATCGCCTTCCTCTCGCCAAACGCCCCGGCCCTGCTCGAAGCCCACTTCGCGATCCCCGCGCTGGGCGGTGTCCTGGTGCCGATCAATACCCGCCTGCAGAGCAGCGAAATCGCCCATATCCTCGCCGACTCCGGCGCAAGTGCGCTCTTCGTCGACAACGCGCTTTACCCCCAGGTCGCCGATCTCGATCTCGCCGCACTCCAGGTCGTTTGCATCGCCGATACCGGTGCTGCCGACGATCCCTACGAGCAATTTCTTTCTACCGCTTCGCCCGACCCGCTGCCGCGCAGAGTCGATGACGAAGAAACTCCCCTTTCCATGAACTACACCTCCGGCACCACCGGTAAACCCAAGGGGGTGCTCTGCACCCATCGCGGCGCCTACCTCAATGCCTTTGGCCAGATCGTCGAGATCGGCCTCGATCGCGACTGCGTCTTTTTGTGGACCCTGCCGATGTTTCACTGCAACGGCTGGTGTTGCACCTGGGCGATCACGGCGGTGGGTGGCACCCACATCTGCCTGCGCAGCATCGAGCCCGACGCAGTATGGGACCTGCTCGAACGCGAGCGGATCACCCACTACAACGGCGCGCCCACCATCCAGATCATGATGGTCAACAGCGCCAGGGCTCGGCCGCTCGCCCAGCCCGTCACCGTCTCGATGGGCGGGGCTCCGCCCTCACCGACCCTGCTGGCGCAAATGAAGGAACTCAACTTCCAGCCCATCCACCTCTACGGTCTCACCGAAACCTACGGCCCGATCACCATCTGCACCTGGCCGGAGGAGTGGGACGCGCTGTCCGCCGAAGAACAGGCCCGGCTCCGCGCCCGCCAGGGCCAGGGCTACCTCACCGCCGAGGACGTTCGCGTCGTCGACGAGCAGGGCCGCGAGGTGCCACGCGACGGCGCGACCATCGGCGAAGTCGTAATGCGCGGCAATACCATCATGAAGGGCTACTACAACCAGCCCGAGGCGACCGCCGAGGCCTTCCGCCACGGTTTTTTCCACTCGGGCGACCTCGCTGTCTGGCACTCCGACGGCTATATCGAGTTGCGCGATCGGCAGAAGGATATCATCATCTCCGGCGGCGAAAATATCTCCACGATCGAGGTCGAACAGGTCGTCGCCCGGCATCCGGCGGTCCTCGAATCCGCGGTCGTCGCCATGCCGCACGAGCAGTGGGGCGAGCGCCCCAAGGCCTTTGTCGCCCTCAAGGACGGTCAGCAAGCAGACGAAGACGCAATCATCGCCTTCTGCCGCGCGCACCTGGCCCACTTCAAATGCCCCGATGCAGTGGAGTTCGGCGCCCTGCCCAAAACCTCCACCGGCAAGGTGCAGAAGTACGTGCTGCGCGAACGAGAATGGGCCGGCCGCGAACGGCGAATCAACTGAGACCCCGATATGAGCAGCGCTGAGAATTTCCAATCGCTCGACCGATCTCCAACCACGGACCGCACCTTTTCAAAGCGGAGTGCACGATGACCGCAATATCCATCGAAGACCAGTTCCTCTTCGACCTCCAGGGCTTCCTCGTCCTGCGCGGCGTGCTCTCGCAGCGAGAATGCGCCGAACTCCTCGAAGCCCTGCAGCCTCTCGAAGCCCGGGACTATCCCGACGAGTGGATTCAATCGCTCGACCCCGGCCCGCCCGGGCGCCCGACCCGCGAGACCCAGATCCCGCACCAGACCCGCCTCAACGGCCTGCCGCGCCTCAGCCCAGCCTTCGACGGGCTCATCGACCACCCGCGTACACTCCCCTATCTGCAGGCCTGTGTCGGCGAGCCGCAGCTGATCAATACCTGGTCGATTTCCAAGGAGCAGGACACCCCCGCAGGCGGCTGGCACCGCGGCGTGCCCACCACCGACTACAGCTACCGCGACGGACAAATCCGCTCGCGAATGCTCAACACCGTCTACTTCCTCACCGACAACGGAGCCGAAGACGGCTGCGTCGTCGCCATCCCCGGTTCGCACAAGAGCAGCTTCGACCTGAGCTGGCGCGAGTACCAAGGGCTCGATATGCCCGGCGCGGTCCCGGTCACCGGCCAGGCCGGCGATGTGCTGCTCTTTTCCGAGGCCGTGATCCACGATGGCCTACCCAAGACCACACCTGGTATTCGCACCAATCTCTACTTCAACTACGTCCACGCCCATTACAACGTGATGATGCGAGAGCCCCGCAATGCCCATCATTTCTATTTCCCCACCGAGATCCGTGCGCGCTTCACCGAAGAGCAGCGCAGACTGACCCGGTGGATGGAATTGACCCGCTGGGAGTACTAGCCCCATGCACCGGATCACCATCGCCAGCATTCAGCCGCCCTGCCTCGACGAGGCTTCGTCCCAATCGCACGACGAGATGGTCGAAGCGGGCTTTGACCTACTGCGAGAGGCGCTCGATAAAGACACTGCTTTCTGCGTGCTGCCCGAATACTTCAATGTCTTCGGCGCGGATGCTGCGCACTACTGCGCGCTCGCCGCCAACTGCACCGAGTTCCTTGAGCGCGCTCGTGCCCTGGCCGGTGAGCACCATTCGTACATCATTCTGCCGATGATCGTCCCGCAAGGCGATGCGTTCTACAACCGCGCTTATCTCATCGATTCTCAAGGCGAGATCGCAGGCCACTACGACAAGGTCCACCCCACCCTGGGCGAGCGCGAGCAATTCGGCGTCCGTGCCGGCTCCGCGCCCACCGTCTTCGACACTCCATACGGCCGTATCGCCATCCCCATCTGCTACGATATCTACTTTCCCGAATTCTTCACTGCGCTCACCCGACTCAATCCCGATATCCTCTTCTTCCCCTCGCTCCAGCGCTCTGACCACGAGACCGCCAGCGAGGCCATGCTCCGCACCCGCGCCATGGATTCCAAAGCCTATATAGTCCGCTCCAGCTATGGTCGCCGCGCCGACCAGGCCTGGAAGGCCGGCCAGATCTTCGGTCAATCGGCCATCGTCCATCCCGATGGCACACTCCTCGCCAGTGCCGGCCACTACGAGGGCATCGCTCTGGCCCACGTACAGGTGCCCTTCGCCTGGCAGCGACAGCGCTGCGGCGGTTATCCGGCCGAATCGGTACGCGATTTTCTCGATCAGGACCGTCGGCCCGAGGCGTACGAGGCGTAGTTTTTTATATTAGGCGACATGGACAAGACTCCGCTTTCCTGCATCGTCTTCGGCGAGATCCTCTACGACTGCTTCCCCGACCGCACGTGCCTGGGCGGCGCAGCGCTGAATTTCGCCTGGAATCTGCGCCAGCTCGGTTTGCCTGTTTCGATGGTCAGTGCCGTGGGCCGCGACAAACTGGGACAAGAGGCCAGGGTTTTCCTCGAACGCACCGATATCGGTCAGCAATGGGTTGCCGACCGCCCCGAACCCACCGGCACGGTCGATGTATTTCTAGAGGATGGCCAGCCCTCCTACACCATCGTCAGCGGCGTAGCCTGGGACCATATCGAAACCAGAGTCGAAATCACACGACCACCCGACCTGATCTACTATGGTACGGCGGCGCAGCGCAGCCCGGCCAATCGCCCGGGCCTGGAGCATCTGCTGGCAACCAGTCCCCGGCACCGGTTCTTCGACGTCAATCTGCGCAAGGATGCGTATTCGCCGGAGACCGTGCGCTTCGGGCTCGCAGCAGCAACCATCGTCAAGCTCAACAACGAGGAATGGGAAGAGGTGCAAATCATCGCGGGAATAGACGATCCCGCCGCTTTTCTCGCACACTTCGAACTGGATTTTCTGGCTATAACTCTGGGTGAAAGAGGCGCCGATCTCTATGTCCCGAACGCCCGTTTCGAGTCGCGTCCCGAGCCCGTGCCCGTCGTCGATGCGGTTGGAGCCGGCGACGCTTTCAGCGCGGTCCTGGCTGCCGGCGCCCTCTTCGACACCGATCCGCAGGCGCTGCTGCACCTGGCCTGCCGTGCCGGAGCCGCCGCCGTACAACACCCGGGCGCTCACCTCGAGCTGCCCGAAGCAGTGCGAGCGGCTTTTTCATAGGGTCGCCTGAGAACGCCATGATCAACAATACCTGCGACCCAGGAAAAAATGAGCGCGAGCCAAGACCGAGTGCTGACAAAAAACAAAGAAGCCGAGGGCTATCTTGGAATACACTGCGATTCTATATTTTCTCGGCCCGTATCGATGTCGAAAAGACCGATCCACCGCCGACTAAAGACCATCCTCTGAGTCGGATCTAACCGCGAAAGGCCATTGGCGATGCAAACCCCCATCCTGCTCTGCGACCCCCACTTCCACCTCTGGGATCTCGCCGAGCGTCCCAATCCCAACCTCGGCGAGGTCATGCCGGCCTACCGGGCCGACGACTACGCACGCGACATGGGCGAGTTGCCCTCCGAACTTCAGCGAGTCTGCGGGGTTCATGTCGAAACCGTGGTCGGTCAGACCGCAGGCGGAGCCATCGTCGATACCGTAGACGAGACGCGGTGGGTACGCGGCCAACTCGAACCGGGCGAAGCCGAGCAGCCCTTCGGCATTGTAGCCTTCGTCAACCTCGGACGCGATATCGCCGCCGCCGAGCGTACCATCGAAGCGCACCTAGCAGCAGCCGGGGATCGCCTGCGCGGTGTGCGCATGATCCTCAATCACCATCCCGACAACCCGGACCTGACCTGGCCGCAGATCGAAGACGGCGTTTTCCAGCGCGAAGCCTTTCGCCAGGGACTGGCCCTTTTAGAACGCCACAATCTCTCCTTCGACCTTTCCTGCAATCCGCACCAGGTCGCCAGCGCGGTCGCGGTGCTGCGCGACTTTCCCGATGTCCGCGTCGTCACCAACCACCTCGGCTTCCTCCACGACGGCGAGGACCAGGCCCACGAAGATCTCTGGCGCGAAAGCATGAGGGCCCTGGCCGGATTACCCAATGTCTATATGAAGCTGTCGATGCCGTGGTTCGCGCGCGACGGCTTCCACCAGGACCAGGCCAAAGAGACCAAGATCAGAGCGGTCGTCAGGGAACTCATCGAAGGTTTCGGCTGCAACCGCTGCATGTTCGCCAGCAACTATCCCGTCGACAAGCTCAAAGGAATCAGCATCGGCTATCTCTACGCCAAGTTCCTCGAGTGGAGCGACGACCTGAGCGATGGCGAACGTCGGGCGCTCTTCCACGATACGGCGATCGAAGCCTATGGTGCTTTCCCCGGTTCCTAGCCAGGAGGGCAACGACCCTGCCTTTAGTAGCATGGACCTAGATAAAGTCTGCAAAGAAATAGCCGCGCGCGGATACGCCGTCCTCAAAGGCCTCCTCGACCCCCAAGAAGCCGCACGCCTCGACCGCGAGGCGCGTCGGCTGATGGATCCCGGCACCGGCTATGTGAATTTTGAAGGAGCGCTCAACGAGCTTCCCGACCTGGCGCCTCTATGTACTCATCCGGCCGTCGTCGAACTTTGCACCTATTTTCTCGACACCCCGTTCTACCTGGCCAACAACGTCTGCATGAAGTGGGTCGAGCCGGGTGCCGCCGACGGGGAGATGCACTCGGACTGGCCGCTCGGGATGGTCAAAGAACCTTACCCGCAGTGGCCGATGCTGCTCCAGACCATGTGGATGCTGACCGAATTCAGCGAAGAAAATGGCGCCACCTGCGTGGTCCCGCAAAGTCATCTCTGGGGGAAGTCGCCGTCTTCCCGTGAGCCCGACCAACGCGAAGTCGCAGCGCTCGGCCAGCCCGGCGACCTGCTCGTCTGGCACGGCGCGCTCTGGCACCGCAGCGGGGCGAATACGACCCGCAACCACCACCGCATGGGTGCCAATATCGCCTATATCCCGCAATATGTGCACCGACCACCTGCGGGCTGGCCCAATATCTCCCGCGCGCTCTACGAGCGATTCCCCGCAGATCTGCAGCAGATCTTAGAGCGCTCGGTCGCCGAGTGACGCCCCGAACCCGAGGTACTGAATATGACCGAGCCACAGGTATTTATCGATCTCGTCACCCGGTACGCCGACGATGTCCTCGAGCGCTGCGCCGACGACCAGACCCCGCTGCTCTGTGACGGTCTCGATGTACAGGGCAACCCCCTACACTGGGAAGACCACGCGCTCTCCAATCTGGCCTGTCAGCAGAATTTCCTCCGCGTCCTCGATGCCCTGGCTGAGCTGACGGATCACAACCGCTATCGGGATCGGGCCGACGAGTGGATCGGCTTCGCGCTGGAAACGCTCCGCGACCCCGCAAGCGGGATGCTCTACTGGGGCGGCCACTCGAGTTATGATCTCAATACCCATGCGCCTATAGTCGGCAACCACGAACTCAAATGCGTCTATCCCTACTATCGCTATCTATTTCGCATCGATCCGCTGACTACCCGGCACTTTGTCGAAGCCTTCTGGCACCAGCACATCTGGGATTGGTCGACTCTGCTCTTCAACCGCCACGGCGAATACGAGACCTGGGACCGCGCGGCAATCTGGTCCGCTGATTTCGCCGGGAGCGAGGTGCCGCTCATCGAAAACTCGGCCCTTTCCTTCGTCAACACCGGGTCCGACCTGATCCTCGCCGCCGCCCAGCACTACCTGCACACCGGCGACGAGCGCGCGCTGACCTGGGCCCATCATCTGCTGGGCCGCTACGAATCGATCCGCCACCCCGAGACCGGCCTGGCCGGGTACCAGTTCAACCACCGCGAGCCCTGTCGGGTCCGTCTCTCCTTCAAAGAGCCTTTTGACACGCGCGCAGAGGTCAACGAGACCACCGTCGTCACCAATAACGTTATCCGCACCCGCTACGGCCGTGCCGCAATATGCTGGCTCAATATCTATGAAGAACTCGGTCCCAGAGACGGCCAGGCCTTTCTCGATCTCGTTACGCGCGACCTGCACGCCCTCGCCGACCACGCGCTCGAACGCGACGGCTTCACTGCGGTACTCAACGACGGTACCCGGCTCTCGCCCGACCACGCGCGCGAGGGCGTTGGCTATTGCCAACCCGCTAAATTGGTACCTGTAGCGGCCGAAGGCCTGCTCCTGCTCGCCTATGCTCGCGCCTACCGGCTCTCCGGCGTCGAGCGCTTTCTCGCAGTGGCGCGGCAATTGGCCGAGGGCATGGGTTGGAACCTCGCTGCGAGCCAAGCCGGCCGCCTTTCGCCACCCGCGCAAGAAAGCTGGTCGCTCTCCGGGCAAAACGACGCCAGCGCCCTCTTCGGTCTGCTCGACCTGTATCTGGCCACCGGCGACGATATCTACCGGTCGGCGGCCCTGTGCTGCGCTGGACACCTCCTAAAGCGCTATAAGGCTGAGACCTTCTTCAGCACATCGGCCGCCCGCGCCGAGATCGACAGCGCCCTGCCGCTAGCCCTTCTGCACCTAGCCGCAGGAGAAAACGCTTCGGCGCTGCCTGCATTCTATCCAAACCTGACCTATTTCGACCCCAAAGTCGTCATCCACCGCCGGGAGAACACCGCATGAAAAACAGGACCGGAGACACAGACCCGGAATCCACCACCGACTCCGCATCCCATCTGCTCGACGACGAAGCTGTCCAGCGCTTTATCGTCGACGGTTATATCACTCTGCGCCCCGCACTTCCCGATGCTTATCACTCGGCACTACGACGCCAGCTCGATACCTTGATCGCACTTGAGGGCAACCCCGGCAACGATCTGCTACCCAAAGTGCCCGAGCTCTCAGCGATCTTCGCCGACCCCGTCGTCGATGGCGCCCTCCAGAGTCTGCTCGGCCCAGACCATATCCTGCATCGCCATCGCCATTGTCACGACTGGCACCCCGATAGCGAGGCACAATCCTGGCACAAGGACTATCCGATCAGCGGACATCCGCGCTGCCACCGGGGTCGCTGGGTGCTGCTTTTCTACTATCCACAAAGGGTCAAACCCGATATGGGACCCACGGCGATCCAGCCCCGCACCCAGTACTACATGGACCCTCAGACCGATGCACCCGCCATCGAACTCTGCGTCGAAGCAGGTACCGTCGTCATCGCCCATTACGATATCTGGCACAAGGCCACAGCCAATACCGCTAGCCAGACCCGTTATATGCTTAAGTTCCTCTGCGGTCGACGCACCGAGCCCTCGACCCCCTGCTGGAATAGCCGCGATGCGGTCTGGACCCCGGATGGAATACATCGCACGCTCTGGCAAACGATGTGGCACTGGTACCGGGGTGACGAGAGGCCCACTCTGGCCGAAGCCGAACCGCGCGAGATCGGCGCTTGGATCGACCAGCTCGATGCAGCGGACCCGGCAATCCGCCGCCTGGCTGCCGATGCGCTCGGCACGGTCCAGGCCGCCGGAGCTATTCCCACCCTGACCACACTGCTCGAAGACGAAGACGAACCCGTGCGGCTCAACGCCGCCTATGCCCTGGGTGCACAGGGGGCTATAACCGAGCTGACAAGTGCGCTGACTCGCGAGACCCAAGATCGCTCGCAGGCCAATCTCGAACGCGGCGACTTCACCAGCCCCAGCCAACTCGACGCCACCTACGGCCTGGCCGCCGCCGGCTCGATCGCGATACCTGCACTCGAAAGAGCTCTCGCCGACGAGGCATGGCCCTTGCGCGCAGCAGCTGCTACAACCCTGGGCTATATGGGCCGCAGCGCCTCTCCGGCCCTGCCTGCGCTGGCGACCGCCTTAAACGACGCCAACGAGTGGGGCCGACGCCACGCGGCCGAAGCAATCGGTTATATCGGTCCAGAAGAGGAAGCCACCATCCAGGCCCTGGTCGCTGCACTCGACGACCGCCGAACACTCACCCGCTGGTCGCTCTCGGACGATCCGTTGCGCGAAACCGCCACCGCCGCCCTGGCGCGGATGGCACACCGAGCGCCGGCTGCCAAACAAGCTCTCACCACACTCCTCAACGACGAGAGCGAGTACGTGCGGGCCTGGGCAGCAACCGGACTGGAGTAGAGCTAAACCCCCACGGCCAGCGCCATTTTCAGGGAGCTGCACATGGATATCGAGACGATGTACAATTTGCAGGGCCAGACTGCGGTCATCATCGGCGGGGCCCGCGACCTGGGCTACGACATGGCCGAGATCCTCGCCGCAGCCGGTTGCGCAATCGCACTCAGCTCGCGCGACCTCGCACGTGCCGAAGCCGCCGCCGAAAAACTGCGCACCACCCATAAGTGCGAAGTCCTCTCCGCCGCACTCGACATCTGCGATCACGCCCAGGTCGTCGCCTTCGGCGACAAGGTCCAGGCGTGGCGGGGATCCGTCGAGATACTGGTCAACAACGCAGGCGGTGGTCTCGACCTGCAACCCACCCACTTCTTCGATCGCGACCCCGACCATATCGCCCAATTGATCGATACCAACCTGAAGGGCATCCTCTACTCCTGTCAGGTCTTCGGTCGGAAAATGGCCGCGAGAGAGTCGGGTACGATCATCAATATTGCTTCGATCGCCGGGCTCTGTGGCCGCGACCGCCGCATGTACGAGCAGACCGGTCTGCCCGAACAACCCATCGAATACGCCGCAGCCAAAGCTGGCGTCATCGGCGCAACCCAGGACCTGGCCGGGCTCCTCTCGCCTAAAGGAGTGCGGGTCAATGCCATTTCACCCGGTGGTTTCGAGCGCGGACAACCCCAGGGTTTTATCGACGCCTACAGCAATGCCACACCTTTAGGCCGCATGGGACAGGACGGTGTCGACCTCAAGGGAGCAACCCTTTTTCTGGCCTCGCCGGCCTCCGCTTACATCACCGGACACAATCTGGTCGTCGACGGCGGCTTTACAATGTGGAAATAGGAGTAGCGATATGCTGATATTCGACGGCGATTACCCCATGGCCTACGGGGCCCTCGATCTCAATCGCGACCTGACTCTGCCGCTCGCACAAGTCCGCAGCGCACCCGAGCCAACCAACAACCAGAGCTGGCCCGACGCCGAAACCATGGCTTCGCTACCAGAAATGCGCCGGGGCGGAATCGCTGCAGCCCTGGCCAAGGTCGTGGGACGCATCAGGCAAAAAAACAGTCCGATCTGGGGCTACCGTAGCGGTGATATTGCCTACGCCGCTGCCCAAGCCCATCTGGCCTACTACCGGATTCTCGAGCAGAGAGACCAGGTGCGGATTCTCAAGCGGAGCGACGATATCGGCGAGCACATGGCCACCTGGGAAAATGCCGCCAGCCACCAGGATCTGCCCGTTGGTCTGGTCCTGGGTATGGAGGGTGCCGATCCCATTCTCTGGCCCCAACAGGTGCACGAATGGTTTGCCGATGGGATCCGGGTCGTCAGTCTGGCCCACTACGGCGTCAGCACCTACGCCCACGGCACAGGCCGCCCGGGAGGATTGTTGCCGACGGCGGCCGAACTCCTCGCCGAAATGGACGCGGTGGGGATGATCCTCGACCTGACCCACACTTCCGATGAAGCCTTCTGGCAAGCCCTGGACCTCTTTTCGGGTCCGGTACTGGCCAGCCACCAGAACGCTCGCGCCCTGGTACCGGGCGAACGCCAGTTTTCCGACCGGCAACTCAAAGCCCTCCTCGCACGCGGCGCAGTCATCGGCGCATCGATGGATACCTGGATGCTCTATGCGGAAGGCGGACTCGACTGGGGCGGCGAGATTCCATCCAGGCGCACCCGCTTCCCACGCGAGGCGGTAACCCTTGAAAACCTCGCCGACCATATTGATCACATCTGCCAGCTGGCGGGCAACGCCCGACAAGCCGCCATCGGTGGAGACACCGACGGACAGGGCGGGCGCGAGGGAGCCCCGCTCGAAATCGACAGCGTTGCCGACTATCAAAAACTCGTCGCCGTACTGGAGCGACGCGGATATACCTGCGCAGAGATCGCTGGGGTACTGTACCGCAACTGGCAGCATTTCTATCAGCGCTGGCTGCCCGAGACTTGAGCAAGCAGTGCAACCTCCGCTCGGCAAACGCTCGGACGAGATACGGCAACAACCAGAGCCCTTACGATCGAACCCAACCATCGTCGCAGAGATCGATCAATCACACCGATCCATGCGGATCACCGATGACCGGGACCTTGCCATCACGGCTATAGAGGCCCTTAGTTTTAATTCCCCTATTTAGCGACTGGATTGTGAATACGCGATGAGAACAAAACAATTCGACTACAGCAAGTGGAGCGATAGCAGCGGCGCGCGGTTGCGAAAAATGCCCGACCGTTTAGGCGTGGCAACCAATGGCTTTATCCGCAACGAAACCGGCAAGATCCTGCTGCAGCGGCGCGCCGATAACAACTTCTGGGGCATGCCCGGCGGCAATGTCGAAATCGGTGAGTCTATCGAAGAAAGTACCGCACGCGAAGTCTACGAGGAAACGGGTCTTGAGGTCCGCGTCGAGCGACTGATCGGAATCTATTCGAGCCCCGAGTATTACTCGTTTATGAGCTATCCCGACGATACCGTCGTCCATTATATCACTCACGTCTTCGCCTGCGATTACGTTGCAGGCGAATTGAAGGTTTCCGACGAGAGTACCGATCTCGGCTACTTCGCCGCCGACAACCTGCCCGAGCAGAGTCTGCTCTCGCACCGGATCCGGATCGAAGATGCACTGACCGGTCTGGTATCGCCCTTTATCCGCTGAAAGAGCAGACCATGCCCTCGGCTTTAGAAGAATACCTCTTCGACCTTCGCGGCTACCTCTGCTTGCAAAACGCCATCGACCGCGACCATGTCGATGAACTCAACGCCCTCCTCGATACATACCTCGATCTAGAACCGGGTGCTTGGCGGGGTTGGGTCTACAGACATCCCGGACGCGGTCCGACTCGCCACCTGCACAACCTCTTCGAAATCGGCGAACCCTTCGAGCAACTCATCGATCACTCATCCTGGCTTGCACACCTCAATCGCTTCATCGGCGATGACGGCCTCTTTATCGACGAATCCTTCGCCGATATCCGCGGCCAGGGCGCAGCCACCCGTATCCACTCGGGTGCGCACAAACGACGAATTCGCACCCAATTCCGCTACCACGACAATCAATTCCGCTGTGGCCAGATCAATATTCTGCTGGCGTTGACCGATATAGGCCCGGGCGACGGGGCGACAATGCTCATCCCCGGGAGCCACAAATCCAACCTGCTTCATCCAGTCTTCGAAGAAGGTGCCGATTCGCTCGATGATGTCGTCGGTGCCAGCGAAGTTCCGCTCCAAGCCGGCGATGCCGCCTTTTTTGTCGACTGCATGGCGCATGGTTCGGCCCGCCGCATCAACCCCGGCGAGCGACGCGTACTGATTATCCGCTACGGCCCACATTGGGGCAACGACCGCTATGGCTTTCAACCTTCTCCCGAACTAATCGCCCGTCTCACCCCGGAGCGACGCAAAATCATCCAGCCACTGCCACCCAGACGGCCACCCACCGCCGATCCCTGACGCAGCTCGACGAACGGCGAATCCATTTATTTGGGAATCCGGCTTAAGATCTCTATCTTAAATAGGCATATGATCTTTCACGGTATATTTCGAAGCCCTGAGTTTCAGTTTGCAAATTCCTAATACCAAAAGGATAGTAGCTAAAGCCGTCTTTCTATGGGGAGAAATTCATGTACGGTCTGGTTAATATTGCAATCAAAAACATGGTTCAAGAAGGTTACGGGGATAAAACGTGGGATGCGATTCGGCAGAAAGCCGGGGTCGATATAGAAAATTTTGTCTCCTTGCAGAATTACCCGGATGAAATTACTTATAACCTCGTCGACGCCGGGACCGCGGTGCTCGGCCTCCCAGCGGACAAAATACTCTTCGCCTTTGGCGAATTCTGGGTTTTAGATACCGCCCAGAAGGCATACGGCGACCTCATGTCCTCATCGGGCAACGACCTGCCGGACTTTCTCGAAAACCTCAATGATCTTCACGTGCGCGTCTCGCTGATCATGCCCGATTTTCAGCCGCCGCGCTTCGAATGCTCCAATCAAAGCAAAAATGGCCTCGACTTGCACTATTTCAGTGAGCGCCCGGGTCTGGCCCCATTCGTCAAAGGCCTGTTGAGCGGACTCGGCAAACTCTTTGAGTGCGATATATCGATCGACCAGATCGCTTCTAAGGATAATGCCAGTGAAGATCACGATATATTCCGGATAACCTGGTCGCAAAGCTCTGGTTGTCGCCCGACTCCTACCCACTCGTGACAAAAGAATCGGAATGGAGCTGAAATTTGGCGAGGAACAGCTCGATCTGCTGTTCCCCTTTCATATCGTACTGAATAAAGAGTGGCAGGTTTTGCAGGTCGGTTCGTCGCTGAAGCGCATCTATCCCAGCCTCTCTCAAAATACCTCGATAAAAGATCATTGCTCTCTGCGCGGAACAGTGAAACACGACGATCCCTGGGACCTGGACCACCTTACCCAGCGGCTCCTCCTGATCGAGATACAGGGGACCGAAATCGTACTCCGCGGCCAGATCATCGAGTGCGAAAAGGACTCTTTGTTGCTCTTCATCGGCAGTCCGTGGGTTCGAGATACGAGTACGATGCGGATTCTAGATCTCTCGATCTCGGATTTCGCAGTGCACGACCCCACAATCGATTTCGTATTGGTCGTGCAGGCTTCACAAATGGCCCTGAAAGAGTCCAAAGAACTGGCCGAAGAATTGGACGAGCAACGATCCATTGCAATAGAAGCCCGGACAATGGCGGAAAAAGCCAACGAAGAAAAGAGTACATTCCTGGCCAATATCAGCCACGAGATCCGCACCCCTTTACACAATATACTGGCGATAACCTCGCTCCTCGATACCCGGTCGATGGACGAAGCGCAGTGCCGCGATATAGATCTTATCCGCAGTTCCTCGGAGAGCCTGCTCGGTCTCCTCAACAATGTACTCGACCTCTCGAAGCTCGAAGCGGGCTATATAGAGCCCTACAACGAAGATTTTTCTCTCCGCGAATTGCTGTACAATGCCCTCGGACCGCTCCGCTGGAACGCGGATCAAAAAGGTCTGGTATTTGAAATAGCCCTCAGCCCACAGATGCCCGAGATGATCTATGGCGATATGGGTAAGCTGCGCCAAATCATCGTCAATCTCGTCAACAACGCCGTGAAATTCACCGAAACAGGATTGGTGAAAGTATCCGCAGATACCAGCGTCAGCGATGCCAGCGTCGAGTTGCGAATCGAGGTGCTGGATACCGGAATCGGCATCAGCGCGGATCAGCGCGAATCGATATTCCAGGCCTTCACACAAGCCAGTGCATCGACGAATCGCAAGTATGGCGGAACTGGATTGGGACTCTCGATCTCTTCACACCTGGCAGCCCTGGTGGGTGGTCGCATCGAGTTGGAAAGCGAATTGGGCAAGGGGAGTGTTTTTTCGTTCGTCTGTCGCTACGACTTACCCCAGAACAGCAACGAAGCTATGCCCGAGGTCCTGGCACATACACAATCCCCGGAGCTGCGGATCCTCCTGGCAGAAGACAACGCAACCAGTCGACTAGTCGCCCAGAGAATCCTCGAACGCAAGGGGTTTTTCGTCTCACTAGCCGAGAACGGCAAACAAGCCCTTGATTCGCACGCCCAGCAGGAATTCGATCTCGTTCTGATGGATGTACAAATGCCCATAGTCGACGGCCTGGCGGCGACTCGAAAGATCAGGGAGCGGGAACAATCCAAACACCGGGTGCCGATCATCGCCCTGACTGCAAATGCCACTTCTGAAGACCGTAATAAATGTGCTGCTGCTGGCATGGACGACTACCTAGCTAAGCCGTTTTCGGCTGATGATCTCTACGAGGTACTTGGTCGCTGGCTCTCCATACCAAAAATTGAGGAGATCTGATTATGCTATATAAGATCTTAATATTGGCTTTGCTACTGGCCTCTCAGACCAATGCAGCTCCCTGGAACGAGAACTTGCGCTGGTCGCTGGACTTAAGCAGCCGAGCCCGGATCAATCGCGCAAACGACCTCGCTACTTTCGGATTTATCGGCCTCGATATGCACAAAGTGGTTTCGACGAGGTCGCGCGACCTCGTCACCTTGACCTTGCAACCCTATTTGACTCGTGTCGACAATCTCAAACCAACCCCACCTATTTTCGACGGTCCCGATGACTGGGAACTGGTCTGGCGCATCTTCAACGCCAATATCAAAATTCTGCAGAATGGTGCTCTGAATCTGCGCCTAGGGCACCTCGAAATCCCCTTCGGCCTTGAGCACCCCATAAGTACAAATGGTACTCTGCGCGATTTTCAGCACGGAAGGAATTTCGGCGTCAAAGCAGACTGGGGCGTCTCAGTCAACGGCGATCTGGGCGCCAACGAATACGAAATCGCTTGGACCAGTGGATCGGGCAATAAGTTGCGCGAGGGTGGTGGAGTCGTGTCGGGACGCATAGGCTCAGACCGCGATGCCAATCTGGTTTACGGTTTGAGCTTTCTCAATGGCAAGTTTGTCAACGGGCAAGAACGCAGCCGCTTCGGCGTCGATATCCAGTGGTATATACGCACCTTTGGACTACTTGGTGAAGTGTCCTTCGGCAAGGATAAACCGACCAAAGATATCCGTCGCTTCATTGGCGAACTCAATTGGCGCAATAGCGATGAAACCATCTTCGCCTGGTTGCAGCTATTGGCCAACGAGGAACAAGAAATGGATGATCTATCGATCAAGGTCGGTGCAGAATACGGTGCCTGGCGCAGACTCGCCCTGAGCACCCAGTATGTGCAGCAACTGGAACATCTCACAGGCGGCGAACTCGGCCGTTCACTCTTGGCGCAACTCAGATACAGGTATTGATCATGCGACCATTTTTGATTGTTATTGCTACCGTTGCCCTCTTTGCAAGGCCCTCGCAGACCCAGGCTTTGGACCAGGCTTTTTGCGCCCTGCGCGATCCCAATACCGAGATCTATTCTCTCTTTCCAGAAGCCGACTCGTATCGATCGATCGTGCGTTTAGTCGACCAACAAACGCGTACCGCACTGAGCGAGTCCCTGCCCTTCACGCTACACTTCAACGAGTTGGCAGAGCATACGGTGTACATCGCCCAGGGGGGAGAAGAACCTCTGGGTATCGTCCACCTGCGCTCCGAAGCCAGCAAATGGGGATTAGTGGAAATCGCCTGGGCACTCGACTTCGATTTGCGCATTCTCGATTTTTCTTTTGTGCGCTGTCGGGATCGCAGTAAAAAAATATTCGAAGAAAACCGCGATATCCGCGCCAAATTAATCGGAGCCGATTTCACTAGCTTGAAAAAATTCTTGAGCACTGATGGTAATTCACTCAATCTGGACACCATGCCGGTCGATCCTAAGGCCACTGATCTGGGTGCGGTAATAATACGCAATGCACTCAAGACCATCGCCGTGACCCGAACTGCCTGGAACGATGCACTCGTAGATTTGAAGGACAAAGGGAATCACCACCAATAATCCTTAATTCATCGACTCCAGGCAAATAAGATATTGATTTGCATATAATATACTATATTGCCCTGCAATCGCTTCTGCTTCTGGGCACGATTGCGACAATACCCTTAATAATAGTCGAGGATATAAATAATGTCCTCAGTGCACGCGAAGGATTCGAAGACGACAAACGCGATCTCGAAATCCACGCGCGCCTTGAGGATGATATGGGGCATTTTCTCTTGATCGGCGATTTGGTTCTGGGGGGAGGTTCTTCGTATCTAGGCCCGTTTGCAATCAACTCTGCAATCGAGTTGGAGCGACTACTCGTCGTACTCGATGACTCTCCGCTTACCAGTGATAAACCACCTTTGTGCAATGACCTTATCGCCGATGTACAGGTTCTGAAAAGCTTCATTGAAACTTCAATGACCGCGAATAGCGAGGACCGCGAAGACCAACTGCGAAACCTGCTCAATCGATACGATGCGCGTTCGGAACTTGCGCTGGAACGCATCGAAAGGTTGATCGAGCAGATGGAAGGTGCAAATCGCGATAGAAGGGAGCACAACGAGGATCTGGTATCGACGCTATGGATCCATGCCGTTATTGGCTTTGTGGCCGTATGCGTCGTTCTCATCGCCTCTTGGTACCACTCGATGTCCTTCCTCGTCCAACCCGTAGAACGGCTGCGCACAACCGCGCAAAATGCGATGGGCGGAGAACCCTTTAAAGCGTCGCTTGAGGGACCCACTGAGATACGCAATCTATCTACCCATTTCTCCTCATTGGTCGAAGCGTTAGAGCGAAGTAAGACCGACCTCGAACGTTTAGTAGATGAACGTACCGCCAAGCTGGTCGAAGCACGGGACGAAGCGTTGCAGGCCAATCAGGCCAAGAGCACCTTTCTCGCCAATATGAGCCACGAACTGCGCACGCCGCTCAATGCCATTATCGGCTATTCCGAACTGTGGCTGGAAGAAATAAACGGCGTTGATGAGCACGCCACTCTTTCTAAAGATTTTAGTCACATTCTGGAATCCGGTAAGCATTTGCTTAGATTGATCAACGGGGTACTGGACATCTCCAAAATCGAGGCCGGTAAAATGGATCTCGAACTCGCTTTCTTCGATCTTGGACGATTGCTGGAAAGTGTGCATGCCACCGTGCTGCCGTTGGCGATAAAAAATGGTAATCACCTGGAATTCCAGACTACGAATAGAATCGGCACAATGCACGCCGATTTGGCGAAAGTTCGCCAGGTTTTGCTCAACGTGCTCGGCAACGCCTGCAAATTCACCCGCGATGGAAGAATTGATTTAGAAGTCAGACGCGAGCCCGTGGGAACCAGCGAATGGATAACCTTCTCCGTACGCGATACGGGAATCGGAATTGAGCCGGAGAAAATCGCCAATCTCTTCCAGCCTTTTGTCCAGATCGACGATTCTTCCACCCGAGAATACAGCGGTACTGGATTGGGGCTGGCAATCAGCCGCCACTTCTGCCGCATGCAGAATGGAGATCTAGAGGTCTCTAGTGAATTGGACCAGGGTTCGGTCTTTACTATCCGATTGCCAGCCGTCGTCAACACCGAACTCGCAGACGAAGATCTGGCAGAAGAACTCGCCTAGCTCGCCCGGTCGGACCACTACAAGATAGACGGAAAACTGCAACAATATGCCCTCCCCCTTTTGCACTACTCAAGACCTCGACCTGGAGCAATTTTCCACCCTTTGTACCCGTCGGACCACCCTTGCCGACTATCCCACCGCCCACGCCGTCGCGCAAAACGCCGTCCTCTACAACGCAGTTGATCTGCTCGCCGCCGACGAAATGTCCATCAAAGCCGAACTCAACCACTGTCTCAAAGACGGTCCCGGCCTGCTGGTTATACAGAACGCGTACTCCGACCCCGCCGTCCTCGACCGCAATACCGCGCTTTTCGCCCAGATTATCGCCGAGGAAAAAGCCAGCGGCGATCACCGCGGCGACCACTTCGCCAAACCCGGTGCCAACGACCGAGTTTGGAACGCGATGCAGAAAGTCTGCGCAAAAGACCCCGCAGCCTTCATCGACTACTATGCCAACCCCATCCTGGCACTCCTCTCTGCGGCCTGGCTGGGCCCCTATTACCAGATTACCGCCCAGGTCAACATCGTCAAACCCGGCGGCGAGGCCCAGGCACCTCACCGCGACTACCATCTCGGCTTTCAGGACGACGAGCTCGTCGCTCAGTTTCCAGTGCACCTCCAGGTCGCCTCGCAATTACTGACCCTCCAGGGAGCCATCGCCCACACCGATATGCCCATAGAATCAGGCCCGACCCTATACCTTCCTTTCTCACAACAATATCCCTTAGGCTATCTCGCCTGGCGCAACTCGGCTTTCAAGAGCTACTTTCGCGAACACGCGGTTCAACTTCCCCTGCAAAAAGGCGATGCCGTCTTCCTCAGCCCCGCCCTTTTCCACGCCGCCGGGGCCAATACCACCCAGGATCAAAACCGCATCGCCAACCTCGTCCAGATCTCTGCCACCTTCGGCAAAACCATGGAAACCATCAATCGCGACACCATGCTGCGCCAGGCCTATCCAGAACTGCTGGATAGAATGCACCGCCAGGCCATTAGCGCCGCCGACCTTCAGCGCATCGCCACCGCCCTCGCCGATGGCTACTCCTTCCCGACCAACCTCGACCGCGACCCTCCTCTGGAAGGTGCTGCCCCCCCCACCGCCCGCGACCTCCTTTTAAGGGCCTGCACCGAAGGCTGGCGCGTCGAGAAATTCAACCAAGCACTCGCAGCCTATGCCGAACGGCGTCAGGCGTAGAGAAAAAACCTTTCGGATTTATTGAGCTCTCAGAACCTCTTCCCTAAATTAATGGGCACTCGTTTCGCAACCAGTGCCCCATCTACTCTTGCAGAGCGCTCTCATGCCCAAAGCTACCGCCTACTATTTTGCAGATGCCGGATCCATACCCAACAACCCCACCTTACCGATGCTCATCTACCCCTCTGCCATCGATCCCACCTCTGCACTTGCCGACGCCGCCACGGCCTTTGAAGACCTCTTCGCACAAAACCACTGGACCGGCGGCTCCTGGCGCAATGGCATCTATTCGTTTCCCCATTACCACAGCACGGCTCACGAGATCCTCGGCATCGCGAGCGGTCGAGCTGAGCTTCGTCTGGGCGGAGAAACCGGCACCGTACTAACCGTCCAGGCCGGCGATGCAGCCCTACTCCCGGCCGGCTGTGGGCACCAAAATTTGGGCGCCAGTTCCGATCTGCTGGTCGTCGGCGCCTACCCACCCGGCCCCGATTGGGATCTCTGCCGTGGCGAACCCGGAGAACGAACTCTCGTTCGTGAAAATATCGCGCGCGTTCCACTGCCCAAAACCGACCCGGTCGGCGGCCAGCAAGGCCCCGTTTTCGAATACTGGCTCAAACGTTAACTACCTTCACTGCTGCGAGAGGAATAACATGATCAAAATCGCCGAAGTCCTGCCCAATCACCCCACGCCGCTCTGGAGAATGGTCAAGCAATGCGGTGTCGACCACGTAGTCGGCGGCTTCTCCCACTCTCAAGATCCCGCCGAATTGCCCCCCGATCAGCGGCCCTGGAGCTACACCAACCTGATGCGAATGAAGACCGCATTCACCGACGGCGGCTTCGACCTCGATGTCATCGAGAGCCGCCCTCCGCTCAACAAAGCCAAGCTCGGCCTTGCCGATCGCGACCAGGAGATCGAATACGCCTGCGAGCTGATCCGCAACATGGGCAAGCTCGGTATTTCCGTCTGGTGCCACGAGTGGATGCCGGTTCTCAACTGGACCCGCACTTCGACCATCACGCCCGGACGCGGTGGCGCGCTGGTCACCGGCTTCGACAACGAACTGATGAAAAACGCGCCATTGACCGATGCCGGCGTAGTCACCGAAGACCAGCTCTGGGACAACCTCAAATACTACCTCGAGAAAGTAGTACCTGTCGCCGAGGAAGCCGGTGTCAAACTCGCCATGCACCCCGACGACCCGCCCCTCTCGCCAGTCCGTGGCATGGGACGGATCATGCGCAGCATCGAAAACTATCAGCAACTCCTCGACCTGGTCCCCAGCCCCGCCAATGGTATCTGCCTCTGCCAGGGCAATTTCACCTTGATGACCGACGACCTGCCGGAACTTATCCGCCACTTCGGCGATTCGATCTACTTTGTCCACTTCCGCGACGTGCGCGGCACGCCCGAGAGGTTTGTCGAAACATTCCACGACGAGGGCCAGACCGATATGCGCGCCTGTATGGAAGCCTATCGCGATATCGGCTTCGAAGGAGTACTACGCCCCGACCACGTACCGACAATGGAAGGCGACGACAACGACCGCCCCGGCTATTCGTCGATCGGACGCTTGTTTGCAATTGGCTATATCAAAGGATTGCGCGAAGCGGTCTACGGAGGTTGATCGGCATTGGAGCAAGACGGTTCAGAGCGCGAAAATCCGAGATCCGATAACGCGTCGATCTCTTGTTGCACTCAGGCAGGCCTGTCCCTATCGGGATGCCAGCGCGTCACGGCCACCTGGGTGGTGGCATCCGGCGGGGTAATATAATAGGCGGTGACGATCGAACCGTCCTCCAATTCGGTGGAGATGGGATATCCCACATCCGAAGAGCCGAAGCCGGGCTGCGACCGTTTTTCCGCTGGCCACGCGCCGGACGCAGTCCCAGCGTCATCGCGAAGCACGTATACGCGATCCAGATCCCAGCTATTGCCCCGATCCTCGCTGATCAGAGCTCGTACGCCCATCGGCTTGCGTCGGTAGCCGATGGTGCAGAGGATTCGACCGTCGCGCAACCGCAAGAGATGGTTGGGATATCCCTGGAACGACGTCTCGATCGGATGGGTCCAGGTCTTGCCGCCATCCTCGGACCAGACCTCCAGCGCGTAGATCCGATCGTCTTCGGGGTGCCCCCAGCGGCTGCCCCAGCGCATATGGCCCAGGATTTGACCGGGTGCGACTTCCACCAGGGCCCACTCATTGCACAGCCCGGGCACGGCCAGATGCAGTCGCCAGGTCGCGCCCGCGTCCTCAGACCGGAAAATCAACCCGTCACCACCCCCATCAGAACGACTGGTATAAACCGGAAAGAGCCAGGTGCCATCCTCGAGCACAGTGCCACGCGGGAAGCCTGTCACCGCCTTGTATCCCGGCACGGTCCACGTTCGCCGCTCCCAGCTGGCACCTCGATCTCTGGAGCGAATCACCACCAGCCGGTGGCCCGAGACCACCAGATGGCCAGGCAGTTGCTGGGCGATAATCGGATCGTGGTCATAGATTGAGAAGCCGCGGGCCTCGGCTTCGTCGCGGCGGTCGGGATCCCACAACTCGTAGCCGACCGAACCCACTGCCAAAAAGCTGCCATCGGGCATGATCCGGCAGAGCCGGTCGTATTTCTCCCGCGGGGTAGACCCCGGCCAATTGGGCGGCAGGGCGGGATCGTCCGAAAGTGACCAGGTAGTGCCCCGATCTTCAGAGACAAATACCGGCCAGTCTCCCATGCCCATATGATCGCCGACTGGCGAGGAGACACAGCCGATGGCCAGACGGCCATCTGGCAGCTGATCGAGAACCGGAAAGGCATTGTAGCGCCCTTCTTCGCGCAGGACAACGAAGTGTTCCATAAGCGATTCTTCCCACTTGTTATCGCGTACCTGAAGAGTGTCTCTAAGTCCTGTTCACCGGTCCCCTGAAGACGGCCTCGGGCAGAAAGCTCTGCGTCTCGGTGGAGTACGCATATTCAACCCCCTCGGTAGTCACAACCCCCAGCGCAGTAAAATGCTGACTCTCACCACTGGTGCCGCTCTTGTTGCCGCCGCCATGACCGCGCAGCCATTCGGGATCAATGACCTGCACTCCCTTCCAGATCCCTTGCGTCGCATTCAGGTGGCCGAACCGGGCCAGGTCCGACGCGCTGATGACTACCCAGCCAGGACCACTGCGGACCGGAATCCCGTCGATCTCGTAGGGTGGATCGAGGTAGGTGTACGAATCTGGAATCTCGGGGTAGAAATACTTCTGGTCTTTGACATAATCACCGCAGAACCAGTCCCAGCGCTGCGCTGGGATCCCGATCGGATCGAAGAGTCGCTCCTGAACGATATCCTTGAGGTCGCGACCCCAGACTGCTGTCAACGCCTGGCTCAGACGCCAGAATCCCGCGCTGCTGTAATGGCCGACGGTACCCGGCTCGATATGGGCGTAGAGGTCGTAGAATGGGTCTCCGGTCCAATTGGCCCATTCGGGCACTCCGGGTGTGGCATCGGCCTGCTCGAGACCACTGCGCTTTTCACGCCAGCGAATGCCCAACTCCATTGGAAACCCACCATAGTGCAGAGATTCGTCTTTCGGCCCGACCAGATGCCGCCAACTCAGCTTCTGGTGATGTCCGCGATTCAGATATTTGTGCGAATGCGAGAGCTGACCCTCCCCGGTCCAGGATCCGGCGACCGGCTCGTCCGGGTCGATCAGTCCATCCGCGACCGCGCAGCCGAGAATCGCGCGCATAAAGGCCTTGCCGACCGAGGCCGTGTGATGCCGGTAATGCCGATCGCCCCAAGCGTGGATCAAGTAGCCACCCCGTGCAATCACGGTCCCGTAGCGGTTGTCGGAGTGATCTTCCCCGCCAAAAGAAGCTCCTCTCACCTCCAACCCGGCGATGAAGGCTGCGAATTGTTCGGGATCGATACCCGCCTCTGCGGGAGAAATCTGCACCCAGTCGTCCTCGGGAAAGCTCACCCATTTGGGAAGATCTATTGCCATTTCAAGACTCACTCAATCTGAGTATTATTCGAATATCCGCCTCGCTGATCTTCCACCCACCACCTGCGAAGACACCGGGCGAGTCTTCGAACGATTCGCCTAATGCACCGCCGTTTCTTCGATGACCCCCAGCCCCTCCTCCAACTCTTCGACGCTGGCGAAAGCCACCAGCGTGGAGTGCACCCCGGCCGTCGCCAGCACCCAGCGTATCGCCCGCTCGGTGCGCGGCACCTGCTCCCCTGGTTCGGCCAGTTCGTTCCAGGGTCCCGAGACAATTGGGTAGACCAGTGGAAGCTCCCGGCGAATACCTTCGCCCAGCGGTGCGAGCTCCTCGACCTTTGCTGCATCCACCTGCGACCAGTCGGTCTGCGTCTTATCGGCCCAACTGATCCACTGACCGCCCAGCGCTTTCATGATCAGCACTCCTTTCCCGGCCCGGGCCGAGGCCGCGATGCCCGGCGCCTGCCAGCGGCATACGTAGTTGTAGATGACCAGGTCGGCATCCGCACCGGGATCGGGACCGCGTTCGGCATAGTCGTGCTGATCGGCCAGGAGGTGACGAATCAGGCACAGCGAGCGCACTTTACCTCGAGCTTTGAGCTCGGCGATGCGCTCGGCCAAACCCTCGTTTTGCCGATAGGCCTCGCAATGCACCCGCAGAATATCGATCGCCTCGCGCCGCACATTGGCCAGATGTCGGTCGACAAACCCCTCCAGCTCATCTGCCTCGGGCGATCCTGCCTTAAGCGAGAAGAATCGATCGTCGTTGGGCCCCTTCAACTCATCGGGAATATGAACCTCGTCGCCGTAGCCCATGTCGAAGAGGTTGATACCCAATTCGTCAGCCCGCAGGTAAATTTGGCGTTTCTGCTCCGCCGAGGGATGGCCGTTGACGCCCTCGTAACGGGCCAGCAGCCCACCCAGGCCGATGGTGCTCAATTCCATATCCGTCGCTCCGAAACGGCGGTATTCCATAAGGTAATTCTCCTATTAGTACTGCGTCGAAATCTCAAAACTCACCGATTTAGCCGTTCTGGCACAGAACGCAAATCCGCAAGATTTCACCAAACGAACACAGGAAAGGTGTATGAACCTATCTACTCCCGGTTTGCTGTTCATACTCTGCGCTTAGTAACATCTATTTTTCCCAATCCCGAAAACCCTATGCTGGCTAGCGGAAAAACGGCCTTTTTCTTCTACTCGCTGCATTACCATTGACAACTGAGACTTCAGGGCAGTTTTGCCTCCTTGCCGAATTGGTCGACAAAAATGAAGAAGTCACTGAATTGACCACAACATCACCGGTAAAGTCGCCTGAAAACGCCACGGTGTCGTCGTCGATATCAGCGACCCCGATGATCACATCCAGAGTGTGGGGGTGTTAGAACCTCCCGGTCCGTTTACGGTGAGAGAAGTTGGCCTAGATCAAACTGGCGGTGACGTCGGCTATCGGCGCCAGCTTTTTTCTCAGAATCATTTATTCACACGTCCACTCGGATTCAGCGTAGCAATAAGAGCGGTCGAGACTGTATTTGATCTCCGACGGCTATGCGATAGAAGTACACGCCGCTGGATACGGGCAGGCCATAGTCGTCTATGCCATTCCAGGTAATTTTATGGTACCCTGATTTTTGTGGTTGGTCCAGTAAGGTCCGTATTTTTTGTCCCATAAGATTGTAGATAGCCAGGTATACCGATGTGAATGCACCATTAATCATAATCGGCAATTCGTAACGGATTGTCGTGATCGCATTGAAGGGATTGGGAAAGTTGGGATGCAGGACGAAATGTTCGGGTATCGGAGCAAGGTCCGAACTGAACGTCGTTGGGCTGATAGCCGACGGTACCGAAAATCCGATGATCACATCCAGAGTGTGGGTGTCAGAACCTCCCGGTCCGTTTACGGTGAGAGAAACGGCATAAGTACCGGTATCTTGAAAGGTATGGATAGTTTGTGATTCAGTCCTGATTCGGAGTTGGTCATCCCGCCGCCACGTTCCGTCTCCGAAGTCCCACTCGAGGCTGGTGATCTCACCGGTAGACTCACTCGTAAAGGCAATCGTCTTTTGGACATTGGCCTCGATCAAACTCGCGGTGAAGTCGGCTATCGGCGCCGGGACCAAGATGATGATATCCAAGGTGTGGGTATCGGAACCTCCCGGTCCGTTTACGGTGAGGGAAACGGCATAAATACCGGTATCTTGAAACGCATGACTGGTTTGTGATTCGGTGCTCGTGGCTCCGTCTCCGAAGTCCCACTCGAGGCTGGTGATCTCACCGGTAGACTCACTCGTAAAGGCAATCGTCTTTTGGACATTGGCCTCGATCAAACTCGCGGTGAAGTCGGCTATCGGCGCCGGGACTATGGAGATCTGGATGTAGCCATGGATAGCGCTGGTAGGTAGTGGATCGGCCTCTCTATCTGTGAATTCAATTGCAGACAGAGTCAAAGCGACCGAGTCGGACAAGGCTTGTTCGGAAATGGCAAAAGAGAGCGTTACAAGTGAACCACTTGCCGCTGTTATACCAGTGGCAGAAAGGAAGCTAGCGGTAAATTGCCCTGGAGTATCAGGGTTGAAACTGGCCAAGTCGAATCGCTCACCAAGATCTCCCAATGAGGTTTGTTTCAGTGTGAGTTGGGTGGCATCGTAACCCAGAGAAAAGCTAGCGCTGGCTGTACCGGTTGCCTCGGCAAGTTCGACCGAAACTAAGACCTGCTCGCCTGGCGCACCGCGGACATTCGATGCCACGATCTCGACTGCTGAAACTTCCCGGGTCAACGAAAGCAGCAATACTATATAGGTTAGCAATCGGGGCCAGGTTTTTTTTCTCGGTATCATTTATTCACACGTCCACTCGGGTTCAGCGCAGTAATAGCAGCGGTCGAGATTGTATTTGATCTCCGACGACTATTCGATAGAAGTACACGCCGCTAGATACGGGCAGGCCATAGTCGTCTATGCCATTCCAGGTGATTTTATAGTACCCTGGTTTCTGTGGTTGGTCCAGTAAGGTCTGTATTTTTTGTCCCGTAATATTGTAGATAGCCAGGTGTACCGGCGTAAATACACCATTGGTCATAATCGGCAATTCGTAACGGATTGTCGTGATCGCATTGAAGGGGTTGGGAAAGTTGGGATGCAGGGCGAAATGTCCGGGTATCGGAGCAAGATCCGAACTGAACGTCGTTGGGCTGATGGTGGACTGCTCCCGGCCATTCGCGTCGTAGTATCTGAATTTAGTTACTGTTATGGTGCTTGGAATCTGAGAGCGACGTCGAAAATGCAAATCGAGTGTTAGCTCGGTATCACTGGCGGCTATCCCCATTACTCGCAAGGTCCCAGACTCTAGAATATCAGTGCAGACCAGCGTTGATCGATTCGTTGGCTGCGGTGGTGTTGTTTGGGTGTATTCGATCAGTTGAGGATCGAATTGGAATTCTAGATCGAAGGCCCCAACGGTGCGGTCAGGTATGGAGAGCCTCAGAAGATATAGATTCTCCTCGATATCTTCGAGACGACCATGGAGAGGGAATGGGGCACCGTCCGTCGGTTTTGCAGTGACAACCATTTTGCCAAGAATGCGCTGATCAAGAGAGGCTTGGAGAATAAATAGGGCGTCGGTGGGATCGAGGCGACCGTTGAAGTTGACATCAGCAGTTTGCGTTTGCTTAGTGTCTAAGTGATGGGTGCCTATGGCTGCCTGCAAAACCAAGAGGGCGTCCGCGAGGCTGACTTGGCCGTCGCCGTCTACATCGCCGAGGGTTGAGATCTGAGTACGATCAAGTATTTGCACGGGTGAAAAACTATCCAGCCAAGGCCATGAGTCCTCCTCCTTATCGTAAACATAGAGGTCCAGCTCGTATTCGCCAGCTTGCTCGTGGCTAAAGAGTAGATGTCCGTCGAAGCGTCCAGCGATCACATCAAAGAAAAATCGGGTCGGATCGTCGCCGTTTGTCGGGGAAAAATGAAATTGGATTTTGCTCAGAGACGTATCGGTCAGTGTGCCGCCGATATCCCAACTCGTTCCAGTAG
>CAZFMY010000039.1:0-53287 GCA_964520345.1 uncultured Gemmatimonadaceae bacterium | reverse complement strand
CAAACCGGTCACCAACGGCCACTCACTCCGGCGAACCCACATATACCGCATTTACACCCACCAATTCTGGCCAACGAATGGCAAAAAGTGCATCCTATTGGGTGAGTAACGGTGCTAGCACTTCGAAACCCCTGACGGAGCAAGTCGCTGCCACTGAAAAGCCTAGCAAACCGATAGGAACCTGTACGAGAACATTTAGGCGGCTTTGGCAGCAGGGCATCGCCGGTTCGAATCCAGTCACCCAGACCATTTCATCCTCCCGTAAGAACAAGCACTTGTGAGAGATGTTTTGTTCAGTCAGTGAAACTGCCAGTGGCGACGATCACAGCGAGAGATGAAATAGAGCATAACGTTTGGATCATTCTACAGAGTAATCAGACCGCCATCAACGGTCCTCAACAATATATCGGCATAAGTGCTGGGCACGAGGCGACATGCGCCCGAAGTGCCGCCGCGGCACACACTTGTTCAAACCCGCGCGAAACCAAGGTGCATAATAGTGGGCATTGGTCATCGGACGAGCGCGGTCGGAGTTGTTGGCTGTGCCTCCGTGCCAGCAACGGACGTCGCGAAACAATGCTGTACCCGCCGGCGCGCAAATGATGCTGTTCTGCATCCAGGGAGGCTCTTCCTCCAACGTCGGAATTGGTGCATTTGAGCGATGTGTACAGGGAATTTGACGGATCGCTCCATTTTCTACCGTGAAATCAACCATCAGAAAATTCACACAGATGAGAGATGGTGGCAGGTCTCGCGTCGTCGTCTGCCCGAGCGGGTCGATAAATCCCAACTCGTTGCCATCTGAGTGCAGAGGCTGAATCTCAGCCCCTGGCAGAGAGAAGTCGCCCCCGTTTCCAGAACAGATAAAGTCGTCGCTATTCCAGATCGCAGCGACGATCGGCAAAACAGCAGGTACGTCGGTCAATTGACACCACTCAAAATGGCGCATCTGGTTGCCAAAAGAATACCGATCATGACCGCGATTGCCGATGTGTTCCGGGTCCTGAGCGATCATCCCTTCAATAACGCGTTCTGCCGCTACCTGCGTCTTGTGTAGCTGCTCACCGTGCAGAACATCTTTCACCGCAACGAATCCGTCGCGCAGAAAAATCTTGGCAGCGCGATCAACCTCGTCCGCTTCCAGCATTTCGATCTCAAGCATTATTAACCTCAATCACTTATCTTGCGTAGTAGATATTTTCCCTATTTTACATCGACTTAATTAAAGCGTATCGCCATAAGATGGGATTCCGAATCTTCAGCGGCAACGATAATCCGATACCGAACCAGCCCTCCGCTCTAAATGGATTCCTTCGACCATCCTATCAGCGAATCGTCTTCTGCTGTGGTCTCTTGCTGCTCTGCTCTGATCACCAACCACTAGAGGCAGAAGACCGCAAAATTCTGCTGGCCCATTATATGCCCTGGTATTCATCGCAAAACATCAGCGGAAAATGGGGTTGGCACTGGACGATGAACCATTTCGACCCCGAATCGGACACGCAAAAGAAACGCCGCCAAATCGCCTCGCACTATTATCCACTGATCGGCCCCTACGACTCAAACGATCCACATGCGTTGGAGTGCCAGGTCCTACTGATGAAATTCGCGGGAATAGACGGAGTCATCATCGATTGGTACGGAATCAAAGATCACAACGACTACGCCACACTGCACCGGAATACAAACCACCTAATCGCATATATAAAGAAAGCCGGATTGCGCTTCGCAATTTGCTATGAAGACCAATCGATAAAGCATATGATCGAGGGCGGAACCCTGCGAGAAAATCAGGCCGTCACTCATGGGGTAGAACTCCTGAGTTGGATGCAGGAAAACTGGTTCGGCACCGATGCATACATGAAGGTAGCAGGCCGCCCACTGCTGCTGGTCTTTGGTCCTCAGTATTTCAATCCAGCCCAGTGGAAGCAACTTTTCTCGGCCTTGACCGTGCGGCCTCATTTCTACGCGCTGAACTCATTCATAAACGGAGCCGACGGAATATTCGGCTGGCCTCCAGTGCACGGCGGCGTGAAGGTCTCTCCCGCCGTCTGGCGTCAATATCTGAACGATTTCTATACCCGAGGAGAGGATGGACGACATCTTATTGGGACGGTCTTTCCCAAATTTCACGATATCTATGCGCAAGCAGGTGTACACCAGAGTTATGGATACCTCGATGATCGAGATGGCGAAGTATTCGCAGAGACGCTGAAAATCGCCTGGGCAAGCAACTCCCGATTGATCCAGCTCATCACCTGGAACGACTACGGGGAAGGCACCATCATCGAACCTACTCTAGAATTTGGCTACCGCTATCTGGAGACGATACAACACTACCGGCAAAAACAACCCGGTTCGGTTTTCCCATACTCTGCGGAAGATTTACGGCTGCCGGTTATGCTCTATAAACTGCGGAAGAAGGAAAGCCCTGGCGATGTACTAGCAACGAGCCTGGACCGCGCATCTGCGTTTATGTTTTCCTCAAACAACGAATCCGCAAGAGCGTTATTGCAAAGAGCCAATAAACAAGCCTCTGAGAGATAAAAGCACTGTGCTGCCAAGCTTCTCCATGCCTGCAATACTTCGACTCGATCATCCACTTCATAAAAAAATGGGCATCTGACCGTAAACCACCTGACTCCATCATCAACCATCAACCCCGTCGCCACAATACCCCCTGGCGAGCAACGCGCCAAATAGCCGGCTCCCCTTGACTCCTCACCCTATAGAATACGTAATTAAAGTGTTTATCCTCAGGGGAAAGGAGACGGTATGCGAGCGGCCCAGCTAGTCGCCCCGCGCCAGTGGGAAATCATTGAGGTAGACAAACCGCAACCCGAACAAGGCCAGATGCTAGTGCGTCTGGAACGGGTTGCCGTCTGCGGTAGCGATAAACCGCCTTTCTGCGGCGTCCACAAAACCTATCCGCAGGCCACCGGGAGCAGTGGACACGAGGGGATGGGCATCGTCGAGTCCTGCCCTTCTGGACGCTACCAGGAGGGTGAGCGGGTCTTGCTCTGGGGTTTCGACCGCGGTCTTTTCCAGGAATACGTCCTGGCCGGCGACGAGGGTGGGTGCCTCCGGCTCCCGTCCGACCTATCGGAAGAAAAGGTGCTCATGAGCCAGCTCCTTGGCACCGTGATCCACAGTTTCTACAAACTCGGCAATATCATCGATCACGACGTCGTAGTGCTCGGTCAGGGACCAGTGGGGTTGCTCTTCGACGCAGTCCTGCGCAATCTGGGCGCCCGGCGTATCATCGCCATCGACACGCTCGCCTACCGCCTCGAAGTCGGCCGGCAGATGGGGGCTACCCACACCATTAATCCCACCGAACAAAACCCTGCTGAGGCCGTCGGCGCAATCACCGGCGGTACCATGGCCGACCTCGTAGTCGAAGCCGTCGGCATCACTCAGACTCTCAACCTCGTTCCCTCTCTCGCCCAGCGCAACGGCCAGGTCATTTGCTTCGGAGTGCCGAATAAGGACGACCACCAAGGCCTGGTGACTCTCCGACTCCTCGACATGTTGCGCCAGGAGTTGCGTCTGACTTTCTCCGTTGGCCCCAACCCCGAGCGCGACTATCGACCGGCACTCGACTGGATCGTCCAGGAGCGTATCGACGTCACTCCGATCGTCAGTCACATTCTGCCCTTCGAGCAAATCCAGCAGGCCTTCACCATGGCCTTCGACGATCCCGAGCCGCACCAGGCACTGAAAATCGTACTCAAATTTCCCTGCTAGGTATTGCTATAAACAATCACCAGTGTGCAACGTGTACCCGATGCTCAATCGTTACCAGGATTTATATTTGCGGTCGATAAGCTATCAAACTCCGACCAAAACCAGGATCTCGAACGGGGACCAAAATCTGCTCCACCGATATCGCAGACCCGCGTTCTAGATCTGGTAAGAGGCAGTGACCCAACCAGACTTTTTCGGTCCAGCGTTGAAAGGAGTTGAAGCATGCACGTCAGCGAAATCGAAATCCACGAAATCACCGTCCCCTATCACGACTGGCTCTCCTACCCGCTCAATCACTACTACGGCCCCAGCCGACGCACTATCTACGTTGTTCACACCGATAACGGCCTCACCGGCCTCGGCGAGAGCGGCACGCCCGAGCCGCAGGAAGTAATCGACCAGTACCTTGGCTCCAATCCCTTCGCCTGGATCGGCGACGAGACCTCACTGGGGCTGGGCACGGCGATGTACGACCTGATGGGGCAGGCCGCTGATGTACCGGTATACAAGCTCTTCGGTCAGCAGCACCGCTCCTGGGTCCCGGTCGGCTCCTGGACGGTATCCACCCACCCCGAGCGCATGGCCGAAGCAGTGACCCACTATGCCGCCAGGGGCTATACCTGGATGAAATACCATCTCTCGCCTTTTGAAAACGTCTTCGACCAGACCGAGGCGATGCAAAGAGTCGCACCGCCGGGATTCAAAGTCCACTATGACTTCACCATGCACGGCACCGACGACCACATGCCCGAGTTGCTGGACAAACTGGCCGAGTACCCACTGGCCGGATGCTTCGAAGACCCGCTACCGCCAGGAGATATAGAGGGCTATATCGACCTGCGCAAACGGGCCAAGCTACCTATAGTCCTGCACCACTTTCCGCTCGGAGCCAGCTACGAAGTATTAATGAGTCCAGCCGATATCTACATGCTCGGACACTCGCGAATCGGCGATGCCGTGCGCCGCGCCGGACTCTTCGCCGCCGCCGGCAAACCGTTCATGCTGCAAAACGTCGGCGGCGCCATCACGCGCGCAATGGCCATACACATGATGGCTGCTTTTCCCACTGCCACTTTCCACTGCCACAACGACACCGAAACCTGGCAGAGCGATGTAGTCAAAGAACGCCTGGAGCCCGTAAACGGATTTGTCCGGGTACCGGAGAAAGCAGGACTGGGACTGACTCTGGATCGAGAGGCTCTGGAGCGACTCAAACAACTGGAACTACCCCTGCAAAAGAAGTGGATCATCAAATCGCGCTTCCAAAACGGAACTCGGATGTACAATATCGCCGATCCGGACCAATCGATCTTCATGGTCCGGCCCGACCGGAGCCGCTTGATCTCCATGAGCTACGCCGCACCGATCGAGACCGAGTACTGGGACGACGATGGCACTGAGGCCTATAGAGCGATCTTTCGCAGGATAGAGCGCGAAGGAATGGTGCTCGAGCGGGATGAGACCGCACCGTAAATCAGCTTGAATTCTCGGCTGATCGGCTCGAGCCGATCAGCCATCTTCTTCCTCTTCGAAGTCGAGCGCTGCCGAATTCATGCAGTAGCGCAAACCGGTGGGCTGAGGCCCATCGGGAAAGACGTGGCCCAGGTGGGCATCGCACCGCCTACAGAGCACTTCGACCCGTTCTATGCCATGGCTCGAATCGCGCTCTTCGGCAACCTTTTCGGGTGAAATAGGCTGCCAGAAACTAGGCCAGCCGGATCCCGAATCGTACTTGGTATCCGCGTGGAACAACTCGTTACCACAACATATACAGCGATATACACCCCGCTCTTTGTTATCGCAATAACCGCCGGTAAATGGCCTTTCGGTGCCTCGATTCCTCGTTATGTAGTACTCCTCCTCCGTCAACTCCCGTCGCCATTGCTCATCGCTTTTCACTATTTTTTCGTCCATCAAATTCCTCCCGTCCTTTCACTCATCGGATAGGTTCGACTCCGTACTGATCTCACTCCGCTTACTTGCGATCCTCACGCACCTCGACCTCGGCAAGTTCGCCGTAGCGACCCCCGAAAAAAATCAATGGCTCACCTTCGCCAGCCTCTCCGGCCAAAGGCTTGCCAATAAACATATCGTGATCGCCCGCCGCCGCGATCTCCACCAGGGTACAATCCAGGTACGCCAGGGCATCGACCAGAATAGGCGCCCCGGTCTCAGCTACTCTCGTCGCGAGATCCGAAAAATCCTTCGGACCGCGCTGGGCGAAGCGATTCGAGAGATCTTCCTGCTCCCGCTTCAGGATATTGATGGCGAAACACCGTCCCTGCTCTAATAAACCATGCATCGAAGCGCTCTTGTCGACCGAGACCACGACGAGCGGGGGGTCTAGCGATAACGACATGACTGCATTGGCTGTCATCGCAGAGAGTTGGTCTTCGTAGCGGGTGGTCACTACAGTGACTCCCGTGGCAAAGCGGCCCATAACCTGCCGCTGCAGCATCGGATCAAATACCATATTGCGCTTCCTTTCGCGAAATGGAAACGAAGTGTTCCACTTGAAATCTACACATGAAAAATCGCTCTTATCCGGCCAGAAGACAAACGGTGCGTTGGAAACCCAGGCCCTTTCCAGCTACGCTAGCACATTCCGATAGATCGCCTCCGCGTCGCTCTCCTCCACCACCACGGGATTTGGATCGAGCAGACGCCGCACACTGAGGGCAATCTCGATCATCTGTGGAATATCCTCCGCACCCAGTCCCGCATCGGCGAGCGATCCGAAAGGCGTGTGCCGGCGGCGCAACCCGTCGATCCAATCCGCAGTCAGCTCGACCCCGGCCTCGCGACTCTGGCCTCTCAGATCCAACCCGGCGGCACCAGCAGCGAAATAGTATTTGTCGGCCACAGCCGGAGCATTATGGCGGATTACCCCAGGCAGCACCAGGGCCACTGCCGTGCCATGCGGCACGGGCTTACCGCGCTCAAAGGAAACCTTCTCGATCCCGTAGCCAAGCGCATGACCAGCACCGGTATTGATCGGCCCCAACAACAATCCCGCCAATAGCGCGCAACGCGCCATCTGATAGCGGGCCGCAGGCGAGCCGCTCTCTACGGCTTCTTCATAGGCCGGACAGCCCGCGATCAATGCCGACCGGGCCACTGCATCACCGATTTCGTTGCTCTTTGTAGATGCAGTACATTCGAGCGCGTGCCCCAGCGCATCCAACCCCGTAATCGCAGTCAAAACCGGCGGCAGATTCCGATGCAGAAGCGGATCTACCAGCGCCACCTTCGGTTCTAGATGGTCGCTGTAGATCGCTTTTTTTCCCGTTTTGTCGGCAACAACCGATACCCGGCTGGCCTCACTGCCGGTACCCGCAGTGGTCGGGATACCTACCAACGGCGCCCTAGGCGGCTGGCCAAAGAGATCGAAACCGAAATAGTCGGCAATCGATCCCCCGCACGCCGCCACACACAGTGCCGACTTGGCCGTATCCATCGTGCTGCCACCACCCACCGCCACCGCCACATCAAACTCCGCCTCGGCCAAAACTCGAGCGCAATCATCTACGCTGGCGACCGATGGATTGGGGGCGATACCGCTGTACTCACCGACCAACTCTAGACTATCGAGCGCATCGCGCACCGCTTCGACCAGCGCCGGGATGCCGGGATCGTGAATCAGAAATACCCGGCCGGCCCCCAGGCGAGCACACTCATTCGGCAAAATAGCGAGCGCGCCTTCACCCAAGATCACCCGCCGTTCGGCGAACTTGAACATCGCTCCGAGTTCCGCGCGCCGAACCTCGTCGCCAAAATACGCACTCCCGGCTAATAATTCTCCATTGATTTGTACACCGCCCATAAGACCCTCCTTTGTCTTAATTGCTCGTCTTGTCTACCCGTGAAGATTTGTGCAATATATACACTGCACCGCAAGCATACAAAACACGGAGAGACCTCATGACCCAGGATGCCACACAGACCTATGCCGAAGAGGGTTTCCTAACCCAGATCGACCTCTTCAACGAAAGTGAGATCAATCACTTTCGCACCTGCTTCGACGAGTTGGAAGGCAAGGAGGGCCGCGAAAAGTGCCAAATCGGCCTCCAGGCCCGCCACCTCGACGAGGAGTTCATCTGGCAGATGGCCACCGACCCGCGCATCCTCGACGCTATGCAGGAGGTGATGGGAGAAGACATCATGCTGCTCTCAACTCACTTCTTCTGCAAATACCCCGACCCCGAGGCCAAGAAATTCGTCGCCTGGCACCAGGACGTCACATACTGGGGCTTAGAACCACCCGAGGCTCACACGGCCTGGGTTGCCGTCGATGACAGCGATGTCGAAAACGGCTGTATGAGAGTCATTCCCGGTTCGCATAAAGATGGCCTAGCCACCCACGGCGAGTCAGAGCAAGAAGGAAATCTGCTCAGCATCAATCAAGAAATCCCCGATGAATTCGTCGACACCAGCAAAGCCTTCGACCTCGTGCTCAGAAGCGGCCAGATCTCGATCCACGACGGACAACTCTTCCACGCTAGCAACCCCAACACCTCCGAACGACGACGCTGCGGCCTGACACTGCGCTATATCGCTCCGCACATCGAACAGATCGAACTCAACTCGCTGGGCAACAAATACCCCACCATTCTCGTCCGCGGCGAGGATCGCTACCACAATTTCCCCGAACAGCCCATGCCCTTTCCCCTCGCTTCTTGACACCAGCACAGACCCGACCATTTTTATAGAGTCTTAAACGCACCCTAAACCGAAACGCCGAGGAGCGCCCCATGGCCCAGTACGATCGGATGGCCGTTCTCAACGCCATCTTCGCCAGCGGCATAGTACCAGTCTTTTACCACAAAGATCCCGAGACCACTATCAATATTGTCAAAGCCTGTGCCCAAGGCGGTGCTCGCTGCGCCGAATTCACCAACCGGGGCGATCTGGCCTACCATGTATTCACCGAGACCGTGCGCCACGTGATGGCAGAGAAGATCGACATCATCATGGGCGTCGGCTCGATCTGCGACGCGCCGACTGCCGCACTCTACATCGCTAACGGCGCCAACTTCGTCGTAGGACCGCTGCTCAATGAGGAAGTCGCCCGCCTCTGCAATCGCCGCAAGATCGCCTACTCTCCCGGCTGCGGCTCAGTCAGCGAAATCGGCCGCGCCGAAGAATTGGGGGTCGAGATCGTCAAGGTCTTCCCAGGCAGCGAAGTCGGTGGTCCGGCTTTCGTCAAGTCGGTACTGGGCCCCTGCCCGTGGACGCGAATCATGCCTACCGGCGGCGTCGATGCTACCCGTGAGAGCCTTGAGGGCTGGTTCAACGCCGGTGTCGCCGCCGTTGGTGCCGGATCCAAGCTGATCACCAAAGAGCTGGTCGAGGCCAAGGATTGGGATGGTCTAGCCGCGAAAGTCCGCCAGAGTGTCGAGTGGATCGCGGAAATCCGCGCCGAGGTCGCCGGTTAATCACAACTCTGAAACCCTTTCGTACAAGGCCCCGGTGCTGCACCTTCCGGGGCCTTTTCCCATCTGCCCATTGAACTCCCGACCTTCAATATCCGATCCCGCGCATATAATCTCGGTTGATCCGCATCTTCTCTCGCTCTGTGCGCTCAGCCTCGCCCGGACAGACCGTGATCCAGCCCGCATAACCCACCTGCTCCAGCTCCTTCATAAATGCCGGATAGTCGCACATCCGCCCCTCACCCAATTCCACGGTCTGTCCGTCCTTGAAATCGTGCAAGTGCACATAAGCGATACTCTCGGCAAAATCCCGCACCGCCTGCACCGGATCGTAGCCCCAGTGTACCGCGTGCGACATATCCAGACAAAGCCGACAAAGGTCGAGCCGCTCCATAAAACGCTTCCACTCGGCTTCGCTATTGACCAGATGATTGATATGCGGGTGGAAGGTGACATTGACCCCCAGTTTTTCACCGTAAAACGCCAGATCCTCATACACAACCGCCATCCGATCCAATTCTTCTTCGCTGCAGTTCAGATCTCCTCGACCCGGACCTTTGGTCATAAAGGTCTCAACACCCAGTTCGGCAGCAAACTCGATTCTCCGTTTACAGATCTGATGACTTGGATCATCGACGCTCAAGGTGGCGTTCGGGCCGCATATGGCAGCAACTTCGACATCAAAGCACTCACTGAGTCTGCGCACTCTATCCGGCGGTCCCAGCCAATCCAGCGATTGCCGCGCCTCCCAACCATCCCAACCGGCCATTCGCAACGCATCCAATTCCCGTTCCAAATCGGGCACCTGCCAGAACAGGCCACTATACGCCAGCTTATAACTCATTCGCTCCATCCTCTATCGGAGTTTAACATCGCTTATGCGTTCAACAGTATACAGTGTATGGTTGTAATCACCCGAAACACGATATATAATAGCCGTGCCCTGCAGCCCAGGACAATCCTCTTCACATGACTGGCCAAACTCGATCGCACTCCACTGGTATATAAATGATCAAGCGGTTCTGCGGCACAGCTATCGGCCATCCATTTGAATGAAAATCAACAACGTTGTCAGGAAATTAACAACCTCATGAATATCGAATGGTAACCCATGCCCTCACCTAAACCCGCTCCCTCCGCAAAAACCGACCTATTCCGCAATGCCGTCGTTGGCCTGGCAGTAAGTTTTGTCGCACTCAGCCTTGGCGCGGCCTTCGGCATTCTTTCCGGTCGGGGTGCCTTTGCCGGCATGGTTTCGGCCGGGATCATATCGCTCATCACCTCGCTCCTCGGCGGCACCCGTGTCCAGTGCTCCGGCCCCACCGCACCAATGAGCGTAGTCGCTGCTACGGTAATTGCCGTAGCCTACGAGCAGATAGCGGAGAAAGTGCCGGGGCTTGTACCCGACCACTTCATCAACACCGTTTTCCTGCTGGCCGGGGCGCTGATGCTGGCAATGGCCGCCCTGCGCATGGGACGATTTATTACCCTAGTCCCCAATGTGGTGATCTCGGGATTCATGAATGGGATCGCCCTGCTGATCTGGATCGGACAAACCAGGAAGATCTTCGGTCTGGGTAGCACCGAGGCCTTTGCAGGTTCACTAACGCACAATTTAGCCATCGCCGCCGGCACTCTGATCTTCGTCTTCGTCTATCCGACCCTAGTGCGCAAAACCATTCCCCGCTTTGAACGTTATATGCCCCCCGCCACACTGGCAGTGCTGATCATCGCAACTACGGCGGTAAACCTGCTCGCCCTACCGGTAGCTACCATCGATCTACAGGGCAGTATCAATAACCTGAGCGACCTGAGCGATTTGATCGTAGCACAGTGGCCGCAGGAGTGGTCGGGCGCCATTCTCTGGCTAGCACTTCCCTTCGCTTTCGAGCTGGCACTCCTGTGCTATCTCGATACCTTGCTAACCTCACTGGTCATCGACCGGATGACAGGAGAGAAAACGCGGCAGGACAAAGAACTGGTCGCTCAGGGCATCGCCAATGGCGCAGTCTCCCTTGTCGGCGGTATCCCCGGAGCTCAAGCAACCATCCGTTCAGTGCTGGTCGTTAAGGAAGGCGGCTCGCAACGCGTGGTCGGCGTCTTTATCGGACTCTTCGTCCTCGTCGAGATGTTCCTCTTCCAGGATCTAATCGCCGCGATCCCCCAAGCGGTCTTCGCCGGCATCCTCTTCAAGGTCGGCTACGATGTATTCGATCTCGACACCTTGCTGACGTATCTTCGCCGTTTCGTCAAACGCACCCCGGCCACCCCCGGAGCGATCTTCGTCGCACATAAGGAGATCTTGCTGATCATCGGAACGACGGTGGTGACAATAGCTTGGAATCTCAATGCCGCAGTGGGGGTTTTTACTCTGCTCTTTTTCTTGATCAACAAGGTCGTACAGCCGCAGAATCCCATTCGCGACCTCAAACCATTAGAACAATCCGCAGGCGAGCGCTGATCTTGAAAGGAGCGGACACACTACCCAATCCCCCCTTGAACTAACCGACCCCTTCGAACGCATTCAGCAACCAGAAGATATTATTTCAAGCAAAGAGGGGCCGAGACCAGACCTGCGAGACGAGATCAACCCTCCTTGGGAGGTAGATAGGTAAATGCTCTATCGGTGTGACTGGTGACCACCAGGCCGGAATGCTCTTCGTTGAAGCAGCCGACCCCTTCGAGCGCATCCAGAATCCTGGACACTGATTCTTTGCCGATGATCATATAACAAGCTTCACGGGCAACCGGCTTACCGGCGCGACCGTCCGAGGTAGAATCGGCCAGATTTAGTTGCTTCACTTTGGCAATCGAGGCACCCGCTGCGCCGGCGGCCATCGCCGCCCCTACGAGCTCATCCCCACTGCCTTCATCGCAGATCAGTGAGAAATCCACCAGATCGGTAAGATAAGTGCGTTCACTATCGGCATCGCCGACATAGACTCGTTGCCGCCAGTCGATACTACCCAGTATCCCATCGATCGCCACGATAATCTGCTCGGTACTCGCCGCCGCGTGCAAAATGCCGCGTGTAACGTCCATATTCAGATGGGCCTGTCTGAGCGGGTACATATATATGAACCCCTTGCCGGGCTCATCGAGTTGGCCCGCTTCAATCATGCCGTTGAACAAGATCTCGGCATCCGGAGAAGAAGTGGTAGTCCAGATCAGTTCCTTTTCCGCGGGAATGGCTATGCGCAGCAAGCCCATCTTATCCCGGACCCCCAGGCCGGTACCATAGGTTATACTGGGTACGCAGGCCCCGGTGTCTAGGGCCACTCGGCCCACGTCATTACCCTGGCCGCGTTGGACGATGCAGCAGATACCAGTCACATCACGCAATAAATGCACAACCGGCAAGCCATCCACATTTACCTGGTTGATATAGCTCTCATTACTGGCATGCGGCAACTCGACGTCCATCGCAGAAACTGACCCACGGCCGGGCAAATCGAGCCTGCCTATGGTAACGATCCGCGAAACAACCTGATCCGCAGCTTCACTAGGCACGAGAAACGAAAAGATGTCGATCGGATCGTCAACGATCTTGGTACCACCAAAAAGTCCACCTTGCTCGACGACAGGCGAACGCGCAGTCAATGATGTTAGCCTGGTTACACCGATCCCGGCTAGAGCCTCTATAATGTCTTTGCTTAGCGAGCGGAAGACACCTGCGGTGATTCTGGATATAGCCATGAAGTCGCTCCTCAGGTTGCGGGTACATCGAGTGAGCTAGAAGGTGTCTGGCCGGCCTGAAGAGTTTTCCTGCGTTTGGCACTGACCGCCAACCCAACGCAGAGGACGGAGAGGATAGGGCAAACCGACGCCATCGACAGTATGCCGAAACCTTCGACAACACCTACCTCGCCACCAATACCCAATCCCATCGCCAATACCAAAGGCACCGTGATCGGCCCAGTAGTCACACCCGCGCTGTCCCAGCCTATATTGACAAATTCTTCAGTTGAGATACTGGTAATCAAAAGAAGGATTACATAGGGCGGACCGCACATTAAAATGAGCGGGATATCAAACATGATCTTCGCTACACCGAACGCGATACCAAAACCGACGCCGACAGCCACGGCCTGCATCAAGAGCGACTTTTTGAAGGTCCCAACGGTAAGCTCTTCCACCGTCGCTCCCAGAGCATTTAGAGCCGGTTCGGCCAAGGTCGCGCCGTAGCCGAGTATGAACGCGAAGATCAATACGACCAGAATTCCGCTTAGCCCCCCCTCATTTCCGTACAGAGGTCCAATCTCAGGCGTGTACTCATAGGTCTTGCGCTCAGCATCAAAGCCTTCCTCGTGATAGGGAATGGTCTTGTAATGCTCGTCGGTACGAGTAACGAAATACGACTCCTTTTTTCCCCCAGCCGAGAGTGCGGTCTGCACCACATCAGGATCAAAATTATTGAGCACGGTCTTGTGGTCGGGTAATTGGACACTCTTGTAGGCAGCCGGAATCTTAGAGCCGATCTGGTCGCCCAATTTCGTCAAACCAAGTTCGATCCCAACACTGAAGATGGCCATGCCGATTATAGCGAATGCCAAACCGAGAAAGGTCTCGTCTGCCCGCGGTAGGCGTTCGCGCAATAAGAGCCACAGGACCAGCAACATGGGTATTCCGAGCAAACCGATTGCCCGAACGCCTGCGCCGAGATTCTTCAGCAGAATCTCACCCATTCCCAACTCGCTCCCTTCCGCTCCGCTAAACTGCTCGCGCAACGCCGCCACTTCGGTTGTGACAGCTCCGCGAGACTGCTGTGGCAGCGCAGCAAGGTAAGTGTCTTGAATCGACTCGTCTGTATGCGCCACCATATAAGCCAACTGCGCTGATTCGTCGGCAAAGAGCGCAGCCGTTCTCTCATTGGCAAAAAATCGCGCCGGATCGGGATCGGGCTCTGGGACCGATCCTGCATAGTAGGTACCCAGGAGCAGTACGGTAATAATCGGGAAGAGCGAGGCCAACGTCACCACGCCGAATCCCGAAGCCCCCTCGTCGGCATCCCCAAAAATACGCGAAATGCCGATCCCCAAAGCCAAAACCAGCGGCACGGTCACTGGACCAGTGGTTACCGCACCACAGTCCCAGGCCAATCCCGCCAGATGGAGGAAATTCTCACTGTACAAACACGCAACTGCCGTCGCGACCACCAGTGAGCCAACGAGAAGATATATGAATGGCTTGAGCGACCAGCCGTATTTGAAGCGCATCATACCAAACATCACAGCGATACCCACGCCGGTTCCGACGCCGTAAATCAACACGTCTGATGCTTGATTGAGCAACAAGAAAAGGAGCGGCGCTTCCCAAGCCTTGACCGCACTCCCAGCCTGTTGCAGAACGCCGATAGCGGGCTCCGCCAGGGTGGCGAGAAATCCCAGTCCGAGAGCAAAGAGAAGCATGACCGGCAAAGCCTGCTTCTGCGGCAACTTGACGCCCACGAGTTCCCCCAACGGCATCAACCCAAGCACCAGGCCCTCCATAAAAAAGGTGAGCCCCACTACTACCAGTGCAATACCGGCGGCGATCACCGAAGCTTCGAAGATCGCTATCCCGAGTACGAGAGTTTGAAAGAGAATGAGGTAGGCGATGATGAGCCAAACCGCTTTGATCTGTTCGAGAATGCGGTCTTTCACATAGGGGCCGATCATACCCATCGCCTGGGAGAAGGTGACCTTGACCTTGCCCGAGGATTGTTGACCACTCTGTCCCATATAATCTCTCCTTAAAGGATACGCGCTCCCATGCGTGCAGCCCCATCAGTGCTTATCGAAGTGGAGCAACCATTCCAAACCGCATACGTAATATACCCGAATTCTATCATTCTCGCTGAGCTCTCTGGCGGCCGCTGCGAAACGCGGTGTATTCAACTATCGAGTCGGTCCGCAAAATTTCATACCGCAATACACTTGCACTCGCAGTATACAGCTCACAAAATAGCTCTCAAAATCGGAAAAATTCACCTTGGACCATCGACCAAACAGCCACCAGCGACTTCTATTCGCTCCAGTCGTTTGACCCGACTTTGAAAGCAGGCACCACTATCGCGAAAACACGGAGTACAAGAGACCTAGCAATACCGACTTATCGTGCCATCAACAGAGAGTACATGCCCCACCGATGGTCAAATATCCAGACGTTCTAATCATCCTGGCACCTACGACAGGCACGGAAATGCAAAAGACAACTGGAGGCGCCCGCGCACAGCATGCCCATACAACGAAGCAAAAAAAGGGTGGCAGCTTTAGAAAGCCGCCACCCTGCTGCACCATAGTGCCAGTTGCTTAATACCGATAGTGCTCCGGCTTGTAGGGCCCCTGCACCGGGATGCCCAGGTACTCGGCCTGATCGACACTCAATTCGTCGATCTCAACCCCCAGTTTCTTCAGATGTAACCGGGCCACTTTCTCATCGAGATACTTGGGCAGCATATAGACTCCGACCGGATACTTCTCATAATCGTTGTAGAGTTCGATCTGCGCCAGAACCTGGTTGGTGAACGAATTGGACATCACGAAAGAAGGATGTCCGGTTGCACAACCCAGGTTGACCAGTCGCCCCTCGGCCAGAAGAATGATGCTATGGCCGTCGGGGAACGTATATTTATCCACTTGCGGCTTGATCTCGACATGCTCGATCCCGTTATAACCCACTAGTGCAGCGACCTGAATCTCGACATCGAAATGACCTATATTGCAGACGATCGCGCCGTCCTTCATCTGCTCCATGTGGTCAATCCGAATAATATCCTTGCACCCGGTCGTGGTGACGAAAATATCACCCTCGACAATCGCATTGTCGATCTTCTTGACCTCGTACCCCTCCATCGCGGCCTGCAACGCGCAAATCGGATCGACCTCGGTGACGATCACCCGGGCACCCAGCCCTTTCAATGCGTCGGCGCATCCCTTGCCAACATCGCCGTAGCCGGCTACCACTACCACCTTGCCGGCAATCATGATGTCGGTAGCACGCTTGATGCCGTCGGCCAGCGACTCGCGACAGCCGTAGAGGTTGTCGAATTTCGATTTGGTAACACTGTCATTGACATTGATCGCCGGGATCCGCAACGTCTCCGCTTCAAGCATCTGATATAGGTGATGCACGCCGGTAGTCGTCTCCTCGGAAACGCCGCGGATATTATCGAGCAAATCCGGATGCTTCTCGTGGACCCACTTGGTCAGGTCGCCGCCGTCATCGAGAATCATATTCGGCCCTTCACCACCGGCCCAATCGAGGGTTCGGTCAGTACACCACCAATACTCATCCTCGGTCTCGCCCTTCCAAGCGAACACCGGCACCCCCGTCGCGGCGATGGCGGCAGCGGCATGGTCCTGGGTCGAAAAGATATTGCAGGAGCACCAACGCACCTCAGCTCCCAGTGCGCGCAGTGTCTCGATCAGTACCGCAGTCTGGATCGTCATGTGCAAGGATCCCGCAATCCGCGCGCCCTTGAGCGGCTGCTCCGCCCCGTACTCTTCGCGCAGCGCCATCAACCCCGGCATCTCCTGCTCGGCAAGAATGATTTCCTGTCGACCCCACTCAGCCAGCGAGATATCGGCAATCTTGTAGTCGTTTTCCTGCAGATCTACGGTTTTTTCGGCAGCTTGCGTCATTTTTTCAATCCTTGGAAGGTTATAAGTTTGAGGGAATCCGGTTCGCCGACCACTTCGGCAACCGTTGGTTCGAAATGACTCACTTCCAGCCAGCCCCGCACTTGGGCAGGAGGAAAGCCAAGCCACAAATCGGCCATGATCTCGCGCAACGCCTCGTCCTGGTGCTCGTGCAGATCCACGATCACCAGGCACCCACCGGGCTTCAACGCACGGTAGGCCTCGCCAATCGCATCGGCCGGGTTAGATAGATGGTGCAGGACCATACAAGCAACTGCCAGATCGACCTCCCCGTCGGCAACCGGCAGGTGGACCAGATCGCCCAAGCGAAACTCGCAGCGTACCGCGTCTTTGCCTATCGCCTTACGCGCCATATTGAGCATGGTGGTCGAAGAATCCACCGCGATTACACGCACCGTCCGCTCGAGCAGTTGCGGCAGCAACAAACCCGCCCCCGTACCCATATCCAGCACCTTTTCGGCGCGTTCGGGCATCAAGTCGAGAGCGATATTGCGATAGATCTCGCCGTTGAGACAGTGATATTGCAATTGACCCGGATCTTTGATCCCGTCGAAGAAAATACGGGTCTCTTCGCGTCGGCGCTCGACAACCGCTTCCAACCCCTGCAGATCGTCGGCGTAATAATCGAGCATGCTTTCGTGCCGCTGGAGCACCGCCAATAAATCGACTACCAGCGGCGCGGCCTCACTGCACTTCTGATAATAAATCCAGGTGCCCTCACGCCGACTGGTGACCAGCTCCGCCTCAGCGAGAATTTTCAAGTGTCTAGACACGCGGCTCTGCCCCATACCGAGAATCCCGATGATCTCGTTGACATTGAGCGATTCTCGCGCGAGCAGACGCACCATGCGCAACCGCGTCTCATCGGCCAGGGCTTTGTAGATTTTAAGCGGATCAGCCATCTATATCTACATAGAGCATAGCCAATATATCTATAAATGTCAATATCGAGATTTATAGATATATTGGCTATTTTGCCTGAAGATCTGGCGAAAAACCGACAGCCGCACCAAGTGCGAACCTGCCGGTGAAATGCGCTGGCTTTGCGGTAGGCGGGGCGAAACCTGTTACCGGTGTCTCGCTGGCAGTTCAAGCCCGAAGCGATCTGCTGCGGCTATGAGTTTGGCTTCGGTGCCCGGCGGCAACGGAATACCCTCGCGTACGCGTTCAGCGTGGATTTTTTCCTCGGGCTGGCCGGGCACCAGCACCGATTTGGCCCCGTCGACAGTCGGCAAACCATTCATGGTCTCGGCAAGTTCATCGATATCGGCACGATATTCATCCAGATCGGTAAAGTGGCTGATATCAATCGCACCGAGGAAGCTGTTCTGGGTACCTGGCTTAGGAGGGTGATTACCTCTGATCGCCGCCGACAAGAGCGGATTGCCCACCATTAGACTCGACAAACATTCGAAGATCAGTGCCAGACCGTAGCCCTTATAACCACCCGCCGGCCGCAGAAATTTTGCCTGGTGCGGATCCGTAGTCGGATGCCCCTCCACATCCAAAGCCCACTCCTCGGGAATTGGAACTCCCTGATCCCTGGCGACCTCCAATTTGCCCCCAGCCGCCACACTGGTGGCCATATCCAGGCTGATCGCCTTCCCGTCCTTGCCCGGGGCGGCAACGGCGATCGGGCTGTTGTGAGTACCAGCCGCCTTGGCCCCGGGCGGGGCCATATTCGGTGGATTGCACACCGAGACAATCCCGACCATCCCCGCACGAGCAGCCATCTGCGCATAGTAGCCCAGAGCCCCCTGATGGGTCGTATTGCGAATCAACGCCCAGCCAATTCCCACTTCCCGAGCCTTGGCTATGGCCTGCTCCATTGTGGGGATCGTCACGACCGGCCCAAAGGCGAAATCGGCCTCAACCCGCAATATCGCCGCGGTCTCCTTTTCGATCCTTATATCGGGCCGGGGATTCATCACCCCCTGATCAACGCGGGCCGCGTACTCTCCCACCCGCTGCACCCCATGCGAATCGATTCCGCGCAGGTTCGCCCAGACCAGAACTTCGGCTTCCATTGCCGCATCGGCCTCGGGCATGCCCAACCCCTCGAATACACGTGCAACAAAGATCTGCAAAGGCGCCGATAAAATCCGCGGGTACTCTTCGCCAATCCGATTTTTTTCCATGATTTGCCCTATCGTCTTTCCGACACTAATTTGCCCCCACACCAAAGGAGGTCTACTATGCGCATCATCGCTATCGGTTGCGAATACAGCGGCGTCACAACCCTGCTCTCAGGTCTTCACGATTGGGGTGCCAAACGCGGTGTCCACTTTCACATGGACGACCACTTCACTATCCCCGACGCCTACCACCTTTCCGCAGAAGAACAACGAGCGATGCTCGATATGCTACCAGCGATCAAGGAGCGCTTCCAGCGATTCCAAATCGTCTACCACGTCCGTTTGATCAATAACTACGACCATATACTCTTAGGCGGTTTCCACTTGGAGGAGGAAGTATACGGCCCCCTCTACTACTATCCCGACCTCACCGTCAGCGATACCCGGAAATACGAGAGTGAAATGCCCGACGACGCCATATTGGTCCACCTTCACGCTCGACCCGAGATCATTGAAAAGCGCCTAAAAGAGTCCCCCCATGCCCATACCCTGATTGACAAAGACCATATCCCGATGCTACTCGACCGATTTGCCGAAGAGTTCCGCGCTTCCTGGATCCACCACAAATTCGCAATCGATACCTCAGATCTCAATCCCGCCGAACTCCTCGCTGCGTTCTTCAAGGAAGCTAACCCCCACTTCAATACCCGGGATGCCCTTTTGCTACTCCAAAACAATGCGCATTGAGCATAACTCATAAGGTCAATTGAGACGTGTCACAGTCCTCTCTCCGCACCGATCCGGCGCAGATAACCGCGGAAGAGGTGACCTTGATATTGCCTCCTCTGGCATCAACCATTCGGTTTTAATCGGATCGGGACTCATCCCCTTCGGCCTGCTCTTCTAATCGCGCGATCAACTTTTCCACAGCGCCTAAGCCCCTGCTGTCGCCACCGACCTCCAGGTAGAAACCACGCGCTCGGTGCAAGGTCTCAAGCGCGGCTTTCAACTTGCCCTGTCGCCCCAGCAATGATCCGATATTGGTCAGCGCCCGCGCCTGGCCCATTATATTGCCGGCCTGCTCGTGGATTTTGAAGGCCTGGTCGTAATTCTCCAGTGCCGCGTCCAACTCGCCCTTCCTGAAGTGGACATTCGCCACATTGACCAATGCACTGGCCTCGCCCAGGCGATCGGCAACCTTGCCGTGCAACTCGAACGCCCGCTCATAGGCTCGCAGGGCCTCATCCAACTCATCCTGCTTAAAATGCAAATTGCCCACATGGGTCAGCACATGCCCCTGCCCCAGCGCATTACCCAAACCCTCGTGGATTTCCAACGACTCAAGTAGATATTCGAGTGCCTGGGAAAACTCGTCGCGACAGAAGTGCGCATACCCCAAACAACTCAGTGCCCCAGCTCTTCCCAACCCACTTCCGGTCCCCTGATGAACCTTCAGCGCTCGCTCTCCGCTCACCAACGCCATATCCGACCGGCCCAAATGCGCCTGGGCCTGACCAATATTAATTAGCGCATCACCGAGCCCGCGCCCGTCGCCCAAGAGCTCAAAGTGCCGTCTCGCTTCGCCATAGGCTGTCAGCGCTTCTGCCAAACGTCCCTGTCGCGCGTTTAGCACGCCGAGATTGAGTTGGAAAGCCGCCTCGTACTCGCGACTGTTTTGCCGTTGCGCCTGCCGAAAACCCAGTTCTAAAATCTCCTTGGCCCCCGCGAAATCGGCAATATTGAGCAACGCCGCGCCCAGATTCAAATCTGTTGCCAGCGAATCTCGCGCTTCGACTGAATGACGGAACGCTTCGGCAGCTTCCTGGTAGCGTCCACCCTGGAAATGAACCTCCCCCGCTACGAAGTGCTGGCCCGCCACACTCTGCAAATCCCTGCCCCAGGCCGACCTGGTCGCCCGTTGCAAAATCACTCCTTCCGGACCCAGCCCCGAGACGATCGGTCCAAAATCGGTCCCCTGCTCCAAACTCCGCACCAGCACATAAAGTATCCACGACAACGCCGCCATGACCAAGAGGGGCATCAACGCCCCAGCCAGGAAATCCAGACCGACAAAATGCGCCAGCGCCGCGACAAAAACGGCCAATGCACTGAAGAACAGCGACAGATACAACGCAATTACATAAAAACGTTTTTCTCGCAAAGTTCCGATCTCACCCCTGAGTCGTGATTAAGCCCCACCATCTTGTCAGGACTCGCAGCTCATTGCCCAAGAGCCGCCTTAATCGCTACGGACAGCATTGCTCTGAAGGCGTCGATAACAACTGACGCCGCGTCACCACGTATCGAGCATATCGAGTATTGGAATATGGGTGTACGTATCAAGCATTATAAAACCTTATGCCACCTTTGATTGGGTAGCATGAGTATTGTACCTTATTTTTTGTTTTTTAATATCTTAGAAGCACTGTCAAATATAAGGATCGACGTGTAACTTCACCGTTGCAGCCCAGTACTCCCATTTTATGGGGCAGCAAGATCGCAACCGCGCCTTCTATGCCCCTGCGAGCAGAGAACGAGAATCCATGGACTCCGGCGGCAACAACACAGAAAATACTAGCCGCAACCCCCGCCCATACGCATTCATCTGCTGACGCTATTTACAAAGAACCCATGCTCTGGCTAATTGCATCCATTGTTCTCACCCATACCCTCACCATCTATGCCGATCCCCGCTTCGTCGTCGAAGCAGCCCAGCGCCAGGAAGCACCGGTCATCGATGCCGATTTCACCGACTGGCCAGGTGTCCTCTGGCTCGAACTAGCACCTAAACCCGCCCATCAATCTCCAGGCTATTCCCCCCTGCGCGACGACGGCAACGAAGAATTGGGTATTGCCGGGACCGCCGCCGACCTCTCGGCTGAATTTGCCCTCGCCTGGAACGACACAGGCATCTACTTAGCCGCCCGGGTCACCGACAATATACGCGATGTCGAGGGCGGCCAAGACCATCAGTGGTATTTCAAAGACGCCGTCACGCTCTTCCTCGACATTCCCGGCGACGGCGATGGACCGGGTTGGATCGCGGGCGACCACGCCTTTTCTTTCGTCTCAGACCCCACCTACCCATCCTACGGCATCTGGTGGCGACGCGGCGAAAAGGAGGGACACGTGGAAAGCCCCGCACCAGCGAATACCCGTGCAGCCGTACAATGGACTGCTGAAGGTTACGCGCTCGAAGCCAGCATCTCCATGGTCCCGCTGACCCGTCTTACTCCCACCTGGCAAAAACCCTTCGCCAACCGCACCATTGGTTTCGCGCTGATCTTCACCGACCCCGACGGCGGCCAACATCCTTTCGGCGGCCAACTGATCTACGGCGGCCGCAACGACGACGATGGCGGATGGACCCGCCTGCGTTTGCGCGACTCGGCCACGGTATCGGCTCCCTATATAGACATCTCCGCCGAGGAAATGAGCTTCGAGGCCCGCCTGCGTATGGACCAGCAGCGGATCAAACCCTTCTTTGCGGTAGGAGCAGACCCCACACTAGTCGACAGCACCGACCTGCAGGCCCACCTCGCCGCTGAGTATTTCCAGACCTACCTCGATAGAAGACCCTTGCGCTTCTCGCGCCGCGCGCTCGAAATGGCCTTTATGCTCTGGGGCAATATCGGCGACGCCGACGAGATCGGCCGCGCGCTTGCACGGATCTCACCCGAAGAAGATCTCTGGGACAAAGTCACCACTAGTGTTCGCCAGGCATATTATCTGCAAGGCCGCTTAGACGAAGGCATGGCCCTGCTCGCCGCTATCGAGTCCCAAGTCACCCCTCTCAAAAGCCGCTCCGCCCTGCTCTACACTCTGGGCCAGTACTGGCTAAGCAGCGAGGAGCAGGGCCGAGCCCATCGCGCTTTTACCCAGATCGTCGCCTGGCGTGCCTCACCCTGGCACGTGCACCAAGCGCGTCGATACCTGCGACAAATGGACTGAGCCCTAGTCTTTAATACGCTTCTCCCCCGGATGGCGCTGGCCCCAGCGTCGCGAGGAATTCGTCTAGTTCCCCCCATAATCCCTCTGGCAGTTCAGCGTGCAAATGGCGCAGATTGGCCTCGACCTCATCAGCCGTACGCGGGCCTGCCAGAGTGGAGGTTATGGATGTATTACGCACGCTATACTGCATCGCCACCTCGCCTAGATCCACATCCCGCTCTGCACACCAAACACTCAACTCACGAGCCCGGACCACATCCCCCTCGAGCGCCCCGCGCCGTTTCAATGCTTCTTCTAGATTGCGTCCAGCGAGCAATCCCGCATTATAAGGCGACCCATTTATCACGCCCATACCCCTTAGCGCAGCTTCTTCGATAAGCGACCTAGCCGAGTCGCGCAATGGATGAAAATCGTACGAGGGCAAGATCGCGTCGAAACGTCCACTCTCAATCGCACGCCGCAAGAAGCGGTGATTTCGCACCCCGAGACCTATGGCTTGCAAAACCCCCTCTTCCCTGAGTTGTTCCAAGGCACTCACCGCGCCTCCAGATTCAAAAATCTGATCCATATGTGCATCCTCGACTGGATCGTGCACATAGACGATATCTAGACACTCGCAAAAGAGCTTCTTCAGACTGCACTCTAAAGACCAACGCACTGCATCAGCATCGTATTGCTGGCTCTTATCCGGATGCGATCCCACCTTGGTTGATATTCGCAACCCGCTTCTTTCTTCCTGCGACAATTCCCGCAACCCCAATCCCAGATGGCGCTCGGCCTCTCCTCCACCATAACTCGGTGCGGTGTCAAAATAGCCCACACCCAATTCCACAGCCCGTCTAACTGCCAGAACCGCAGCTTGTTCACAGGCGACTCTTGGGGCATGCTCATCCGGTAACAAACCCAGATATCCACCCACTCCAAATACGGTCAACTCAATTCCCGTATTCGCCAACGTCTTCCTTGGCAACAACGCGTGCCCAGTACTCATAACCTCTCCATTGATAAAAAAATACATCGATCAACGGTACTTAACCCGTATATGCACGATGCTAATACATAGAGCTAAGGACTCCACAAAGCAAGTCTTTACTCACAGTTTGATATCTCCTCGACCCATCATTCAATCCCCAAACCTCTGGCCGAATCCCCATTCTGCCAATAAATCGCATCGACCTCTATATGTACAAATCCACAGATAAATCATTTGTGCTTGATCGGCGCGCCCCTGCCAGCGAAATTATAGCACTTGTTGGCCAGGCCTTCGGCGACTGAGCAGGTTGACATTCGTCTGCTCGCAGAGTATCTTGCACGCTTTGAACCGTCGCCGACCGAGACAACTCTCTCAATGCGGCGACATGCTCCAGTCTACTGCCTTATGCCTACCCTCACGACCCCTGCGATCCAGTATCGGGACAGTTTCCTTGCCGGTGCCGCCGAATTTCTCGCCGAAGGACGCCTCGACTCGACCTATGCCGTCTATTTGGGGTATAATTTAGAGACCTTGGCCGAGCGATTCCCGCAATTCATCCTCGACCTCAAAGGATTGGCCGATACCAAGCGCTCCGGAACCCAGTACCCCGACCGGGTGCTCTGGCTCATCAACGAAGGCGAATATATTGGCCAGGCCTCGATAAGGCCCAAGCTCTGTACCTCCTACCTGATAACCTATGGTGGCCATATTGGCTATAGCATTCGTCCCTCCTGCCGCCGCTGCGGCTTTGGCAAGACTATCCTAGCTCTGGTACTGAACGACGCACGCGAAATGGAACTCAAACGAATACTTGTCACCTGCGACTCAGACAATATCGGTTCGCGCAAAATCATCGAGTACAACGGCGGCCAATTTGAAAGCGCGATGAGCATGGCACCCCGCACTTTTCGCGCCGAGGGCCGCAAACCTTCCCAGCGCATCGACAAGTTACGCTACTGGATCGATCTATGAGGAAAAGATACGATAGCCCTTGGATCGAGTCGATCGCTTCAATATGCATGTAGATCACCAATATACCGAGAGCGGAATAGGATGCTTCCGACCAACGCGTTGACGAGGAGCCTAAGCTTGATGGGTATGGACAGAAAACCACTATGATTATTTTTGCTATCGCCCTCTTAGTGACCTCTAGTTGCTTCGCCCAGGACTCTGCGTCGCTGCGCCAAACCCTCTATGCTACCTTAGCAGAGCGGTTTGCGCACCAAGGCCCTATCTACTCGCACGATATTCTTGAAGAAATCGCGCAGACCACCGACATCGATCCGGCTGAGTTGCGACCCCAAATCTCAGCGCTCCTCGACTCGCTTCTAAGCCAACGCAAAAACGAAACCGAGCTCTGGGCATCGCTGCTGCTGCAGGGCAGCCCCGATATCGTTCCCGAACGCACGGAGAAACTGATTGGTTATCTGATCAAAGAAGGCCGCAAAATACTGGACAACGAAAACAATATCCTCCTCGAAAAGGGCGTAAAAAAAGCGGCGCGCAAAGCCAAGATACCCTTCTTTCAGAGCCGTGCTTACATTCTAAAAGCCCTCGCATGGGGCCAAGTCATCAGCGGTGAGAACCAAGCACAAACAGTCAAACCCCTTGGCCTGCTGGTCGGTGGCTACACCAACCGTTTCGAAGTCTCGCTCGATCCTCTCTTTTTGTTCTTTGCCACCGATGACCAAGCCTTCGTTCGCGAAGAAGTCCGCGAGATCCAGCGCTTTATCATTCCAGCTCTGGTCCGGCGTCTTCCGGAATCGCCCTCGATCCTCTGGGCAGTGCGCGAGCGAGAATCCAACGCCCTTGTCGTCCCCGACTATCACCTCCGAGTCGGCGTCGACAACCTCAGTTTCTCCGGCTCCAATCTCGACCTCAAACCCTGCCTCGAAACCACGCTCACCCTGGTCCACTGGCAATCCAAGGTCCGCCTGATGCAGGAAAGCTTCTCCTTCTGCAGCGAGCATAACGGCTCCGCGACCACCCGCGAATTAGCGCCCTTCTGGGAAGAAGCCGCCGACGCGATCCGCGAGTATTCTCTGGCGCGACTCGGACACTGAACACACTGCTGACCCTCTCCGACACGTCCTCTTCTCCGCCTGAACCACCTCCAGTCATGCCCGATTCGGCCGATTGTCAATGATCCGCCTGTGCAGGCGATTCGCCGCCGGATAACAGGGGCTACAAGATCTTGGCAGTGTGCCCCACAATTACTATATTCGCGGCTATGTCCGCCCTAAGCGAAGACCGCACGGCACGCAGCGCGGCACGGCAGAAGTTCGGCCTGCTCCGCCTCAATGCCGTTACTAATCCGGTGCAACCTTCCGAAGAGGCCTGCTACCGTCGCTACGGCCTAAGCCCTGAGCGAGTGGAAGCCAATACCCCACAGGAGATCCTCACTCACGCGACCCAGTGCGATATCCTCTTCGTCGTCGCCACTGCTCTACCACTGCAAGTCATCAACGGTCTCGAGCACTGCCGCTTGATCTCGCGCCTGGGCAACGGCACAGACAAGATCGCCGTAGATGCCGCTACCGAACGCGGCATCATCGTCTCCAACACACCGTATTTCTGCGTCGCGGAAATGGCCGACCATATCCTGGCCATGATACTCTCCCTGGCACGCCGATTGCCCGAGATGGACAACCATCTACGTCAAGGCACCTATGATACGGCCCGCGATCAAGGAGTACGGCTACAACGCCTTGCGGGCAAGGTGCTGGGCATAGTCGGATTCGGCGCCACCGGTCCCGCCGTCGCCCGCCGCGCCGCACCCTTCGGCTTCGAAGTGCTGGCCACCCGCAAAAATATGCACGCACCCATCGATCCCGATCTCGCGGTCGAACTAGTTGATCTCGACACCTTGCTGGAACGCTCCGATTATATATCGCTGCAATTGCCGCTAAATGCCGAGACCTATCACTTGATCGATGAAGTAGCACTGACGAAGATGAAACCAGGGGCATACCTTATCAACACTTCTCGCGGTGCGCTCGTCGATGAGCACGCCCTGGCCAAAGCTCTGGCCAGAGGTCGGCTAGCCGGAGCTGGAATCGACACATTTGAAGAAATCGATATTTTCTGCGAAAACCCATCGCGTCCCGAGCATCCGCTGCTAGAACTGGACAATGTCATCCTCACTCCGCACGTAGCCGGTCTCTCCGTCCAGGCCTCTGAGGATGCAGCCCGTACCGGGGTCAAAAATGCCCTAGCGGTGATGGACGGCATGTATCCACCACGCGAAAATATCGTCAATAAAAACGTCGTACCTCGCTTTCCTTTAAACCCTTATGATGCCGATCATTTTGCAAAAGCAGGAGCATGACTTGTCTGCAATCACCATCGAGAAATCTGCTGATCGAAATCACTTGTGCTCTAGGGTGAGGAGGAATTTGCGCAATCTCTCTTTCGTCGTTGCTGCCAAGTCGACCGAACGACTCGTCCACACCTAGCGCCCCATCAGGGAGCATATTCACAATGGAAACTTCCGCCTTACCCGCTAAAGACATCTCCCTGGCCCTCTACCGCCAGATGCTGATCATCCGCCGCAGCGAAGAACAACTCGCTAAATCCTACCAGGCTGGCCTCATCCCCGGTGCCTGCCACACCTATATCGGCGAGGAGGCCATCGCCACCGGCGTCTGCGCTCACCTCCGCGATGACGATGCGGTCTTCAGCACCCATCGTGGACACGGGCACGCTCTTGCCAAAGGCGTACCCCCCAGGGAGCTAATCGCCGAACTCTTCGGCAAAGCCACCGGCTGCTCCCAGGGACGCGGCGGCTCGATGCACCTTTTCTCGCCTGAAGTGGGAATGATGGGCACCAGCGGTATCGTCGGCCCCTGTATCCTCCAGGCCGCCGGTGCTGGATATTCCTTTATGCTACTCGGCGTAGATCGCGTCGGCGTGGCCTTCTTTGGCGATGGGGCAGTAGCCAACGGCGCCTTCCACGAAGGGATCAATCTGGCCACCAACTGGGAACTACCCGTGCTTTTCGTCTGCGAGAACAACCAGTTCGCCACCGAAGTCGCCTTTGCCAACACCACCCGCAACCCCGAAGTCGCCAACCGCGCCAGTGCCTATGGAGTGCCGGGAGTTGCGATCGACGGCAACGACGTCGCCCTGGTTTATCAGACAGCGGGTGAAGCGATCGCACGAGCCCGTGCCGGGGGCGGACCTACACTCATAGAATGCAAGACCTACCGCACTCGCCCCCACGCCGAAGGGATGCGCGACGGAGGCTACCGATCTATGGAGGAAATCGAAGCGTGGAAAAAACGCGATCCCATTTCCACCCTTGCCGACCGGTTGCTCTCTGAGGCAAGTGCAACTCAGAGCGAAATCGACTCCATCTCCACCGAAGTCGATGCCGCTGTCGCCGATGCAGTGCGATTCGCCCACGAGAGTCCATGGCCCGATCCAGCGACCGTGACCGATCACATCTTCAACGAAAGAGGCACGTCCCATGCGTGAACTCAGCTATGTCGAGGCAGCGCACGAGGCTCTGGCCGAAGCCATGGCACACGACGAAACCATCTTCGTAGTCGGCGAAGGTATTGGCCCTCGCGGTGGCAACTTCAACACCACTGCTGGTCTCTACGACCTCTACGGCGAAAAGCGCCTGCGCGACACTCCAATCGTTGAAAGAGGCTTCGTAGGCCTGTGTGCCGGAGCGGCGATGACGGGCACCCGGCCGGTGGTCGACTTCATGTTTCTAGACTTTATCCTCGATTCGTTCGGCGAGTTGGTCAACCAGATCGCCAAAATGCAGTACATGAGTAGCGGTCGCCTGAAAATGCCCATCGTCCTCCGCGGCTGCATCGGCGTCGGCGGCGCAGCCGCCACCCACCACTCGGGCAATTACTATCCGATTTTCACCCACCTGCCCGGTTTCCGAGTCGTGCTGCCCTCCAACCCTTACGATGCGAAAGGCTTGTTCAAGACCGCTTTAGAAAGCGACGACCCCGTGCTCTTTCTCGAGCATAAATCGCTGCTCAACACCCGCGGCGAAGTCCCCGAAGAAGCGTACTCGATTCCCTTCGGCCAAGCCGCTATCTGTCGCCCGGGTCAAGACCTGACCGCTGTGGCACTGACGACGATGGTGCCGCAGACTCTGGAAGTCGCCGAATCGCTCGCGCCCGAGGGGATCTCCATCGAGGTCATCGACCCGCGAACCACTGCCCCCTTCGATATCGACACCGTACTCGAATCGGTGCATCGCACAGGCCGATTGCTGATCGTCGACGAAACCTTCGCCCCCTGCGGAATCGGGGCCGAAGTCGCCGCCCAGGTCGTCGATCGGGCCTTCGACGACCTCGATGCGCCGGTGCGCCGACTCAACGGCGTTCAGGTGCCGACTCCCTATAGTGCCCCATTGGAAGCGGCAGTGACCCCGAAAAAAGAAGACATTGAGCGGGCTATCCGCGAATTGCTAGCCGAGTAGGAGGAGAGCATGGCCGAGGAAATCGCGATGCCCCGTCTGGGGTGGACCATGGAGGAAGGCACGCTAGTCGAATGGTTGAAGGCCGAGGGCGACCAGGTCGAGGCAGGTGAAATACTCTTTACAGTGGAGAGCGACAAGGCGCTGAACGAAATCGAAACCTTCTCGGGCGGTATTCTATGCATCCCCCCTGACGCCCCCCAACCCGGCGATACGGTACCGGTGGGCACTTTGCTGGGTTATCTCTTAGAGCCCGGAGAAACCATGCCGGTCCAAACACAACCCGCGGAGCCAACACCGATGGCCACTTCATCGCAAAAAACGGATCCGCACTCCGCGCCATCCACGCATCCAACCAGCCCCAGTCCGGCCACTGCGACCACCGATCCCGCTATCAGCCCACGCGCTCGGCGCATCGCCGCCGAACTCGGCCTCGACTGGCACCAGATCAAAGGCAGCGGTCGAACCGGGCGGATCGTCGAGCGCGATATTCGCGCTGCCTCGGCCAAGGCACCCAGTCCGTCTGGACGCGTTCGGGAATTAATCGCCAGACGCCTTGAACAAAGCCAGCGCGAAACAGTCGCCGTAACCCTGACCACCGAAGCCGACGCAACCGAATTGGTAGACCTCCGGACCAAGTTAAAGATAGCCCAGGGGGCAACTGCGCCTACCTTCAACCACTTATTCGCCAAGCTCAGTGCCATCGCTCTTGGAGAACACCCTTTAGTGAACTCCTCGTGGCAGGATGGGCAAACTCACCTCCACTCGGAAATCCATCTCAGTATCGCCGTGGATACCGAAGACGGCCTGCTCACTCCGGTCATCCGCAACGCAGCAACCAAGAGTCTTAACCAGATCGCCGCTGAAGCGCGCGATCTGGCCCTTAAGGCTCGTCGCCGTACGTTGAATCCCACCGCCATGCAAGGCGGTACCTTCACGATCACCAATCTCGGAATTTACGGCATCGATGCTTTTACGCCGGTCATCAATCTACCTCAAGCCGCAATCCTCGGCCTGGGTCGGATCATCGAGAAACCAGCCGTGTACCAGGGCCAGGTTGTACCCCGTGCCCTAATCACCTTGAGTCTGACCTTCGACCATCGAATCTTGGATGGCGGTCCGGCTGCTAATTTCCTCGATCGCGTACGGACCTTTATCGAAGACCCTGCCCTGTGGTTGGAAGAGGAGCACTAGTCTTAAAAATCGCCGGTGCGCAAAATCTATGATTTAGCGACTCGTCGGCAAAGCTACTAAAATGGCATCAGGGTTCTGCCCTCAATCGATCATCGTCTCCACTACCAGACCTGCGCCATCGATCCGCACCTGTACCGCGCCGGACTGATCCGTGCGCAAAACTCGGGCCCCATGTGCCCGGTAGCGCGCGATGACTTCGGGCGCCGGATGATTGAACTTATTGTCTACCCCCAGCGAGATCACAGCCACCCGCGGTGCGGCCAACGCGATGAAAATCGGCTGCGAAGAGGTCCGCGACCCATGGTGGGCAACCTTCACTAGATCCGCTCCGAGCCGTGGCCCCCAGGCCAGAACTGCTGAGTCCGTCTCCTCTTCCAAATCCCCGGTAAAGAGCACTCTCACCGCGCCATAGCTCAAGCTAAAGGCCACCGAGCCATTGTTGATACCATGCGGCGACTCACCCATTGGATCGACAAACTCCCCGTTCGGATGCAGGACCAATCCCCCAACGCCTCCCAAACCCACCAGACTATCGCCTGCCGCAACCCGGTGATAGCACAGACCCTGCTCGGCGACCAGTTGCTTGAGGCGCCTGGCCGTCCATGAGTCGTAAACCTGACCTCCATCGATAAAATGACCGACTTCAACTTCTTCAAGGAGTGCGATCAAGCCGCCGATATGATCGTTGTGCGGATGCGATACCACCACCACATCGACCCGTCCAACGCCGAGATAGCGCAAAAAGGGCAGTAGAACTCGAGCGCCATTGTCAAAACGCTCACTGCGTTCCCCTCCATCAACAACCATGGTCCTGCCATTGGGGAAACGCAGAACGGCCGCATCGCCCTGGCCCACATCAAGGAAGAATATCTCCAGATCCCGGGAGCGAAAAACATGACTCCATACCGCAATATTAGCTCCGATGAGCAGCACAAAAATCACCGCTCTGCGCGCCTGCTGACTCTGGGGCAGTAGCGGACCAAGCAGCGAAAGGACGATGGCTAATCCGAAGAATAGCGCCCCCGGTCGCGGCACCTCTACCGCGGCAAAAGGCAGTGCCGCCAGCAACGCCACCAATTCGAGCAACGCCGAGAGGACCAGATAGTTGGCCGCATTGAACGCTGTAGCCACCCAGGGGAAGACCCACCCCGTCAACGCCGCCAACACGCCTAAGCCAACGGCGACAGCCAGCAGCGGTACGACGATCAGATTGGCGACCACCCCCACCAGTGCCAGTTCCTGGAAGGTATGAGCAATGAGCGGCCCCGTGCCCAACTGCGCCGCCAACGAGGCGCTTAACGGACGGACGATCCAACGCCCTATCCGGCCGTCCTCGCGGCGCCAGGCCAGGGGAAAGATCAACGCCAGCGGCTGGTGCAGAGCGACAATCGACCAAGTCGCAGCAAAAGAGAGTTGGAAGCTCAAACTCCACGGGCTCTCGGGCCAGATAATCAGGATCGCCAGGGCCGCCAATCCCAGAGTATTGTAGATATCTCCCTGTCTTTGAAGTATTCGACCCAACAACACCACAGCCCCCATCAACGCCGCCCGCACCACCGGTACCTGCGCCTCAGTCAGGAGAGCATAGAGTACCAAAACCGCGATCGTTGCCGCCGAACTCGCCCGGTCGGAAAACCGTGCGATTCGGAAAAGAAAAAAAAAGAAAGACGCCACCAGGCCAACGTGCAGCCCACTGACCACCAGCGCATGTGCCAACCCCGTCCCGCGGAAGGCAGTGCGCACCTCCTCGGGAATCCGCCGTTTCTCCCCCAGTAGCAATCCCAGCAGGAGTTCCGCCGGAGCCCCCTCCAGATTTCGCGCAATAATCTGGCGTACCCCGCGTCTGAGAGTCAGAACCACCCGCTCATAAAACCAATGCCCCGGCAAGCGCTCTACCGCCACCACCTGCTCTGATTTGCCGATAAAGAGCGTAGCATAGATTTGTTGTTGGGCCAAAAAATCCCGGTAGTCGAAAGCCCCGGGATTCCGCGCCGCACGCGGTCGATCCAAACGACCTGCCAGCGAGATCCGATCCCCATATTCAGCACCAACCCTCACCTCTTTTGCGATTGCCAAGATCCGACCGGCAACGCGGTAGACAACACGCTCAGTCACCACCTCTTCCAACTCAACCACAAAGCGCGTCCGAACCCCACCACGCTCGGGCTCCTCGACGACTCGCCCGGTAAAGATCCCGCGCTGACCGAAGATTCCAGCCTCGATCATGTGAGGCAAAGGGGACAGGGTTATACTGGTATGGTAACGCAGAACTCCGAGCAGAACGACCACAACCCACAACCCCCACCCAGCCCAGCGAGTTCCTCTATAAACCGCGATAACCGCGCCGACCAGAGCTAATCCGCTCATCGCCGCCACAAGCCCCGGCGCAGCCTCGATCCACCTGCCCAGCGCAATCCCCACCCCAAACCCTAGCGCCGTCCACAGCGCCGGGCGCCGCCTGGTTTTGCTTCCGATCATAGCTCTGCACAAGGCAAAAACTGTTCCAGCTCGACAGAGGCCACTGACGCGGCTATATTCAATAGCTGGAGAAAACTAAGCCTATGTTTCTGCGTCTGCTGCTACTATTTACACTGGTCCCCATCCTCGAATTGGCCCTGCTGATCGAAATCGGCCAGTACCTGGGCACAGTACCCACACTCGTACTGGTTCTCGGCACCGGCGCCTTCGGTGCCAGCCTGGCTAGACGGGAAGGGACCCAGGCCCTCTACCGCCTCCGCCAAAACCTCGCCCAGGGCCGTTTTCCAGGTGAGGAAATTTTTGACGGCGTGCTGATCCTCGCCGGAGGTCTCTTGCTCTTGACCCCCGGCATCGTGACCGACGCACTCGGCTTTGCCGCTCTCCTACCCCTGAGCCGCAGCCGGCTCAAAACCTACCTCAAAGCGATAATCAGCCGCAGATTGAGTTTGAACACCTTCGAGGCATCTTACAAATCCCATTAAAGACCCCTGTCTTTTCTAATTAAACGTCTTACACCAACCCAAGCTCTTCGACACTCTTCGCCCGTATTGCTTTCTGGATAGAAAGCAATCGGCTCCGCGCAGCTACTCGAATCCCGATTTCAACTATGGGCTTGTATGGGCTTGATCCTCCTCTGGTAAGGCAAGCTCTAACGAAGTGCGGGGTTTCAACAAATCATACTTTGCGTATATTTAATGCTCGCAATCATGCGTTGCCATCAGGGGGCATCATGGCTGAGCATCCACACCAGAGAAGCGACAACCTGCAACCTCGCTAGGAAAGATTCCGGGGATATTTGATGTCTGAACTTCGCGGCAAAGACCGCCGTTACCTGCGCGGGCTGGGCAACCAACTCCGTCCTACGGTTTATCTGGGCAAAGAGGGCATCACCGCCGCTCAGATCCACTCGCTCGACGATGCGCACGCCAAGAGCGAACTGGTCAAAGTACGCGTCGAGCGCAATTGTCCCCTCGACCGCCGTGAAGTCGGTGAACACATCGCCGCCGCCACCGAATCACACCTGGTACAAATACTGGGAAATACCTTGCTGCTCTACCGACCCGACCCCGAAAAGCCAACAATTATCCTGCCCACCTGAGCCCCTGAACCGCTCCTGATGCTGAATCCGGATCAGGTCCCAACAGACAACCAACCCCTCCGCGCTGAACCAGACCAACAACGGTGCTCTCTGCACCGATGACCTCCAACCTCATTCGTCTTTCCACGCCCGGGCAAAAAGCCCTAATGATCCCGGCGCATAGCCGGCGTAGTGGTTGTTGAAAAACGCGTAGACTTCCCGCTTTGGCTCGAATCCCACCATATCCCTTAACTCTCGCACCCAGGTTTCCAACTCGTCCTTGCGATCCCAGACCAGTCGATCCCAATGGCGTTGCTTGGCACCGCGATGGATCAAGTCCTCGACATAGTGATCCATTTTCTTGCGGTCACCCAAAAAACGCACATAGAGAAAATCGCTGGTGGCCGGGTCGATCCGCTCGCGCGTCGAGGTCAGATCCGGCATGGTATAATAGTTATTCAATACCAGTGCAACTCCGTGCGCCCTCAGTAAATCCAATAACTCCGGCCGCAACCAACGACCGTTGCGCACCTCTACAGCAAAACGGTATTCATCGATCGGCAATTGCGGTAGAAACTCCGCCATCCGCCTCAGGAACTCGCCCCAGTACTCGTGGTGCTGGATAGCGTTTTGACTCTGGTATGTATCCTGCCCACGCGCGAAATAGGGAAACTGAAGCAACAACGGCCCCAGCCGCTTGCCCAATGGCTGCATCGCCTCGAGGAAAGTCTCCATCTCCCCCATGCAATCGACCAGCCCTTTCTCGTGAGTGATCACCCGCGGAATCTTAGCAGTGAAGCGAAAGTGCTCTGGCGTTCGCCGCAGCCATCCCTCGACCGCCTTGGCGGTCGGCACCCGGTACCAGGTCGAGTCGATCTCTACACTCTTGAAGACCTTGGCGTAATGCTCAATATAGTCGGTCGTTGCACAGCCTTCTGGATAGATCAAACCCTCCCAATCTCGATTCGACCAACTCGTCGTACCCAAAAAAAGTCCGTCGGGCAATCCTTCCTGAACCCGCTGCAATCGTTCGACATGCCTGGGTTTGGCCGGAGGCATTATCTCGGAAAAAAGATCTTGCTGCTCTGCCAATACGCACTCCATATAAAAAGAGGGCGCGGAATCTCCCGCACCCTCATTATGCTGCTGCTGGCTACTCAGCTATGCATCTACACTTTCTTGTTCAAGATCTCCAAGACCCGCTCCTGCCCGACCAACGTCACAAAAGATCCGAACCGTGGCCCGCGATCCTGCCCCAGCACTACCTGATAAAAGATCCGAAATAATTCCTTTGGCTCTATCCCTGCCTCACGTGCCAGATCAAACGGAATCGCCTGTAATTCGTCCTCGGTGGTCCCGTTGGCACTGCCCAATCGCTCGACCAGCCGTCGCAGCAACACCCGTTCCTCATCCGCCGGTTGGTGAAAATGCTTATTGGGCAGAACGAAGTCGCGATAGTAATTGAGACCTTTCTCCACCAGCGACTGCATCACCTGTGGATAGGCCGAGGCCTTTTCGTCATAGCGCTCGAGATAGTCGACCAGCAGTTCGGATGAGTCCGTAGCCAAAGCGGCAATCAAGTTGTTCACCGTCGAAAAATTAACCTGAGCCCCATACTCGGGCACTGCCGCGCCACGATCACCGATATGCCACACATCCTGCTCCGGCCGCTGCGCTGCCTCTATATCGGGATAGCGACGCAATGCATCGAGATAATCATCGACGCATTTGGGCACCACGTCCCAGAACAGCCGCCTGGCCCGTTTCGGGTTCTGGTAGATATAGTAGAGCAACGACTCAATCGGCGCGTACTGCACCCAGGTGTCGACCGTCAGCCCCTTGCCCACACTCTTGGAAATTTTCTTACCTTCCTCGTCGAGGAAGAGTTCGTAGGTCAACCCCACGGGCGGCTGCTTACCCATCAGCCGGACAATTCGTCCTGAGAGCTTCGCCGAGTCGATCAGATCCTTGCCGTACATCTCGTAATCCACCTCGTAGGTGAACCACCGCAGGGCCCAATCGACCTTCCAGCCGACCTTCACCTGCCCTCCCAACACCGATAATTCCCCTGCCGCCCCGCATCCGCGTGCACTCCCAACCGCGCCATCGCACGCAAAATCGAGGCTCTGCCGCTCGGGGTGGTAATCCGTAACGCGAGTGCTGTATACCGATCCGCACTCGGGACAGAGCGGGAAGAAAGGAGACCAAGCCGCTCGCTTGTCCTCACTCAGGGTCGGCACGATCAGTTGGCGGACCTCATCTACCTTGTCCAGCAACACCTGCAGCCCCTCGTCGAAATCGCCGCACTTATACGCTTCAGCCGAACTCTGAAACTCGTAGTCGAAGCGGTAGGTGTCGAGGAATTTCCGCAGCTTCGAGTTCATATAATCACTGAAGCTTTCCCGCTCGCCAAAGGGATCGGGAATGGCGTGCAGCGGCCGACCGAGATGGGCTTCCAACATCGCAGACTGGGGCAAATTGAGCGGCACCTTGCGCAATCCGTCCATATCGTCGCTAAAAGCCAGAAGCCGGGTTTCGATGCCGGTCAACTCTTCAAAAGCACGCCGCACCCAGGTGGTGCGTGCCACCTCGGCAAAAGTGCCGATATGCGGTAGGCCACTAGGACCGAAGCCGGTTTCGAAAAGCACCGGTCGATCACCGCCGGGACGGCGCTGCGAAACGATCTGTGCCGCTTCCTTAAAAGGCCAGGCCCGGTACGGATTACCCCCTTGATTACCCATGAATCTCAGCCCCCTTCGTCAGTCCTGTACACGACGTGCTCCGGTCTCGATGCCAGCACTTGATCCTTGCCCCAATCGGTGACTTTGGCGAATTGATCCGAAGCCACAAATTCCTGGAAGCGCTCCTCACTCGACCATATCGAATGGATTGCATAACTCCGCTCGCGGTGGACGTCGCGCAGCAATCTGGAAGACTCGTGGCCCTCCACATCCTCGAGCGTCGCCAAAACCTTCGCAAAAGCTTTTTCGAAAATCTCCTCCTTGCCCGCAAGAACTTCGTAATTCATCCCAATCGTGACCATGCGATCCTCGCTTTTCAGACAACCTCGAGACCGAGACAAAAAATAGAGAAGGAACTACTGAAATTAACCGACTCTAAGGCGACGCACCGGAGAGTTCGCTACTGCTACCACAAAGAGATATGTGGGGAACCCAGCTTATTTACCACGAAGCGGGAAAAGAACGGGCCAAGCAAACGAAAGCCGACCCCGCATTCTAGATCAAAGGTGCGAGTGCACTCTTGAACCGCGGGGAACTCAGGAGCCTGGTTAGCGGTTGCGGAATGTTATGCGTCCACGGCTCAAGTCGTAGGGAGAGAGGGCCACGGTCACCTGATCGCCTGGCAACACGCGAATATAATACTTGCGCATCTTGCCGGAGATATGGGCTAAAATCTCGTGGCTGTTCTCCATTTCGCACTTAAAGTAGCCGTTGGGCAAAGCCTCTTTGACCACTGCCTGGACTTCGATTGCTTCTTCTTTGGCCATTGCACTCGCTTGATAAAACAAAAAAAGAGCAGTCTCTGAGACTGCTTCCCAGCAACCACTCGCTTTAACGCGCGATCGAAAAGGGGCAACTCAGCGACCCATATACGCTCTCAAGATAAAACTAACTTCATAAAAGATCGACTAGTTCAAAGTTTACGGATTTGTCGGATAAAAGTCAAACTTCGCGGCCGATCGACATGATCTTATTCAACCAGATATTCGACATTATACGAGGTGTGTTTGACAGCCTCAATCGACGAGAGATGAGGAGCCAATATTTGGACCTTAGTATAATATCCATTCGCCTCCTCCAACCGGCCTGTTTTCTCGCAGATCATCCCCAAGTTGTGCAGTGCGGGAATGTGATCTTGCTCCAGTACCACAACCTCCTTGAAAGCCGCCTCGGCCCCGACCAGATCGCCACTATCCATATGGGCCAGACCTTTAGCAAAGAACATATCCTCGCTCTTCTGCTCGTATTCGACGGCCTTGACCAGCACCTCGAGCGCCAACTCGAACTGTTCGGCCTGCAACCGCAAAAGTCCAAGGTTGTAGTAGGCACGAGCCAATGCCTTGCGCGCCCCGGAGTATTGGAAATCAATCCGCAACAAGGCCTCAAAGTGCGCAATGGATTTTTTGAAATCGCCGACCTTGTGGTAGGCCACTGCCATATTGAAGCGCGCTCCAACGTGATCTGGCTGGATCGCAATCACCTTTTCCAGGTACTCCAATCCCAAGACCTGGCGTTCGGAACGACAGAGCAAAGTCCCCAGCCCGGCCATCGCCTCGACCATCAGCGAATCGAGCCGTAATGCTTCCTCGAAGTGATATTTTGCATCGCGAGCATAACCCTGGCCATGGAGGATAACAGCCAGATTGCAATGCGCTTCAGCATAATCGGAGTCGAGTTTGAGTGCCTCCCGCAACTCCTCCTTGGCTTCGAATTTCTGCCCGTCTTCGAAATAGGCATTGGACAGGAGCACCCTGAGCCGCGGATCATAGGGATCGATAACGATTTTGGCATTGAGGTAGCGGATCTTCTCCTTGGCCCAGACGTTATAAGCTCGCTTGCCCCCACGCTGGGCCTGTACCCCACCGCAGAGCACAATCAGCAGTAGGAGCGCAACCCAGAGCCTCATGGCCGAAATTTCTGAATCCGATTATTGAAAGTATCCGCAATGTAGACGAATCCCTCTGCATCGCGAGCAATACCTCCGGCGACGACTCTGCGCTCGACTTTCTCGCCATTCGCCATATTAGCCACCACTTCGACCTGGCCCTTGAAACGGAACTGCCCCTCCTGGCCGCCCTCTTCACCCCAACTGGTCAAATAATGGCCCTGACTGAACACCTCAATCCGATCCTGGCCGGCATTGACCACAAAAGCCCGCGCCGCAGCCTCGTCGACTGCGAAGTCGGTCGGGCGACGCAGTAGCCCACTGCCGCGATCCTGATGCGATTTGGGATCGCGGCCGATAACCTGACTGGACGTATCGCGCTGCGGATCGTCATATACAACCAGCCGAGGAGCCTGCCAGTCCCCTTCCATAAGGGTCAACGGCTCGATCAACGCGGCAAAACGACCTTCCCAAAATCGCAGACTGGCAACCAGTAGAGCCGGTATCGCATACTGGATCTTTCGCTCCCCCGACCGGTCGAACTGCTGCAATTGGCTAATACTCTCAATGTAGACCTCCTCGCCATCGATGATGATATGACGGGCAAAGAGACCGGCCAGAGGTCGGGTCCACAAACGTTGACCATCGGTGCCAAACTTAGTCCAAAAGGCCTCCGGTTTTTGGCCCTCGCGTTGCAGATTATAGGTGACGTAGAGATGATCTTGGTCATCGAGAGCCAAAGACGGCCCGTCCAGTGTACTGGTCTCCATGCAGGCCAGTGCCTCATGGGTATAAACCCATCCACCCAGGGGATTGCCAGCCCGATCGAATCGTTCGACAAGTCCCTGGCCAACACCAACGACAAAGACCGTACCTCCGCGACTGACAACCAATCGCGTAGGAGCAAAACCCTCGGGCAATGTCCAGGAATTGACCTGGAGATGAACCCCTCCCCGCACCGTAATACTCGCCAGCTGATGTACGTTTTCTTTTTCGCCGAAGATGCTCAAGACCCGGTAGCGATAACTCGTATTGGCCAGCAATCCCTCATCGCTGAAGCTAGTATCTGACACCGACCCCACCTGCGCGACCGACTGAAAATCACCACCTGCGCTGCGCTGAATCTCGTAGCGGAGAAATCCCTCCGCGGGCACCTGGTCCCAGACGAGATGCGCCGCCGCAGCTGCACTGGTAAAATCGACTTTGAGCACTGGCGGCGACGCAAGCCAGGGAGTTGACTTCTTGCCGGCAAAAGGCCCGATACAGGCGGCGAAGAAGCAAATAGGGAGCAACGAGATAAATTTTCGCATAGTGCAAAAAACGATACGCGAGAGCCTTCGCACTGTCAAGGACCGAGAAAACGGTGGAAAGTGTCGGAAGCAACCCTTAGATTAACAGTTGTAACCAGGGAGATTTAACATACGTATGCATCGCCTGCTCATACCCGCCTTAATCCTGTTAGCGGGCTGTGGCACTCTGGATCGCAGCAACCCCTTCGACCCAGTGGATACCCCCGAGTCCGATGCTGAGCTATCCTTATACCTGCCACTGAACAAAGCCCTCGTCACGGTAATCCATCGAGTTGAAGCAGTACTCGAAAGTCCAAACGGACCACCCATCGTCAAAGAACTCGAGATCTCGCCTCTCGGCCCGGCTACTGGTATCATCAGTATTCTGCAACCAGGCGAAGGCTTTAACTTGACCTTGCGCGGCTACGATCTCAACGACGAACTCATCTTCGAAGGACAGAAGCTGAATATCACCATAAGCACCAACGATACGACTCTGGTCGAGTTTGAACTCACTCTGCTCAAACCGCTGTCCGATATTGAAGACAATGAAGAAGAAATAACGGACCCCGTTGATGTCACAGACGGGTCCGATACTGGATCAACGCCAGAGACCCCGGATGAGGACGTGGAAGGAACAACCGACGACGAGAGCGGTGGGGAAAGTTTGGATGCTACCACTGAAGAAACGGACACTGAAGAAACGGACACTGGAGAAACGGACACTGAAGAAACGGACACTGGAGAAACGGACACTGAAGAAACAGACACCGTAGACAATACACCGACCGGCGAAACGGGCAGTGATGAAACTCCGGTTGATACCAGCGGCGATACAGCGACCGACGACGAAAATGCCGACGAAGCAACCGTAGCAGGGGAAGCCGGCTAACTCTATCCCTCATGCCGATCATCACCTTAACTACCGACTTCGGCGTGGGCGATTTCTACGTCGGCGCGATGAAGGGCGCTATCCTGCGCATTGCACCAGACGTCCACCTGGTCGATATCTCGCATCAGATCCCCCCTCAGGATGTACTCGCCGCCGCCTTCGTTCTGCGCCATGCCGCCAGCGAATTCCCACCTGGTACCGTACACCTGGCCGTCATCGACCCCGGCGTCGGAACCCAGCGTCGTCCCCTGGCCCTGCAGAGCGACGACCAATTGTGGGTCGGACCCGACAACGGACTCTTCAGCTTCGTTCTCGACAGACCCAAGACCCAAGCCCATCAAATCACCCGCACCGAACTCTGCAGCCCTCGCCCCAGCCACACCTTCCACGGCCGCGATATCTTCGCCCCGATAGCAGCCCATCTCTGCTCTGGCCTGGACCTAGCAGAAGTCGGCCCATCCATCGCAGATCCGGTACACTTGGACCATATCGCACCGCAGAAATCCACCGCGCGAATCGAAGGCCAGATCGTTCACATAGACCACTATGGAAATCTGGTCACCAATATCTCCATCGCCGATATCACGCCATGGGGCAGTGCATTGCGGATCCGCCTTGGACCCCGAGTGCTGAAAGGACTCAGTCAAACCTATGCCGACGTCGATCAGGGTGAACCCCTGGCCCTGATCGGCAGTACCAACCTCCTTGAAATTTCGGTCAACGGCGGTAATGCCGCTCGCCAGCTAGACCTTAACCGCCATGACTCCGTGATCATCGAAAGAATCAACGGGTAATAAATATGTCCAGTACGACTCCACTCATAATCAGTATCTCCGGTATCCGCGGCCTCGTCGATCAAACCCTCACCGACGATGTCGTCGCCCGCTTCGCCGCGGCTTTCGGCACCACTCTGGCCCCGGACTCGACCGTCGTCCTCGCTCGCGACACCCGCCCCTCGGGTGAAAGATTCGCCGGGGTCGCCGCAAGTGCCCTGAGCCAGACCGGCTGCCGAGTCATCGACTTGGGTCAGTGCTCCACCCCCGGTGCCAAACTGCTCGTCACCGAATTGGGGGCTCAAGGCGCCATTGTCATCACCGCCAGTCACAATCCCGCACCCTGGAACGGCCTCAAACTCGTGCGTGACGACGGAATCTTTCTCAGCGCAGCCGAGGGTCAACGCGTCGAAGCACTCTTCTATTCGGGCGAATTCCGTCGCACTGCGCATGGTGCGATCACAGCCTTGGATCCTGCGGAAGTCAAAGCGCGCCATTTGCAACAGATCCTGTCCTACGTAGATGCCGACGCGATCCGCCAAGCCCATTTCAAAGTAGCTGTAGACCCCTGCAACGGTACCGGAGGTCTGCTCATCCCCGATCTGCTCAGCGCCCTCGGCGTCGAAGCCCTCTTCATCAACGCCGAACCCAATGGCCATTTCGCCCACGAACCCGAACCCATCCCCGCCAATTTGAGCCAACTCGGCCAGGCCGTACGCGACAACGATTGCGCCATCGGCTTTGCCATCGACCCCGATGCCGACCGCGTCACTTTGGTAAACTCATGCGGCGCATCCATCGGCGAGGACTACACCCTCGCCATCGCGGTCCAGGCCATCACCGCCCGCAACCCCGGCCCCGTCGTCACCACGCTTTCTACCTCCCAGGCCATCTCCGACGCAGCTACGGGCAACGGGTGTCCGGTTTTCCTCACTGCTGTTGGCGAAGTGAATGTGGTAGAGAAAATGATCGAAGTACAGGCCGTCGTCGGCGGCGAGGGCAACGGCGGGGTAATTATCACTCAGATCGACCCGGGTCGCGATGCGGCCGCCGGCCTGGCGCTGGTCCTCGAAGCGATGGCCAGTGCCGAGCAATCCCTCGAAGGATTGCTCGCCTCACTGCCCAGCTATGCTATCGACAAACGCAAAGTCAGCTCCACTCCCGAGCAATTAGCTGCGGCGATTGACGAGCTCTTAGCGCGCTACCCGAATGCCTATGTTCATCCGGTTCACGACGGCTCCAAACTCTACCTCAGCGGCCAGCTGGAATGTCCTTGGATCCACCTCCGCGCCTCCAATACCGAACCCATCGTCCGCATCATCGCCGAGAGCCGGGACGCTGCAGAATCCGCCCGACTCTGCGACGAGGTAAGAGATCTTTTTAAGAGTGATTAGAATGCCGCGAGAGCGCTATAATGCGGAGGACGGCGGCCTCGTATCCACAGCCGTACACATATTCTTAATCGAGCCAGAGGTTGCTCTACATAGATCCGTGATTCGGCGCGACACCAATCGCGAGTCGCGAAAAATCTGCACCGAGCGATGAGCAGAAAATAGGGTTCGACCCTACTTCACTTCGAAACCAGTCACGTACACTTCCTCGACTTTGGATTTTTTGAGGACCTCTTTGTTGATCAGGAGGTGGACTTCTTTTTGCAACTTCTCGATCCGTAGGGGATCGTCCAGTTCAACGGTGGTCTTGGCGCTCATGAGCTTGAGCAATTCGTGTTTGAGCTCTATGCGCTTGCGGCGTATCTCGGCCAGACCTGTTTCAGGAGGACAAACCTTGAACGTCAGCTGCACTTCGAAGGTGCGCCCCTGTGCGCCAGCCGGGTTGGCACGCACAGGACCAAGTTCGGAATAAAGAGGACAATCTTTCTTATCGTAAGATGGAGGCGGCATACAGCCGCAGAGGACGGCAATCAGGACGGCAAGCGCCCTCATTAGACGGTTGCAGAATCCTGCTCTTGAACCGGTTGTAGCGCCGCGCGGTCCAAGAGCACAGAGAACGCAGCGGCCCGCTCATCCACCAACTGGGTCAACCGCTCTAGATTCTCCTGGGCGGTTTCGGCGATCTGGCTCTGTTGGTGTGCAGATCGGAAGAGCTCTTCGGCAATCGTCATCGCCGCCAGCACCGCCAGCTTCGGCGTGGGAAGCCGACCTGAGTGCAATCTGGCGATCTCTTGCATCTTCTCATCGACGTATGCAGCGAGCTTGCGCATTTGGCGTGCATCGTTGGTAGCGATCTGGTATTCCTCGCCAAAAATTTCGACCAGCACACCACCAATGTGATTTTCAGCCATAAGATATGATCCCCACCGTCAGATCAAGCGCCCAGGGCGACGATATCCCCATAAGATCCCTCGACCAATTGGTCGCGGGTAATTTCCAAGGCCCGCATCAGCGTCTCGACACGCCGATGCGACTCCTCAATGCCCTTCTCTTCGGTAACCGCTTCTAGTTCGACGAACTGGCCCAGGCTTTTTACATCGTCGAGGTGAATCCGCACATTTTCCCAGAGCCAGACCTGACGCGTCTTCTCCACTTCGACCCAGGTACCGTGGATCTTGCTGAGAATCGCGCGCAGGGCCTCCGGGTCTTCGGTCTTGGCTATCTCGTAGTCGCTGCGCTTGGGGCCGGCCAGATCCTCGCGTTTGTAGAAGATCAGATGCCCCTCGCCAGCCCCCAGTTCGCGCAATTTAAGCCGCCCCTGGTCTACGTTGAAATAGGTATCCTTCTGATGGAAGGTCCCCGCCAGGCCCGCACCGAGTGCAATGAGGTTTTCTTCGGCGCGCTCGGCGTTCTCGTAGCGCGCCTTGATTTCAATATTAGTCATGATCAGATGCGTTGAACCCCACTCAGGTATCGTCTAAATTTAGGTTCTGACCTCATCCAAAGCAAGGTAGATCCGCTCAACCGGGCTCGCGCCAGCCTTCGGGCTCCACGCCATATTCGGCCAGGCGGTCCAGAAGCGCAGACCATCTTCCTCGACTGAAGGGAATGCCGTGCACCGACCTGTGCACCTGTTCCTCCCGTGCCCGATCGCCGGGTACCCGGACTCGATCCATCCCCTCAGCCGGCCGTACACCCCGCGCGCTGGCACTGAGAAAAGCACTGCGTTCGGCGCAAATCCCCGCATCGCCAAAACGCGCGGGATCGATGACCAGCGCGAAGAATCCACAGCCATACGGGCCCCCGACCTCACCGACATCAGGTACGTCTTGACCACAAGGCCCCCCGCTCAACGCCCCTGCGAGCAAATCGACCAAAATACCCAATCCATACCCCAATACACCTCCAACCGGCAAAAGCGTCCCCCCATCCAGATCGCCGGGATCCAATGTTGGCCGCCCATCGCGATCGAGCAGAATCCCCTCGTCCAAAATCCGTCCCTCATCCCGGGCCTGTCCCACCTTGGCCGCCGAATGCCCCGTTGCCGCATCGAAAACCAGCGGTGCACACCCCGCGACCGGTGCGGCATAGGCTAATGGATTGGTACCGTGCAATCCCTCGCTGCCACCAAAAGGAGCCACCCGCGGAGTCGCATTGGCCACACATAGCGCCACGAACCCCTGGTCTGCCACCCGCTCTACGTAAAAGGCCAATCCGCCTGCATAGTTTCCGTCTACCAGCGACACCGCCCCCAATCCGCTGACCCGGGCCTTGTCCACAGCGAGTTCCATCGCTGCAGTACAGAGAAAGGGGCCGACCCCCTGGTGGCCATCGCATCGCGCGGTAGAAGGCCCTTCCTCAACGACCTGCAAGATCTGTCCCGGCCGAATTTGACCCGAGCGAATCCGCTCGACATACACCGGCAAAAGCATCACTCCGTGGCTATCGACCCCGCGCAAGCTGGCGTAGACCATATTTTCCGCACAACACTCTGCCTCTTCCCCAACAACTCCCACTCGCTCCAGGATTTGCACACAAAACGCCCGCACCCGCTCAGCGCTTAAGAGGATCTCCCCACTCAACGCCGCCCCCTCCTTCCCTCTCGGCGCTTCTGCGCACTGTATTTCTTCGATGGCATCCATTTCTCCCCACAGCGCAAACACAAGCGTCTGCGATGCCGATTCACGGTCCGATATACCCCACCTGCCACCATCCTTATCCCCGGCAACCCGGATGCCCAGTCCAATCGCTCCAACCCCGGCAAATGCCGCGCCAAAACCCGCAGCGCTTCCAAGCCCGTAACTACCTCGCCCCATTGATCGCAAACCGTCAATTGCTCGCGCGCCTCCGCCATATTCACCGTCGGAAACCGCTCTTCCATTCCTTGCTCACTAAGAGGCAATCCGACAACCTTGCCCCCCGAATCCCGCACCCCGACCCACGCTGCAAACTGCACGCACAAATCACAAGCGTCGTCGTATAAGAGATAGAGCGCCACACGGTCGTCAATCATAATCCTTCCCCATACCGGATTGAGCCGGGATCCACAACGATCCGGGGTTTTTCCTCCATCGAACCGGATGCAACCCTCGAGCAATTCGCAAGCCAACCACCAGCGAATCCCCACCGAGAAGGTACCATTACCAGCAACGATCGCCAAACCCCTTGCGCCACACGGCAAAATATCCCAAAGTATATTTTATGAAAGCTATAACCGTAATGAACGACGCCGACCACACCTTGAGTTGGCAAGAGGTCCCCAGCCCCGCCTGCGGTCCCCACCAAGTTCTGGTCCATATCCACGCCACTGCCGTCAACCGCGCCGACCTTCTCCAGCGCGGCGGCAACTATCCCCCACCTCCTGGTGCCTCCCCCTATATGGGCCTGGAAATGTCTGGCACCATCGCTTCAGTGGGGAACGAGGTCGTGGGCTTCAGCCCCGGAGACCGGGTCCTGGGCTTGCTCTCTGGCGGAGGCTATGCCGAAGAGGTCGCAGTCCCCGCCGCCCACCTGCTGCCTCTGCCCGATGATCGCGACTTCATTTGGGGTGCTGCCATCGCCGAAGTCTTTCTCACCGCCTTTGTCAATCTCTTTCTCGAAGCCGGGCTAAAAAAAGGAGAAACCGTGCTGATCCACGGCGGGGCCAGCGGTGTCGGCACGGCCGCTATCCAGCTCTGTCGCCAGGCCGGCGCCAGAGTATTGATCACTGCCGGCACCGATGCCAAAGTCGAGCGCTGTCTCGAGTTGGGAGCCGAATTCGGAGTCAACTACAAAGAGCGCGACTTCGCCGATGCGATCCTCGCCCATACCGATGGGGTCGACGTGGTCCTCGATATCGCCGGCGCCGACTATCTGGAGCGCAATATCAAAGTGCTCAAACTCCGCGGTCGCCTGGTCATCATCGCTGTGCTCACCGGGGCGGAGACCCAGATCAATCTCCTCCAACTCCAGGTCAAGCGGCTGCGGCTGATCGGCTCGGTCCTGCGCACTCGTTCCGACGAGGAAAAAACCGCCATTGTCGACGCCTTCAAGGAACGCTTCTGGCCCATGCTCGTCGACGATCGTATCCAGACCGTGATCGAAGAAGTCCTGCCCATCGAACGAGCGGCAGAAGCCCAGGCCATATTGAGTGCAAACCGCAATATCGGCAAAGTCGTCCTCCAGGTGCGTCCTTAGCAAAGGTCCGTTATGTCCACCCGTTACCGCGAAATTGAAATCAGCGGCTCCCCATACGAACTCGGCTGCCAGCTCGGCGAAGCGGCCCGCGACGAAGTTCGCGGTTTCGCCGAGATCGCGCTCGATCGCGTCAACAAAACCATCGCAATCTCCCGCGCAAAAGCACTCGATCTCTGCCGCCAAAGCGAAGCCTATATCGAATCTTATTCCCCCGACATGCTCGCAGAACTGCGCGGCATAAGCGAAAGCTCTGGAGTCGCAATCGAGGAATTGATACTCCTGCAGATCCGCAACCAGCTCCGCCCAGAAGAGGATGCGGGCTGCACCTCCTTTGCCGTCGCCCCCAAAAGAAGCGCCGAAGGCCGTTCGATCGTCGGCCAGAACTGGGATAACGACCCCGCCCTCGATCCTTTCACCGTGGTGCTGACCCGACGCCCGAAAGACAAACCAGCGCTGATGAATATCACTCAGGCCGGGCTGATCGCCTATATCGGGTTGAACGACCAGGGTCTTGGCATTTGCATGAATACGCTACCTGCGCCCAGTCGCCCTTTGGGCGTCCCCCACTACTGCACAGTGCGCGAGATATACGAACAGACCACGCTCGACGATGCGATTCAGGCCGTGCGGCGAGCCGACCGCGCCATTCCCGCCAACATCATTCTCGCCACGCCTCAGGGTCCAGCCGACCTCGAAGTCACCCTGGGTGATGTCCACGTCTTGCGCGACGACGAGTTGGTCGTCCATACCAACCACTGTCTGCACCCCGATCTAGTCGCAATCAATGCCGATTTTCCCGAGCTCATCGAATCTAGCCCGCGTAAATACCGTATCGAAAAGCTCCTCGGTCCCGAGCGCCCCTTGAGCGTCGAACAGATGCAGGAAGCCCTGCGCGACCATCACAGCCACCCCTACTCGATCTGCCGCCACGCCAACGACGATCCCGAAACCGGCTTCTGGGTCAGCGTGTTCTCGGTGGTCATCGAGGCCGACGCCGGGCGCATGCATATCAGCCGCGGCAACCCCTGCCAGGCTCCCTACGAGACCTATTCGCTCAACTGAGAGGAAAGCGCTATGGGCATCTTGCACGGCACCATCGTCGATGCGATCACCGGCGAAAAACTCGACGCTAAAGTCCATGTACTCAACGCGATGGGCAACTTTTCCCATCCCCCGAATCCGTTGCTCAAACGCGGTCCGGGCACGCCCTTCTTCTTTTCCGACGGCGAATTCGAAGTCGCGGCCTCGCGGGGTCGCACCGATGTGCTGGTCGAGCGCGGTACCGAATACGAGCCCTATCGCACTACGGTCGAGCTACCCGAAAAAGGCAGCATCGACGTTGAAATTCCCCTCCGCCGCTGGCATCATCCCCAGGAGCAGCACTGGTACCCCGGCAATACTCATATCCACTATGACGAAAAGGAGACCCAGCCCGATCGCCGCCTCGGCATTGATTGCAGCGTCGAAGGCTATAATGTCACCTGCGTCAGCGTCCTCGACCGCCGTCAGTTACCCTATGCTTCCAATAAATATCCCATCGGGGTGATGAACGAATTCAAGACCGCTCATCACGTGCTCGACATCGGCGAAGAAAACCGCCACTATGGCGATAACTCGCCCTGGGGCTTCGGCTATGGCCACGTGATGTTCCTCAATATCCGCAATCTGATCCAGCCGGTCAGTCGCGGCCACACTCTCGCCGGACAATTCGACCCCGACTATCCCCCTTTGTGTTTCTGCTGCGACGAAGCGCGCGAACAGGGCGGACTGGTCATCTGGTGCCACAACGGACGCGGTATGGAAGCACCCATCGCAGCTGCTCTGGGCAAGCTCGATGCCTTCAATCTCTTCGACCCCTTCTGGATGGATCCCGAATACGATCTCTGGTACCGACTCCTCGACTGCGGCCTGCACTTGCCTGCTTCTACGGGTACCGACTGGTTCGTCTGCTCTAATAATCGCGTCTACGTGCACACCGACGAGGATTTTTCCTACTCGGGTTGGATCGACGGCATGAAGAAGGGGCGGACTTTCATAACCAACGGCCCCGCCCTGGATCTGAAACTCAATGACCAACTCATGGGCGAGACGGTCGAGACCTCAAGCGGCACCGAGCTCGAAGCCGAATTGAACTTCAGTTCCTTCTATCCTATCGAACGCGCCGAACTCGTAGCCAATGGTCAGGTGATCCAGCGTTGGGAATGGCCAGAGGGTCGCCGCGAGGGCGTACTGCGTCACGGCTTTGCTCCCGAACGCGACGGCTGGGTCTGTGCCCGGCTTTGGGGCGAATCACGCGATAGTTTCGACCAGTCGATATACGCCCACTCCAGCCCGGTCTACTTTTGCAGCGGCACACCCTCCGCCCAGCGCGAAGCTTCGGCTCGTTTCTTCCGCAACTCGATCGATGAGTCGCTCAAATGGATCGACACTTATGGTCGCTACAACAACGACCAGCAGCGTGAAGATGTGCGGGAATTGTTCAGGAGAGGAAGAGAAGTCTACGCTGAATTGATCGGCTGAACCATCTTATTTCATCTAGCAACAAGCGATCTAATCGGAGATTCCCCGACGGTACGCTACCGCCGGGGAATCTTCTTTTTAGCTATCGATCCTCCGCCGACCCTTCGTTTTCCAAGCGGTAGTCATGGTCGCGGACTGTGCCGTCGTCTTCAAAATCGCGTTGGGCGATTTTGAGATCGCGACGCAAACGCAGCAGATCCCGTACCCCACCCACCGAGAGCCAGATCATGACGATGAATGAGGTCAGGATGAAAAATATCGCATTGACGTAGTAGTGATAGGTGGCCCAACCTTGCTCCGAAATTCCCACGGTATAGACCGCCGTCGTCATCACCACCCACAACGCGAAAAACAGGATCGCCTTGACAATGGTTATACCGTAGATGATCCGATCGCCACGCGTGAAGTCATCGGTGATTCCCAACGCCGTGCGCCAATTCCATTTCTGGTTCGCCACCGCCACGCCACCAGTCGCCTGGTGATCCGACTCGACCACGTACTCTCCGCGGTGGAGTAACTTGTCAACATTGAATACCGTGCGCTCGCCCAGTTTGGAAAAGATCACGTACATCGTCCCCGCCGCCAGCATCGACCAAAAATAGACTTCCTGCCCAGTCAACCAGAAATCGAAGCCGAACCAGTCCTCGCAGTAGTGCTCGAGCACCATGCCGGTGGTCGCCAGTACGGTCCCGGTACTCAGAGCCGCAAAAGCCCCTCGGGTGGTACCCCAACTGGTGTAGAGCCCGCCGACGATCACAATACCTGCACCACCTAACCAGAACGCACCCGTCAGTGCGAAAAAAAGCAGAATATCCTGTGTCTGACGGTAAAACGAGCTGAAGAGCACAATAAAAATCGCTACTCCGAATATCGACCAACGCAAGAGCCTCAAATGCGTCTTCGGGTCGATCTCCTTCCCGCGCCAGGGCAAGTAGACATCCTGGATGAGGATGCTGCCCCACGAGTGCAGGTAGGTGTCATGAGTAGTGATGAAGGCCGCGAACATCACTGCCGCGAAAGCACCCATCAACCCGATCGGCATATAGAGCGTCATCGTCAGCGGCGTTACCATCTGGTCGCGAACCTGCTCGTCGGGAATCAGTGCCAGCTGTGCATTGACCTGATCGGCCCAGTGCGCATAGTCTGGGTGGTGCATGATCATATAGGCCACCAGCGGCAAAAGCGTTAGCCCCCACAAGAGCGCCCAACCGCGATAGGAACCCAGCACCCCGGCCATCTTGGCCTCGTGCGGCGACTTGGCCGAGACGTGGTAGGCCTGCGACCCCTGCCAGGCCATGCGGTTGAGGACCATACTGAAAAGCCCGATCATGAAATAGGTCGGATCGAAGCCCTGAACATCCTCGGCGCCGAAGGGATCCAATAACGACTTGCCCTCCTCCGCGATCTGCAACCCCTCGAAGACCTGAGCCAGCGGAAATTTTATCAGCAAGAGCACCAGGATGGTGACCAACACCAGATTGACGAAGAAGGACTGGAAGAAATCGGTCACCAGCACCGCGATCTGCCCACCTGCAAACGTGTAGTACATCGACAGCCCCACCAACCCGATCAGCAGCGAGTGATAGGTCGGCAGGACCAAGCCGAAGAGATCGTAAGTGGCCGGTAACCCGCAGTAGTGGATAAAGAAGTTGGCGCCCACCGCCGGAAAAATACCAAAGTTGATAATCCCCGAAATCCAGCAAATAGTGGCCGCGTAGATCCGAAACTCGCGGCTGTAGCGCATTTCGAAAAACTGCGCCAGAGTCAGCGAACGCGTCTCGCGAAAGCGGTAGGTAACCCAGCCGGTCAACATCAAGATCAGCGCAATCGGCGCCTGCAACTGCTCCCACCAGTTAGGCGCGAAACCTGCCTTGTAGACCATCTGGAAGCGGGCGACGATCGACACCGCACCCAACCCGGCCACGCCTTCGGCCAAGGTGAGTAAATAGCGGCCCGCCAGGCGGTTGGCTGCCAGAAAATCACTAGTGGACTGGGTGTACTTGCGCGTGGCGGTGGCCAGAATCGTGAAAAAGACGATCACCGAGAAGATTACGGCCCAATCGAGCCAGTGCATATGCATGGAGTAGTATCCCCGCTAGGAGGTGCAGGAAATGCATTTAATTATAATAGAAATAATCGATAAGACAAAACAGAAGTACTGCTGCCGAGCGATACCACCACGGACATTGCGTGATCCGCCCTAGTTCACCACCTCCCACATAACCCGGGTAATCTCGCCGAATTCGCGCGGCGTGAGCATGTAAACGGGCTTATTCTTGATCTTCTTGCTCAGCTTGCCGAGCGCTGCAGCGGGCAACACCCGATCTCGACCCCTTTGCACAACCTGCTGTACCTGTTCTTCGCGCCGGGCGAAGAGCTCCTGCAAAATACCGCCAAAGAAATCCTCCGAAGGTATTGCGAACCTCGGCTTGACCCGCTCGATCTTGATCATCGCGCTCTCGACTTCCGGCCGCGGCCAGAATGCATCCGGTCCGATCTTTTCCAGCATTTCCACTTTGGCCACCCGTCCAATAGCCACCCCGATCCGACAATATCCCCGCTCTCCGACCCCCGCACAAATCCGCTGTGCCAACCGCTTTTGCAACACCAGCACCGCCCGGTCGAAACGCTGCTCCAGGAGTCGAAAGACGATCGGCAACGCCACCTGATACGGTAGATTGCTCACCACCTTGTCAAAGCGCGGTAATCCCACCTCCAGCACATCTCCCCACATTGTCTCCAAGCCCCGATACCGCCGCTGCAAATCCCCCAGACACTTCGCGAACTGGCGATCCCGCTCCACCGCTACCACTCTACCCGCCCGCTGCAATAAGTGCTCGGTCAAATTGCCGATCCCCGCCCCTATTTCCAGCACTGTATCCTCCGCGGCTATATCGGCATACGCCACCTCCCGCCGCAATACTCCGCTCTCGAGCAAAAAATGCTGGCCCAGTTTCTTACTCGGGCGAATCCCGTATTGATCCAGTCTCTTCTTCATGCCACAAAGATAAAGAGCCGGCCCGATTCATCGAGCCAGCTCGAATCCGTCTCCCCGTTACGACCACCTGCCAACACTTAGTGCGCCAAAAACCTTTCGGCTTCGATCGCCGCCATACACCCCGTCCCCGCCGCCGTCACCGCCTGCCGATACACCGTGTCCTGCACATCTCCACACGCGAACACCCCGTCGATATTGGTCGCCGTCGAATCCGGCTTGGTGATGATATACCCCTGATCGTCCATCTCCAGCGCGCCATTGAAAATCTGCGAGTTCGGCACGTGCCCAATCGCCATAAACACCCCTTCGCAGGCCAGCTCGCGCGTCTTCCCGGTCCGGGTGTCCTGCAGCAGCACCCCGCGCACCCCCAGTTCGTCGCCGTCCTGCAGGATTTCCTCGACGGTGGCGTTTACCACGAAATCGACCTTGTCATTATCCTGCGCGCGCTTGAGCATGATCTTGGATGCGCGAAATTCCTCGCGGCGGTGGACGATGGTCACTTTGGAGGCAAATTTGGTCAGATAGGTCCCCTCCTCCATCGCCGAATCGCCACCGCCGACCACCACCAGCTCCTTGTCGCGAAAAAAGAAGCCGTCGCAGGTGGCGCAGGC
>CAZFMY010000038.1:39200-54940 GCA_964520345.1 uncultured Gemmatimonadaceae bacterium | reverse complement strand
CACTGGCACCACTGGGAATTCGACCTCAAGACCGGCGGCTGCCTGCTGACCTCGGGCGACGATCTCAAGGCCTTCCCCATCGAGGTCCGCGACGACGGACATCTCTGGGTCGGCATCTCTCCCGGGGAAAAAGAGGAGGCCCGGCTGCGGTTGCTCGCCCGCGGCAAACGCGCGCTCGAGCAGGGCCTCAAGGACCGCAGCGCCTTCCTCATCGCCAAAGCCATCGCCGCATTACGCCAGACCGGTGCAACTCCGCAAGAAATCATCCAGCAGGGCTTGTACTACGGTGCGCACAAGACCAGCGAAGGCTGGTCTTCAGGCATTGCCATCCTGACTCTGGCCGCCAATCTATGGGACGACATCGCCGCAGACGACCAGAATCTCTTTCTGGTCCACGGTCTGACCCAGATCGCCAATCGCACTTCCGGCTCCTCGCGCCGCCAGCGCTTCCCTTTCCCCCGCGCCGAAGACGACCAGAAGCTGGATACCCTAAAGCGCTGGTTCCGCACCTTTATCGACCAGCGCCACCACGGCGCTGCCGAGCGTATCCTGCTGACCCTGCACGACCGAGATTGCGACAAGGAGACCCTGGCCGACTTCGTCTTCACCGCCGCCACCGACTTCTACTTCACCGGCGACGGCCACGCCCTCGATTTCGCCAACAAAATGTTCGAAGCCCTGGACTACGTCGAATGGGCCGGAGCGCACGAGATCCTGCGGCCGATCGTCGTCGATTTGGTCAGCCGCACCCGCCACGAGGAAACCTCGCGCTGGGCCGACAGTCTGCCGGTCCTCGAAGAAATCTTCACCCGTCTAGATGATATTTGGGAGGAGAACCAGAAAAACGCAGCCACTCTCGATATCTCCGAGTTCGCTCAGGTGATGCTCGGCGACGATTTCCAACCGATTCTCGTCCGAATCGAAGAGGCTCTGCGCGCCGGAGTAGCCCCCAAAGAGCTTTGCCGCGCCATGACCTATGCCGGAGCGGTACGCACCCTGCGCTTCCACCTCAAGAACGAGGGCGACTGGCACGACGTGGCCAATATCTATTCCTATGCCCATGCGCTCTACTGCACTTTCGACTACGCCGCCAGTAAAGAACTCTTGCGCGCAATCTTCCACGGCGCGGTCTTCCTGACCTATCTCCGCTGGCTCAATATGCCCGCCGCCCGCGTGCCGCAACACGGCCAAAAACTCGCCGAGGCATTCGACTCCGACGAGGTCATGCTCAAACGCCTCGGCGAGTTCGCCGACTTCCAAAAAGTCGCTGAGGCCGAAATCCTGGTCAGCCAGTATCTCGAAGAGGGACGCGACATTACCCAACTGCGCCATACCCTGGCCCATATCATGCTGCGCGAAGACGCTGAACTGCATATGTTCCAGGTGCTGGAGGCGGCCTTCCGCCACTACGACCTCAGTGAGGACGCAGAGGAAAAACGCGTCCATCTTCTGGCGGCAACCCGCTATATCACCGCGCAAAAGGTGATGAAGAATATTCTCTGGTCGACCGAAAACGCCGAAAGACTGCAGCGCGGCGACCTGCTCAGCGAGCGCGAGGACGACGACTAGAAAAATCCATGACCACGCAAATCACGCACTCCGACACACCGGCCGTCGATGCTGGATGCGAAGACACCTATCTGATAGACTACCTCTTCGAACTCAACGGCTACCTGATCATCAAAGGCGGAGTCGCCGCGGCAGATATCGCCCAGATGAACGCCTGGGCCGATGCCCATATGGGTTATACGGACAAGACTCTCCGCGGCGGCCGCGACGGCCAAAGCGACGGCGAGTGGATCGGCCACGTCGAGACCCATACCTACAGCGATGCCGACGGCATCAATTTCCAGAATATCATCGAGGCCGGCCCGGTCTTCGAACGCCATATCGACCACCCCTCCTGGATCGAACACGTGCGGCGCTGGATCAACCCCAATAACGGGCTCTCGCTGCACGAGACCCTGCTCAACCTGCGCGGCCCCGGCGGCTATATCGGCATCCACTGCGGCGGTCATGTCCCCTGCAGCTATATGACCTTCCGCCAGGCCAATACCGGCGAGTGGATGGTCGGCCAGATCAACTGCATCACCGCGCTCGAGGATATTGGCCTGGGCGACGGACCGACCACTCTGATCCCCGGCAGCCACAAGGCGTCGATCCCGCACCCCAAGCTGAACGGCGAACTCAGTCGCGTCTACCGCAGCGACGAGGCCGCCGGCATCGCGGTGGGAATGCGCGAGCTCTATTTGGAGGCCGGCGACGTCCTGCTCTTTACCGATACCATCACCCACGGCTCTGCCGCGCGCAGCAACGACGGCTACCGCCGCATGCTGCTCTACCGCTATTCGCCGCGCTGGATCCGCTCGCGGTTCAACTACGATCCATCCCCCGAACTGCTAAAACGCCTAACAGCAGAAAGACGGCAGATCGTCGATCCTATACCGCTGCGCCGCCCGGCGCAAAGCAAGGTGTAGAGATCTCTGCTGAAATCGGAAGGGCGATCGGCAATAGAAAAAACGCTTTCTAATTGAGCTCTGCAGAGTACACCATCACACCGGACAGGACGACATGGACAAAAAAATAAACTGGGGCATCATCGGCGCCGGCGGCATCGCCGCTACTTTCGCCGAGAATCTAGCCCACACCGACTCGGCTCTAAAATCCGCAGTGGGCAGCCGCAGTATCGCAAAAGCACGAGCTTTCGCCGCCCAACACGGATTCGCCAGAGCGCATGGCTCGTACCAGGCGCTGTTGGCCGACCGCGAAGTCGATGCCGTCTATATCGCCACGCCACATCCCGAGCACCGCGCGCCGGTCCTAGCCGCTGCAGAAGCAGGCAAGCACATTCTTTGCGAAAAGCCGATGGGGGTGACGCCCGGCGAGTGCGAAGAAATGATTGCGGCGGCCGACCGGGCCGGGGTCGTACTTTTAGAAGCCTTTATGTACCGCACTCACCCGCAGACCGAGCGCCTCTGCGAGTTGGTCTCCAGCGGCGCGATCGGCGAATTGCACACCATCCGCAGCAGCTTCTGCTACGGCCTCGGCGATGCGTACAACGTGCGCATCGACCCCGAATTGCGCGGCGGCGGACTCTACGACGTGGGCTGCTACTGCATCAATTTCAGCCGGATGCTCGCCGGTGAGGAACCGGACGATATAGCAGCGACCTGGACACTGGGAGCAGACACTGGCGTCGACGAAAACCTGGCCGCAAGCCTGCACTTCCCCAACGGGGTGGTAGCGCTCTTCGACGTCGGTATCCGCAGCGCGAGCAGCGCGCAAGCGGAGATCCTGGGCAGTGCGGGCAGCATCTTCGTGCCAGCACCGTGGAAACCAGCCGACTATCGCGCCGAAATTATTGTCCGTCGTCCGGGGCAACCTGCAGAAACCATTACCATCGAAAACGGCGGCCATATCTTCGCCCTAGAAGCCGACCACCTCGCACAGGTGATCGCCGGCAAGGCCGAGCCGCTGATCCCGGCGCAGAACGCCGTGGGCAACGCTGCGGTACTGGACGCGATCTGGCAGCGCATGCACAAATGAGGCTTCCATCTCTGCAACGGAGCTTTAGCGCAGCTCCGTTCGGGCTCGACAGGCCTCTAAGCGCACAAAACAGACCCCCGCCAAACCAGTAGCTCGGGGGGATCGATGGGAAAGTGGGCACAGCAAATACTCGCTCAATCCAACCTCTATATTCCCTCTGCAAAAACGAGATGATCGCTCGAGCTCCAGCTCCCAGACCTTCTATGGCTCAAACAATCCCAAAAGTTCTAGCGGAACACCACTACATCCCGATGGATAACATTGATCATGCGAAAAATAGACCAAAACGCTTCCATCGACTTGTACCAAGAATTGATATTTATTGAGCACTGTACCTGTGGTGAAAGTCGATAGATAGACATTGGGAGCCGTTTGTGTCAATACAAAAGGATTTGCCCAGAAACCATAAAGATCACATCCATACGGTTGACCGCAGTCCGTATAGAGTTGGATAGTGCCATTTGTTGCTTGAAACTCGTACAGATAATCCCAGTTATACAATTGGGTGAGTCGATATATGACCCCATCTTCGAGTTCCCGGGGACGAGGTGTGGTTTTAAGTGATTTCTTGGCCGCTGGTTGGCTCTCTTTTTTCACTACCTCCTTGACCTTGCCCCACGAAGTCTCTTCTGTAAGAGCAAAGGCAGCGACCGCTGCAAAAAGCATCGCTGCCACTAAAATTAAATGGCTCGTGGTCCGGTTCATCTTGCCTACTCCATAAGTGAAGTGGTATTGTGCGGTTGGTTAAGCAACGATAGCTGCGCTCTTTATGCCTGAATAATGGCAAACCTCGTGCCACAAGCAGGATCTTGGATCAAATTGACATAAATTATTATTATTTATTATCTTATGGAATGAAAGATGCATTGTAAACTGTGCAGATCTAAACCATACTGTTGCTCAAATGCGGCAGTGAAAAATTAACGAAACAATCTATTTGTTTGTTTATAAAACAACTTAGCTCGCGCCTGACAATCTGGCGACAGTGCCGCTATTCTGCGACACCATTTGAAAAAAACGCGGTACGCAACGATCCTGGCCGAGTTATGGTGCAAAACCGGACAGCACGCTCGTCGGCTTTTGCAGATTGACCGAACAGGTTTGAATCAGAGCCAGTCGCAGTTTGCACAAGACGTCGATTCGGTGACCAAACAAGCCCAAAGCGCGCTTCAGCATATGTATTGACACAGTGCAGTTCCAGAGTGGAACCTACTCGCCGTGGGACGCGATATGCGCCGCAGGGGTAGACTGTGGGCCAGAGCAACCTGAGCGGCTTAGAGTATATGCCCACCAGGCCCGACTGTATTTATTTTGGTTGTAGCGCAAGAACCTGTCCACTGCATCACTACTGAGTAATTCAGATGAATTCCAAAGGTCCAAACGATGCTATCCGGAATTGACTATGTCGTAATCGCAGTATATGGCGTGCTCATGGTGGGCATTGCTGCTATTGCTAAAAGCCGCAGTGCTACGGTGGATGATTACTTTGCCGCCGGACACAAATTGCCGTGGTGGATGGCGGCCATTTCACACCATGTCTCTGGTTACAGTGCCGTAGTTTTTGTCGGTTTTGCCGGGAAGGCGGCCAGCGCCGGCATCAGTATGTGGACGCTCTTCGCTCTACCGACTTTCATCGCCATGATGGTCGGCTGCTTTGTCTGGGCTCCACGCTGGGCGCGCCTCAAGGTACTCACCCCGGTAGAGTATTTGGAGCGCCGTTATAATAATGCGGTTCGGGTGCTCGTAGCCCTGGCGGGCATAGGGGTGAAATTCATTGATCTGGGGATTAAACTCTACGCCATTTCTATAGTTGTTCAGGTTTGCACCGGATGGGATCTGGTACCAATCATTATCGGCGCTGGTATCATAACCATCGTCTATGTCATGATCGGTGGTCTCTGGGCGACCGTCTTGACCGATCTGGTCCAATTCGTCGTCCAACTCGTGCTGAGTGCACTGGTTGTGGGTGCGGTGTTATTAGCATTGGGCGGTTGGAGCAGTATGTGGTCCCAATTGCCGCCCGAACGCTACGAGTTCTTCAACCCTGGTCAGGGCATAGACCTGGAGTTCTGGATGGTCTATCTGCTGGTAGTGATTCTCAGCTACAACGGCGCCACCTGGGGTTTGGCACAGCGCTTCATCGCCGTCGGCAAAGCACGAGACACACAAAAAGCAGCTCTACTTTCCGGCGTTCTATTCTTGTTCTATCCCATCGTTATTTTCATACCGGCCTGGGCTGCACCCCTGGTGATGCCTGATTTATTCGATCCTACGACCCTTTTGCCCCTTGCAGATTATGACCCGCAACAAACCTATGTCCTGGTTGCCCGACAATTTCTCGATGGATTAGCACCCGGTCTGATTGGCCTTCTGGTGTGCTCGATGTTTGCGGCTACTATGTCGATGATCGACAGCGATATCAACGCTCTGGCTGCCGTTTTTACCAAAGATATTTTTCAACGCAACTTTGGCGCCAAGGCCAGCGAACGGGTACTCGGTCGAGTCGCCGTGTATGCCACGATGGGCTTTGGCCTCGCCGTCCTGGGGACTGCATTGGGAGTGGCTGCCAGTGAGGGGGTTAACAAAGTCTTTAGCCAGACGGTCAAGCTCTACGGTGCGATCCTCTCGCCCATTGCGATCCCACTGATGTTCGGAATGTTGTGGAAACGTCCTAGCGCACGTGGGGCAATAGCTTCTTTAATCGTGGGCTTTTGTATCACGCTCTTTCTAAAGTCCTCCTATCCCGACAGCTTTGTTATCTATACCGGCGGAGGTATGCTGGCATCTCTGGTAATTTTCTTTGGCGACGGCTTCCTGAGTCGGCGTTCAGCAGCCAAAGATCAAGAAGTCGATAATCTTTTCGCTCAGGTCAATTCGGATTGACTCAAAATACGGCCTGTTTAGTCCAGGACTTTGAAGCGTCAGATCGGTAGGCGCTTGCTCAAGCTGCAACTAAACCGCGAGGAGACTCCTCTGCAAATCCATCGTTCCTAGGTGCAAAGCTTCTACTCTCTGTAGGAATCGGGGCGGGTAGAATCTGCAGGCCAGTAGCTCTGGGGCGACGGCCGCCACGGTCGGCCGCACAAACGCGAAATAACGCTCCACTCGCCCGCCCCCAGGTCCGGGTCGGGCTGAAAGAGAAAGCGCGTCGCCCCGGCCCGTTGCGACGCCGTCAGAATGCCGTGCAGATCGCGAGCCGGCATGGCCTCGCCGCCGTGTGGCTGCCGGCCGGTCGATACCCAGGGGATCACCCGCTCGGCATCGCTCACCGCTTCTAAAGCGCGGCGCGTCTCGGCGTAGACCAGCTCGGTGAAGAATTGCTCCGGAAAGCCCAGTTCCATATCAGCCAGTGAATCGACACCAGGCAATTCTAGTCCCAACCAGGCCTTCACCACCGCGAAGCAATCGGCCTCGTCCAGGTCGGGATTCCAGGCCGCCACCTGCTGCACCCAACGGGCCACCGTCCCGTACAAGCCATCGTTGCCCCGGTGCCAGAAATAATGCTTGGGGAAAACGAAGTCGAAATAAGCTGCCATTTCGCTGAAGTCCTGGCCGGTGAGACCGGAAAAAGCCGCCGTGCGGGGAATGCCGCCCAATGCCACCCCGCCCGCGCGGTCGTCTAGCTCGGTCCGCACCCGGGCCATGAAATCGAGCGCGGTCTGCCGCCGCACGCGCAACCAGTACAGGACGTCTTCATCCACATCGAATAGCTCCAGAGCCCCCAGCATCCCGCCCGGGGCGAGGTAGCGCACCAGCCTCGGTGTCAAAGTGCGCATTCGGCGGCGCAATCGCGCCTGACCGCGCTCGATCCGCGCCACATCCGCGCCCTGCATCTCAAAGCGCCAGCGCTGCAGATCGGAGAGTTCGAGCAAAGCGGTGCCGCGGTGGAATTCCAGCTCGTAATCGTGTTCTCCAGGCTGATCGAGCACCACCCCGTGGGCCTGGGGAAAAGCGGCCATGATATCGCGCACCCCAGCGGCCACTTCCACCGCACCCACCGGGTCCTCGGCCGGCACTAAACCCGAAACCGTACCCTGGCCGCGCTGGTAGAGCAGCCGCAGCCCGTCGCGCGAGTCGAAGATCATAATTCGCCAACCGCGCCGGGCCGCATCGTCTAGCAGGGCGTGCAGTTTCTGTTCCTTTGCCAGATTGCGCGGCGTGGCCGGTGGCGGGTTTATGCCAAAGGCGGCGTACTCGGCCGGATCGGCAGCGAAGGCCGGCGTCAGCACCTCCCCCCATAGCGGTATGCCTCTCTCGTCGGCAAACCACAGACGGCCGACGATAATGCCGCCCACCCCGCCGTCCTCCCAGGCGTCGAAAGTCCGCGGGTACTCTTCCAGCCAGTATTCGAGCGGGTTGTGCACGAAAATCCACGGGGTCACGGTGTACCTCCTCGGCAACTATAGAGATCGTTCATTTCTCGACGATACGGATAGAGTCGGTGCAGGCGTCCACTTCCTATCAGCATTCCAATGGCGTCCATCCCCCAAGGCTACCGGACCATTGCTGGCCTTTTGGGGTCGAAAGTCCAGTCCGGAATCAGGTACTGCATGGCAATGGCGTCGTCGCGGTCACCCAGGCCATACTGCAAGTACAGTCGGTGAGCCTTCTCAAGCTCCTCAGGGTCCAATTCGATGCCCAATCCAGGGGCTTCCGGCAAGCCGATCCGACCCTGGTCGATCTGCAGCGGTGCCTGAGTCAGGCGTTGCTCATCCTGCCAGATCCAGTGGGTATCGATCGCCGTGATCCTCCCCGGCGCCGCCGCTGCCGCATGGGTGAACATGGCCAGCGAAATATCGAAATGGTTATTGGAATGGGAGCCCCAGGTCAACCCCCATTCGTGGCATATCTGCGCCACCCGCACCGCCCCTTGCATGGTCCAGAAATGCGGATCGGCCAGCGGTATATCCACCGCCTGCAACGAGATCGTATGCCCCATTTCACGCCAGTCGGTGGCAATCATATTGGTAGCCGTACGCAATCCGGTGGCGCGGCGAAATTCGGACATCACTTCGCGCCCCGAATAGCCGTCCTCGGCGCCACAGGGATCTTCGGCATAGGCCAGCACCCCGCGCATATCGCGGCAGAGCCGCACCGCATCGGCCAGCCGCCAGCCGCCGTTGGGATCGAGGGTGACGCGCGCCTGTGGGAAACGCTCGGCCAGGGCGGTGACAGCTTCTATTTCCTCCTCGCCGCGCAGGGCCCCGCCTTTCAATTTGAAATCGTCGAAACCGTAGCGCTGCTGCGCCGCCTCGGCCAGGCGCACGACAGCATCGGGCGTGAGTGCCTCTTCGTTGCGCAGGCGCAGCCAATCGTCGTCGGCCTCGGGTTCGGACCGATAGGGCAGGTCTGTTTTGCCGCGATCGGCCACGTAAAACAGATAGCCCAGGACCGGCACCGAATCGCGCTGGCGGCCCTCTCCCAATAGATCGGCAACGCTCAAACCGAGGAATTGCCCCAGCAAGTCGAGCAGCGCCGCCTCGACGGCGGTGACCGCGTGTATGGCCGTACGCGAATCGTAGGTCTGGAGACCGCGCCCGCCGGCGTCAAGATGAGTAAATTGCCGCCGGATCAGGTTAAGGGTGCCGCGATAGGCACCGATCTGAGAGCCGCAGACGATTGCGGCGGTTTCTTCCAGCGTCTTGCGAATCGCCTCGCCGCCGGGTACCTCGCCCAGCCCGGTATGCCCGGCGCTGTCCTCCAAGACAACCACATTGCGGGTAAAATAGGGGCCGTGCGCCCCGCTCAAATTCAAGAGCATGCTATCCTGCCCGGCCACCGGCACCACGCGCATGGCGGTGACGAGAGGTGAGCCGCCCGGACGGGCGGATTGCTCATCCATATACACTCAGCTCCAATCTTTCAGAATTCAACTTGGTCGCCCAGCTGATGCCAGGCGCTGCCAAAGGGATTTTCGAGGTCGGACCGACGGGGCAGACGCAATACCCCAGCTTCACAGCGCACCCGGCCGCGGCGCTGCCCGCTGACCACCAACCCGGTATCGGCGAAAACCGTATCGGCCAGCTGGTACGCGTCATCGGCGCGGTACTGGAAAACCAGACCTCGCCGTGGCCGCCCCGAAAGGTTGGGCGGCGAACCGTGCAACGCCAGACAATGGTGCAGGCTGATTCCGCCGACCCGAGGTGTAATCTGTACCAGCTGGCTTTCATCACCCCACAGATGGCTCTCCTGACACTCGTTGAACAATCCATCCTTGTGGTGATCGAGTAAACCCAATTTATGGCTCCCCACCACCATCTGCATACAGCCGTTTTCCGGCGTCGCATCGTCGAGCATAACCATCACAGCTACCAGGCTCGAATTGGTATGCGGGAAATAGGCGAAATCCTGGTGCCAGCGGAAAGGCCCGGCGTTTTTGGCCGGCGGCTTGGTGGCAATTTTGGAATGCTGCAGCTGGATATCATCGCCAATCAGCGGACGGATCCGTCCCAACAGCTGTTCGCTCCTGACCAGCTGCATAAAGAGCGGATGGCGCACGGTCAATTCGAGCAGGTGGACCGTGCGCTCGCTGTAGCCGCGCTCATCCTGAGAACCGCGAATAGCTGGATCTGATGCGGCGGCACGCAGAGCCTCCACCTCTTCGCTGGTGAAGACATTATCGACGACGAGAAAGCCCTGCTCCCAGAAGGCGTCCTGCTGCTCCTGGCTCAAAGTCGGCAGTGCGACCGGACTGGATATATGATCCACAATACTCCCTTTTCTGCTCGAGTTCAAACGGCAGGAATTATAAAGCTCTTTTTAGAACGCCGGGTCAAGCGATACTGGACTTCCACGTCTGCGGGCTTCCAGGCCTGAGCTTCGCCGACAGTCTACACTACGCGGCAGCGTGTTGATCCTTAAATGACGGCTACGCGATGGCCTTCGACTGGCTGCCACATCGCGGATTTCCAGCCGTCCGATTAAGATACTGTTTTTCGGTCCCGGACCGGTGAAGATATACTACCAGATCTCATTGCCGCAGGGGCTCTAATACCGTACAATTCGTGGCGAACCTACTGCCAGGAGCAGCTCATGGACGAACTCGAATTCTTCGCGGAAAATGGTTATGTGGTAGTGCACAACGCGCTGAGCGCGCGGGAAATCGCTGCGGCCAACGACGGGATCGACGCCGACCGCTCAGCGCATCCTGCTCACTGGGAGCCGGGCCCGCGACCGGGTCATATCGCCTTCGGCTGCGACGCACCCGAGCTCATGCACCGGACCGACGCGCTCGACGAGCTGGTCTACCACCCGTCCGTCGTGCCGCTGGCACGCGCCATCCTCGGGCGGGGGATGCACCTGTCCGGCCTCTCGTTCATGTCCCGCGAGCCCTGCACCGCCCCACCGCCCAAAGACCACAACGACGGCGACCCGCTGTGTTTGACGCGGGTGTGGCACCGCGAAGATAGCGGCAATATCTCAGGTGCCGGGCAAAACGCCTTCTTCACCCCCGCGCTGCAGGTGATCTTCTATCTCGACGATGTCGATGCCCAGACCCACTGTTTCAGCATCATCCCCGAAAGCGCTGCAACCAAGCAGGAACTACCCAAGGCCCGCACCGGCGCCGCCGGCTGGGGCGCGCAGGACCAAATGCGAATCAACGACCCCGACAGCTATCTCGACCCGGAGCAACCGGTCTGGATCGACGCCTTCGGCCGCGAGCTGGACCGCCGCATCGGCCGCGTCGATATACATGCCGCGGCCGGAGCAGCAGTGGTCTTCAACAACAGCAATTACCACGCCGGCACCGTGCGGTACACGACACGCCGGCGCCGCACAGTACACGTGCGCTATCGCCAACCGGAACCCGTGTCCTCGCGTCACGCGCTCAAAGAACCGTGGCAGAGCGTGGCGGAGTTTAACGCGGCACTGCCCGAGCGGCTGGCGATCGGAACTTTAGAATGAACGCATCCAATCTATGAACCATAGAGGCGAAAGGAGTGGTTCTGATGTCGCACCAGCGAATTTGGACAGCTAATACCAGGGGCGGCTTCCTCACCCCGGACTTAGACTTTGAGTCCAGCCAAGCGGTGGTCGCTGGCGACCAGGTCTTTCTGGTTGGCTGTACTGGCTTGACGCTCGACGGCAAAGGATTTGTCGGCGAGGGCGATCCCGCAGCCCAGGCGGACCAGGCCATGCGCAATGTGCGGACCCTGCTCGAGGAAGCCGGCGCCCGGATCGAAGATATCTGTCTGATCAATAACTTCACCACCAATAGGCCCGATAGGGAACAGGTCTATCCGGTGATCGCACAGCACCTGCAAGGGGTTAATCCGGTCTCTACCGGCCTGATTGTCAAGGATCTCGCCGCGCCTCATATCAGATTCCAAATCGATGCCTGGGCGGTAATCCCCCACGACCGCCAACGCGGCCATCAGCGATTTCGAGTGAGAAACGCCAAAGGCGGCTTCGCCGTGCCGGGCATGAACCTCGATTGCGCCCGGATCATTCGGGCCAACGACCATTTGTTTTTTCAGGGCCAGACGGGCATGACCCTAGACGGCCGGTCTTTCGTGGGGGCTGGCGACCCCGCCAAACAGGCCGAAGTCGCGATGCAAAACGTGCGCGAGCTGCTCGCTGACGCGGGTGCCGGGATCGAGGACGTGTGCAAAATAACGACCTATTTGACCGATCCGTCCCACCGCCAGCACATCTATCCGGTCCTCGCCAGGCACCTGCAGGACGTGCACCCGGCCGTCACCAGCATGGTCGTCAAAGGTCTGGCGCAACCCGAGATCGACTTCGAGATCGACGTATTCGCCATGATCCCGGAGGCCACCGGCCACCAGCGTTTTGGTGTCGATGCTCCTCATCTCCCATCCGACCTCGGCTGCCCATTGAGCAAAGTAGTCCGCGCTGGCGAATTCATATTCCTCCAAGGCCAGAACGGCCTGAGGCTGGACGGCAGCGGCCTCACCGGTTCAGGCGACCCCGCAGCCCAGGCGGACCAGGCCATGCGCAACATCAAAGAATTGCTCGCTGCAGCAGGAGGGCAAATAGACGATATCTGCAAGATCACCCCGATGGTCACCGACCACGCGAATTGGGCGGCCGTCTATCCCGTGCTGAGCCAGCATCTGCACGGAGTCCGACCCACGTCGACCGAACTGGTAGTCAATGCACTCTCTCATCCCGAACTGGATTTCGAAATCGACGTATTTGCCGTCATCCCACAAAACCGAAACACGGCGTAAAGATGCAGAGGCCTTTGGCTACCAGAGATGACTGGCCGTTGATTCGCAAAGCCAGGGCGCTTGTACTCGAGATACGACGAAGTTCGCGTTGCGCGAAGGGCGGTCGGCACAGGAAGGCTGATCACTCGCGGTTGAGGTAGATTCCTCGCATCCAGCGCGGACCCGAGAAGGATCTGCGCCCGTGCAGCATCCTGAAGTTGTCGTAGAGCACGAAATCACCCGGCTCTAGCTGGAAATTGTAGCGGCAGTCCCCGATGATCCGGATGAATCTCTGGTAGGCGCGGTACCACTGCTCCATGCGGTCGAAGGGCATATCCAGCGGCGCGAAGGTGAAATAGCTGGTGCGTACCTGTGCGAACTCGCTACCTGCAAAAGTCAAAATCGGAAAGGTGACCTTGCTCTCATACTCTTGCTGCTGGCGGTGGAACAGGATCGGCGTTTCGGTCAGGATCTCGAAGGCATCGCCGTCTAGATCGCGTAGCAGGAGAGCCGCCTCTTTGGCATCGGCAAGTTCGCTCTCGCCACCGCAATCGGCTTTCTGCATGCACTGCAAAATCTGGTAGCGCGGCGGCACCTCGATAAAAGGCATATCGGTGTGCAATTCGACGGCATCGGCAGTATAGCCGAGTTGGTCGGTATTATCGTTGGTGGTGTTGTCGGTCTTGAGGTCTTCTATATAGCCGAAATGGGTACTCTGGACGGCAAAGCCACTCTCGGCAAAGCAGCTGACTAACGCTTCGGTATCTAGAGGACAGGCGCGAATGAGGATCGAACCGCGATCGGCCAGATAGCTTTCGCAGACGGCAACGGGATCTGCACTGATCTCGGCGTACTGAACTTCTATGCGGTCGAGGGATCCGGCGCTCTTGTGGTAGAGGTCGCGATCCGAATAGCGATGAGCGGCGAGAAAATCGAGCGAAAAACGGCTCTGATGGCCATCGGGCCAGGCCAGGTGGATGACGTCATCGTTGGCGTCGATGGCGTGAGGGCGAATATCCAGTGGCACCTTGGCTGGATTGAGGATGCGCTCGTGGGTTATGGGGTGAACACAGCAGGGGCAGTGATGGCGCAGCCAGAAGTAATGAAAATTGGCACTCAGGCCTTCGGCAAAGTAGACGCTGAGATAGTCGTGGCGGTCTGCAAAAAGTCGATCGGTCATAGTAGTTTCGGGTTAGGGGAATTTAACTTCGCAAAAATTATAAAGGCTCTTTTTGCTGGCCAAGTCAAGCGTTACTGACTTCCGGGAATGGCCGTAATAAAAGAGGCATAATGCGCTTGACACGGCACATTACCGTCGGCGTTCTTTTTCGCCAACAGTTAATCGGAGATATTTTATGACCATACCGCGAAAAATACTGGGCAAAACGGGAGTCGAAGTAACCGCGCTGGGTCTGGGTGGAGTATGCTGGAACTTGGCCGAAAACGATCACCAGGCCGTTGAAGTGGTGCAGCGCGCGATAGATCGGGGCATCACCTATCTGGACACGGCCAGTGCCTACAAGGACAGCGAGCGGCGCCTTGGGTTAGCCCTTAAGGAGCGCAACCGCAACGGTCTGTTCATTGCAAGCAAATGCCTTAAGCGCTCGGGCGACGAACTCAAGCGCGAAATCGAAGACAGCTTTAGGCACCTACAAATCGACGTCATCGATCTGATGCAGCTTCACGCCATCGACGAAGAACACGGCTTAGACCAGGTATTGCGTCCAGACGGTGCGCTGCGCGTGATCGAGCAGTATCGGGACGCAGGTCAGATTCGCTTTGTCGGGCTGACCGGCCATACGTCGCCGGCGCACTTTGTGCGCATGGTCGGCGAGTACGACTTTGACACCATTCTCAATCCGGTTGGTCCCTTCACCTGCGTATGGAACGATTTTGTCGACACGGGCATGGCCGCCGCGCGTGCACGCGGCATGGGGTTAATCGGCATGAAAGTCGTGTCCTATGGTCAGGTACCAAACGAGGATCGGCCACTGCATATCCGCCATGCCATGCGCGTAGCCGACGTAGCCATCATTGGCATGGATACCGTAGAACAGGTGGAGGATAACGTGCGCGTGGCGGAGGCCTATGCACCGCTGACGGCCCAAGAGGAGCACGGTGTCATGGAGCGCGCGCGCGAACTAGTGCCGAAGGTGCAAAACGAACTGTGGTGGCTACCGGAACAGCGCATGGCTTCTTGAGGTGGGGCGCGCCGGCTAGTCGGGGCGTATGTCAATTATATAACCTGCATGCAGAGCAGAAAGGAACCGTGTTATGTTAGTGGGTATTTCTCCACTTCTCAGCCCCGAAGTGCTTGCGCTGCTGTGCCGCATGGGGCACGGCGACGAGATCGTGCTGGCCGACGCCCATTTTCCCGGCCATTCCTGCAACGACACCGTGCTGCGCGCCGACGGCCTGCAAATCCCCGACCTGCTGGAAGCCATCCTGCCGCTGATGACCTTGGACACCTATGTCGAAAGCCCGGCGCTGGTCATGGATCCAGTCCCGGGCGATACAGCTGATCCGGCAGTACGCGCACGCTACGAACTCATTGTCGCAGCCCACTGGCCCGAAGCCGGCCCGGTCAGCGGGCTGGAGCGCTTTGCCTTTTACGAGCGGGCCCAGCGGGCCTTTGCCGTGGTAATGACAGGGGACGTGGCCAAATATGCCAATATCATACTCAAGAAGGGTGTGACCCCCGCTTAGTCCCTACGAGTAGTACCAATCTACGAGATCACATATACACCTTCAGATATCTGAAAGTGCAAAGGCGAGCAGCACAGTCGACACTAGGGCAGCAAAAGATCGCAGGTGATTCCAATGAGTCCATTGGACGAGATAGCGATCCCACAACGCATGACCTTTGTCTATAGAAGAGTCCGCGTTTTCTAATTGGTTGTTCAATGGAATATTGAACGCTATAGTCGATATGAGACATCCGACGGTGTATATTGCGGCAGAAAGGCAGATCTAGCGCCACGGGCCTACACAATCATAGGATAGAAATGCTGAAGTTGAGCT
>CAZFMY010000038.1:0-39100 GCA_964520345.1 uncultured Gemmatimonadaceae bacterium | reverse complement strand
CACCCACCTCAGAAGTTCACTAGCACTATCCACGTCGCCGCACCAACCCGCGAAGTGCAAAATACAGGTGGCAGAACTCAGTCCGATCCACTGGCTCTTCAGGCCGCATTATTACCCGTTCCACTATTGGGCCACTGCCCGGTGAAATCACCATTAATTACCCTCCCTATCAATCTAACCGACTTTATGAGCTTGAGTTCCCGGCGGCGGTACATACCAGCCGGGATCGGCATAATCGCGCAACCCATCGCGAACCTTGAGTATGGTGAACATCCCACCCATCTCCAGTGGGCCGTAGGGGCCCTCGCCGCCCATCATCGGCAGCGTATTCTCCGGCCCCGGCATATGCGCGGCCATCTCCTGCATCTCCGCCATCCCATTCTGACCCATCGCCATATAACCGGGCACCAGCTTGCGGATTTGCCCCTCTACCGCTCCCTGATCAACACCGAGCATATTGGGTAGATCATGTCCCATCGCATTCATAGTGTGGTGCGACTTGTGGCAGTGGAAAACCCAATCGCCCGGCGCGTCGGCAACGAACTCGATATCGCGGGTGCTGCCGACCGGTACCGGCACCGTCGTCTGTGGCCACCGGCCCGCCCTTGGAATCGGTCCGCCGTCGGTGGCGACAACCTCAAAGGTATGGCCATGCAGGTGGATCGGATGTTGATCCATGCTCAGATTACCTAATCGGATTCTCACCTTTTGCCCGGTTCGAACGACCAAAGGGGTCGTCGCCGGGAAAACCTTGCCGTTAAAGCTGAAGTGATTGAAGTCGAGCATCACCGCCGGATCTGGCCGATAAGTGCCGGGATGTACCGCCCATTGGTGCAGCATGATGGCGAAGTCCCGGTCCGGCAACTCCGCCGAATGCTGCGGATGGACGATGAAAAAACCCATCATGCCCACCGCCATCTGCACCATCTCATCGGCATGGGGATGATACATAAACGTGCCGTGCTGTTTCAATTCGAATTCGTAGGCATAGGTTTCACCCGGTTTGATCGAGGGTTGATTCAGCCCGCCGACCCCATCCATGCCATTGGGCAGGAGCAGCCCATGCCAGTGGATGGTCGTGTGTTCGGGTAGCTTATTGGTCACCAGAATCCGCACCTTATCACCCTCGACTGCCTCGATCGTCGGACCGGGAGTCTGACCGTTATAGCCCCAACACTTGAGTTTGAAACCGGGAGCGAATTCGCGCTCGACCGGCTCGGCGACCAGGTGATATTCCTTAACCCCGGCCTTCATGGTCCAGGAAGCCGTGCCGGCATTGGGCATATCTACCGGGATATAACCGCGCGACCGTGCTGATTCCGCCCGCACCGGAGTTCGCGGCAGTAGCGCCGCACCGGCAGCGGCAAGCGCCGAACTGAGCAATCGTCTTCGGGTCCACATATCAATGATCTCCTCTCTCGTATTCCAGTTTGGTGCCCACCGCCGCTTCCAACTCGACCCGGGCGATCCAGTAATCGCCCAAAGCGGCGATGTGATCGCGCTCTGCGGCGATTTCAGCCTGGCGTGCCGCCAGCAATTCGAAAGGACCGTCGAGCATGAAATTGTACTGCTGCTGCACCAGCGCGACGATCCGCTCTTTCAGTGGCAAGACGGTGTCGCGATAATGCCTGGCTCGCTCCTGCGCCGCCAGCAACTTTTCCCGACCCGCCCGCACTTCGGCGCGAACCTCCACCGCCCGCGCTACCAACGCGTGTTCGCTGCGCCGCAACTCAGCCCGGCGACGCTCCACCTCCGCTCCGCCGAAGAAAGGCAAGCGGATACCCGCCGCCGGACCCACCGCCCAATCCCCCCCCTCCCATTCGGCACTGAGCCCCACTTCAATTCCGCCGAACCACCGTTCGCTGCGCGCAATTTCCAGCGCCCGGGTACGCGCCTCGCGCTCTATCTGCGCCGCCAGAAGATCTGCTCGGTGAGCGACAGCCCGAGATTCGATATCCTCCAAAGCGATTTTTTTCTCAGGCAAGGGCGGCAATTGCGCGGGTAACCGCCACTCGATCTGTCCTCCCCATAACCCCATCAACGCATTGAGTTGCTCCCTGTCAACAACCTCTGCAGCTTCGCCCTGCGCCAATTCGAGCCGGGCATCTTCATAGAGTGACTGCCGCTTTACCGTTTCGAGTTCACTGAGATTACCAGCGCGATACAAGGTCTGCGCCAGATCGTATGCCGCCGCCGCCGCTTCGACAGACAAACGCAATGCCACAACCTGATGATGAGTACGCAAGAGCTCGTAATAGGCGACCCGAACCCCGGTAACACGGGTTAGCAAACGGTCGGCAATTCGCTGTCGAGCAGCCCCGTACTCGATGGCCCCCAGATCGACTCTGGCCGCTCGCAGTATCCACTGTGTCAGATCCTGATGCAACTCCAGTTCTGCTACCCTTCCCCATTCAGCTGTCCGCACAGCACCCCCGAGCACCGGATCATCAGTTCGGACGCGTTCGGATCGCTGCGCCTGTGCAATATCCAGCTCAGCTGTCAGCGTGCGCATACGTCCACTGGCACTCAGAGCCACGCGTACTGCCTGCTCCTCGCTCAACGGCTCGTAAAGCCATACCGCAAGCGAATCATCGCCACCATCCACGCCGGACAAGACCTCCATATAACTACCGGCCAACCCCTCATCGACAGCGACTCGCTCCGCCGCCCCAGAGGCCAAAGCGCACCCCGATATCAAGAAGACCACCCACCAGGGGCGAAGCTCAGTGCCCATGACGGTGATGACCTCCGTGCTTTTTTTCAATGGGTTTCTTCTCGGCTGCATCTTCTCGTTCTAGATCAGGTGCCAGCGTTGTTACCCGCTCACCCCAAGATGCTTGAGGTGCGGCGGGATGAGCGGGATGGTACTCGGGAATTTCAGAGATCGGGGTCAAAGCACAACCTGTCAGCCATACCGCTGCCACCAATAGAATAGACTTCACCATAGGATTCTCCTTTTCATCGCTCGGATTACTTTAGAAATCAGACCGCACATACTCGTCCCTCGAATGATCGAGGGCTACTCCCCGGTCGGGATGCAGTCAGAATGAAAAGGAGATCAGATCAGCAGAGAACGATGGAGCAAAAAGAGGGGGGTATCGAGTCGCTGGCCTTCATTGATATTACTATGGCTGGAACAAATTGCAGGCGAAGTTTGACAGAATGCGGCAACAATCGGACGCAACAAAACCACGGACGTACTCGTATCGACAATTCTCGACCTGAGCGCAGGTGCGGCTTCCACCGAACTCGCCACCAGACAACAACAGGCATTGGTCCAATGCGAATCGCTCGTATGGTCGTGGCAGGTCATCGGCGCACGCTCAACACTGCAGAGGGCACACACTTCGGGCATCATCCCGACGAAAAAACACAACGCCAACACTACGCCTATCACCAATGTTTTGCCTATGACCATTAACCTTAATTAATCAGCCAGTGATGAAAACGTCAATATCTCCTCCACGCCTGCACTGTCCAGGTACCGCCCGTATAGGCAGGTACCAGTCCCCATGCCTTATCTTCGTGCTGGTCTACTGCCAATCCGGCCACCACGCCCAGAATCGCCCCAGCTACCACATCGGAAAAAAAATGGTGCTGGCCGTGAATTCGAGCTACCGGCACCGTGGCAGCCAACGCACACAATGGAATCCCGACCCAACGACCATAACGGCGACTCAAGACAGTACTCATGGCGAAGGCGTTAGCCGAATGCCCCGAGGGAAAGGACCAGTCGTTAGTACGGTCCGGCCGGGTGCGACCAACCGTTACTTTGAGGGGAGCAACCATTGCATTGGCTAAAACCAGCGCACGCAGCACCTCTCCGCTCGCCACGCCAGTCTCTTTCCAACCCGCGACCTTGCTCATTGCCCACACCCCGGCCACCGATACTACGCTGTATTCGGTCTCGAAGTAGAAATTGCCAAAATCGAGAACGGGTTCGATCAACTCGTTGTCGACTGGTCCGTTGAGCTCGCCATCGAACCGGTGCGCAACTCCTGCAGCACCTAAGGCCAGAACGAATCCTCCCAGACTCGCCGGCCGCAACAACGCCCGTACATCGCGCTCCAACCCGGTGGGCTCCGCCGCAGTCACCTGCGGCATCAATAGCGCCAGCGCCCATATTAGCCGCACTACCACCCACTCAATATCCCGAGGCCGCACGCCGACAAAAGCCGCTGCACTAGACTCCAACCACATGCGGTGACGACCGTCGATGGAAGAGAACTGCAAGTATCGCCATCTATTCTTTTGTCTTCTCTTGATACAGCTTGTAAAAAGACCGCAGAGATAGACCAGGGGCATTTCCACAGCCGATCCGAAGCTGGCTACCGGATTTGCTACTAGCATGCGCAAGGAATGACCCTGGTCTATCCCGATACTACGCGGGAATCGTCTTGCGCACCCCATTCTCGTACACGACTTCATACTCCTCTTCGGGCACGTCCATCGCCCGCATCGCCAATTCTCCCATCGTGATTTTCGGTTCCGAAAGTGCCAGTAATTCGTCAAACGACTCCTGCGGCGTCTTCCCCGTCGTGTCGAGCAGCACCGTCCGACCCTGATGGGTAAAGAGCGACTTGGCAATCTCCTCCTCGAAACGCTTTTTCACTTCGGGAATATCCTGCTCGCGCACGATCGGATACTCGTGTGGATCCTCCTTCATCCGCCGGGCGATTTCCTCATCGGAGGCGGTAACGTGAAACATCACCACATCGGGCAGATGCGCCTCCAACACCAGCGATTCATAGAGCCGCTGAAAGCCGTAGTGAAAATTCGGATAATAGGGATGATCGGGATCCTCGCCATAGACACTAGTATAGATCGCCTCTTCCAGATGCCAGCCGACGATCAGCGGGCAGGCATATTTTTTGATGATCTCCACGTGGTAGTGGATCTGCATCCGCTGCGCCCGCTCCTTCATATCATTGGGCAAATCGACCATGATCTTGCGCGATTCTGGACTCAGCGTTGAGTCGGGGAGAGTAAAATGGTCATCGCCGTGGATCGGCACCTTACGGTGGCGATAGTACTCGCCGAGCATGGTAGCTAACGTACTCTTGCCCGCGTATTCGATCCCAACAAAGATACTACGCATGACGATCTCCTTTATTGCCACTAGGGCTGTTCAGAACGGTATTCTCTGATATATTCTCTGGACGATTCGATAAGGTAAGCACCCCTATACCTGCCATCAAACAACTACTATGCCCACCCCATCGTCCAAAGTCGGCGTCCTCGTCGCCCAGCTCGGTACCCCGGAGGGTCCTACCGCCAAAGCGCTGCGACCCTATCTGCGTCAGTTTCTCTCCGACCCGCGGGTCATCGACCTCCACCCGTTCAAGTGGTATCCGATCCTCTACCTCTTTGTGCTCACCCTGCGCCCCAGGCGCTCGGCGGCCCTGTATAAGAACATTTGGACCGACGAAGGCTCACCCCTGATGATCCATTCCAAAACCCAGACCCGCGGGCTGCAGGAGCGGCTCGGCAAAGAATACAGAGTGATCCTCGGCATGCGCTACGGCGAGCCCAGCATCGACTGCGCAATAAAGACGATGGAAGAAGAGGGCATCGACCGAATCCTGGTCTTCCCGATGTACCCGCAGTTTTCCTGCACCACCACCGGCTCGATCTACGATGCCGTCAACCGCGCAGCCTACGGACGGCGCTGCCCCTGGTTTTTCGATCGCAAGCGCAAAATGCCCACGCTGCGCTTCGTCCCGCCCTACTACGACCACCCGGCCTATATAGCGGCACTCAAAGAGTCCATCACTGATGAGATCGCTCGCCTCGACTGGAAGCCCGATCGCTACCTGATCACCTTCCACGGCATTCCCGAGCGCTACGTCAACGAGGGCGATCCCTATCGCCGCCACTGCGAAGAGACCGCACACCATCTGGCCCGCGCCCTCGAATTGGACGACGACGCTTGGGTCAACGGCTTTCAGTCGCGCTTCGGCAAAGAGCCCTGGCTCGAGCCTTATACCGAAGAGATCCTCGAAGAATTGGGCTCCCAGGACGTGCGCCGTCTGGTGGCCGCCTGCCCCGGCTTCACCTCTGACTGCTTGGAAACTCTCGACGAGATCGGCCGCGAGGGTCAGGAGCAGTTCCACCGCGGAGGCGGCGAGGTGCTGCATCTGGTTCCCTGCCTCAACGATCACCCCACCTGGCTCGATGCCATGGCCACGATCGCCCACCAAGAGCTGATGGGCTGGACAACTTGACAGATCCCCACCGCGTTGCACATACTTCTCCGCCAGACCCGCTATGGATAGACTACCCGATCTCCTAGAACGCAAACTAGCCCGTCTCGGCACCCACCTCATCGACCAGCGACGCGGACGCACCCTCATCGAGCCGAGCGAGGACCGCGAGGGCTTCTGGTTCGGCGGTGGCAATACGGTGCGAGATCCACGCGACGGCAGCCTGCTGCTGATCGGCCGCTACCGCGACGCCGGCGATAGCCGCTCCGGGCTCGCCGCCGGCACCCGGGGCCGCGAATTGGCTATTTTTCGCTCCGCCGACCACGGCAAGAACTTCACCAAAATCCGCTCCTGGAACAAATCCGACCTCTACTGCGACTCGACCGTACTCAGCATCGAAGGCAGCGCTCTGCGCATCAACAAGCGCCGCGTCGAAGTACTGGTCTCCACCGAAAAGGTCCGCACGTACCCGCGCCAGGTCACCCCCTTCCAGAAACCCGGTACCGGCCTGTGGAGCATCGACCGCTTTTCCGCCTCTCGTATCGACCGGCTGATGCCGCAGGAGACCATAAATCCATTGCTCTCCAGCAGCGACCCGGCTTACTTGCACCTCAAAGATCCCCATCTTTCGCCGGGATTCCGCCCAGGACAAACCCTATTGCTCTATTGCGCCCATCCTTATAACTGGACCTCGAGCACTTCGGGCAGTGCGGCGCTTTCGGCCCAATCCTGTGTCAGCAACGGCCATGACTTCTTCCCCCGCGGATCGACCTGGGATGTAGCCGCCTGCCGCATAACCTGCCGCCTGCCCGTACCCAGAGTAGGTGCCTTCTCAACCCTGCCATCGCTCTCGCTCTACTTCTACGACGGCGCCGAATCCCTGCGCCAACTCGACGCACACCCAAAGGCTGTCGACCGCCCCCGCGGCTACTCCTGCGAGGAGCTGGGCGGCCTGGCCTACGGCTTCAACCGTCACTTCCCACATCTGCACCGCCTCAGTCGCCTGGAGCCGCTCTTCGTCTCACCCGAGGGTACCGGCTGCTCGCGCTATGCCTCGGTACTCACAGAGGAAGACGGCGGGCTCTTTGCCATCTGGCAACGCTCAACGGCTACGCGTTCCCAACCCCTCTTCGGCCATCGCCTCTCTGCTCGCCGAGTCGAAAGGCTGCTCACCTGAGTCCAGCCCTACCGACCAGCCTGGCAGGTGATATACTCGGTCGCTGCTGAGAATGGTCGTCGCAACCCCAGCAGGTGCCATCAGAGCCCCAGGGATCAAGCACCCATGAAGCTCTCAAGTACATCTTTCATTGCCACAGCGCTCGTTGCACTACTGACATCCCCTCTAAGGGCCGAAAACCTCTCCTGCGGCATCGGCCCCCGCATCGCTCAGCCTATAGGCGATTTCGCCAATCTCGCCGGATTCGGGATCGGCTTCGGCGTCAACTGCCGCAAGTCATTCAAGGGTCTGCCAACCGCGATCTCCATCGGCCAGCTCAAATTCGCCACGCAGAACATCGGTGCAATACAATCCAAAACCCGCACCATCTATGTCAATATCGGCCCGCGTTACTACCTCAAGAGCGAAAAGCCACTGAAACTCTACGGCAAAATCGATCTCAGTCGACACCTGGTTTCCACTAAGTCCGAGTTCGGTGGTCAGCAAAATTCGGCCGAGGCCGGCTCGAACAAGCTCTTTGTCGGCATCGGGTTTGAGATCGGATCCCTGGGAACTGAAGCCGAATATGACCTGGCCGGCGAATGGCTGGGGATCAACCTCTATTACTCCGTGGGAGGCGACAACTGAGGCTGCACTCACGCGATAGGATCCACTGCGGGCATCTCCTGACGACCCGTTGTACTCTTTCCAAGAACTCAGTCCATCGACTATAGCAATACAGCAAGACCTCGCACTGAACTCGCTCTCGCTATATGTTCTGGGTCATGTCAGGTCCCCAGATCGTCATCTACACCTCAGACCATGGCTTCGGGCATGCAGTACGCGCCGCCTTCCTCGCCGAGGCACTCATCTGCCGCGGCAGCTATTGCCACATCGTCTGCGACCGTCCCGCCTGGCTCTTCCACCGCCTGCCCGCCGCTTCCTATACGCTCTATCCGCGCCAGGTCGATCCCGGTCTCGTGCAAAAAGACTGGCTGACCATCGATGTCGCCGCCACGCTGACCCGTCACCAGGAGCGCACCCCTGACAACCGAGTCCTCATCGAACGCGAAGCTGCATTCCTGCGACACATCGGTGCCGACCTCGTCATCGCCGAAACCGCCCCCATCGCCCTAGAAATCGCTCACTGCGCCGGCATCCCCGGCAGCCTGATCGCCAACTTCGACTGGCACTGGCTCTACCGGACGCTCGCCAGCGATGAGACCGGCCTGCAAGATCTGGCCGACCAGGCCCAGACCTATTATCAACGCGCCACCCAAGTCCTGCGTCTTCCTTTCCATATTGGTATCGAAGAAACTTTCTCGACATTCACCGATATCCCGCTGCTGGTCGGCCAAACACAGCGCAGCGCCGAAGAAATTCGCCGCGATCTCGTCCTGCCTCCCGATGCCCAGGCACTGATGTGGAATTTCGGCGGTCACCCTGGCCACGCACCCGACTTCGACGCCCTGCTCCGAGCCCTGCCCGAATGGCACCTGCTCTCTTACGCCGAGCACACCACTGCCAACCCTCGCTACCACCAGATCCCACTGGCCTTCAACACCAGCGAGTTATTCTCCATCCTCGACGCCCTTATCGGCAAACTGGGGTACTGCAGCTGCGCCGAAGCCTTCGCCAACCAGATCCCCTTGCTCTACTTCGCCCGAGATGGCTATCCCGAAGACCGCGCCCTGGCCAACCATTGCCAACGCGATATGAACGCCGCCCGTCTAACACCCAAACATTTGCAGGATGGCTCTTGGCGCGATATATTTCGCGCCATTATATCAAAACCGCCAAAACCGAAACCCCGATCCAACGGCGCCCAATATGCGGCTGATCTCTTAATCCGTCAGTACTCGACCGACTGAGCATTGATCAGCCCCAGGTCCACACAGCAGAGGCTCCGCCCCAGCATCTCCACAGCCAAGAGCCAGTACGACACCATATCCTACTCTGGCCTCAGCGCCAATCACAGCGCCATAAAAAGGAGCATCCTATGTCCCACGTTCCGATGACGCGCCCCGAAGAAGCCCTTGCGACCCACGATACCCGCTACTTCCACGATTCCTCCTTCGCCCCGCTGCCGGGAGGCCGTATCCTGCACGCAGCCTACGGCCGCTTCACCACTTCTGAAGACGGCGGACTCTCCTGGTCCGACGAATTCACCCTTACCGATACTGACGGCAACCGCGTCGGCACAAAGGGCACCTCGCTGGTCGATCTTGCCGACGGCGGCGTAGGTTTGGCGGGCATGGTCCGGGAACCGGATAGGCACCTGGTTTTCTGGCGTTCTGACGACGGCGGTCAGACCTGGGAACCACCAGTGCGCGTCACGCCTCCTGGTCTGGCCACCCACGCCTACCAGGACGTATTGCTACGCACTGCCTCCGGCCGCCTGATTTTGCCAGTCTATATCGCCATCGGCCAACCCCATACCCCCGATCACCGCACCCCGCCCGTATCCGGCAAGCTGGTAGACAACCAGTGGGTCGGCACCGCCGCTCATTTTTTCGACCCCCGGTTTTCAGCCGTCTACGTCTGTTATTCCGACGACGAGGGCCGCACCTGGCACAAAAACGGCGACGGCGAACTGATGATCCTCCACGATTGGAACGCGACCTTCTCCTATGTCAACGAGCCCACGGTTGCCGAAGTCGCACCCGGCCGCCTGCTGATGTTTATGCGCACCGGTCTGGGTCGAATTTTCCAGGCATGGTCGGACGACTGCGGCGAGAGTTGGACCCGCCCTTTGCCCACTTCGTTGGCCTCCTCGACCGCTCCAGCCCAGATCCGCACCCTCACCAACGGTCACCTTCTTGCAGTCTGGAATCAGGAAAGCGAAGAGGAAGTCCAACTCGGCTACAACCGCACGCGGCTTTCCGCTGCGATCAGCCGCAACGGCGGCTCGGTGTGGGAATTCTTCCAAAACGTCGAATCGCTGCACGAGCAGACTCGGGTCGAACCCGGACCCATTCGACCATTGCGTCCCGAGGAGATCCACTTCCCCCCCGGTCGACCCGCCCCCGAGCGCGAAGCCCAACAGGTGCGCTCCTCAACCACACACGGCCGCTGGTCCTATCCTTCGGTTTGCGCACTGGAAGACCGCGTGCTCATCGCCCATACTTATTCGAGATACGAACCACACCCCAGTGAGGCCCGTCTGGTCCTCAGCAGCAAAGCCGATCCCGAGAGCCCCAACCAGAAACTTAAAATCCTGCCGCTGACCTGGTTCTACGGAGGCAAGACCCCCTGCGACAACCCCTTTCTACACCACGCCTATGAAGAGGCCAAACCCTGAAGAGTCAAATGTGAGCATCCCTGCACTCGCCGATACGAAAGCGCAACTGATTTCTGAACTCAGTTCTTGGATTTGATTTTTGGTCCTACTTTTTAAGCGTATATATTATATACTATGAGCAATCCTGCTACCTCTCTGGTTCGTGGCACCGAAACCATACTGGTTATCGATGACGACGACAGCATCCGAAAAATTTTTAGCAGCGTTCTCGAGCGCTGTGGCTACGAAGTCCTTTCCGCATCAAACGGCCCAGATAGTCTCGAGATCTACGAGCAGCGACGCGATGATATCGCCCTGATCCTTCTCGACTGGACGATGGAAGGAATGTCGGGCAAAGAGGTCTTGGATCGCCTCTGGTCGACCGACTCCCAACTCAAGGTCTTCATCATCTCCGGCTACTATATCTCCAGCGAAGAATTAGCGCATAAGGCTGAGGTGCTGCAAAAACCGCTCCCAATCAAAGAACTTGTCTCCAAGGTCCGCGACGCCCTCGACCGCTAGCCAGACACTTCACTCTTCGTTCAACCGCTCTTTCAACCAGGCATCGACATCCTCCAGACATTGCGCGTTGATCCCGTGGGGCATATCGTACTCAGTATAGCTTAGATCCAACCCGAGCGGATCGAGCAGTTCTTTAGAGGCGCGAGCCTGGGCAATCGGGATGATCGAATCCTGGCGACCGTGCGAAATAAAAACCTGCAACCCCCGTAGCAAAGCAGGATCCTCTGGCAAAATCTCGGCCCCACAGACCCCACTCATCGCCAACACTCCAGCAAAGGTTCGGGGCTGCTTTAACGCCGCCGCCAATGCCATACTCGCCCCCTGGCTGAATCCCGCGATAAAGACGCTCGCGAATCGGTACTCCGCCTGCAGCACAGCGACCAGTGCAAAAACCTGCTCCAGCGACTCCAACGCCTCGGCAAAATCGAAGCGAATACCCTCTGGTCCACGTTCGATATTGAACCAGGCAAAACCACCAAAATCTAGCCTGTGGGGCGCACGGACACTGACACAGAAAAGACGCGAATCCAGGTTCGGCGCCAGACCAATCATATCCTGTTCATCTGATCCATAACCGTGCATAAGAAAAAGTAGAGGCGCACCATGGGCAGGAGTATCTGGCCCTTTGTGGACGACGTAGTGGAGTGCTGAGTCGGACATCGGAATCGATATCTCCTCTATGAAAAAAATGCTTTAAATGGGATATGAAACTACCAAAAACAGAACCAGAGCCTTTTGCTCTTTGTCTTCCAGCCAGCGATAGGGCAGCACAGAATCACACGACCGACCTCAGTGCATCGCAACCTCGTAGCGCCCTGCTTTTCTCAATACCAGCACCACCCATTCGCTTTCGCTGATCAGATCCTGAACGTGGAAGTTAGGATGCACTTTCTCATTGCGCCATACCGTTTCGCCGTTGATCGCAATCTGGGGAAAACGCTTGCCACGACGCGGTACCGCCAGATGCGTTTCACCATTGTGCGGCAGTGCTATCCACAGCGAAAAACCACCGCTATACGCTCCCCAGGCCATTTCGATATCGCCATATGCCGTAGGTACCACTCCCTCCGCGCGTTCGAGCCCTGATAAATGCGGCCGAATCTCCAGTACCCCCTCCGCTTTGGTACGCACCCCGAGCACATACGCTCCGAGCAAAGCCTCAACGCCGGGCTCTGCAGCCAATCGACCCGTCTTTTCACCCCAGGTCCATCCCTCGCTCTCGAGTAGAGCGCCCCAAGTCCTTTGCATATACCCCAGCGCCCGCTCACCCTCACCCGCCTGCCACAATGCACTCGCGATAAAGAACGCCTGCCACAAATCGTCATCCTCCGCGAGTTGAGCCTCACCGAGAAACTCGACCACCCGGTTACGCTGCTCCTCGGCGGCCAACCCCCAATAGAGCACCAACCCATTCGCGCGCAGTGTGAAATCCTCGCTCCCCTCCGAATCGGCAAAAAGCCCCCGATCCTCGTCCCAGGCTGCTTGCAACCCCTCACGCTCCCGATCCACAACCCGCTCACACTCAAGGGCTTGCTGAGCCTTTCCTGCAGCCCGACACAACGCCGCAGCCGCCTGCCAGGCACCGGTTCGCAACGCTCCAAGCGCGGTTGACGATCCCCCACCACCGGTCACCGCTTCCAAACCACCCAATACATCAGGTAGAAGCGCAATCGCCAATCTATGATCCCCTATATGACGCTGCACCAGTTCTACAAAAAGCGCATAAAAACAGGCTGATACCCCACCAGTCGGCGCCTCATTGCTCGCCAGCACCGCCCGTGCCACATCACTACACCCAGTCGCGTAAAAGTCATTCTGTGCCAGCACGTAGAACTTCTCCCAATCATAAATCCGCTGGCCCCAACCCAACGCATACACTTCGCGCCGACAAGCCGACAAGGTCCGTTCCCCTACTCTCCTGATCGAATCCCAATCCTCTCCCACGGCTTCGAAACGACCCCGCGCCTCAACCTCGAACCGACGCTCTACCAATGAAACACTATCGACTTCCACCTCCTCCACACACTGACTCACGCGCAACACCAGATACCGGCATGCCATTATCCGCGGAAAAGTCCACTCCTGCCAACCCTCGCTGGATACGTAGCGCAAACCCGACTCTACCGCCCCCCAATCTCGGGCAAAACCCAGGTCAACCACCGCACCCGAACGCCCTCGCAACCGCAGGCGGGGGAACCCATCTATCACCCGCCCGAAGTCCAAGACCAGATAAGCCGCACGCTCCGTGTCTCGCGTCTGCGTCCGCATCTGAATCTTTCCTCTTTCCAGAAGCGCTTCCCGTCGCACGCACTTGGCCGTCTCCATCACCGCAGGTGCTACCCAGGCAATCGATCCCCAACTATCCACCTCGCCAAACTCCACGACTGACCGCGCCCATACCTCTTCCTCTACAGCGACCAACGGCATCCAATCCCGCGGTTCAGGACCTTCTACTACTCTTGCTTCCCGCCACTCCTCTGCGCGGAATCTTCCACTCGCCCACTCTTCCGGTTCCAACGCCGCCACATATGTATGCCCTATTACGCCATCATTCATCGCCTGCCATGCATCAATACCCTGGGCTTGCCAAGACGTTGAGGAATTCAACTCTCTCTCTCTATCAGTCCCTATCTCTCCTTCGGCACGAAACCAATCTCCCTCTCCACCGCCAAAAGCCTGGATCAAGAGCAAATTGTCTCCCTCTTGCAACGCCATACTCAGATCAAATTCTTCCCAAACCACATCTTCGGCTATTTCTTTTCCCAATCCTCTCCCCACCAAGGCCCCATTTAGATAGATCGCATAAGGCCCACTCCCGGCGCAACGCAGAACGCCTCGCTTTACCGGCCCTTTGAGATACAATTCGTGCCGAAAATAAACAGCCAATGAGGCCGAGTGCCATATTGCCTGGGATCGCATAATATTTCGTTGTGTATAACGTGGTAGTATATTAGAAAAGTCGTACCGGCCTGCAGCTACGAACAAAATTCAGAAGAGCGAATAACCCCAAAAAATATCTGTGCATATCCCATCCCCCCATCACCACCTCATTCTCGTTGCCGCCCTGGCTCTCGTCGTCTACTCCGGCACTCTGGACAACGACTTCATCCGCGACGATTACGCCGCCATTCGCGACAACCCCATCGTCCAGCGAGCCAACCTGAGCGAGATCTTAACCAGCGACTACTGGGCTGGCCATCACAACGACCGCTCCGGACTTTTTCGCCCCCTGACCACCCTCAGCTACGCCCTCCAGCATCAACTCTGCGGCCACGCTCCGTTCAGCTATCACCTGATCAATATTCTCCTGCACGCCCTCACCGCACTCCTTCTGCACCGCCTCGTCCTAGACCTGACCCACCAACCCAATTCGGCCCTCGCCGCCGCCCTGCTCTTCGCCGTTCACCCAGCCCTCAGCGAAACCGTCTGCTCTGCCGTCGGTCGCGCCGGTCTACAAGCCGCCGGCCTTTCACTGACAACACTCATTCTGCATCTGCGCCGTAGGCCCTTCGCAGCGACCATCGCGCTCTTCCTATCCCTGCTCTGCAAAGAGAGCGCAATCGTCACACCGGGCCTCGTACTCCTCATAGATGTATTCCAATATCGGACTTTTTCGCGAAAAAGCTATAGAAAGCCCTACCTGCTCTACGTCGGCGCTACTATGGCCTACCTGGCCTGGCGCTACTCTGTACTCAGCACCCTGGGTCCCACTGAGATCGACCGCCTCGACAATCCCCTCGTCGAACTCGACCCCGACTTACGACTGCTCAACGCCACTGCCCTGCTCGGGCACTACCTGGGACTGCTGGTCTTGCCGGCACTTCTCTCAGCTGACTACTCCTACGCCGCGCTGCCGCTGACAAAACAACTCATATCTCCACTATTGGCGCTGGTCGTTTTCGGACTAGTCCTCCTCTCTATAGTCCTGATCTATACTTGGCGCCGTCAGCCCTGGTTTTGCTTCGGCCTGATCTGGGCTCTGCTAGCCCTGGCCCCCGTAGCCAATATCCTCCTACCCATCGGCACCATCATGGCCGAACGTCTGCTCTACCTACCGACAATGGGTTTTTGTATTGGGCTAGCAATTTTATTAGAAAAAATGCCTCGAAGTTCACTGGTGCTCTTCGCCTTCATCGTCCTGCTATCGCTCCGCACCGCGCTGCGAGTCGCCGATTGGCAAGACAGCTATACCCTCTTCTCCAGCACCACCCAAGCTTATCCAAAAAACGCCCGCGCCTGGCGCGTCCTCGGCCACTCACACTTCGAACGCGGAGAGCAGCCACAGGGCCGGGCCGCACTCAACAAAGCCCTGGCGATCCTGCCCGATTATTACGAGGTCTTCAACGATCTCGGGAGTCATTACCTGCAACAAAAGCAATACGACCGAGCACTGGGCAATCTGGAAGCCAGTCTCCGTATCGACTCAGATTATCCCCCGACCTGGCTCAACCTAGGCCTGGCGTTTTACCACCTGCAGCGAAAGGCAGAAGCTGGCCAGGCCTTCACAAATGCTCTCCGCCTCGATCCGCACTTCGATCAGGCCTGCTACAACCTCGGCGTCCTCGCCATTGAGGCCGACGAGGTTGACCGCGCCGCTAGCTTTTTCTCCCGCACACTCGAACTAAACCCCTACCACTCCCAAGCACGTCACAATCTCGACAAAATCCAGCGGCAAAAATAAAAAACCCCGCGGCAAGCCACGGGGTAACGGGTACTTCAAATGGGCACGAGCGATCCTGCAGAAAAAGGTCTGCAGAGATATATTTCCACTTAGTCTATCGGCATTCGCATCCCCACCAACCGCGCCCCCCCCCGTGCCCGCACCCGCATCATGAATGCATCTCCCGGTTCGATCTCCTCCAGCATATCTTCATAGTCATCAACCGACTCTACCCGCGCCCGGTTGACCTCCTGTATCAGCATCCCCCGTCTCAAACCCCGCCTCGCCGCCTCACTGCCCTGCTCCACCCCGACAACCAGCACACCATACTCTTCGTCGTATCCCAAACGCTGTGCCAACTCATCGGTCAACTCCTGCACACTGACCCCCAGCGGCCCCTGGCTCCCGTCTTCGTCCGTACGAGGGCTGTTTTCGGCCAGCGCCTCCTCGGTCAATGCATCCAACTCGACTCTGAGCCGCTTCTCCTCGCCATCGCGCAAAACCACTATCTCTACCTCGACGCCAGGTGCCGTAAGCCCGATCAAACTCCTGAGTCCTGTCGAGTTCCGCACCGGATGACCATCGACTTCCAGAACAATATCATCGGCCTTAACGCCCCCCTTATCTGCCGCCCGCCCCGGCATCACCCGTTCAATAACCGCACCCTGCGTATTATCCAAGCCCATAGCTTCAGCTACCAGGGGATCCAGGTCGCCAATAAATACCCCCAGCAATCCTCGACGTACCTCGCCGTATTCGACCAGTTGCTCGAGCACATGCCGAACCAAGTTAACAGGGATGGCAAAACCGATACCCATATATCCACCGCTACGACTGACAATGGCAGTATTGATGCCAACGATTTCGCCTTCCAGGTTCACCATCGGTCCACCGCTGTTACCAGGGTTGATCGCCGCATCAGTCTGGATAAAAGACCCGTACTCGCCACCAAAGCGACCCCGACCTACTGCACTTACGATACCCGTCGTTACCGAGTGGGCATAGCCAAGCGGATTGCCTATCGCCAACACCCATTCGCCCTCTTTGAGACCATTCGAATTACCTAGCGGCACCGAGGGCAAATCCTCGCCATCAATCTTGAGTACGGCGATATCACTCAACGAGTCGCGACCAACCACCTCAGCGCCAAAGAACCGCGAGTCGGTCATCTCGACGCGAATATCATCGGCCTGACGGATCACGTGATTATTGGTCAGGATATAGAACTCTCCGCGAAAACGAACGATCACCCCGGAGCCCTGACCGTTTTGCTGACGCTCCGGATTCTGGTCGGGCTTGCCAAAGAAATCTTCCCAGGGAGTGCCTCGGAACGGGTTGCGCCCTCCGCTGCTAGCGGTACCCTCAGTAACGATTTTCACCACTCCGGGCTTGACCTGGGCCGCAATTTCGGCAAAACCATCGCTCATCTGGCGCAGTTGCCGCAGATTATCGCTCTCGTAGGCCTGCACGTTGTTTCCTATCAGTACCAGACACAAAACCAGCAGAGATGGACTCAGACTCCGCATCGGTATTTCCTTTCCACGTTACAGTTAAATTGACAAACTAATATACAGATAAAAACCATTGCGTATAAAGAGACGATAGGCGGGACGATGAGTTCCCGCTTATTAGTTCTACCCTCAGGCCGCGACCAAATCAGGCGCGGCAGCATCGCAGTGTCTCACTACCAGTTTTCCCTCTTCAAGATCGACGATGATCTGGGAGTCATCGCGGATCGAATCGGCAATCAGATAGCGAGCAATACGAGTCTCGATCTCGCGCTCCAGGATACGCTTAAGAGGCCGGGCTCCATAGACCGGATCAAATCCAGAACGCGCAATATGCTCGCATGCCGCAGCAGAGATATCCAATCTGAGCCTGCGTTCCGCAAGCCTTTGTCCCAACTCGCTGACCAATCTTTCGACAACCGCTTTGATCTCCTCGATCGTCAGCGGTTTGAAAAGCACCACATCACTGAGTCGGTTGAGAAATTCGGGGCGGAAATGGCCCCGCAACTGCTGCATCACCGCTGTGCGAGCCGACTCCGCGATTTCTCCTTCTGGTCCCAGCCCCTCGATCAGATCCGATGAACCGATATTCGAAGTCATGATCACCACGGTATTCCCAAATCCCACCGTGCGCCCCTGAGCATCGGTAAGTCGTCCATCATCAAGAAGCTGCAGGAGTGCGTTGAACACATCGGGGTGGGCCTTCTCAATCTCATCGAAAAGTACCACTGAATACGGTTTGCGCCGCACGGCTTCGGTCAATTGCCCTCCCTCTTCATAGCCGACATACCCCGGAGGAGCACCCAGCAATCTGGACAGGGCGTGTTTCTCCATATACTCGCTCATATCGATGCGGATCATATTCTCTTCCGAATCGAAAAGCGTCTGCGCAAGCACCTTGGCCAACTCGGTCTTGCCCACACCCGTCGGACCCAGGAAGATGAAAGAACCGATCGGCTGCCGAGGATCCTTAATACCGGAGCGCGCCCGAATCACGGCATCGGCCACGAGCCCGACTGCTTCATCCTGGCCCACAATCCGCTGATGCAGAATCTGGTCGAGACGCAATAACTTTTCCCGCTCGCCTTCGACCAGTCGCTCTAGCGGAATGCCAGTCCAGCGCGAAACGATTTCGGCTACTTCCTCTTCGGTAACCTCTTCGCGCAGCAGCCGCTCTACACCTCCGTCCACCATCTGGCGCCTTTCGCTCTCCCGCACCTGCCGCTCCAGTTCCGGCAAGATCCCGTGTTTGAGTTCGGCGGCCCTGTCCAGGTCGTATTGGCGCTCGGCCTCCTCGATCTGGTGTCGCACCGCATCGATCTCCGCGCGGATTGCCCGTTCCCCGACGATCGATGCTTTCTCGGCCTCCCACTGGTCGCGCAGAACGTCCCCCTCCCCCTTCAGATCCGCGAGTTCGCGACGCAGATCTTCGAGGCGCGCTCCACTAGCTAGGTCCTGTTCATTCTTCAGCGCTGCCTCTTCGATTTCCAGTTGCATGACCCGACGCTCGATCTGGTCCAGTTCGGCCGGCATTGAGTCGAGTTCGGTACGCACCGTAGCACACGCTTCATCGATCAGATCGATGGCCTTATCGGGCAAAAAACGATCAGCGATATAGCGATCGGAGAGCAACGCTGCCCCCACCAGTGCATTATCCTGAATTCTCACTCCGTGGTAGACCTCGAAGCGCTCGCGCAAACCCCGCAAAATCGAGATCGAGTCTTCAACCGAAGGAGCATCCACCAGCACCGGCTGGAAACGCCGCTCCAGCGCTGCATCTTTTTCGATATAGCGACGGTGCTCATCCAATGTGGTCGCACCGATGCAGTGCAATTCCCCGCGAGCCAGCATCGGTTTTAGCATATTGCCCGCATCGGTCGATCCCTCGGTCTTGCCGGCGCCGACAATAGTGTGCAGTTCATCGATAAAGAGCAGAATTCGCCCCTTGCTCTGGCCAATCTCATCGAGTACGGCCTTGAGCCGTTCCTCGAACTCGCCCCGGTATTTGGCTCCGGCCATCAGCGCACCCATATCCAGGGCAAAAATGGTCTGCTCGCGCATCCACTCGGGCACATCACCAACGACAATGCGCTGCGCCAGCCCTTCGACGATCGCAGTCTTACCTACTCCCGGCTCACCGATCAGTACCGGATTGTTCTTGGTTTTGCGCGAGAGGATGCGGATCGTGCGGCGGATTTCCTCATCGCGACCGATCACCGGATCGAGTTGACCAGCCTTTGCACGCGCCACCAGATCGGTACCGTACTTGTCCAACGCCTCGTAGGTAGATTCGGGCGTCGCACTCTGCACGCGCTGGCTGCCGCGCACGGCCGCCAGAACTTGCAGGAACTGGTCCCGGGTAATACCCGATTCCAAAAAGGCCCGACCGGCTGATGTGTCCCGACCCTCTGCGATAAAAGTCAGGGCAAAGTGTTCGGCCGAGATGTATTCGTCGCCAAGCGCCCGGGCTTCCTCCTCGGCCTTGATCAGGACTTCCTGTAAACGGCGAGACAACCTTAGCTCGACCCCAGGACCCGAGACCCGGGGCCGTCGCGAGAGCTCATTGTCCAGCACCTGCCGCAATGACTCGTCCCCACCATTAAGACGCTGCACCATCCGCGACAGGATTCCTCCTTGCTCTTGCAAAAGCGCCAGCAGCAAGTGTTCTCCGTCAACTTCACCATGCCCACGGCGCAATGCTTGCTGCTGGGCCTGCCGCAGAGCTTCCTGCGACTTCTCAGTCAATTCACTGGTATTCATATGATTTGTCCTCCACCTCGATTTTCGCGCTTAGATAGTGCGGCTAAACGAGCGAAAGGGCGGGAGCCCTTTCGCTCCGAGTTTTTCCGACACTACAATGCTGATCTTCGCGTACAGGTTATCTCGTGGTTACGACCAGGATAGCACTCGCGGGCCAAATTGCGATAGGCGCGGGTTATTTCCTCTTTGCCGACCGTACTGGATATGCCTGAAATCTGGTACTGGTCGATATATTCCATAGCCCCGATCGCTTGCTGTCTTCCTTGGATATCGCAAATCTTGTACCACCCTCCAATCGACCTTTCTCAATGCCTTTCTAACAGGCATTGCTCGGCAATGATGTCATTGTGTCACTCAACTCTATTGAACTCAAAGAAATTGTACCTCTATCCCGCAATATCTCCCCTGGATCGAAGAGCTAGAGGACAAACGTCGTATCATACCGATTTTCAGAACAAAAAAAGGAACCGCCCGAAACGGTCCCTTTGTGATATCTCTGTGGCTTATGACGATCTTGGTTCAGACGGCGCTCACCGGATTCTGCTCTGCTTCCTCCCCCTCTCCCATCAAGAGTTGCGTCTGTTCGCTAACGAAGTTTTCGATCCCCTTGATCGTCAATTCAAAGGTCTCATCGATCCCCGCCTGCACTTCCGGAGCGATCTGGCCAAGCCCTGCGAGCACATTCTGAGCACTGGCGAAGCCCGCCTCGATCGCGCCATTGATCATTGCAGCGAAATCGGCAATCTGTTCCTGAGTTTCCAGGTCGGCGTGGTTGAGTTGAAACGAGGCGAAAAAACTCAGTGAAAAATCGACGATCCGCTGCGCACTAGCCCCCGGCGAGTAATCCAACCCACTCTGCAAAAGACTCGCCACCGTAGTATCCATGCCTGCCGCTGCGAAAACATCGTTCAACCGCTCTTCGATCGAGTCTTGTAAAACGCGGTTGGCGAAGTGGCCATCGATCTGGATAGAGACTTCGACGGCATCAACCAGCAACGAGCGTTGTTCGCTGCCATTTGGACCTGTCAGGATCTGCTGCGTTTCGAGCGCCATTCGCTTGACGTCGACCGAACCGATCAGGCTCTGGCCAGGGGAAGAACCGATATTCATGAAGAGCTCCTTGGTTAACCGCTCCCTTGGGGCGGAAAAGAGTGAAAACCCGCTCTTCTACTATATCGGCACCATCCTCAGTCGCTAAACCGTTTTTTCACAAAAAAAGGCCGACTTTGTCGGCCTTTTTTCGCGACACCTGTACACCCGTGCAGGCTAAATGAAATCTATCCGCACTAATTGCAACGAAAGCGCAGTGCCCTTGGCCACTCCCGGCACAAAACCACCGCGTGTGAACAGCGCGAAATCCAACAGAGTAAAGCGCATACTGGGCATCAGAAAAGGTCCGAACGCAAAGCCAACCGAAGCGCCGTTGCTCCGTCCGCCGAGCGAAAGACCAATACGGGTTGGAAACCAATCAACCAGCCGATATTCGACTCCGCCCGCCAGGCGCGGCGAAGAGGAAACTCCGAAACCACTACTGAATGCCTGATCATAGTTGCCGACCACCATCAATTTAGGTATCACCTGATAGGAGACACCGAGCCGCATCATCGCCGGCAGCGAGCGCGAAAAAGCCTCGTCGCTGATTTGCTTATAGAAATCGGTCTCCCCATCGCCGTCGAGATCCTCATTGTCGAGTACATCGGAAATTTCGCGGGAGTCTTCGTCGACAAATTTCGTGATGCGCAAATCGCTGGCCCCGACGAAAAGCGAGTCCTGGCGCGCATCCATACTCCAAGAAAACGTATCGAGCAAATTGAGGAAACCAAGACTGATGGTCGCCTTGCGATCTTTGGTCACAGCGGCCACACCGAAATCAAGACCAAATCCAAGGCCTCCGAGACCGGGCTTGGGTTTATTAAGACTTCCCGAAAAACCGGCACTGCGCGTGACCAGATACGAATCCAAAGCGAAGCCACTGAGTTCCGAAGTCAACCCCGTACCACCGGATTCCATCACTTCGCCGTAGGAGCCAAGTGAAATTTTGAAAGTGCCACCTGCAGTAAATTCGCTCAGATAGGGCTTGAGTTGCATCGGCATAAAAGCCCGGGCGGCAGAGAAATTAATCGTGCCCAGTGCCCATCCCGACCCATCCCAATCGCTTATAGCGTAATTCTTATCAAATTCATTGCCGGAGAGAAAGAGATCGAACATGTCTCTAGAAAGCTCAGCTTCAACCCCCGCATTCAAACCAATCGAAACCGCCGAACGAATCTCGCCAATAGAGAACGCTACGCCGCCATTGATAGGAATTCCAAGAGCTACGCTCGGATCGATATCGACATTAATCTTCAACCCTTCGGCGGGAATATCGCCGAGGAGATCGATCTTATCCTCAGGGCTTATATAGTACGGAGTGCCATTTGGCGACACGTTTTTATTGTTTTCGGTAAAGTTGTCCATATAGGTGGTCCAGGCAAAGCTGTTGTTCTCAGCCACCAGACTAATACCAACCCGAAACAAATCCCAATGCACATCGCTGCTTCCGGAAAGAGCCAGATTGGCAGGATTCCAAAACGCCGACTCGGGCCCCCGAGCCAGAGCGGTATAAGCCTGACCCAACCCCATCGTCCGCGGATTGACATCACCCGGAACGGCAAAAGCTCGGCCAGTACATCCACCGATGATGATCATTGCCAATACACCCAATACACTTAGTACCTTGAATTGCATTATCTAGTCTCCTATTGACTAGGTTTGCATTACTTTTTGCTTATTAGATCCTCATTTAACTCGAGAAAAATCTCCGCACCAGCCACTACTTGGATGAAATCACTACCATAAAGGCCCACTTCGCCCGGAGTCTTGTCCAGTTCGACCAACACCCCCGTATAGACTCCCTCCTCACGCAGGAATACCAGCATTTCGTCGTCCGAAAGCGAGATCCGCTGATGACTGGTAGTGCTCGCCGTGACTCTCCCATCACTATCGACTTCCCCGGCACCGACCTCGAAGGCCCCATCCCTGGGAATCTGTAAGTAGCCAGCAGCCTCATTACCGCTAAAGAGAGCGTCGCTACCATAAACATCCTCTTTATTGGGAGCAATACGCAGGCTGACCCGTACCCCTATAGGCAGGTGGTTTTCAATCATGGTAATTACCGCTGCGCTATCGAGATTTGAGCGGATCTGATCGCGATATTGATCGTCTTTGAACGATTGAAAAATCGGGTCGGGCTCAATCTGGGTATCATTCTTGAGTTGGAAGATCCCCTGGGTAACGAAGCGCACATCGTCGATCTGGACCCAGTGACTGGGCTCAATCACTTCAGTACCCTCGCCGTCGCCCATCTGCACGGTCGGGGTGACCGTTATCTGGGTCGGTAAGAGATTGAGAAAGGCGGTCAGTTCATCCGAAGGTGGTTCCAGTACAAGCGAAATAGGATTATCGGGGTCTCCGCGCTGAAAAACTTCCGAAATCAGTAACGAACCAGTCTCACCTTTGCTGTTAGTGCCCTGAATATCGAGATCGATACTGCTGCGAAAACCGATCCCCGAGGTCAGGTTGACGCTGACCGAAGCCGCACCAAGAGCGACATTATCCAGCCCCGCCGGAAAATCGACCGATCTAGTGACCGGATCTACCGGCAGACTGACGCGATTGAGTTTGCCCTCAATACGCGAGAAGACCAGATCTTCGGTCACGGCTTCAATTTTGACCTCGCCGGAGGAATAGATCTGTACTGGTTCCCCCGAATCCGCTGTCCGTACCGAATAGGAAAGCTGCAATTCGAGGGGATCTTCCGGTTCGAATCTGTTTCCATCGAGGTCGAATGCGATCTCTCTGACTGCCCCGGGTTTAAGCTGATCAATGACAAAAACCTGACCTGTGCCATCGGGCTTTTTGAGGTCATCGAGACGCAGCTCTATCTCCATGATGATCTCGATCTGATTGGTCACATTGAACCTCAGCCCCCCCTCGCTGATATTCGCACCAGTGATCTGGATCCGATCGTCGGGAAAAGCCAGCACCTGGCTATCGGAAAACTCCTGCGGCGGAATCACCGCAAAGGCCTTTTCGAGCGTCAGATCACTCATCGACGAACGGATCTTTAACGCGGCATCAGCGTCGATGACCACATCCTGACCCTCCACCGTACTACCCGTGACCTCAATATCCAAACGAGAAGATATCTGGCGACCGGCAAGGCTGAAACTACCCGAAGCCGAAGCTCCAGAAGCAATGGTGCCCAGATCGAGCACATCAATGGTGCCGGCAGGAATATCCAGTGCACCATCGCCCCGATCCTTGAGAGTCAGACTCACATTGGTCAGCGTCAGAGGGAGACCGTTGTCCATATCGATCCGGATTTCTCCCTCACTGATGGTCAGTGAACGCACACCCACCAGCCCCGGCAACTCTTCCTCTACGACAAATTCGCTGGCCGGGATCAGCGGAACCGTCGCCCCAGATTCGAGATCCTGGCCGATAATATCGTTCATTTTTACATCGATATCCGGCAGATTCTGGCCGGGCAAATTGATCGTCCCCAGCGCCGTAGCGAAGGTATTGGAAGTCGGACGAACGCGCAGGCGGTTGCCGACACTTGCTCGACTTTCGAACTCCGCTTGGAAATCGAGGGTGAGCAGTTCCTGATCGTCGATCTTGAGAAAATCGGCGCGCTCCGCAGCCTCGGTTCCAATCGTCGTCCGATCGTTGGCCACCGGAATACTGATCTTGAAATTGGTACTGGGGATCTGGGGCATTTTCATTTCGCAGCCCGCCAACACCCCGAGCACCAATAACGCACCCAACCTGCTGGATTTAACGGCCTTTTTCACCGCATCCATGGTAGGTCTCCTTTCCACTCCACTTATCAGCATGTACAAAGCTCCGCGACAATTTAACAAATGCAGACTCGAGAGCACAGAAGTATTTTTTCGCGTCTTAGTTAACTCCCGCAGCCCGACGCAAAGCCCGAACCTTGTCCGTCCGTTCCCAAACGAACTCCTCGAGCTCGCGACCGAAGTGGCCGTAATTGGTCGTTTTCCTATAAATCGGCTGCTTGAGCTTCAGTGTCTGCACGATACTCTTCGGCGTCAGACCGAAAACCTGCTGCACCGCCGCCGCGATTTCTTCGTCGGGCAAGACGCCGGTGCCATAGGTATCGACCAGCACCGATACCGGCTCGGGCACACCGATGGCATAGGCCAACTGCACCTGACAGCGCGAGGCCAGACGGGCAGCGACCACGTTCTTGGCCAGATAGCGCGCCATATAGTGAGCGCTGCGGTCGACCTTGCTGGGATCTTTGCCGGAGAAAGCGCCGCCGCCGTGCGGACACATGCCTCCATAGGTATCGACGATGATCTTGCGCCCGGTCAAGCCACAGTCACCATGCGGACCCCCGACGACGAAGCGGCCCGTGGGATTGATATGGTATTTGGTTTCCTTGTCGAGCAGACGCGAGGGGATCACTTTCTCGATGACCTGTTTGATCATATCCCGCTCTATACGCTGGTGACGAGCCTTCGGATCGTGCTGAGTCGAAATAACTACCGCATCCACCCGGACCGGCTTGCCGTCGATGTATTCGACAGTAACCTGAGACTTAGCATCGGGGCGCAAATAGGGAATCTTGTTGCGCTTGCGCAGCCTGGTCAGGTGCAGGAGCAATTTGTGCGCCAGGGTGATCGGCAACGGCATTAGCTGCGGTGTCTCGCGGCAGGCATAGCCAAACATCATACCCTGGTCACCGGCACCTTGCTCCTCGTGTAACCCCTCCCCCTCGCTCACGCCCTGAGATATATCGGGCGACTGTTGATCCAGAGCCACCATCACCCCACAAGAGCGATAGTCGAAACCCTGCTCGGGGTCGTTATAGCCGATATCGGCGATAACCTCCCTGACCACAGCCTGGATATCGACATCGGCCTTGCTGGTGACCTCGCCGGCGACGACCACCTGACCGGTAGTAACCAGCGTCTCGCAGGCAACCCGCGAATTGGGATCCTGCGCCAGCATTGCATCGAGTACTGCATCAGAAATCTGGTCGGCGACCTTGTCTGGATGCCCTTCGGACACGGACTCGGAAGTAAATAGATATCTGGACATCTTTTGTCTCTGCTCCTCGTTAATATTGCAGCTTAAGTGGATATCTCGGACATGTCGCCGATATTCAAACGATTATACCGGCCTTTGAGTACTGCCTGGAACCCGATCAGCGAATCTTCGATCAGTGCGTTTTCTACCTCGGCCTCTGCGCCGATTATGGTGTTGCGCAGAATCACGCGGCGGACCTGTGCCCCTGCACCGATTGAGACATCGGGACCGATCACCGAATCGCTCACTGAGGCTCGTGGATCGATATGAACGGGCGGCACGATTAGCGTATTCGTGCAGTGCGTGGGGGCCGTCATCCCCATCAACAAATGCCGATTGGTCTCCAGTATGGCCTCCTGAGTGCCACAATCGAACCAATCATCAACCGGGAAAGTGCCCAGGTGAGCACCCTCCTCGATCATCAATTGCAGAGCATCGGTCAATTGGAACTCTCCTCGAGATCTGCACTCGCGCTTAATGAGATCGTCCAGACACTTGAAAAGCACTGCTGATTCGCGAATCCAATTGACACCGACAATCGCCTGGTCCGAAACGAATTGCTCGGGTTTCTCCACCAGTCTGACGACTTTTCCACCCTCTTCGACCACCACGCCGAAACGACGTGGATCTTCCACTTGCTTGACTCCGAGTACACCGGACACCCCTGTCGCCAACACTCGGCTTAGGTCGGCGCGAAAAATCGTATCGCCATAGACCACCAGCATCGGATCGGCACCAACGATGGGCTGGGTCAGGGAGATGGCATGCCCCAGGCCCAGCAGGTCTCGCTGTTCTACCCATTCCACCTGGTCAAAATCACTGCGCTGCTGCACATATTCAACGATCTGTTCGCCCATATAGCCGATCACCAGCACAATACGTCGAATCCCCAATGGCACTAATTGGTCTATAATATGGCCGATAATCGGCTGACCTGCCACAGGGAGAAGCGGCTTGGGTCGCGTATGGGTATGGGGTCTGAGTCGGGTCCCGAAACCAGCGACCGGAACGACCGCCCAAACTTTGGCTGTATCGATCTCTGACATTTTCCTTATGCTCAATGGTGTCCCTGGTGCCAGAAGGGCAAATACGCGCCTATAGCACGTTCCAGGTAACGACGAACCTCGGCACCGGTGCGCATCTCCAGACAATCGGCAGCGATGGCCTCTGCTTCTCCCACTTTGATGGCGCGGATGACTTCCTTTACTTCGGGAATGAGAGCGGGACTCAGGCTCAGTTGCTCCAGACCAAGCCCGACCAAAGGCACCGTGGCCAGCGGGTCACCAGCCATCTCGCCGCATATGCTCACCGGCGTCCCGGCGCGGCGACCACCTTCGGAAACCATCGAGATCAGACGCAGAACCGCCGGATGGTACGGATCGTAGAGATCCGCCACCTTGCTGGTACCCCGGTCCACAGCCAACGCGTACTGGGTCAAATCGTTGGTACCAAGACTGAGGAAGTCTACCTCACCGGCAAACTGATCGGTCATCAGCGCCACCGCAGGCACTTCAACCATAATGCCCAGCTTGCAATCTTCCACAAAGTCCCGTCCCTCTGCCCGTAACTCATCCTTGGCTTCCTCCAAAAGCGAACGTGCCTGCCACAACTCGTCCAAACTGGAAATCATCGGCAGTAAGATCTGCACCTCACCATGCGTTCCCGCCCGGAGCAAGGCCCGTAACTGAGTCTTGAATAGATCAGGCGTATCAAGACAAATCCGAATGCCACGCCAACCCAGGAAAGGATTGACCTCGGGCGGTGCTTCGAGAACGTGCGAGAGTTTGTCGCCGCCCAAATCGATGGTGCGAATCACTACTGGATGGGGGGCCAACGACTCGACAAGGCCGGCATATACCTTGAGTTGTTCCTCCTCTGAAGGCAAACGATAGTTCAGATAAAGGAATTCCGTGCGATACATGCCCACACCCCGCGCGCCGTAGTCGAGAGCGACCTGTACTTCGGTGGACACATCGACATTGGCCATCAGAACGATCTCCCGACCATCTCCAGTGATAGCGGGAAATTCGCGACGTGTTTGGAGGTCGCGTTCGCGTCTGAGCTGGCGCCGGAGTCGGGACCGATACCGTCGTTCGACATCGACGCCGGGCCGCAGGTGGACCTGGCCTACGTTGCCATCGACAATGACCAGGTCGCCGTCACTGACCTGCCGCGAAGGGTTCCCCGTGCCAACAACCGTCGGTAGCCGCAAAGAGCGAGCGATGATTGCAGCATGCGAAGTCGCACCACCGACATCGAGGATAACCCCTTTGACCTGGCGCCGCTCCAAACGCACCATTTCGGAAGGAAGCAGGTCGTGAGCCAGGACGATGGTATTGGCACGGAGTGAATGAAGGGCCTGCACCTCACCACCGGCCAGGCTAAGCAGAACCTGGTTCTCAATATCCACTATATCGCCCACGCGCTCGCGCAAATATTCGTTTTCGATATTGCCGAAGGCCTCTTTGACTTCCTTTAGAGTCTGCGAATACGCACGCTCGGCCGAATAGTATTTTCCGCGGATCAATGCCTCGGTCTGCGCTTTGATACCCGGATCTTCGAGCATAGCCAGCTGAGCATCGAAAATCTGCGCCAGCTCTTCCCCCTGTTCGCTGGCGACCAGATGCCGAATTCGCCGGATCTCGTCCCTGGCCTGATGCAGCGTATTGAGGAAGCGCTCGACCTCATCTTCCACCAGGTGGTAGGCAACGCGGCGACGGGTAATCGCAGGGGCGCCCTTGCGATAGACGAAAGCCCGCCCAATCCCGATACCAGGGGAAACACAAATGCCCCCTAAAGATCGATTTGCGCTCTTGGCGGTCAAGATGGTTCCTCGAATTGACTCTCTAGCAACGCAACCAATTCCTCCACGGCTTCCTCGGCATCTTCTCCTTCGGCCTCAACCACAATTTGTGCGCCCTGTTCTGCAGCCAACATCATGACTCCCATGATGCTCTTGCCGTTGACCCGCGCTACCTCGGCTTTGGAGAAGTAGATCTCTGCCTTGAAACGAGCCGCTGCCTGTACTATGAGCGCAGCCGGACGGGCATGGATACCGAGAGGATTGCTGATGACGGCCATTCTTTCAATCATTTTCATTCTTTCAGCGGTTCGTTCCACGACCTAATAGACGCTCGAAAAAACCCGCTTTTTCCCTTTTACTCCTCAGAGACTTACTCCGAGGGGACTTATTTCGAGGAGGCTTATTTCGAGGAGGCTCGCTCCGAGGAGAATCTTCACCGCGTAAGACTGCCTCACCGCTGAGCACGCAGGACGGATTGCGACAAAAGAGCCGTTCTACCTCCATCTTGCCACACAAATGTAAAACCCGTTCGCGAGCTTCACTCAGCAGCGATAGCGGTCGCTTCTCCAGATCGTGAGCGTCACTGCCGATAAAGTCCGACCAACCGCGCTCGAGCATCATCTCAGCCGTGGCCTGCGCCCGACGACCGAAGCGGCCCAAGAGGCTACCTGCATTGATCTGCAGAAGCAAGTCCTGTTGGCGTAGCCGGTCGATCTGCTCGGGATTGCTGGAGAGTTCGCGATGGCGCTCGGGGTGGGCAAGAATCGGCTTGAACCCATCCGAGCGCAACTCGAAATACGCTTGCTCTAAACCTGGAGAAAGTGGCCCCGGTGGCAAATCGGTCAACACGTAGCGTCCCTCTGCCAGGTGACCCGAGGGCCAAGCGGCAACTTCGGACATATTGAAGCGAAAGGCGATCTCCGATCCCAGGTGGAGGTCGATCTCCAGCCCGGTTGTGCGTGCGGCTTCTTTGAGTTCGTCAAAGCGTTCGCGGTGCTCTCCCTCCTTGTCGGGACCGTCAATAGGCCGCAGATGCGGGGTCAAAACCATGGTACCAACCCCCTGATCCCAGGCGACTTCGAGCATCGCCAGTGCCACCTCAAACGACGGCGCTCCGTCATCGACGCCGGGCAGTGTATGGCTATGGATATCGACGAAATCGGCCATGCTACTATTCCTCGACGTGTACCGCCCGACTCAACTCGTACAGACGCTGGTGATCGTTTTCGACCACGCTGCCAGTGACTACGAAAGCAGCGCCAGCTTCGACCTTGGCTCGCGCCACTTCCGGGTCGCGAATGCCTCCACCAACAATAACCGGCGTGGAAACATAATCAACAACTGCACGTATCATCTCGTCGGGCACCGCCGCTCCAGCCCCACTGCCCGTCTCAAGGTAGACGAGCTTCATGCCCAAATACTCCGCCGCCAGAGCATGGGCCATGGCGATATCGACCTTATCGTGCGGGATCGGTCGAGTATCGCTCATAAATTCCACCGAAGTCAGCGTGCCCGACTGGATCAGCATATATCCGGTGGGGATGGCTTCAACACCGTATTCGCGAATCAAAGGCGCGGCCTTGACGTGTTCACCGATCAAGAGTTCGGCATTGCGCCCGCTGATCAACGAGAGGAATAGGATCGCATCAGCGGTGGACACCACCTGGCTGGCGCTCCCGGGAAAACTGATCACCGGAATGTCCACCCGGGCCTTTACGCGCTCGAAACAGTCCGCATTATGAACTGAAAACATCAGGCTGGTACCGATGAGTATAGCGTCGGCCCCCGCTTCGGCACACAACTCGGCACGGGCTTCCAACTCGGTCGGATCCAGCCGATCCGGGTCCAATAAGGTCAAATAGCCGCCACCGCGGCGGCGGCGAACCTCCAGTAAGTGTTGTAGTACGCTAGTCGTCACGTAAATCCCTTGCCCGACTTAGTCGGCGTCGCGAAGTTGGCGCTCGATAATACCCGCTACCGCTGCCAGGGCCTCATCGATCTTTCCCGGATCGCGTCCCCCAGCCTGAGCCAGATGGGCCTTACCCCCTCCCGAGCCCCCGGCGATTTGCGCTACTGCGCGCACGATATCGCCGGCCTTCAGACCACGCCCCTCGATCAGGTCGTCAGTAACAATGGCGATAAAGGAAACTTTACCGCCGATCTCGGCTCCCAGCACACCAGCACCAGACCCCAGACTCTCGCGCAGCCCGTCAGCCATGGTGCGCAGACTAGGCACATCCGCAACTTCGGTGCGCTGCGCCACGATCTTGACCCCATCTACCTGGTGCGCCTCACTCGATATATCACCCGCCTGCAACTCCGCAACTTTGCGGCGCAACTCATCGAGACCGCGCTCCAACTCGCGATTGTGCCCCAGGAGTGCTCCGAGCTTATCGCCGAGTTCCTCCGGAGCAGCGTTGAGCCTGGCCCCCAACGCCGTCAACAATTCCCGGCGTTGGCGCATTGCGCGAGCAGCTCCCGTACCGGTCAACGCTTCGCCGCGCCGAGTGCCTGCGGCGATCCCGCTTTCGGAAACAAAGTCGAAAGAGCCTATCTCGCCCGTCGAACGAACATGGGTTCCGCCACAGAGTTCAAGGCTGAACTCACCTATTCTTACCACGCGGACGCGATCGTCGTACTTTTCACCGAAGAGAGCTTGTGCCCCCAATGCTTTGGCTTGCTCCAGATCTTCCTCAAAAGTACTAACTTCGAGATCGTCGCGAATTCGCGCATTGACTCGATCTTCGATCTCGCGCAACTGGTCCGCCTCGACCGCGGCAAAATGAGAAAAATCGAAGCGCAAGCGATCTGGCGTCACCAGCGAACCCATCTGTCCCACGTGATCACCCAGCGTCTGCCTGAGCGACTCGTGCAGGAGATGGGTCGCCGTATGGTTGCGCGCCGCATCCAAGCGGGCGTCGAGATCCACACGTGCTGCGACCCGCCCAGCCAACTCCCCAAACGAACCTTCTGCTAATCGTCCAATATGGACAATACCACCGCGCGCCTTGCGCACATCCTCGACTGCGATGGCGAAACCATCACCCTCGATTTGCCCCCGGTCACCGATCTGACCGCCCGCCTCAGCATAGAAAGGCGTACTATCGAGAAAAATCCGCAGCTGGCCATCCTCGCCGCTCTCGGCACTCACCACCTGAGCCTCGACCTCCAACTCGTCGTAGCCGACAAAGAACGAATGCTCACCTTCCAGCGCATCACCGACGCCCTCGGTAGCGCGAAACTGCGAACGGGTGGCCTTGCGGGCCCGCCGCCGCTGCGCTTCGAGTTCGCGAGAGAATTCCTCCTGCTCGACTATCGGCACTTGCTGTTCGCGGGCCATGAGTTCGGTCAGGTCAAGAGGAAAGCCATAGGTGTCGTAGAGTTGGAAAGCATCGCTACCGGTGATCTGACCCTTGGCGGCGAAACGCGCGAAGATGTCCAGGCCGCGATCCAGAGTATTGCCAAAGCTTTCTTCCTCGGCGCGGATAACCAGCTCGATATGGTCCTTCTTAGCCGGAATCTCCGGAAAGACATGGCCCATGGTCTCGCTCAATACCCCAACCAAGCGGTGTATAAAAGGCTGGTGCTGATCGAGCTGGCGCGCATAGCGCGAAGCGCGGCGAAGGATTCGGCGCAACACATAGCCACGCCCATCGTTGGCAGGCATGGCGCCATCGGCAATGGTGAAGCTGAGCGCGCGCACATGATCGGCGATGACCTGCATCGCCACGCGATTTTCGCCGCCGTACTCCAATCCCGAGAGTTCGGAAATCCGCAGGATCAAAGGCTGAAAGACATCGGTCTCGTAGTTGTTATCTGCACCCTGTAGAAGGCTGCAGACCCGCTCAAAACCCATGCCGGTATCGACGTGTTTTTCGGGTAGGGGATGCAAGTGGCCCGTCTCGTCGCGATTGTATTGGATAAAAACCAGGTTCCAGATCTCGACCAGATCTCCCGCATCATCGATGAGCAGTTGGCGATCCTGTGCCTGCAGATCATCACCCATATAATAGTGGATCTCAGAACACGGGCCGCAGGGACCGGTCTCACCCATCTCCCAGAAATTTTCTTTGGCCGGCAGGCGCACGACACGCCCCGGCATCAGATCGGTACACTCGTACCAAAGCTTCTCCGCATCAGCATCGGCCTCCACGGTGGCATGCCCCTCAAAGACAGTGGCCCAAAGTCGCTCTCGCTCCAGGCCAAAATGCTCGGTCACCAATTCCCAACCCCACTCAATGGCCTCTTTTTTGAAATAGTCACCAAAGGACCAATTACCGAGCATCTCGAAAAAAGTATGATGCCAGGGGCTGTAGCCGACTTCTTCCAGGTCGTTGTGCTTGCCCGAAACCCGCATGACCTTCTGAGTATCCACCGCCCGGGTGTAATCACGGCTACCCAGCCCTAAAAAGACATCTTTGAACTGATTCATACCAGCGTTGGTGAAATAGAGCGTGGGATCGTCCTGAGGCACCACTGGCGCACTAGGAACCCGCGTGTGTCCTTTGCCCTCGAAAAAACTGAGGTAGGTCTCCCTAACTTCCTTCGACTCCATCCGTTAACTCCTGCCATACAGTTTCGACTGCCGCTCTGGCACTTTCCGCATCATAACCGCGTCGGGCCAGAAAACCCAGCATCCGACGCTTGGCTTTTTCCGCTTCCAGTCCCTTATAACGCCAGGCCTGTTTGACCAACAAATCGACCGCCCGCTCACCTGAGTCGAGCATTTCGGCGTATTCGCCGAGCACTTCTTCGACTACCTCAGTTGCAATCCCTTTACGCCTGAGATCCTGGGCCAACTTCCGCGAGCCATAAGCCCGATCCAATCGCGCCTCAACCCAACGGCGGGCAAATTCGCGGTCGTCGAGAAGCTTCTGACGCTGTAAATCGGCAACGACCGCCGCGACAATCTCCGGGCAAAAATCCTTCTCCCGCAGTTTGTCGGAAACCTCTACCACCGACCGGGCCCTGAAACTCAGATAATGGTAGGCGGCATTCTTGGCCTTCTGCACTTGGTCGTCCACGTACACTCCTGCTTCTCCAGGTGCTTATTGCTCCGCTTCCTCTGTGGGATCTCCCTCGACCGGAACCGCTTTGAGACCCAATTCGGCGCGCAGCTTGTTTTCGATCTCAGAAGCCACTTCCGGGTTTTCGCGGAGAAAGGTCTTGGCATTGTCGCGGCCCTGTCCCAACCGCTCGCCGCTGTAGGAAAACCAGGCGCCGCTCTTATCCACGAGTCCCTTATCAACACCGATATCGATCAAGTCGCCCTCCCAGGATATGCCGATCTCATCGCCGTGGAAGATCAGATCGAATTCGGCTTCGCGGAAAGGGGGCGCTACTTTGTTTTTGACAATCTTAACTCGGGTGCGATTGCCGATATCGATATCTCCATCTTTGACGCGAGCAATCCGGCGGATATCAATACGCACCGAAGAATAGAACGGTAGAGCCCGTCCTCCGGTGGTCGTTTCGGGACTGCCGAACATCACCCCGATCTTCATCCGCAACTGATTGAGAAAAATCAGACAAGTGTGCGAACGATGGATCGAGCCGGTGAGCTTGCGCAAAGCCTGCGACATCAATCGCGCATGCAGACCCATATGCGAATCGCCCATATCCCCTTCGAGCTCGGCCTGGGGCACCAGCGCGGCCACCGAATCGACCACGACGATATCGAAGGCACCGCTGCGGACTAGCGTATCGACAATTTCGAGAGCCTGCTCACCCGAATCGGGCTGCGATATGATCAGATTTTCCACATCGACGCCGATGCGTCGGGCAAAATGGATATCAAGCGCGTGTTCGGCATCGATAAAAGCCGCCGTTCCACCTGCTTTCTGCGCCTCGCGGATAGCATGCAGTGAGAGCATGGTTTTCCCCGCCCCTTCCGGGCCGGAAATCTCGATGATCCGCCCCTTGGGCAAACCACCGATGCCCAGCGCAGCATCTACGGCCAGAGAGCCTGTCGGTATCGACTCGACCTCCGGGTTTCCCCCCTCGGCACCCAGCCGCATAATAGAGCCCTTGCCGTACTGCTTTTCGATCTGCGACATCGCCAACTCCAACGCTTTGGCCTTATCGCCGTTCTCACCGCGTCCATTCGCTTTCGCCATTTCAGCCCCCTCAATTGAAAGAATAGTATAGGCTATAGCTCATAGCCAACCCAAGTAGAGCAGTACGCGTAGGATCAGATTGCCATATATGCCAGCAATCACGTCGTCGACCACAATGCCCCAACCGCCGGGCAGAGATTCGAGCTGGCGAGCGGGAGGCGGCTTGACAATATCGAGAGCCCGGAAAACGAAGAAACCGACAATAAGTGTCCAGGCATCCGTGGGTAAGAGCGCCACGGTAAAGAGGAAACCTACCCCCTCATCGACGACAATCTGACCGGGGTCCTTCCCCCACTCGGGGGCGGCCTTGTCAGCGGTATAGACCCCGACCGCAAAGGCGACCACAAGTACGATCAACCACCCTATAAGCTCCAACGGGGGGCTGAAGAGAAAAAAAAGCCAGTATAAGACGGCAACCAGCGCGGTACCAACCGTGCCCGATGCCACTGGAGCATATCCAGTAAAAAAAAGCGTGGCGATAAGTCTGTTCAGAACAAACTCTGTCCTCTCCGCCGCATTCAGGATTCCTTGTAGGAAAAGGTCGCGCGGAACAGATAGTGAAAACCGGATAGCAGAGTCAGTAAGAGTACGAGCACCAACAGCGAATCGGCCAGCATCTGGATCAGCCGATCATCGATCAGGAAGGAACTGTCTGCGGCGAATCGCCCCACTGTCTCCTCCAGGCCAATAGCGAAGAGAACGAAGAGCACCGTGATGAGTTGGACCGCGGTCTTCCACTTGGCCAGGCGCGAAGTGACCATCTGTCTGCCGCGCGATATTCCGTAAAGACGCATGCCTGTAATAAGGACATCGCGCCCGATGATCGGCAAGACCAGCCAGAAATTGACCATTTTATCCACCGCCAGAGCAATGAGCGCCGAACTCACCAGGATCTTGTCGGCTAACGGATCGAGGAATCGCCCCAGTGACGTCACTTGATTGCCCTCCCGCGCCAGTTTTCCATCGTAGAAGTCAGTCAGCGAGGCGAGGCTGAAAACGACGAAGGCCAGACTTCTCCAATACCAGGTATCGGCAAAGAGCAGCAGCAAAAAAAGTGGCGTCAAACCGATCCTGAGCACGGTCAGGCAATTGGGCAGATTAAAGATATCGCACCGATCCATAAGAATATCTCAGAGCGAGGAACGGCCCGCAAAGGCGTGTGAGAGGGTAACGCGGTCGGCCAGGTCCAAGTCCGCACCCACCGGCAGACCACGCGCCAACCCCGAAACTTTGGTCAGTGGCATCAAGAGCTGAGAAATATAGTGCGCAGTAGCATCTCCTTCTGCGCTTGAATTGAGGGCCAGCACCACCTCGCGCACCTCTCTCTCCCGCACCCGCTCGACCAGATCAGCAATGCGCAGGTCCTCGGGACGTACCCCGTCCTGAGGGGAGAGCGCCCCGCCGAGCACGTGATAGACCCCGGAATGAACCTGGCTCATTTCAAGGGCCAGCACATCGCTGGCTTCGGCAACCACACAGAGGAACTGCTGGTCGCGGCGAAGATCTCGGCAGACATTACACAATTCCTCCCCCATCTGAGTAAAGTTATAGCAGGTGACACAGTGGGAGATCTGATCTTTAGCTGCGATGAGCGCCTGAGCGAGCAACTCGGCCTCCTCACGCGGTCTTTTGACCACGTGGAGCGCCAAGCGCTGAGCCGTCACCCTACCGATCCCGGGCAATTTGGCAAAGGCCGCAATCAAATCTTCAAGCGCTAACGGTCCCATAAATTCTCGTCGAATAGACTCCCGGCACTCAGACCAGTTCGCCATCGAAGGTGTCGAGTACAGAGCGGATAGTAGGATCGGATTCGGGCGACGGGGCCACCTCCTTTTCCTCTGCAGCAGACTCACCACCCTCCAACACCACCCCCTCCAGCCTCAGCTGCCGGCCGTATTGCTCCGCGCAGACCCGCTCTACGCTTTCCCTATGCTTGAGCACCTGGGTCATGGCAAAGCGATCGTCTGCGGCAAACCCCAGCTTCAGAATATGCCCCTCCAATCCGATTAGAGTCGCCTCGCGCAAAAAGAGGGCGAGCGACGGTTTGGCAGCGCGCACAGCCCCAACCAGTTGATCCCAACCGCGACGCACCACTTCAAAACTCGAACCATCTTCACCACTCCCCTCATCTATCGCAGCCGGTGGATCTTTTTGCTCTGGGCGATCCAGGTCTTCGCGCACAGGATCGGGCGAGTCCTCCACTGCAAGCGGCGGTTCGGGCGCGGATTCGGGCGGCGGCTCAGACACCGATTCGGGCGCAGGTTCGGGCGGCGGTCCAGACGCCGATTTGGGCGCAGATTCGTGCGGCTCAGGCACCGATCCGGACACGGATTCGGGCGGCGGCTCAGACACCGACTCGGATCGAGAATTCGCGTCAGCCTGATGCTCAGTGGGACGCTCTGTCCGGTTCGAGGTAGAGGACGGAGACGGGGGTCGTAAATCCGCACCCTCAAGCGCCTGGAGTCGACGCAGTAACTGGCCTACATCGACCGACCTGCCCATCATAGCCAGATGTACCAACGCAATTTCAACCCGCAAACGCGGCTGAACCGAACGCTTCAAATCTGCGGATAGATCCAGAAGCGACTGCATCATGCGCAGCACGTCCTCGGCGGTGAGCGAATCGGCGAGTTCGCCATAGCTGCTGCGATCATCTTCGGCCACATCTAATTTTTCGACTCCGCCCCCAACTTTGGCAAAAAGCAAGTGGCGCAGCAACTCGACGAGGCCGTGGACGAACTCCTCGCTATCAGTACCTTCGTCAATGGCCCGGGCGACAAGATCCAACACCTCTTCGGGCGAGGCGTCGCGTATCGCAGCGACCAATTCGAAATACAGATTGCGATCGACCAGGCCCAGCACTTGCTCGACAGTCTGCTGAGATACTTCCGACTCAAATGAGGCAACCTGGTCGAGCAAACTCTCGGCATCGCGCAGAGCCCCATCGGCACGGCTGGCCAAGAGGTGCAGCGCACCCTCCTCGGACTCAATCCCCTCAGCCCTGGCGATAGCCGCGAGGTGAGCCGCTATCTGCCCGGTGGGAATCCGGCGAAAATTAAAACGCTGACAGCGCGAGAGAATCGTGTCGGGGACCGACTGGACTTCGGTGGTGGCGAAGATGAAAACCACGTGCTCCGGCGGCTCTTCCAGCGTCTTCAAGAGCGCGTTGAAGGCCGGCGTCGAGAGCATGTGCACCTCGTCGATAATATAAATCTTATAGGTCCCCTCGGTCGCGGCGTAGCGCACGACCTCACGCAATTCGCGGATATCCTCGACACTATTGTTGGAAGCGCCATCGATCTCCAACACATTCATGCTGGTAGACCTGGCTATACTCCGACAGGAATCGCATGACTCACAGGGTTCGGCATCCTGGCGGTCAGAACAGTTCAGCGCCTTGGCGAGAATCCGCGCGGTAGTAGTCTTGCCCACGCCCCGGGGTCCGCAGAACAGATAGCACTGGGCAATCCGCCCGGAGTGAATGGCGTTTTTCAACGTGGCGGTAATGTGTTCTTGTCCCACTACCTCGTCGAACTGGCGGGGCCGCCACTTGCGCGCTGTTACCTGATAGGCCATTTACATTGCTCAGGATAGGTGAAATGAAAGGAGAAAGGACAAAAATAATAAACAGGCCGTGCACCCATCTTCGATCTCGACCACGAACCCGCCCAGGGCCAGTTAGCTCCGACCGGACGGCTCTGCGGCACACCAAGAGACTTTCCTACCGCTGCTACCTTCCGGTCCTGACGGGGTTCAGAAGCTCTTCGTTGCGCAGAATCCGGTCTTCAACGCTACTTTGCTCCGGTCGAACGAGAGGTGCGAAGACCTCTGGATGGGAATTCGATCCCGCTATAGCGGATTGCGGGTACAGGGCACCGCTACCTCCCCATCTAGCACGACCTGATATTCACTGCTGTTTTACCAACCAGTCCCGGAAAATTTGGTGGAGCAGATGGGGATCGAACCCACGACCTCCAGATTGCGAACCTGGCGCTC
>CAZFMY010000037.1:0-55817 GCA_964520345.1 uncultured Gemmatimonadaceae bacterium | reverse complement strand
GCCATCGACCATCCGCCCGGACTCGAAATCTACCCCAACGAACGCCTGCTATCACAACCCCCCTATCCAGAATTCGCCCTCTACCCCATGCGCGAGATGCGTCCCCCCATAGCCGCTAAGGATCACCGAGGCCTGGATGTCTTGGATCCTCTGCTAGAAATAGACGATGAATGGTACGAAGGGTTTAAACAACTCGATATCCATGGCTATGCCGAAGACCATGCTCTTGAATTGGACCTGGGCGATCTATCATCTTTAGCCCATCCGGTGCTAGTCGGCTACGGCTGGGTCGACTATGCTCATTCGACTTCTAATTGGAGCGCCGCACAGCGGGGTTTGGCGCTCTATCCTCCCCGCCTCGAAGTCGCCGATGGTCAAGGGGAATGGATAGAGGTCAGCGCCGATATGGGCTGCCCGGCCGGTCTACCCAAATCTATGATATTCGACCTCAAAGGGCTCTTTCCCTCCGACGATTACCGCCTGCGAATCACAACCAATACAGCACTGTACTGGGATCAGTTAATGATCGGCGACGCAGCGGATACCCCCCTTGTCATCCAACGTATAGAACCCGCCCGGAGCGACCTCCATTGGCGCGGCTACCCCGCCCATACTGCTGTCAAGGGCACCTTCGCTTTCCGTTATCACTACGACCGCCTCTTACTTGAAGCACCCTGGGGAACTCACGGCGGAGCATTCACCCGCTTCGGCCCGGTAGACGAACTAGTGCAGACCGTCGACGACCGCTTCGTAATTATGTTTCACGGCGACGAATTGACCATCGAATTCGATGCTGGAGCGCTGACACCACCTGCGGCCGGTCTTGAACGTTCGTTCCTGCTCTATGCCGACGGCTTCGGCAAGGACATGGATTTCCATTCGGCTCACTCGCTAACCGTCGGCCCTCTGCCTTTTCACGCAATGTCGAGTTATCCGTACCCGAACGACGAGCACTATCCTCAGACCAGCGCCCATCTGGACTACTTGGAGCAATACAACACGCGTTGGGTCAAAGGATATTACGAATAGATTCCAGGTCACTCCGCTTGTGCAGCACTACTGCTGCTGATCCGGTCCTGCTACACAAACGGCAACGACAAATACCGCGACAGGATGCATAAGCCCATACGGTAAACTTTGTACTGGCCATCGGTTGACCGCCGGGCATCTGAGATCGGGAATGATTTAATCAACCCATATCGCAACAATTGGCATTGTCAATCCTCACCTTGACTTTTACGAGTAGCGCAAGGATATTAGTCGAGGTCCCCGAAATATCCGATACCCATGTTCAAACGCCTACTGTTCTACACGGCTTCCTTCCTGATCCTCTTCGCTCTTGCCGGGGTCGCGGTCTATCAGGCCTTCAACGATAATTTGCCCGACATCGATGCCTGGAGCTTCCAGCCCAAACGGGTTACTAAGGTCTTCTCCAGCGACGGCCGACATCTCAAAGATTTTCTCGAGGAAAATCGCGAAATTCTCACCTATGAAGAAATCCCCAAATCGTTACAAAACGCTCTGATCTCGATCGAAGATCAACGCTTTTTCACACATTGGGGCATCGACATCCGACGTATATTCGGGTCGCTATTGGCCAATCTCAAATCCATGTCCATCGTCGGACAAGGCGCCAGCACCATTACTCAGCAACTCGCTCGCAACCTTTTCAGCGAAGTAGGCAAGCAGCGCAGCAGTGCTTCTTTCGATGCGGTCCTGGCCACCTATGCACGCAAGGTCCGCGAACAGATCACGGCCGTTTATATCGAACGCATGTACACCAAGCAAGAAATCCTGACCATGTACCTCAACAAGGTCTATTTCGGACATGGCTCCTACGGTCTTAAGTCAGCGGCTCGCTACTATTTCGACAAGGAAGTCTCCGAACTCGCGCTCGAAGAAAGCGCCCTACTCGCGGGTCTGCTCAAAGCACCTAATGGCTACAGCCCTCTGCGTCATCCAGAACGCGCGCTCAAGCGCCGCAACCAGGTACTGCGGAGTATGGTCGATAACAACATGCTCTCCCGGACTACCTACGACGCACGGCGTCAAGAACCTATACTTACTCGCCGCCACCGCCGCGAAGAGACCTACGGCCTGGCCCCTTACTTCGTCGAACACGTTCGTCAGCAGCTTCAGCGCGAATTCGGCACTTCGATCTACCGGGAAGGCTTCACGATTCACACCACACTCGACTCACGTCTACAGCAAATCGCCGAAAAACACTTTGCGGTCGAAATCGGCAAAGTCCAGGAAAAAGTAAACCAGTATATGGTGCGACAGGACTCGAGCGAGGGACTCCCCGACTCGGCACTGGTTCAAGCCGCCTTCGTCGCAATGGACCCATCTACCGGACATATCCTGGCTATGATCGGCGGTCGAGATTTCCGAACTAGCAAGTTCAATCGCGCCACCCAGGCCAAGCGACAACCCGGATCATCGTTCAAACCCTTTGTATATACTGCTGCCATCGACAACAACCGCTTTACAGTCGACGTCCTCGACGACAACGCTGTCACCCTTTGGGATCGGGAAAAAAACGTATTTTGGGATCCAGAAAATTACGATAAGAAATTCAAGGGACCGATGACCCTGCGCAACGGATTCAAACAATCGCGCAATCTCATTGCCATCAAGCTCGCCGACGAAATCGGTCCTCCGCTGATCCGAGGCTATGCCCGCAATATGGGGATTTCGACCCCAATTCGCGCCATCCCTTCGATCGGCATCGGCACCAGTGAAGTTATCCTGCTGGATATGGTAGCTGCCTACTCCGTCTTCCCCAACAAGGGCATCTATGTCAGTCCGATCGCCACCAGACAGATCGAGAGCAAAGACGGCAATGTCTTCTACTCAAAGCAGAGCGGCAGCAAACGAGAAGTCCTGCGTCCAGCCGTAGCAGTAATCGTCACCGATATGATGCGTTCAGTGATCGACGATGTCGGCGGTACGGGACACCGCATTCGCACTTATTATCGCTTCCGCCCTGCAACTGCGGGCAAAACTGGTACCACCAACGACTATACCGACGCGTGGTTCATCGGTTTTACCCCCGATCTGGTCGTCGGGGTTTGGGTCGGGATAGACGACCCCAGCCTGCGCCTGTGGCCGCGACAGGCCGGCTCGGTAGCCGCCATGCCGCTCTGGGCTCAGTTCATGAAGGAAGTGTATTTGACTGTGGATCCCTATCGCAACCTGAAGGACCGCGATTTTGAATACCCGGAAGACCTAGTCTTGCGGCTGGAGGTTTGCAGCGACACCCATAAGATGGCTACCCGCTTCTGCCCGAACCAAAGCACAGACCTCTTTATCGCTGCTGAAGCCCTACCCAACTCCTGCCCGTTGCACGGCGGAACCCAGCAATCGCGTCCAGGGCGCATACAGCGGTTCTGAAAACTATTCGTTAAGCTTGAATTTGGTAGGTTTACGGCGGCTCTCCCGCTTCCTGTGCCCCTCCACAATCTTGCCGATCTCGGCCAACTGCTTCTCCAACTCCACGATCTCCTGCTGCAATTCCTCAACCTCCTGCTTGATCGTGTTAATTACCGCCTTCTCACCTTCGATCTGCATCTCGCACTCGCGGATCTCCTGACGGGCCAAATCCGCCTTGGGTTTCAAAGCAGAAAAGACGTTGAGATAGTCGAGCACGATCATGATAAAGAATACCGCCGCTCCGACCGCTATGAAAATATATACATAGGCCATCTCAGATAACCATTCTGGACCCCAAGGCCCTCATTTGCTTTAGCGAGCTTGTTCTTGCATCAGTTTGGTGATCTTAGCGGCAACTTCAGCCGGCATACTAGAGAGAATCTTACCCATTTGCTGAGCGGGAAGCTTGCTCATCAATTGAGCTACCATCGTATCGCTCAATCCACTTTGCTCCTGCGTGAGGATATCAGCTGCGGGTTGGGGCTTGATCTTGGCGTAGAATTTAGCCAATTCATCCAGACTCTTCTCTCGCTGGTCCTTTGCCTGCTGATCACTGAGTTCCTTGAGTCGCTTCGACTCAGTTCTGTTGCGTTCTTCCCTCTCTACCAAAGCCGTCTGCTCCTGCGTCAGGCTATCAAGGAGAGAAGCCGCCTTTAGTTCCTTCTCTTCGTAATGTGTTTTGTAATTTTCCGCCATCTCCATCAACCGACCCAACTTGTCCTCTTTAAGCTCAAACTCATCCAAGGTCTCGGTCGAATCCCTATTGCCCGACACCAGATCGACTAACTCATCCATCGTCTCCACTGTACCGGTAAAAAAAAGCATCGCCACCATTGCTGCGATAAAAGAGCAAAACATGCCAATTATGAGCAATGGAACCAGGAGAAATTTCATTTATTGATCTCCATGGAATACCTATCTGCAACCCCGATTATACACTCACGCTTTCATAAAACAAAAAATACATATAAAAGTCCACCTATAATTCCAGTCGACAAACTGCGCTCTATCGCTTTATTCTCCGGCTTTATGACCGTCTGTTCGACCATGCCCCCACCTCCTAAGACCTCCGCACCTCCATTGGGCACAGAATCCGAATCGTAAGCCTGGATGCGACGATCCCAGCGGATGATTCGATCGACAGCAGTCTCGACCCTGAGGAAAAGATCGCCATAAACCTCTCGACGCAGATTCTTGCCCCAGGGAAGAAAACCCCGACTACCCGGAGAGTACACCACCCGCGCCCGAACCAGGCGATAGTACACTATATCGGCCTCCCGGTCCTCGGCCTGGCGAACAAGCACCCGATAACCCCGCTTCTGCAGAGCCTCAATTAGGGCATCCTCAACCACCCAATTGGCCTCGTTCTTCTCATCTTCGGCCTGCAGGAAAAGCCGAGCACCAGGCGACAAAGGCAATGCATCGACCTGGCGTGCTATAGCCTGGGCGAAGGCTCGGTTCACCAACTGCAAATCGGTGGGCACCCGCTCTGCGGTCTCTTCTGCCTTGTCGATTTTCCCCCAGATCACATTGACGGTATTGGCTCCGTGAAGAGGGATGAATTTATCCCGGCCTACGGGCTTACAGGCACTCTGCCAAGTAAAAGGCCCAGGGCGCTTAGGCAAGGCCTCGAAGACTACCTCTATCTCCTGGCCAGCCTCCAAACTCTCCAAACCATCAACCAAAATACTGCGCCCCTTATCCTTTTCTCCCTGTATCAGAGAAATCCCTGCCACGGATTCAACCAGAGCGATATCGGAAAAGGTTTGATTGATCTCCAGGGTCAGGGCCTCAAGGCGAATCGGATTGGCACTCTCATTGCGCCAGGTACAGATGATCTGCCCACGCTCGCCCACTGCCATCATCCCCGCCTCCATAGCAACGACCGGCAGCGGATCGACCTGTAATCGCTGCTCTTGCAAAGGCGCCGGACTCTGCCCCGTCGACCGCGCGGTGGCTGCAAAGAAGATCGGACCAGGCTGCCCCCCTACCGCGCGCACCGCCCAGGAGAGCGTATCGACCTGACCGGGAACCAACCCCCCCTCCCAAACCTGAGGAGCTTCACCCTCCTGCCAACTTAGTTCCGGCGGCCAAAACCAGTTTAGTTCCTCTATCTTGGGTCCAGCAAGTGCATCATAGCTCATAATAGCGTGCAACTCAAAGCGCTCTCCCTGATAAACTTGTTCCGGCGTGATCGACCAGGAAAGAGAAGGTGGCGCACTCACATCCAGCAATAAATCGACCTGATGGGCGGCGGCCCCCTCTGGATCGAGCGAGGAATAGACCGCTATAGACCAGGCGATTGGCTCAACCTCGTCAGAGACCAAATCGATATAAAGCGTATCTATACGTTCACCCGCCAATGGATCGGCAAGGTAGTCGATTTCTATCGACGAAGTACCGAGTTCGACCTGCCCCAGCGCCGCACGGGCTCCATTCAACCTCACACTGCCCAAAGAATGGATCACAGTGCCGACCACCGCTTCGCCATCACCCGGAAAATAGTGCAAGAAAAGAACGGCTTGCTGGTTCAATCCAGGCCCGGCAATCGCCCCATGAGCAAAACGAGCACTAAGCGTCGAGCGAGCTTCGACCTGGAGGGTTCCCCCTAGCAACAGCGCAACGATCCATGCCATGCAACAGAATCGGGTCTGATAGTTGCTGTAGTTGGTTATAAGCGATTTAAAAGAGAGTCGGAATAATGTGTGCAAAAGGAGAACTTAAGATATATAAAAAGGTCCAAAATGCTTTTGTAGACTATAACTTGCGTCGAACCAACCTTAATATAAAAATAGAGTCCTGTCAAGATGTTTGTCCCGCCGCAAGATCAGCTCTATTTACCACACCAATCAACCCGTAGAAGAAAGGGCTTGACTTAGCATATGTTGCAGAAGTACGTTGTGGATCCGATGCATAATAATTTTTTCGATTTGCTGATTTCCATACCCTTGCGCTGATTATGACCGATTGGTTGCTCCCCTTGCTCTACTCAATAGTGGCGCTCGGCCTCGGCGTGCTGTGCCTACCAGTCGCTCTTTCTTTGCAGGTCCAACGCGATTCCCTCCCATCCGCTTGGAAACTGCTCATACAATTGGCTTTTCTTCGCGGCGGTCTAGGCCTTGGTCTATGGGTTGATTCTGCAGGCCGCTCCCTTAGGCCCGTTCTGCTGGGGAAACTGCTTCCCTTCCCGACATTCTCGATAAAAACCAAAGTAGCGCAAAAGAAAAAACGAACCGAGAACGCTGCAGCGGAAAGAGAGCACAACGCCAAGGCTAAAGGCCAGACTTCCAAAAGGGATCTGCTCGACACGCTCCGCCTGGTATTCAAACCCGGCCTTGAACTCTTGATTAGTTTACCGCAAATAATCGGCTTCAAAAGCTTCCAGTTAAGAGGCTCTCTGGGTTTTTCGGACCCGAGCCAAACTGGACGAATACATGGCTATCTGCAAGCATTAGCGTCAATTAAACACCATGTCGTAAAAATAAATATAAGCCCCGATTTCACGCGCCCAGGAGCCTTTGGTCAATTGAATTTAGTCGCCCATTGCCATCTTGGCTTACTCCTCCTGCTTCTGGGACGATTTGGCATACAGGTCGTCTGGCGCTTTTTGGGCCTGCGCCTCTTTGGCTGGAAACCGAGCCTGATCTGAAATAGGCAGGAGAATTTAATGGCATCATCGGTTGAATCATTAATAGAGCGAGTTTTAGGCGAGTTGCACCGCATAGTGCAAACCGAAACTGTGGTGGGAAAACCGGTTCAATCTGGAAATTTAACGATTATTCCCGTCGCGAAGATTTCCTTTGGCTTTGGTGCGGGAGGAGGGCAAGAAGGCAAAGGGCAGAGTGGAACCGGAGGCGGTGCCAGCGTCGAACCCATCGCCTTCCTCATCGTCAACGAGGAAGGCAAGGTACAAATCATGACGCTCAACGACAAGGAGGTCGGCTGGGGCCAGCTAGTTGGCCTGGTGCCCGATGCAGTGGACAAGATAAGACAATTTGTCGGTAAGAAGCAGGACGGCGACGACCCAGACGACACAGATGAAGACTGACCAAGTTCAGTGGTGATCCTGATCAGTGGGAAAAATTTTGAAGCGCCCGTCCAACAATAGGTGCGTGTACCAACCGATGATGCAGGCAAAAAGGAAAATCCAGTGTCCTTCGATCAAGGTTTGTACGTTGCCCCAGGAAAATTCTCCGAGAAAAGCATGACGTGCCCGCCAGTATTCGTAGACCGCTCCTAATAATACCGACACCGCCAATGGACTGATCTTCCAGTGCGTCCAACCGCGATGATGGTCCAAAAGCGGCAAAAGCGATAGAATACCCACCAAAGTCGCTAGTTCGTAGCGTTCGGTCCAGCCGAGGTAGAACAAGCTGCAAAAGACGAGGCGAAAGAACCAGCGCTGAGGTACCGAAGAAGTGTCGAAATCGGGAAAAAGCGAAAAAAACAACGTCGTGCCGGCGACGGCTACCTGCGTATTCAAATCGTCGGCTTCGATATAACCCAGGTTCGTAGTACCCACCGCCACTCCGACGGCTACCACGGCCCCGCTGCAAAAATGCCCCTTGAAATTCATGATGCCGTACGGGTTTTTTCCTGCTGATAGTAGAGCTGACCACAAGCTGCATCAATGTCCCGCCCTCGACTCTCGCGCACCGTAAACTCTGCACCACACTTTTTGAGGATCCGATAAAACTGATTCAAACGGCGCTGGGACGGACGCTTGAAAGCTCCTTCGAACTCTAGCTCGTTATAGGGGATGAGGTTGATCTTGCAGGGAATATCACGGACCAACTCCACCAAACGCCGCGCATCGGCATCGGCATCGGTCAACCCCGCCAGCAACACGTACTCAAAGGTCACGCCATAACCACGACGATCGAAAAAGTCGCGTGCTATACCCAGAAGATCGGAGATCTTGTACTTGCGATTGATCGGCATCAACTGATCGCGCACTTCGTCAGTCGTGGCATTGAGCGATATGGCTAAGCCCACATTGAGATCCTCGGCGACGAGCTTGCGGATACCGGGCAAATATCCAGCGGTGGACACTGTGATCTTGCGTCCCCCCAGACCCAGCCCCTCTTTTAGCCGCATCAGTTTCAAGGCCCGCACGACCTGATCGTAGTTCAGTAGCGGCTCACCCATTCCCATCATCACCACATTGGTCACCCGTTCACCCCGTTCGCGAAGATAAAGGCCAACCTGTAATAATTGGTCGACGATCTGGCCAGCCTCTAAATTGGCAACCAGACCCATTCGACCTGTGGCACAGAACTTACAATCGAGCGGGCATCCTACCTGCGAGGAAAGACAGACCGTACGGCGATCGCCATCGACAATCAGCACCGATTCGATCCGCTGGCCCGCCGGCAACTCGAAGAGAAATTTAACAGCTTCGCCTCTAACCGACTCCTGCCGCTGGACCTGACGAAGCGAAGTGATTCGCGTCTGCTCGGATAGCGTTGCCCGAAAAGACCTGGAGAGATTGGTCATCTCTGCGAGATCCCTCACGCCTTTGACATAGAGCCAATCGAGTATTTGCCCGGTACGATAGGATGGCTGACCGAATCCGCCGATGAGATCATCCAATTCACCAGGCAACATCGATTTTAGGTCGTATACTGGGTTCGACACGCTAAAAGTCCTTGACGCTTAAATGACATAGGTTTATTATAAATAAATAGTTTCATCTAGTATGGTCAACGGTCCCCAGCCGTTGTTTGCCCCTTTCCACCATTGCTGGTTCCATCTTGAACTCGCGATTCGACCCTTCTATTTGGTTCTGGGGCAGCCTTGTGGGCGTGCTGGTACTCATAGCATTGCGCTTTGAGATCCTCTCCCAACGCTCAATAGCCATGCCCGCCAAACCCAGCAATAAATCAACACTGGTAACTTTTTCCCCGGCAAACTCGCCTGCACCAACAGTCGCAGGCAAAAATTCAACCACAGTTCCAAACCCTTCTCCCGCCAACAAACCACTTCTGAAATGGACACCTGTTGGCCCCCCGGTCCCACCCGCCCCCAAAGATACGATCCGGGTAATTGCCGACACCCTTGAACGCAACGACTCTATATATCTCTCGCTCAAACGCCACCATCTCCCCGATCGCCAGTTGGCCCTATTGGACCTGGCTTTGCGCAAAGTATTCAATCCTACGCATGTCAAACCCGATGATTACTACACCATTGCTGTCGACAGCAATGATGTCATCCAGCATTTTCTCTACACTCCCCACCGCTCTCCCGATCGGCCCGTACAAGTCGAATTACGCGAGAGTTCGCTCATCGGACACCGACTCGACCTGCCCCTGGAACGACGCACCGAAATCATCTCTGTGAGCATCGAAGACAATCTGTCCAATGCTATCAGTGCAGCCGGGGAAAGCGACGGACTCAGCGCACTGCTCTTCGACGAGGTATTTGGTGCCGTCATCGATTTCCAATTAGACCCGCGCCAGGGAGATCAAATTGGCATCGTCTTCGAAAAGCTCTACAAAGATAGCCGCTTCGTCCGCTACGGCCACGTGCTACTGGCTAGATATCAGGGGCAACGAATCTCCAAACTCGGCATCCGCTACCCAGATCAAAAGGGTCAAGAATCCTATTACGATTCCAAGGGCGAATCTCTCGGCCGAATGTTCTTGCTCAAACCGCTCTCAGTCAATCGCGTGACCTCGCGTTTCAACCGCAAACGATTCCATCCGATCCTCAAAAAACGAGTGCCCCACCTCGGCACCGACTACGGCGCACCAACCGGTACCTACGTATGGACGACCGCCCGGGGCAAGGTGACCTACGCCGGGCGCAAAGGCGGTTACGGCAAAATGGTCGAAGTCACCCATGCCAACAACTACCGCACCCGCTATGCCCACCTAAGCAAGATCTTAGTCCGCAAAGGTCAACGCCTACAACAGAAAGACCTCATCGGAGAGGTCGGTGCCACAGGGCGCGCGACTGGCCCTCATCTGCACTACGAAATCATCAAAAACGGTACGCACACTAACCCCGAACGCATCAACAAGGGAGCGACCGGTCAAGCCCTGGCTAAATCGCTGTACCCCGCCTTTGCTCAACGGCGCGATACACTTTTGCGCATACTCGAAAACAGCCTGGATACACCGCACCTAGCCATCGGCTCAACCGATTGAGGACTTGACAGCAGTGCGGCCGTGTCTTGTATTGTGGCCATACTGTACGCTTGAGTTGTCAGGGGAACTATGACCGGAAAAATCCTACAAAAGATCGAGGATCTAGCAGAGTATGACGGGCGTTATAATAAAGATGCCTATCTCTTTGTCTATGATGCCCTTCAATACACAGTAGAAAAACTCGGCAAGACCTCCTTGCCGAAAGAGGAAGATCGGCATATTTCCGGTCGGGATCTGCTCTCCGGCATCAGCGAATATAGCGCCGAGCAGTTCGGCCCTCTCACTCGTTCGGTTTTCTCCTACTGGGGCATCGAGCAGACGCGCGACTTTGGCGAAATCGTTTTTAACCTAGTGTCAGCCGATTTGATGAGTAAGACCGAACAAGACCAGATCGAAGACTTCATCGATGTATATCAGTTCGAAGACGAATTCGACTGGAAGAAGCGCAAGGCAGACCTTAAACGGCTGCCCTGAAGTCCCGATGAAAATCGCCTACTTCGACTGCTTTTCAGGAATCAGTGGCGATATGGTGCTGGGTGCACTGCTCGACGCCGGCCTCGACCTCGATCTCCTCAATGACGAAATCGCCCAACTCGACATAGGCGATCTCACCGTTAAATCCGAAAAAACCGCCAGACATGCCATAGCCGCGACCTATGCCCAAGTGCATATTGGCGGCGAGTCGGTTGCTGCTAGAGACGAAGATCATCTCGATCTATCAGGTAAAGACCACTCGCATCACCATCACCATCACCATCATCTCGAAGAGATTACTGGACGAATTTCCGAGAGCGGTCTGAACGATTCCGTTAAGGAACAGTCTATCCGCATCTTCGAACGACTGGGAGCTGCTGAGGCCGAAGTCCATGGACTCAGCCCCGCCGAAGTCCACCTGCACGAAGTCGGGGCGCTCGACGCTCTGGTCGATGTGGTCGGAGCGGTAGCGGGCCTTCGGCTTCTGGGTATAGATGAGGTCCACTCTTCACCACTGCGTTTCGGGACGGGCTTCACGCGCTGCGCTCACGGTCGCTATCCCGTTCCCGTTCCCGGAGTTCTGGCCCTCTGCCACGGCGTGCCGACCGAACAGACCGACATCCGTGCCGAACTCGTCACCCCCACTGGAGCGGCGATCATCACCACGCTGGCCTCTTCCTTCGGTCCTCAGCCCTCTTTGCGCCAATCCGCCGTAGGGTACGGCGCGGGTAGCCGCGACTTAGAAGCTGTCCCCAATTTGCTGCGAGTGCGCCTGGGAGAATCCGAGCGTCCCAGCGAAGATCTGGTACTGATTGAAGCCAATATCGACGACATGAATCCCGAGGTCTACGGCTACCTATTCGAAGAGCTCCTCGAGCGAGGTGCTCGCGATGTATATGCGACACCGGTATTTATGAAAAAAGGTCGCCCGGGAAACGTTTTGAGCGTCCTCGTCGATGCCGTAAAGCTCGACGAATTGTCGGCGATAATCCTGCGGGAAACGACCACCATAGGTCTCCGCTATCATTCGGTACTGCGCCGTACCCTCGATCGCGAGATCCGCAGTGTCGACACCCCCTTCGGGACTATCCGCGTCAAATTCAGCCATCTGGACGGACGTCAACGCGCCGCTCCCGAATACGAGGACTGCGCCCGCCTAGCCAGAGAGCACCAGGTACCGCTACTTTCCGTATACGAGGCCGCCAGCGCGGCCGTTTCCGTGGAGTAATCCAGATCATGTTGCGGCTCATCCTCTGCATATGTTGGCTGGTCCCCCTATCGATCCAGGCGGTGGAATTGCCGGCCTATCTCAGCGACTTAGACGAGTTCGACAATATCCAAACCTTGCCTGCTGGTGAAGGTCCAGATCGCCTAGCACTCGGCGATCACAATGGTCGAGTACATGTCTATGAGAAAAGTGACGAAGCCTATAGCGAAGTTTGGGTCAGCGACTATCTCGAAGGCGCAATTGGCGGTGTATTCGTGGTCGATATCAACGACGACCAGCTCGACGAAATCGTCGTCTATACCGACCGGGGCCGCGTCTACTACCTCGACATCGAGTCTTATACGACACTCTGGAGCAACTCGCCTAATGAATACGAGCGGATCACCAGCCTGACCATCGGCAATATAGACGACGATTCACAGCCGGAACTGGTATTCTGCGGCGACGGTCGTTTAATTGTCTACGACGGGCGCGACCAGTACGAACAATGGCGCAGTGATCAAACCGGACTGACCGCGCATCAGATCCTCATCGGCGATGTCGATGGAGACGGCGAAGACGAGATCATACTCAATGACGGCTATGTATTCGACGCGCGCTTCTTCGACCTGGAGTGGCAATCACCCGACCCCTTCGGCGAGCGCATGGGCCTGCTCGACCTCGACGAAGATTCGATCCCGGAACTCATCGGTGAATTCCAAGGCCGCTATCTGCGCATATTCGACGTCGACCTCCGCCGCGAGAAATCGCTAAGCTACTAGGTCTTGACACCCCCGGGCCGACCGCCGTATATATGCTGGCTGGAGCATTGAATAACACTGATCTCAACTAAGGAGCGTCATCATGCGACCCGTAACCTTGTTCACTGGCCAGTGGGCCGACCTCGATATTGAGACCATGTGCCAGAAAGCAGTCGAGTTCGGCTACGACGGTCTGGAACTGGCCTGCTGGGGAGACCATTTCGAAGTCGACAAGGCCAATGCCGCCTACTGCAAGGCGCGACGCCAGCTACTCGACCAATACGGCCTTAAGCTCTTCTCGATCTCCAACCATCTGGCAGGTCAGGCGGTTTGCGACAATATAGACAGCCGTCATGCCGCGATCCTGCCGCCGCGGATTTTCGGCGACGGCGATCCCGAAGGAGTACGGAAACGCGCTGCAAAAGAAATGATCGCCACCGGACGCGCAGCCGCCCGACTCGGCGTTGATGTGGTCAACGGCTTTACCGGATCCTCGATCTGGCACCTACTCTATTCGTTCCCACCGGTATCTCCCGATATGATCGAGAAAGGCTACAAGGATTTCGCCAAACGCTGGACGCCGATCCTCAACCAGTATCAAAAACTAGGCATCAAATTCGCCCTCGAAGTCCATCCTACGGAAATCGCATTCGATATCGCCTCCGCTGAACGGGCCATCGAGGCCGTCGACGGCCACCCCGCCTTCGGCTTCAACTACGACCCAAGTCATCTTGGTTATCAGGGGGTCGACTACGTCGAATTCATCTACCGCTTCAGCGACCGCATCTTCCACGTCCACATGAAAGATGTCGGCTGGTCGGCTACGCCGACTGAGGCGGGTGTCTTCGGTGGTCACACCGAGTTCGGAGACCGACGCCGCTACTGGGACTTTCGCTCGATGGGGCGGGGCAATATTGATTTCGAAGAGATCATCCGCGCCCTCAATCGGATCAACTACCAGGGCCCGCTCTCCATCGAATGGGAGGACAGCGGCATGGACCGCGAGCACGGTGCCACCGAGTCGGCGGCTTTCGTCAAAGAAGTGGACTTCGCCCCCTCAGACATCGCCTTCGACGCGGCATTCGAAGATTAGGAGTTGCATGCAGCGCGAGCAGAGGACGACCCAGGGCAACACGGTCTCAGACCGTCCTCTGCTGCGGCAACTCATCGCCCTGCTCATCGCACTCTCGCCTGCAGTTAGTGCTGCTCAGGGATCCGTTGCTGGCCTCAGCGAGGCCGAACTCCAAACCGAGGTCACTGAAATACACGCAGCGCTGGCCGGCATCGAAGAGGAGGCCTTCGCACAGATCCTTACTCTGGTCGAAGTCGTGCGCGATCCGATAATTGACACCGTCGCCGTCTACGATATTATCGTCCACTTCGATCCCAACCGTTATAACAACCCCCGCGTCGGCGTTTATCCGATGAGTTTCGAGAACCAGTTCATCTACTGGGGCCGCCGCATCGCCCTCTACACCCAGCGCACCTCATGGAAGAGCGGTCGGTTTTACCTGCGGGACATATCCACTGCCCGCGAGGCCTGGATCTTTACCGAGGATGCCCGTTTACTACTCGGGTCGCTGCGCAAAAAATTACCCACTGACCGTGCCAAATGGCTGAGATTCGTTCATTCCTTTACGCCCTATACGGATCTGCGCACTATGAGCTACTGGCTACGTCTCTTGCGAATAGAAGAGCGCGAGCTGGTCATTCGCCGACAGCAACGCGAAATCGCAGACCGCGAAAATTCTCTGCTAAAAGGCCTCAATCCATGATCAAGGGCATCCTACTTCTCGCTGTCTTACTCACCGCCTGCGGAGGTGGGGAAAATACCAACAACACCCTGGTATTCGGTCGAGGTTCCGACTCGATAGGCCTCGATCCAGGACTTGAAAACGATGGCGAGTCGTTCAAAGTCTGCGACAATATCTATGAAACCCTGGTAGCCTATGAGAGCGAAAGCACGGCGATCGTACCACAGTTAGCGCATTCCTGGGACGTCTCCGCCGATCAACTCACCTGGATCTTCCACCTGCACACCGATATCCGCTTCCACGACGGCACCCCTTTCAACGCCCAGGCAATGCTCTTTTCACTAGGTCGACAGTTTTATGTTGACCATCCTTTCCACAAGGTCGAAGGGACCTACAAATACTGGAAAGACATGGGCATGGACGAGATCGTTGCCGCGCTTGAAGCCCCCGACGACTCGACTTTTGTCATCCGTCTCAAAGAACCCAATGCTCCCTTCCTCTCCAACCTGGCAATGAATTTTTGCGCCGCTGTCTCCCCTACTGCTGTCAAAAAACACGGCCGCGACTACTTCAAAAACCCGGTTGGCACCGGTCCCTTCCGCTTTGTCGAATGGCGCAAGGATGAGCGGATTGTCCTCGCCCGCAATAACGATTACTGGGGCCCCAAAGCCAAAATCGAACGCTTGATCTTTAAGCCCATTCAGGAAGCCTCGGTGCGCTTCCTCGAACTTGCCCAGGGCACGCTGCATGGTCTCGACAACCTGAATCCCGAATACATCGAGGAGATTCGCGCAAATCCGCACTTGAAACTCCTGACCCAACCCGGTATGAATATCGGCTACCTGGCGATGAATATGGATAAAAAACCCTTCGGCGACCTGCGGGTACGCCGGGCGATCAATCACGCCATCGACAAAAAAGCACTGGTCGACAATTTCTACCAAGGCCTGGCCATGGCGGCAAAAAATCCAATCCCGCCTACCCTCTGGGGCTATGACGATTCAACCGAGGAGTACGCCTACGATCCTGCAATGGCCCGCCAACTCCTATCCGCAGCTGGTTTTCCCGACGGCTTCGCGACCGAACTCTGGGCCATGCCTGTACCCCGACCCTATATGCCCCAACCGAGCAAGATCGCCCAGGCCATCCAGGCCAACCTTGCCGAGGTCGGAATTGTCGCCCGCATCGTCCAGTGGGAATGGGGCACCTATCTCGACAAGGTCTCCAAGGGCGAGCACCCGATGGCACTTTTGGGTTGGACCGGTGACAACGGCGACCCCGACAATTTTCTCTATGTGCTGTTGGACAAAGCCGCTGCCGTCAAACCCGCACAAAATATCGCTTTCTACCGCAGCGATGAATTACATGAGATCCTCGTCCAAGCCCGTCGCTCTACCAAGATCCAAGAACGCACAAAGCTCTATGCCCAAGCCCAGCAAATAATCCATCGCGACGCCCCCTGGGTACCCCTGGTCCACGCTACTCAGACCATGGCCTTTCAACGGGAAGTAATCGGCTTCAAACTGCACCCGACAGGCAGCAAATGGTTTCACAGCACCGCCCTTGCCCCCTGATCGATGTATCGTTTTGTCCTCCAGCGCATCGCCTCACTCATCCCGACCTTAGCAGGCATCTCGCTACTGGTCTTTCTAATGCTCTATCTAGTCCCTGGCGACCCAGCTCAGGTCATGCTCGGCGAGCGCGCCGATGCTGCAAGCCTGGCAGAATTGCGGAAATCAATGGGGCTCGACCAGCCCTTCCACGTGCAGTTCTACCGCTTCTTCACCAGCCTTCTCAGCGGAGACCTTGGCCGTTCGATTCGGACACATGAAAAAATCACCACCGAACTCTTCCAGCGCTTTCCCGCCACCTGTGAGCTGACTCTGGCCAGCATGATGCTGGCAATTACGGTGGGCATCTCAGCCGGGTTATGGGCCGCTCTGCGCCGGGGGAAAATCGCCGACCTAATGAGCATGATCCTGGCTACGGCCGGAATCTCGTTGCCGGTATTCTGGCTGGCACTGATACTGGTTCTCTTATTGGCCGTCTACCTCCCACTCTTCCCGGTTTCGGGCCGGCTCAGCACCCATATCTACTTCGAACCAATTACCTATTTCTACACCCTCGATGCCCTCCTTCAGGGCGATTTCATCGCCTTCAGAGATATACTCTGGCATCTCTTCCTCCCCGCTCTGGCCCTGGGGACCATTCCCATGGCAGTAATCGCCCGTATGACCCGTGCTAGTCTGCTCGAGGTGCTCGGCGAGGATTATATACGCACTGCCTGGGCCAAAGGACTCCCACAACGGGTGATCGTTTTGCGCCACGCAGTACGAAACGCGTTTATCCCTACCCTCACCGTCATCGCCCTTGAATTCGGCTACTTGCTCGGCGGGGCAATTATCACCGAGACCATCTTCGCTTGGCCCGGCGTCGGTCGCTGGCTTTTCCTCGCAGTGCAGGCGCGCGACTTCCGCGCCGTCCAAGGCGGGATTCTGCTGCTGGCCACTGTCTTTGTAATCTTCAACCTCCTCGCCGACCTGCTCTACGCCTGGCTCGATCCCCGTATCCGCTACGACAAAAAATAAAAAAGCCGGCTCGCTAAGGAGCCGGCTTCTCAGCTACTAAAAGGACCGTCGAATCAAACCCGCGTCCATGCTCCCTTCTTCTTCGAAGATTCCACCGCCGCTTTGACGAATTTCATTCCCGCTACCCCTTCCTCGACACCCGGGTGGGCAAAGGCCTCGGGTACCCCTTTCTCACCGCGGCTCTTGCGGATCTGACGCTCAATCGTGGTATGAAGATTGGCCAACGCCGGAAAAAAATCTTCGTGATGCCCCGAGGGCACCCGCAGATAAGACGAAACCGCCTCTGGCAAATCAAACTCGACCCCGGTCCAGTAGGTTATATCGCGTCCGTCTCCATGGCGCACCAGCAAACTTTCAGCTCGTTCCTGATGCCACTCTATCGATCCTTTGGTGCCGAAAACTCGCAATCCATTATCGTTGCGGTAACCGATGGCGATTTGCGTTGCGGTAATCAACGCGGTGCCACCGTTTTCCAATTCGCAAATGGTATTGAAGTCATCATCAAGCACCCGGCCTTCGACGAAAGTGTTGAGCCGAGCCGAGAGTTTCTTGACCTTGAGACCGGTCACCCAAGTTGCGGCGACAAAAGCGTGAGTACCAATATCGCCCCCGCAGTTGGAGATCCCGGTGCGCTTGGGATCAGTACGCCAGGAAGCTTGCTGCTGACCGGACTCTTCCAGCGCCGTAGCCAGCCAGCCCTGGTTATACCAGGACTCGACCTTGCGCACCTCTCCGATTTCGCCGCCCCTTATCATCTCTTTGGCCAGCATCATCATCGGATGACCAGTATAAGTATGGGCCAGCACAAAAGGAACCTTCTTGCGCCTGACGATCCGGGCCAAATCTTGAGCCTCTGCCACCGTCAGCGTGATCGGTTTTTCGCAAAGCACCGGGATACCAGCCTGTAAAAAAGCCTTGGCCGGCTCGAAGTGAGCAAAATTAGGCGTCACAATGGTGATATAGTCGAGCTCTTGCTCACCGTTCTTGACTGCGTCGAGCAGGGCCTGATAACTGGGGTATCCTTTGATCCCGTAGTCTTTGGCTGCACGCACTGCGGTCTTAGGATCGGTGCGCAGCGCACCAGCGACCAGTTCACGGCTGGCATCTAACGAAATCGCACGGTTGTGAACCATGCCAAAAAATGCACCGGGGCCGCCGCCGCCGATCATACCTACCTTAAGTTTGGCCATCGAAGATTCTCCTGTATATACACATCTGCGGTATAGTTAATTTCAATAGCCCTAATTGGTACGCATTGAACCCGGAACTGTCAAACGTTCTGCCGCGACAATCAGCCGCTATAAATGCCTGGTATTCGACGGCCCCAGGATCCCGCAGACTCGAATATACCAGCGGCGAACTCGCAGCCTTCGATCCTTGCGCCGTGAAAATTTCAAGGTACGCGAACTACAACCGGAGGTACTCCATCAACCAACTGCCCAGCCTCCAACCCATTATTGAACACATAGCTTTTATAATTCAACGCGAGGGATATATCCCCCTGAGTGATCTCCACCCGACGTGGCAGATACAATTCTGCCTGCTTGTGGTATTCCTTCAGATCGCGGAGTAGCAAGTCTCCCCCAATCAATTCGACACTTTCACGCAACACGAATCCACGGTGCAAATCCAGCCATGCCCGACGTCCTCCTTTAAGAGGCACCACAGCCCGGTCGGCACGCGGATAATCGATTGGGGCTTCGATCGTACCCGGCTCAACGAGCCCGAGCAATGCATAGCGTAAATCGTACTCTCCCAGATCCAATCCAGTCAATGCCGCCAGGAGATGGCCTCGTGCCGAACCCTTCAAAGGGGGATCTACCGCCCGGCCATAAACCGTCAAGCTATCGCCTTCCAGTAGAGCCGTAAAAATATGCGTGAAAAAAAGTCCGCGGACCTCGACGCGGAAAAGATCCGGATTGACCACTTGCAAAAGCGCCGTACCGCGCTCCCTTATCTTTCCTTGCCGCAACTCAATCTCGGCCTCAGCCGTCAAATCACCTAATTCAGCGAAGGGCTCGACACCAGTTGCAAGTAAAGCCGCGGGCCCTTCTGTGGAACGCCAACCTTCCCTTATCACTGGCGGCGGTGCACATGCAAGAATCAGCGCGCAGAGTACGAAACCCCATCTGGATGTTCTATGCAGCATAAGCGATCCGGCTCAGGGCACCAGCTTGAGCCGAACCTCCTTATTTTCCGGTGTGAGTTCCAGTACTTTTTGCCAATGCATTCGCGCTTCTTTGTCCTTGCCCAGCGCGTTGGCGATATCTCCAGCATGTTCGAAAATAACTGCCTGCTCGTCCACCTCATTCTCGCCCAGAAACGCCAGCGCTCGGTGCAGGTATTCTTCGGCTTGTTCCAAGTCTCCCAGACGAAAATAGGCCCAGCCCATACTGTCGAGGAAAGCACTGTTTTCAGGGTCGAGCACAATTGCCCGAGACAGCAATTCGACCGCCTCCTGAAGATGCGTACCCTTGTCGGCATACATGTATCCGAGATAGTTGAGCGCATAGGGATCTTCGGGGTCGATCTGCAGTAGGTTTTCAAAAGTCTCCACCGCACGGTCGAAGTAATCATCTCGGCCCAGATGGCGCGAAGCCTGCTCGTAGCAAGACCCCAGATAAAAAAGCGCATGAGACTTATCCGGCTCTAGCTCGACCGAGCGCATCAGCTTCGCGATCGCCTGGTCCCATTCCTCTAATCGCTCCAGGGCTATACCCCAGTGTAGAAAAGCCTCGGCGTAGAACGGATCAATCGCCGTCGCTCTTTCGTATTCTACAAGCGCCTCTCCCCAGGCACCCAGCTGTCCCATACAGATGCCCTGGCGCATGTGCAAAACCGCTGTATCGGCTACAGAGTCGAGCGCCAGTCGATAAACCCCGATCGCCTCTCCCCAGGCACCCTGTTGCTCCAGAGCAATGCCCCAATAGAGATAGAGCTGACCATTTTTGGGCAAACGCTGCAAGCCGCGCTGGTAAATCTCAATAGCCGTGTCGAAACGGTCGCGACTCTCCAATACCGTACCCCAATAGAGATAGAGTTCGCTACTGTCGGGCATCGCCGCTGTCGCCTGGTCGAGAATCGAATTGGTTTCTTCATAATCTTCCAGATAGAGATAGTAACGCGCAAGGTCTAGCCAATCTCCGACCGTTTTCGGCTGCATACCCACAATATGTTCGAACACCAGCATCGCCTGGTCGTGCTTGCCCGCCTCCGAGAGCGCCAATCCCAACCGATAGAGCAAATCTGCATCTTCTTCATCGAGGATTTCCTCCAAATCGTACTCGGTTGCGACTAAGCGCGCCAGGTAGTAAAAGATCATGCTGCTCTCGGTCAACTGGCCCGCAGCCCGACGGTAGATCAGCATCGCCTCATTGCGGTCGCCCTGCGCAAGCTTGAGTTCCGCTAAACCCAGCCAGGCATCTTCAACATCGGGGCGCTCCGCAATAACTCCGCGGTATATGCGTTCTGCATCTTCCTGGTAGCCGATGCGTGAGAAGATAGCGGCGATATCGATCTTGACCTGCGAAGGAACCTGCTTGCGCGCGAGAATCCGTTCGAAGAGCGGAGAAACCCGCTCGGCCTGGCCTGTTTCGAGATAGAGATAGGCCAAATGGCGGTAGAGCGGCCAGTTTTCTACTTCGTAGTGCAACAATTCTTCGATCTGATCGATTGCCCCCTGATGATCTCCCTTGCGTTCCAAAAGCTGGATCAGCATTCGGCGCAACTGGATCTGCCCGGGATCTAAGTCGAGCCCCTTACCCGCAAAATGTGCGGCCATCCGCATATCATCGATCCGCTGGTAGTTGTAGGCAAGTTGGGCGTAGATAGTAGGAGAACTTGGATCGAGATCCGCAGCACTCCGCAATGCAACGATCGCCCCGAGATAGTTGCGCTGTGCCTCGAAGACTTTGGCCTTGACAAAGTACTGCATAGCTTCGCGCCGGCTCTCTTCGGCAGCTCTGTCGGGCTGCCTGAACGCCCATGGGCCAGCACAACCATTTAACCCCAGCAATAAGGCGCAGAGCAGAGACCAGATGTACGAGAGATTCTTCATGGCTTCGGCGTTATTTGCCACCTCAGGTGGTCTTCGGATCCAGCGCATCCCTCAACCCATCCCCAAAGAGATTGAGCCCGAGGACGACGATAAATATCGCCAAACCGGGAAAAGTCATTACCCAGGGTGCCTTGAACAAAAGCTCGCGGCCTCCCGCGAGCATCGCTCCCCATTCAGGCACCGGCGGCTGGGCACCCAACCCCAAAAAGCTCAGCCCTGCCGCATCGAGAATAGCAGTACCTAAACCGAGGGTTGCCTGTACAATCAACGGGGCAGTGCAATTGGGCAGGATAGTGAAAAAGAGCAGCCGAGGCTCGGTAGCCCCCAGAGCCAGTGCAGCTTCAACATAGGTGGTCTCGCGTACGGTCAGTACTGAGGAGCGCACCAGGCGCGCGAATTGGGGCACCAAGACGATGCTGACAGCGAGAATGGCATTATCGATCCCGGGGCCGATGACGGCGACAATGGCGATGGCCAGCAGCGTACTGGGGAAGGCCAGCATCAGATCCATTATACGCATGATCAAGGCATCGGCAAAACCACCTCGATAGCCGGCGATAAGACCGAAAACGACCCCCCCCGCGAATGCCAGGAAAATCGCAACCAGCCCGATCCGCAACGAGATCCGAGCCCCGTAGATAACCCGGCTGAGGATATCGCGACCAAAGTCATCGGTGCCCAGCAAATGACCCATAGAAGGCGGCTCTAATCGCCCATATAGATCTTGTTTCAACGGATCCTGAGGAGCGATGATCGGTGCAAGGAGCGCCACCAAGATCAGCCCCACCAATACACCACCACCAACCAACGCCAAGCGCTCTTTGCGTAACTGTCGCCATATTTCGCTCAGCAAAATCGAACCGTCTCAGCCGACATCCTTAGCTTCTTTTTGTCCTGCAAACTGCTCCACCAACTCGCACAATTCCTCCACATCGCCCGCTCTGTCGATAAAGCCATCGAATTCCGAGGCCCGTACCTCGTCTAGATCAGATTCATTCGACAACGCCAATACAGAGAGTTGCGGATACCGACTGCGCAAAACCTCCAACAATGAAAACCCATCCATATTGGGCATGTCGATACCGGTAATAACCAGGTCTACCTCCTCCTCCTGCACCATTTCCAGCGCCTCTTTGCCATCATCGGCCTCAACCACAGTAAATGAAGCTAATGCCTCTTTGAATAAATGGCGAGAATCGACCTCATCGTCTACAATCAGCACCCGCGGAGTAAATCCCTGAGCCTCTCCATCAATGTGCATCGAGATTTCTTCAGGCGTCATATTCCCGATTTTTGACGCCATATTCACAGCAGCCTCGGTACGCAGACACTGAGCAGCGAGTTTGCGTTCGGACGCAGCCAGACGCATCTCGAAGCGTTCTTTTTCCTCTTGATAGGCGCTCATGCGGACATTGTCGTTATTCAGCTTTGCCGACAAAACATCAATGATATTCCTGTAAACAGTGGATCGCATATCGCTGTCTTCGCTCAATATGTCGTCAAAAGCCTGCTTATTGACCACGAAGATATTACTCTGACTACTCACCTCTACGGTCGCCGAGCGCGGTTGGCCAGTAATCACCCCCATTTCGCCCACCGTGGTCACCGGTAGAATTGTCGCCACGCGAACACCCTCGTTGGTCAGAATCGAGAGTCCACCAGAGAGCAAAATGTACATCTCATCGCTGGGTGAATCGCTAAGACACAGTTCGGTGCCCGCCGAATAGGATTTGTAAGTACATATCCCGAGAATCCGCTTGGTCTGCGTAGGCGACAGTCCTTTAAAAATCGGAATCTTGCGCAGCACCTGTACAAGTAACTTGCCCGCCTCGGAGGGCATAGCGAATACCTCCTCTTGACTTTCCTATATCATGCGTGTACAGTCAATATAGGCCACGGACCGATAGAAGCGCAACTAAAGGTATGGTCTTCACTTATGCTCCGAGCGATTCAAGGATCAATACCCCGAGCGGCGGCAGGCGTAAACGCGAAGAATACGACCGGGTATGGCAGGCGACTTCTTCCGCTTCCACCCGGCCACCATTACCCACACCACTACCCCCATAGACCGACGCATCGCTGTTGAGAACTTCGCGGTAAGATCCAGCTTCCGGTAAGCCAAGCCGGTACCCCTCCCTGGGTCGCGGCGTAAAATTACAGACGAAAACCAGACTCTTCTCACCTTCCACACAGCGCAAAAAGGCGATGACGCTGTTTTCGGAATCCGGAATTTCTATCCACTCGAAACCATCTGGACTGGTATCGGTACGGTGCAAAACCCCGCGTTCGCAGTAAAGCCGATTGAGATCCCGTAACCAGCGAAAAATTCCGCAATGCGCCTCGTCATCGAGCAGGTGCCAGTCCAACTGGCTTTGGTGTTTCCATTCTTCCCACTGAGCGAATTCCGCGCCCATGAAAAGCAGCTTCTTACCCGGATGCCCATACATAAATCCATAGAGCAGACGCAGGTTGGCCAGCTTTTGCCAGGTGTCTCCCGGCATCTTATGCAAAAGCGAGCGCTTGCCATGCACCACCTCGTCATGTGAAAACGGCAGCACGAAATGTTCATGATAGGCGTAGGTCATCCCAAAGGTCAGGTGCGATTGGTGACGGTGGCGACATATCGGATCCATCTGCATATAGCGCAGTACGTCGTTCATCCAACCCAGATTCCACTTGAACTCAAAACCGAGTCCTCCGGCACTGACCGGTTTTGAAACTCCGGACCAAGCAGTCGACTCCTCGGCAATCATCATCACCCCCGGGTACTCGGCACATACGGCACTGTTGAGGTCTTTGAGAAAGGCAATCGCGTCCAGGTTTTCTCGACCGCCCTGATCATTAGGCACCCACTCGCCCTCTTTGCGCGAGTAATCCAGGTAGATCATAGAGGTCACAGCATCGACCCGTAGACCATCGATATGGTAGTACTCTAGCCAGAAAAGAGCATTGGAAATCAGAAACGAGCGAACTTCCTCGCGACCATAGTTGAAAATCAGGGTCTTCCAATCCGGATGCCAACCCTGGCGCGGATCGGGATGTTCGTAGAGACTGGTCCCATCGAAACAGGCCAGTCCGTGCTCATCGACAGGAAAGTGTCCTGGCACCCAGTCGAGGATCACCCCGATAGAGTGGCGATGACAATAATCGACTAGATAAGCGAAGTCTGCAGGACTACCAAAGCGCGCACTCGGAGCGAAATACCCCGTCACCTGATACCCCCACGAACCATCAAAGGGATGTTCGGCGACGGGCATCAACTCGATGTGGGTAAATCCCAGTTCCACAACATGGGCGACCAACTGGTGAGCCAACTCCCTATAGTCTAAAGGAGTTTCTCCGCTACGACGCCAGGATCCGGGGTGCATCTCGTATATGGCAATTGGCTCTTCCAGCCAATTGCGCGTACTCCGCCATGCCATCCACTCCTCATCAGCCCAGCAAAATGCATTGGCCCCATAGACCACAGAAGCGGTCTTCGGAGGAACTTCTGCCGTCTTGGCAAAGGGGTCGCTCTTATACTGGATTTGTCCTTCCAGACCAAGGACCTCGTATTTGTAAATGCTACCTTCGCCCAGATTCGGCACAAAGAGTTCCCAGATCCCCACCGCCCCCAACGAGCGGCGCATACAGTGGATCCGACCATCCCAATGGTTAAAATCGCCAACCACGCTGACCCTTCTGGCACTCGGGGCCCATACGGCAAAATACGTTCCATCTACTGCATCGATGCACCGCAGATCTGCCCCCAACACTTCGTAAGCGCGGTAGTGTGTTCCTGCACTGAAGAGCGATTGATCTTCGGGTTTCAGCTGCGGCCCGAATGAATACGGATCGCGCAAATGACAAATCTCACCCTGGAAGTCCAGCACCTCCAATTCATAGCTAAAGACCTGCTGCCGATCCGCGATCAGAGCTTCAAAGATCCCTTGCGCATAGGTCTTGGTCGCCGGGTAGAGTGCGCCTTCGCCCCCCCGCTCCACAACCCGAATCTCTGCAGCATCGGGCAAGAACGCGCGCACAACCAAACCCTCTGCTAAAACATGTATCCCCAGGACAGAGAACACATCGACGTGTTCAGCACGCAACAGCGCTTCTACATCCCGAGGTTCGAGTATCGAATCCACGTGTAGACCCATCCGTTCGGAAACGTTAGTGAGCGTGTCGGTGGTCGTGTTCGTGTTCGTGGTCGTGGTCGTGGCAGTGCCCGTCCTCTTCCTCTCTATCACCAGCGAATAATTCACCGACAAATAACCGCGGCCCCCGGCGTAATAACGAGCGAAGAAAAAGCGCAACCAGCAGCAGAAGAGCCACACCCTCGAGACTCCACCATCCGGGATTCGCAGTCGGATCTACCGACTGAGCCAGAGACTCGGGCATAATGGTATTCACCCCATATCCCAACGCCACTGCAAGCACCATAATAGTCGCCCCAAAATATATCGCCATGCGGAGTCCATGCAGACGCGCCAAGAGACCAAAAGTCGTCAGGTTAGTCGCCGGCCCCGTGAGCAGAAATGCCAGCGCCGCACCCGGAGATACTCCCTTTAAAATCAGCACTGCCACTAGCGGTGTCGCTCCCGAAGCACAAACATAGGTCGGGATCCCCAAAAGCGCGAAAATCCCAACCTCCAGACCTTCCGGTATTTGCGCCAGCCAAGCTACTTTTAAAAACGGTGCCATCAACGCCGCCACACCCAAACCCAGGATAATCCACGGAGCCGTATCGTCGACCACCGAGCCCAATCCAGTTCGCAATCCCTCAACTATCCGCGAGCCCAGAGAGTGACCATCGCGCTGATCTGCTAGGGGTTGCTGCGCGCGTTGCGAATGCACCAATCGGCCTATCCCCCAACCAACCAAGAGTGCGACCAGAGCGGCGCAAACGACCCGCAGCACGGTAAAGGTGCTGCCGAGTAGCGGCAGTGAAATCAGCACGGCATCCAGACTCAATTCGGGAGTAGCGACTAAAAAGCTCATCGCTGCCGAAACCGGGACCCCCTGGGCAACGAGCGTTCTATAGACAGGTACCACACCACAGGAACAAATCGGCAAGGGTAAACCAAAACCCATCCCACGCAGCGCTTGCGAAAACGAAGTGCCCCGACGCAGCCACGCCAATGAGGTGCTCGGCATCAGGGCATATATCAGACCGACCCCTAGATAAGCAAAAAGCAAGGCCGGCGCGCTTTCCAGCGCGAGACTCCAGAACATCGCAACCGCTTCCTGCCCCGCCGGACCGAGTTCTGCAGCCGTCAATACCCAAACAAAGACCAGCCCCCCCAATGCCCCAACTCCCGCGTGGCGGCGCGCCGCCTCCGGAGTCGAACTCGCTTCAGCAATCGGATAGGATCGATGCACCACTACGTGGAGCAGCGATCCGGCAACCAGCGCCTGAAAAAGCCCCAGGCCGCGATTGGCCAGCCCCCCCACCACCTCGTCAAGAGCAAAACCAGCCAGGGTCGCAGCGCTGATCAACGCCAACAATCCCAGAGCCGTACGCAGCCCATAAGCCGGGCGAAGCAGAAACCACAACGCCAAACCGACCGGCAAGCGATGCAGTACAACAGCCAAAGGCAAGGTCTGATGCTGATGTCCACCCTCACCATGCCCCAGAGCCAAACCGTCGATAAAAGCGTGCAACCCGATACCGAGCAGGGCTAGCACTAATGCTGCTGCGTGAGCCTTGGAAGCCAAACCATGCAAACGATGCTCGACCAGCCCGGGCCCGAGCAACCCCAAAAGCAGGGCCAGAAACGCCCACCATCCGGCGAGCTCGTAGCTCTCGGGAACGATATGCAAAAAAATCAGACCGCCCATCGTCACATATACGAAGCCATCCAGAGCCGCCAGCATCGTACCCTTGGCGCCAGCTAAGTGATGCAGAATCGGTCCTATAGCCAGGGCCAGGAGACTCGCAATGAGCAAATAATATTCGGAGATGGGCATCTGAAAGAACATACGTCAATTTGGTAAAATTAGAAACGCCGGCAGTCGAGCTCCAGTCCTTGCCTCGAATCGGTCTCCTAGCTATCCTTTTTTAAGGAGAAAGACCACCCGGTCTATATTGCGACCATTGGCCAAAAAGACAGCCACTACCGGCTGGGGGCTATACCCGACTATCGCCGCTGCAATTCAGCGCGCCTACTCCCCCCGCGATCTTATTGAATCGGCAGCAACTCCGGTCCTGCCCCAGGGCAATTGCCGATCCTACGGAGATGCCTGTCTCTATGAACGCGTGGTCTCCACCCTCCCGCTTAAGCACCTGCTCGACTTCGATCCCGAACGCGGGCTCCTGCGCGCTCAGGCCGGAACCACCCTTGAAAAAATCATCCGCTTCGCCCTGCCCCGAGGTTTTTTCCTGCCAGTGACCCCGGGGACCAAATTCCCTACTCTGGGCGGCTGCATCGCCGCCGACGTTCACGGCAAAAATCACCATGGCGAAGGCTCGATCGCCGCTTTTATCGAAGAGCTGGATATGGTTTTAGCCGACGGCTCGCAGATCCGCTGTTCGCGCAATCAGCATCCCGACCTCTTCTGGGCCACCCTGGGTGGGATGGGCCTGACCGGCTTTGTCTACGCAGCCGTTTTGCGCCTGAAAAAGGTCTCCTCAGCCTACGTAAAGCAACGCTCTATCAAATCCGCGAACTTCGCCGAAACCTGCCGTATCTTCGCCGAAACTCAGCACCAGTATACCTACTCGGTCGCCTGGATCGACTCTTTGAAAAAAGGTAAAAACCTCGGCCGCAGTCTAGTTCTGCTCGGCAAACACGCTGACGCAGAAGAAATCGAGGCCAGAGATCCCTTTGCCCTCCACAACGATGGCCGACTCAGCGCACCCTTCCTGCCCAATTTCGCGCTCAATACCCGGTCAATGCAAACCTTCAACACCCTCTTCTACCACCGCCAGTTAAAACGCTCGGTCGATGCAATCATCCACTACGACAAGTATTTCTATCCCCTCGATGCCATCCAACATTGGAATCGAATTTACGGCCGCAAAGGCTTTCTGCAGTATCAGGTCGTTGTTCCCTTCACCGATGGCGAGGCCATCATGGCCGACTTACTCGCCCGCATCGCCCGACGAGGTATTGCTTCACTCTTGACCGTGCTAAAGACCTTCGGCGCCCAAAACGAAGGCCTGCTCTCTTTCCCCATAGCCGGCTATACGCTGGCACTGGACATTCCACTCAGCGATTCAAGCATAGTGCCTTTCATGCGTCAATTGAATAAAACCATCGTCGAGGTCAACGGTCGAATATACCTGGCCAAAGACGCTATCTTAGAACAAGAGGACTTCGCTGCAATGTACCCACGACTCGAAAAGTTCAAAGAAATCAAACGTCGCTACGACCCGGAACATCGCTTCCGCTCCTGTCAATCGGACCGCCTGGGGATCACATGAGGGCATTGATCCTGGGGGCTAAATCGGCCATCGCTCAGGCCATTGTCGAACGTCTTGAGGGGTACGACTTTGTTCTGGCTGCCCGGCGCAGCAACGAACTCGAACCCTTCGCCGCCGACTTGCGACTCAGGCGCTCGTGCCAAGTAGACCTGATCGACTTCGATGCACTCGATTTCACGTCACTGGAGCACTTGCCGCAACAGGTCCATAAAACGTGTGGCGAATTCGACCTCGTGGTATTGGTCTTCGGCTATATGGGAGACCAGGAATCAGGGCGGCGCGACACCGAGGAAATGGCACAGACGATCAACGCCAACTTTACGGGCGCGGCCATTGCCCTCGCCCATTTGGCCAATTACCTCGAAAATCGAGATAAAAAGGGAGGACTAATCGGGATATCCTCGGTGGCCGGGGACCGCGGCCGCCAGAGCAACTATCTCTACGGAGCGGCCAAGGGTGGACTCTCGCTCTTTCTGCAGGGTTTGCGCAATCGGTTGGCCACAACGCCGGTACATGTCCTGACCGTCAAGCCCGGCTTTGTCGATACTCCGATGACCCAAGATCTGGACGGACTATTTCTGGTCGCTCCACCAGCCAAAGTCGCCGACGATATAGTCCGTGCCTACGAAAAGAAAAAAAACGTGCTCTACACCCCGTTTTTCTGGCGCTGGATCATGCTTCTTATCCGGAGCATACCGGAGCGAATCTTCAAAAAGCTGAAACTGTGAAGGGCCTTAGCGCTGCATACCTGCGTAGACGCGAATAAAGAGCAACGAATTCGAATCGGCACCCACCGCAAAGGACCGTCGCTCCCAGAGAAAACCGGCATTCATCGTCAGTGCATAGCCGAGATAGGAAGAGCGGTTGGTCAGTTGCAGCGCCAGAACTGTACCCGTGAAGTCGTCGAGATAGCCGGGCGGCACGATTTCGGGTTTCTCTTCCAGATTCTTGAAGAGGTTCAGTTCGACACCGTATTGGAAGAAGGTAGTCGGTAGAAGGAAATACTTCGAAGTCAACATGAAGTAATGCGACCATTCTTTGACTGCACTCTCACTGACCAAACGCGGATCGACCTTGCGGAACACAGCTTTCCAGCGCGGCCAGAAGGCCAGTTTGTCCGTGACCGGAATCGGATAGTCGGCCTTGTTGATAATGCCCAGAAAGAGACGATCGTCTCGCACAGCAACTGCATCTCCGCGTTGCTTGTACCAATCGTACTTCACTTTGTTGTAGATCTTTAATTTTTTGAACCCGAGGAAGTCGAAAGTCAGATAACCGGTGTTTATGAAGGCGTCTTCGGCCTCAAGTGGATCAACTATCTCGCGAAATCCATTCGGATCGACCCAAGCGATGGTATTGTCCTGAATCTGGTCCCGAACCAGACGGGCATACTGATAAAAACGTATCTCGGCTTTCGGCCATTGAAAGTCTCCGGTCGCAATAGCATAGGTCTGATCGGCTTCGCGCTTACTGCTTATTTCTCCGACTCCCGCACGCCCCACAGTTAACTTTAGATTTTCACTCAGGTGCACCCCGCCATAGGCATTCCAGCCATCGCGATCCTGACGATAGGGCAGGTCGGCCAGATCGTCATTTTCGAAGCGATCGATAACACCGTTGTTGTTCATATCGACACCGAATAGAAACTCGGGCGCATCGACGTGATAACGGAGAAAGGGTTCGGCGAAATCGGGAGCAGAATTATCATTCTGGTTAAAATCTGAAATAAAGTCCGCGTTTTCATCATAGCCGGGAAAGACCTGAGGATCGGGCAAGCCTCCAGTACCGAAGCGGGTGGTTCCAAAGAGGAAATCGCCATTATGCCATAGGCGTTTCCAGTCGGCAAAACGGTCCTGGTCATCGTTGTCATCGATGGTTTCGAACGAATATCGCTCGGGATCCTCGTAATCTATAAAACCGCGCGTATCAGTGATAAAGGCCCGCGTCGAATACTCGGACTCAAGACGGTAAACCTCACCGTAGACAAAGTATGGGTACGCGTCCTGTGAGGCCGTAACGTAATAGGCCACTCCCCTCTCCTGAGCGAGTTTATGATCGCGATAATTCTGGTTGGGAAAGCGACGATAATTACGACTGACCGCCCATTCAGAACGCAGATTGAATCCCTTAAAGTCCTCGACATCGAAATTAAGCCCAACAATATCCTTTCCAGTGGGCAATCCGTATTCGAAGCGGACAAAATTCATATTAGAACCATCACCGACATTGCCATGGGTGCGCTCAACCAATAGAAAAACCGGTTCGTCCTGGCTATTAATCTGCAGATTGGAGGTGGCCTCTATCTTGTAGTCATTGGCGATGACCAGTTCGAATTCGATCTCCCGCACTTCTTGAAAAGAGGAGATTTCCTCGCCGGATTGGGGGCTAAAATCAGCCAGGATGTTGTAGGTTAGTTCGATTCTTTCAGCTCCGTTAGCCTCCAGAAGCCCGGCGCGGCGGATACCACCGCGCACCGTCGGCACGATCTCGGGATGTTCGACCCCGTTGAGAAAAATTCGCTCGGAAAAAAGCTGGGCACCCCCTTTGTCGTCCTCGGGCGAGTCGTCGGAAAGTCGCAGTACGATGGTCTCGACGAACCCCCCGTTCTGATCTTCAGTAAGCACGCCCTTTAGCGAGTTGTTGCCCAGACGTCGAGCCGCAGAAAAGTTGGCGATATTTATATAGGTGAAGCCCAGACGCGAAAAATTACCCAAATGCGCCGCGGCGTGGATACCATAGAGATTGGTCACGTCGTTCAGATTTTGCCCACCCGCGTTCTCACTGGCAACCACAGTTCCGGGCGAGGCCAGGCGCGAGGCGATAAGAGTGGCCTCGAAGCGATCGGAGGCGAAATCCCATTGCACGCCGTTGAAAGCCGGCTTGCGAAAGGTCAGCGGGGTCAATGTAGTATTAAGCGCATCGCCAATCGTCAGAGCCGAATAGAACTGTCCTTTGGACATCGATGAGACGACAAGGTTGCGAAACCAGCCCGAAAACTTGGGCGCCTTACGCACCGAAGTTCCCGCCGCCTGCGGGCTATTCATCCTCCAATTGTAGATCTCGAAACCGCGAGTCAAGTAGTTGCCATATATATCGTAGGAACGAAAACCCTCAAGCGCCGTCGAAACATAGCGCTCGTAATTTTCCTCCGCAAAGTTGCGGTACTCTTCCCCTATCCAGCGATAAAGATGGTACTGACTTTGCGACTGTTGCCACTTCCGCTGCGTAGGCGTCATCGCCATCTCATAGACTTGAACGCCGCGCGGTTCGCGCCCACTAGCCAAGCCGAGTCGCTGCGCCGAAACAACTTCACAACAACACAACATGCAAAGAAATAAATTTCTAATTACAACCATAGGTATTTCTTTTCTGTTTTTCCCTGACCAATCGATCGAATAATGCCATTGAAGCCTACCTAATATTTCAAATTTTCATTCCTGACGCAACTTCGCCATCTCCATCCGGTGATTCATCTGACCCGGGTTCCGGCAGCGTCGACTCCCCCACCCCGAGCACTTCTCCAACTTCGCCGCGCAACCGCTCTTTAAGCGTAGTGTAACGTCGGGCTACTTCGTCATTTTCAATCGCGAATCTGAGCGCCTTCTGAGTGCCGACGATGACAACCATCTGCTTAGCCCGGGTAATCGCGGTGTAGAGCAAATTGCGCTGCAGCATCACATAGTGCTGGGTTGTCAGTGGCAGTACCACCACGGGAAACTCAGATCCCTGCGAACGATGGGTGCTGATCGCATAAGCCAGAGTCAACTTGTCGAGATCGGCTTGCTCGTATTCTATAGTATAGTCAAAACGAACCCAAAGCACCTGTTTTTCAGCGTCGAGTCGTTCGATAATACCCATATCGCCGTTGAAAACACCTTTGTCGTAGTCGTTTTTAATCTGCATAACCTTGTCGCCAACTCTGAACTCAAGTCCGCGATGGTTATAGGACTGGCCGTGCGGATTGAGACGGCCTTGTAAACGCTGATTCAAATTTGTGGCCCCAGTATCTCCTCGGTACATCGGTGAAAGCACCTGAATATCGCGGAATGGATCCCACCCCCCGTGCTCGGGTAACCGGGTAGCACAAAGGTCCGTGACCAGATCGACAACATGAGCAGGATCGGGCTCCTCGACAAAGTAGAAATCGGTCGAAGTGCCATTATCTATCGAGGGCATTTCGCCGGCATTGATCCGATGGGCATTGTGGATGATCTGACTTTCCTCGGCCTGACGAAAAATCTTCGTCAACCGCACTACCGGCATCTCGCCCGAATCGATGAGATCCCTGAGCACATTGCCCGGACCCACCGAGGGTAATTGGTCTACATCGCCGACCAGTACCAGTCTGGCCTGATCGGGCAATGCCCGCAGAAGCGCATTCATCAGCACCACATCGATCATCGATGCTTCATCAACAATCAATGCATCGATTTCGAGACGGTCGTCGTATCCCTTTTTAAATTGACGCTCGGCCGGTTGAAATTCCAAGAGACGGTGGATAGTCTTGGCCTCACGGCCGCTAGCTTCGCTCAAGCGCTTGGCCGCCCGCCCCGTGGGCGAAGCCAATCCGACCTTGAGATCTCCCGCTTCCAAGAGACGTAGAATCCTCTGCGTTACGGTCGTCTTACCGGTGCCTGGTCCTCCAGTCAATACCATCACTTTGTTTTTTGCAACCAACCCCACCGCCTGCTCTTGCTCCGGAGCCAACTCCAACCCGTCCTCCTCTTCGACCTCCGCCACCAAATCCTCTACCGGTGTCCGCAGAAGCCTCTTCAGCGATGAAACAGCACCCACCTCAGCACGGTGAAGCGGCGGCAAATAATAGTGCAGATCTTCGGTTACAACCCCATCGTCGGCCCGCAACGACTCCAAGGCCGGTGGTAATAACTCGGCATTTATTTCCAATATCTCCTTTGCCCGCTCCATCATTTCCACCGCTGGCAAATAGATATGTCCGTCATCAGCCGCCTGATCGAGCAAATAGCGAATACCCGCTTTGACCCGCTCTGGTGCTTCGCGACCCAGCCCCAGATTCTGGGCGATTCGGTCGGCAATCCGGAAACCGATCCCGGCTACGTCACGCTCGAGGCGATAGGGATTAGTACGGACTTTTTGAATGGCCTCCTGCCCGTACTCTTTGAAAATCTTCACTGCGTAACCAGTGGTAATCCCATGCGATTGCAAAAAAACCATTACATCTTTTATCTGCCTCTGTTCACCCCAGGCCGCGGCAATGAGTTCAACCCGTTTCTGACCCAATTTGGATACTTCTTCCAATCGACTGGGGTCCGCATCGATCACGTCCAGAGTTTCACTGCCAAAATGCGCCACAATCCGCTTGGCCGACACCGGTCCAATACCCTTTATCAGACCCGATCCAAGATATTTCTCTATTCCCTCCACGGTCGAGGGATAAACGGGCTTATAATTTTCTATCTTCAGCTGTTTACCATACTTGGGATGATTGGCCCATACACCCTCTACTTCGACGTTCTCTCCCTCCTGTATGGATGCCATCGCTCCAACCACCGTGATCCGTTCACGCTCGCCCTCGACGGCCAACCGGGCAATGGTATAGCCGTTTTCCTCGTTGTGGTAGGTTATACGATCTATAAAACCTTTATAATTTTCAGTCATATATCTATATAATGTTGAGACTTACAATAAGTCAAAGCCCATGAAGAGCAACACCGCACTTCCCGCCCCGAGCACCGCCCCTACACCAATCTGAGCCGGCGTATGCACCCGTAAATAGAGCCGGGCCCAAGCAATACTCGGCAGACTCAATAAGAAAGGCCAGGCAGCTCCACCAAAACTCACCAACAATATACAGGCAGCTCCACCAACACCTGCAGCGTGAATGCTGATTTTCCAATAGCGATTTACCCACCACACCAAGAGAGTACTGACGACAAAGGTCGCGGCGGAGACCAAAACCAGGAGCGTCGCCCCAAGCCAGTAAAGTCCTACCCACCCCAGAGTATAGCAGAGAGTTCCTAATAAGAGCAGAATCCCACGCTTGTTGCGATCTTCCGGATAGACCTGATCGAGATACCCCAAACGCACCAAGATCAATAGCACCAACCCGGGCATCAGGGAAAAAGCACAGATGCCCATCCCCCCGACCAGCCAATCGTTCAGCAAGCCCTGAAGACCAAAAATCACGAGGGCCAACATTGCGGGATTTAACAAGTGAGAAAGATAGAGTGCAGTTTTTTTCATCGCGATCCTTCACAGCTATTCGAAGCTAACCATTAATCTCAGAGGATGCGACAAGATTCAACGCCCAAATTGATAGATTTTTTCTAAAGGTATTCGCGAAACCAGTCGATAGTAGAAGCATGACTACCAAGTAATACTATTTGATTTATAAAAAAACCACATTAAATTTATTAGTTTTATAAGATACCGCAAAATGATACTACAAAGCTTTCACCACTCATACCACTTATTGGATGAAGACCTGCTTTCCTCAAGCAGATCGCCCCATCCAAGTACCCTCCTTCGCCTTCCCGGGCTCTTAGGCGGGTACTCTTTAGCCAAAGGAGGCAACCAAATATAGGAGTCCCGCAGAGGAGGGACAACGAAGAATATAAACCGATAAAAAACAAATAATAACAACTACATACAAACGTTCAAGGATGGACGCATAAGAAACAAGGAGGTTTCTAATGCCGTTACGCGTCAACCACAATATAGCGGCCATAAACGCAGGCAGACGACTCAATGCCAACAACCGGGATCTAAACCTCCGGTTGGAACGCTTGTCTTCAGGCCTGCGCGTGAATCGGGCCGCAGACGATGCCGCTGGCCTCTCGATCAGAGAGGGTATGCGCGCCGAAATCAGCGGCTTGAAGATGAGCGTGCTCAATGCTGAGCAAGCTTCAAACCTGATGCAAGTCGCCGAAGGATCTCTCAACGAGATCAGTGCAATGTTGATTCGCATGCGGGAACTAGCCGTACAGTCTTCTTCGAGTACGGTCAACGATCTCAACCGCGAATCAATACAGGGCGAATTCACCCAGATCAAAAACGAAATCGATCGTATAGCCAAGTCGACGACGTATAACGATCAGGTACTCCTGACCGGATACGGGAACGAAATCGACGATACCAGCAGTGCGATAGTCGACAGCAGCGATACCGGCGTGACCAACGTCCAGATATCGGGTGCGGCAACTGGTACCTATACCTTTGAAGACGAGCCAGGCGCAGGCGGTGCCGCGGATGGCGAACTCACCCTGGGCAATGGCACTGTATCTCAAACAATTCGCATCGCTACTCTGCTCGACAGCCATGCGGGTGGAGGGGTAGATACCGGACAGGTCGCGACCGGAACTCAGGTCGTTGCCAATTTCGATCGCCTAGGGGTACAGGTGACACTCGCCGGACCGGACGTAATCGACGCGACTTCTTTCTATGTGGACGGCGATCTGCATGGTAAAGAAATCCAGATCGACGAGGGCACCGGCGGTTCGTTCCAGGTCGGCCCCGATGCGGGTGTAAACAACCGCATTGAGGTATCGATCAGCGATATGCAAGCGTCAGGCGATGCACTCAACCTGAACATTTCATCGGTATCGGACATTAGTTCTTCGCGAGATTCTATCACCGCAATTGATGAGGCGATCAACACGGTAGCCAATCAGCGCGGCGATATCGGCGCGATCATGAACCGACTCGCTTTCACCATCTCATTCACAGAAAACGAGATCGAAAATGTCCAGGCATCGGAAGCCTCTATCAGCGACGCGGACATCGCGTCAGAGGTGACCGCATTCACCCGCGCGCAGATCCTCTCGCAGGCTGCCACCGCCATGCTGGCTCAGTCCAACGTGGTACCGCAAACGGCGCTTTCCCTGCTGCAGTAAGGGACGGGATTTACTTAAAAGAGGGACGGGCTTTCAGCCCGTCCCTCTTTTAGTTTTTCACCCATTTCTTGCCGCTGGCCGCGCCGCGATCAGGCGGCTTTTCCTCCCCCTCGAGCACAAAACCCACAAAGCGTTTCTGCCCCAAGGTCTTCAGGTACTGGAGCAGCGAGACCTCGGCCTCCTTGCGATTGAGCTGGTATTTCTCACTGAGCAAATCGATCATCTGCCCCACCGAATTGCGGCCATTGCACATCTGCCAAACCTCGGTGCCGACTTCATCGAGGGTAATCTTGCGTTCCTTGGGGATATAGAAAACCTTGGAGAGTAATTTTACCTTCCAAGTTTCCTGGCGCTCCACGATAACGCGGACCTCGCCTTCATCGCCTTCCTCCCAACGCAGCGAGTCATTGCGGGTCGGCCGCGACGCCAGCATCGCGGCCCGACTCAACTTCGGTCCCTTGTCTTTCGAGAAAATGGCCATCTACCACCCTGTTGACTAAGTCACCCGCGAGGTCTTTCTTACGGTAGAGATATTCAATGATCGAGATTTTATCCAAGTCCGCATCGTGCCACACCCGCCCATGCAGATACTGGCGCGGCCTGGGATTGAGAAAGGGCAGCGGGCGCAAAAGCTGCCGCAATCGGCTTCGCGGCCTGCCTTTCAGTTCAATTCCCTGGTGCTCATATACTGGATCTGAACTGATATCGACCAGCATATCCCGCAATTGCTTCTTAAAGAAAACCGGGTACCAATCCTCAACCCGGGTATTCTTGAGCAGAATCCGAGCCATACTCAACCGATGTACTTTAAGGACCTCCTTGCCGCGAGCAAAATCGAGTTGGATATGCCCCGACTTAAGCGCATGGCTCTCCAACTTGAAATCCGCTGGAACCGCAAAGTTCAACCCGTAAACGCTCCATAAATACGCTTCCTTCCCCTCCTGGTCCACCAGCGAACGCAAAACGGCCTCAGCCCGCTCTTCAATCGACTCGTCGAGTTTGGCCAGGACCCGCAGCAATACAACACGGCCCTCCTCGAGCACGATCGCCAGATTATAAGCGCGAAAATCGGCTTCCCAGATGAAAACTTCGTATTCGCGGCCGGCGAGAAATTTCTTGTTTTTTAGGAAACGGGCCCGGCGTTCGACCTCAAAAGGAGCGCCGGCTTTATCGGCCTTCTTCTGCAGATTGGCTAGATAGCGATCCACCAACTCAGTCAGGCGCAACGCTTCGCCGCGACCACTGAGTCGCCGCCACTCGATCTCGGCGCGCACGATCTCAGCGTCGTCGAGCCGCGCATAGCCTTTAGAAAAATCGCCGTCCACCCGACCGAGATTCCAGTCTTCGGGCACTTCTAATTCCAGGCCCTGCCAGGCGAATTTCGCCCACTCGCCCATATCAGAAGATCAACACCGAAACCGACTTCTGGATCAATGCGATGCCCACCGCTGCCATGCCCATCAGTGCCATACCGCACGAGAACCCGACCGCAAGGATCGGGGCGAAGAGCCGCCATTCCTGCCGCCCGTATTTGTTCCAGAAATAATAGCGGGCCAACAGCGCACCGATAATCTCTGTGACAACGAAATGCGGCAGCGAAGTCAGCGAGCGCACAAAACCGAAGATCAGCAGGATCGGCAACCCCAGAATAGAGAGCAGTATATAACTCAGTAGTCCGAAAGCAGCCCCGAATGCGATGACCTCTTCTTTGAGCGCCGTAAAGAGCCACGGCACATCAGTGGAGCGCTGTATCCAGGAACTGGTAAAGAGAGGATCAGTGTCGACTTCAAAATAGAACGACCAGCCCGTAGGAACAGCTCGTTCCGTCATCACTTTGAGTGTGGGTCGCGGTTTGCGGACGATCCTATCCATCTCAGGTCCCAAAGACTTGATCGCCGGGAGTCCTTCGACAACCTCCTCACCACCCAATTCTTCGTCGCGAAGAAAGCGCTCCGCAGCAATCTGGGGTGCATCCTGGTCGAAGTGCGAATAAAATACCTGGGTCGGCATCCAGGGTCCAATCTGACCACGCTTGCCGCTGGAATCCAACCATTCCTGGTCGACCAGACGCGCCCGCCAATACCACCACTCATCCTCAATAAGATTAGCCGGAACCCACGACGCTCTATCGTTATCAACCGACAATTCACTACGCATAGTACCGGTGATAAAGAGGCATTGCTGGAACGCTCTGAGCCGCCACATCATCTGGGCATAGGGATAAGAGGCCGAGGGAATCGGCGCGAGTTTCCAAATATAGGATCCGTAGAGAAAACTGGTGAAAAGCACGACCGGCACCATGAATATTTCGGCGCGAATGATACTGGTGAACTGGGTGCCCGTCAATTCGATTTCGCGAAACTTCTGGGTCTGGGCGCCATAATTACCCAGGGGAAAAGGAATGAACCAGATATCAACTCCGCGATAGCCCGAGAGAAGAATTGTCGCCTCGCGCACGAAGGGAATTTCCACCGTTTGCCCCACCATCCCGACGAGGCGAGCGTTGACGAATGATTGGAAAGGCGTGAATACGAATCCAAAAAAGAGGAAAAACACAATGAACTGTGAAATACCCGGCAAGAGCCACGCAGCAATTCCAATCAGCCCAGCCGTCGCCAGCGCGTAAAGAACCAACGCAACCCAAACGGGAAAATCGCCGCGACCCTTAGGGGTGGCAAAAGAGCGCTTTTCACCGCCTTCGAGCCCCTCGTTGGCTTTAGCCGTACGCACGCTCTGGATAACCTGCCAAACACCGATGACCGCAATGGCGATCGTGGTTCCGATCCCAAAGCTCATCCAGAAATCTACATTATTGACGAAGAATGTATCGATCGAGCCCATTCCCTGACTCCACAGATTCAGATAGGGCTCCTCGCGCCACGGAGGCGTATAGCTATAGAGAATGGGATTGGCAATAGAGGCGATAACAACACCAATGAAGGTACCGATCACCCCCCAGAAAGGGACGACCAGCCCGGCAAAAATCGGGCCCAAATGGGCGGTGAAACCAAGCGGTGTGGCCGGGATGAAATTGCCGGTAACCGGAGTGAAATCGACAAAGGGAATCGGGATGAGTTGAATCGGTTCGGTCAACAGCGCCCCGGTAATCGCCGGCAGAGCCACATAAATAGTGCCGAAAACCATGCCGATCATCGCCCCCGCCGAAAAAACTCTCCAGCGCCAGGTCTCCGTCCCCTGAGTGGTCTCAGCCAGAGCAGTGGCACCCTGGGCATTCACCGGTGCGAAGGGAAAGGGCAGCCGCTCGTAGTCAGAACTAAGGCGAAAAAGCGCATAGGACATCGTGAACCAGTTGATGCGCGAGATGATCATGCCCAGAACCAGCAGGACGATCGGCATCGCCCAATCGGCGTGCAGAAAGGTCCGTGATATTATCGCTTCGGAATCCGGTGGCGGTGCAACCCAGGTCGGAATCAGCTTGGTGATCCCGAACTGCTTGGCCGCCGGCGACTGCACCAAGTACTGGTTGTACAGCAACCCCTCAAAAGCGCCGGTCTCTGCGGCAATCAGCGAGGCCGCTACGTAAAACAATACGTAGACTTCTTGACGCTTGAGAGAAGAAAAAGATCGCTTGGTGATTTCGGCGAAGAGGATGATCGTCACCCACTCGGCCGCAGCCCCCAAAGAGCCACCGATCATCAAGCTCAGATACATATTGCCCGGAACCATAATAAAAGCAACGAAGAACACACCCAGTATGGCCTTGATCGTAAAGCCATTCTCGAACTGATCGGGCACCTGCATCAGATCCCGATATTCTTCGATCTCCTGGTTCGGGTTTCGGTCTTTCCTTCCGAGCACTCGCTATTTACCTCCGCTTATCTTCCCGTATCAGATTCATGCCGATACCTCATTGCGCAAGCCCTGCAAAATCTCCAGACCCTCTTTCCGGTAGCTATCCTTTGCCTCCGCATCTATGGTGCGCCAGATGAGAAATTGTTTGCGAATAACGTTCATAAAACGCTGGTTGACCCTACGCCAGGAGGCATCCTCGCCACTGAGGCGTTTTATGCCCAGACCGACGGAATAGATATTGTGTTCATCCTCGGGCATGGCGCGCACCGTGACATGTTGGCTAACCCCTAGGTCGAAGGGAGCCAGCCAGATATTCATATCGATTAGAAACCCTTCACCGTTAGGCATATCTTCACGACCGAGTTGAGCTCCATCGGTATAGAAAGTCCCTATCGACTCCTCGCTATACGAATCGAAATAACCGATCAGAAATACGCTCAACCCCAGAACCTCGTGACCACTGACGGTAAAGGGAAACTCGAAGTCCCACTGATCGCCCTCGGGCGGCGGCAATTTCCACCTCCGGGTCACATCCGGCACTGCCATCTGTGCTGCCTTGCGCGCCGGATAGATGGTCGAGAGCATCACTACCGCAATAACCAGCATACAGGAGAGCACCGCAGCTACCGAGGAATAATTGAGTGTGAAGCCACCGAGGAGACCGAACTCGATAAGCACCTTGGCAACCACCTGACCGCTGAGGTAACCAGCGACCACCCCCAACACCGAGTAGACGCAACTTTCGGCCAGAAAGAGCCAGGAGATATGCCCCGGGGCCAAACCCACCGACGAATAGATACCAATCTCGCGGAAACGCTCGTAGACGCTCCCCATCATAGTGTTGAGCACAATCAATGAGGCGATCAGCATCGGGATGAACAAATTGCTCATCCCGGAAAAAGTCGTCAGCCCTAACGAAGAGTATATCGATACCTTAATATATTCGTCACCCTGCTCCTTGATCCCGGCAAAAAGCGTCACTGCCAGACGAGAGAGGAACTCCTCAACCTCATCGCGCACGTCACCGCCATCTGCAAAGCGTACCGCCACCGACTGCAAGGGATTGCCGCTGCCTACATTCCGCAACGTATGATAGGGCAAGATCAAGGTATTGGCCGGCTCGAGGTGGACAAAGGGCTTGATCACGACCTTGGTGTCCTCTAACCCCTGCTTTTCGCGTTTCTCCTCCTCTGCGATCTCCTGTACTGCTTGGCCACCAGTAACCGCGAAATCGGCCGGTGTCAGGATCTCGTCATCAAGATCCTTGAGATCCTTCATCCGCTTGGAATCGATCACACCTATGACGGTAAATTGATTGCCAAAAACTCTGATTTGCGCCTGACCGACATCCGCCAGATCTATATCCAGATGCGATTCCTTAACCATGTCAAGCGGCAGAATACAGACCTTGTCCTCGCCCGGTTCGAACCAGCGACCAGCAACCAATGCACGATCCAACCCGGTGACATGCGTCTCCTCAGGGCTCAGCCCAAGTACGCCGAGAGCGTTATGGGCCTTGTCGCCGTTCTTAAGCTTGATATGCGCCTTGGATTTATTGCTATACCAACTCCGCGGCGCCACTTCGGCACGCCCACTGAAATTGCTACGAGCGTACTCGAGGACCGAATCCTCCATCGGATTCCACGCCTTGCTCCGAATCAGAATTCCCTCGTAGAGCCCTTCGTTATCGCGACTGATCTGGTTGAAACGCATGCCCGTGCTAATCGAGGTGAAGGAGAGCACGGTAAAGGTCAAGAGCAAAAGCGTAGAGAAAGTGAGCACCGTGCGCATTTTGCGCCGTTTCATGTTGGAGATCCCCAGCTGAAACGCCGTCAATGAGGCTGAGGAGCGACTGACATCGGTATCGTGGATAACCGCCACCTCAGTGCGCAATTTCTTCATCTGTTCGTTGAAACGCCCGGAAATGATCGACATCACCAGCACCGCCAGCGCAATAATCACAAACGCCAGCAAAATCACAAAAGGATTGGAGAGTTGAAAGGCTGGATGAACCATCCAGAGCACGATCCAGATCACCAGAAAAACCCCGACAAAGCCGAGGATCTGGTTTTTGATCGTCGATGCAGTAAAGAGCAGCCGCTCGGTGAAAAAAGCACAGGGTAAGACCAGGGCCATGAAGAATATAATGCCCTGGATCACATCGTCCTGCGTCGATCTAACATCCGGATAAGCGCGCGATTCCAAGCCGAAGGCAGCGCGCGTATGACGCACGAAATCGCTCCAGCGCAGCTCGGACTTGGCTGCTTCGGCTAAATCAAGCTCGGACTTGGCCCGATCGTGGAGATTGTTTAGACGCTGATTTTCGATAGCGAAACTTCTCAGTTCCCGAATCCGCGACTCGTCGAGATTCCACATGTCCTGTGCGGCCTGAAAAGTCGTGCGCGCGAAGGAGGTACCAGGCTGGATCTCAAAACCCTCGCCTTCTGCCTTCTCCTTGTCGGTTACACTGGTAGAGTTGAGCAGCAGCGAGCGAAATCCCATAATCCCAGCACCAAAACCCATCTTGACCTTCGAGCCCGGCCGCGCAAACACCACTCCGACGGGTTCGTTCTGCGCCGAGGGCCCTTCGCCTATGGTGTACCCGTATTCCACCGGAGCACCATTGGTTTCGTCGAAGACCTGGACGTTGGATAGCTTGGTCAAGTAGCGCGGATCGACAATATCGAAGAAGTTGTAGGCCACACAGGGAAAGAGGATCACCATCCACTCTTTGTCGCGCCAATCCATCGCGACCTGCATCGGGTAGACTTCATCGCCCTGGACGCCCCGATCGGGAGCATAGGAAATCCGACCGGTGATCGGGTCTATATAGTAGCCCTCGATCTGAATATTGTTGACCCGTACTCGATTGACGTAGAAGTCTCCCTTGCCATCGACCACTTCGTAGTATTCGCCGCGCACGCCCTTGTACGACTTTTTCTTTCCGTTGCGCACGACCGCCACCGCATCCGCCCGCGGCAAATCGGGGATGATACTGCGGCGAGGAAAGACCATCGTCCGGCCGCGTAGCGAGCGCAGATTATCGCGTAATCGCATCTTGAAATCGGGAAAGAGCTCCGGATCTTCGAAAGCCATGTGGAACATCCCCGCAAGCACCCGGATCTGCTTGGCAAGATTCCCGTAGTTGACCGTCCCGACCCGATCGAGGGGCGTATCGACGAGAAAGCGCGCGTCGTTAACGGTGACAAAGGCCAAGGCCGGAGTTCCCGTAGTCAGCACCAGTTCGCTATTAACCGATATCTCACCGGGCACGAAGGTCTGCCAACTCATCCCCCCCTCGGGGCTGATACCGTTGACCAATACGTCGCGGCGCTGATAGTTTAACTCGCGGCTGATCTGGCGCGCATAGGACATGAAGTTCTTACCAAAAGGCGCGAAATAGCGCTTATAGTAAAAACTGGTATTGCTGTTCCACACGCCCAATTCATCGGTCTGCGATGAAAGATCGAGGCTGATAAAGAGCTTGACCGCAATCGAGTCGACTTTCGGATCGACCCAGTCCTTATACAGGGCCAACCGCAAATCTTCGTCGTCGCGCAATTCTTCAACTAATTGGTCGCGATTCTCGAAACGATCGCCAGCGAGTTGCAACTGACCGCCTTCGCCGCGAAGCAGCCCTTCGGCAAGAGCGGCGTCGGCGATCTGCGCAACCAAGCCTGCCTCTCCCTCAGCGACGCTGCGTACCAGGGCCTCCTTACCACCAAACTCCTCCTCGCCAATGGCATAGCGCACCCCGTCTTTATCGATCATATCCCGCGCCAACGCGGCCTCCACAACCCGCCGCACCAGCATATGGTCGATAAAGGGATCTTCCTTGCGCAAATAGCGCTGTATAAAATCGTCAACGCCGCGCAGACCTAAATGATGAGCCGAGGTTGCGAGGAAAACAACCGTCCGCGCCGGCGGATGGGCCTGAAAATAGCGCGCCAACTCAATCAGCGCCGTGACACTGGAAGCCTGTTCGGCCCCAGGGGCCAAAGCCGGTACCACCGACATCGCATCGTAGTACCCCTCCAAGACGATTACATCTTCTTTCATCAAGGGGTCATAACCGGGAATAGTAGCGAGAATATTCCAGGCCGGACGCCGCTCCCAATCCATGCGATATTCGAGATGAACCGCTAATTCGCCCGCTAAAGCCAAGTGGCTGCGCAAGCGCTCACCCGCCTGGCGATCGATCCAGAATCGGGGCATATCGAGCGGCATGGTAAGAAATTTCTTTTCGGCTTCTAAATAGACCGTGGAATCGGGTTCGATAAAAACAAGTGCCTTAGCGCCGAGATAGGCGGCATTGAGCCAGGCATCACCCGAGTTGAAGTCCATTAAAACCACCGCCCCCTCGACATCCAAGCCATCCATATCCGCATACTCACCGCCCCCCCCATCAATCAACCGACCGTCGATTCCTCCATCGGGCAGGGTCGATGTCTTCACCAGATTCGGCCAGAGACCGTAGAGCTGTATTTGCTCCCCATTTACAGCAACCTTCAGGAATCCACCCTTATCTACTGGAATAGAGACATCGTACTCGTGGACCGTGATCCCCTGGAGACCGATCTCACCGAAGCGCTGCTGCACATGCCGAGCTGCCTCTTCGGCCCCTGGATAACCAGCAACCCTGGAACCCAAACCGGCAAAGTAGTCCATGCTCTGTCGCACTTGCTCAACCGATGCTGTGCGCGCTAACTCCTCAAAGTCTACAGTCGCCCCGGCTGGCACTACTCCAATCAGGGCCCACCCCAGCGCGATCGACAGCACAAACGCAGGCATATGAAAACCTTTCTCAGATCCAGAACACCACATTGTCGGTCATACCCGTAAAAAAATCGATGATCAGCCAGATTCCCGCGATGGAAAACTGGCCCAGGATCATGCCCAAAAAGAAAGGGCGTGCCCGGCGGAAAAGCCTGGGGCCTCCGTATTTCATCACCAACAACTTGACAAGCCAAGCTAAAAAAATGCTAAACCAAAGTTGGTCCATCAACCATACCGCACCAATCGGATAGCCAATCGGATGCAGCGGCCACCACAAGAGAGTTTGCCGCGCCAGCACGAGCAGGGCCATAATGCCCCCACCTACACACGTGTGCACCCAACCATCGAGATTAAATCCGGTCGGCACATTCAGCTTGGTGGTAATATAATCAAATGGGGCGCGAGTTCCACCACCAAAAAACCACCCGTTTAGATTGATGCCCCCGTACTCGTAGGCCAAATACAAAATCATAACCACAGATCCGACCAAACTGACGAGGATAGCCAATAACATACACCAAAAGAGCGGGCGCAAGCGCTGGCCCAGTTCTTCGCCCAGCCTGAGGCCATGGGCGCAAGAAGCCATAACGAAAGTACGGATATCGGCCGACCACACATAAGAGTAAGCCATGCCCACCATCCCCGCCGAACCGATCGCCGTAGATCCCACGGCCGAAACTATGACCGACGAAGCGATCATCGGCCCCACCGCCGCCGCCACCCCCCCCTCGACCACTATCCGGGTCAGACCAACGAAGATAAGAATTGCCATAAGCAGAGTCAAAAAAGCCACCCACAGCGGTAAACCGGACTGCCACATCCAGATAGTCATCACCGCCACACTAGCTAGCCAGGTGAAAACCGCAGCCCGGTAGGAAAGCATCTCAAAGCTGTCATCGACGCGATCGTCGCCGCGAAATGCCTTGCGCAGCACATCGCGCAAATGCTCTCGCCCGACCCACAAACCGAAAATCACCAGCACGATCATCGCACCCTGGCCTTGATGGGCCAGGATCGGTTGTCCCTGTGCGCCGTAAATACCCAACTTTTCACTGCTCACAATCCCCAGAATCCCCAAAGAGCCCCGAATTAATTTGGCAATGGTGTTAAAGAACCACAAACTGAAGGCGATATCCAGGTTAATCAGGTACGTGAACCCCACCATAGGAAAACTGAGGCGGAAGATCAACCCGATGGTATTGCGGAAAATCGGTACCGAGGATACGAGTTGGATCGCGGGGATAAAATTGAGATAGGCGTGCAGGGCATTGCAAGAGCTAACCAGGACCGGCAGGGCAAAACCAGTCCACATGATCGGGTTTTTAAAGAAGGGATAAAGCGCCTCGCCCCTGCTCTTGCCCTGGACCATCTCCAGAGGCAACTGCACCAAAGGATAGATCAATCGCTCGCGCTCCAACCACTGGCGACGCAGGATTACCATTGAGGAAATCATAATCAAATAGAGGGCGAGGATCAGAACAGTCCAATAGCAAAGCGGCTCGACCCAGACTTCCCAGGGTACGCCCATACCTCTCGGCGCACCTTCGAAAAACCATTTGATCGCCTCGGGACTCTGCGGCACCATCCACTCGGGAAGATGAGGCAGAATCAGCGACCCCCATTCGTTTTCCGGAGTAGCGAAATACTGCGCTCCAGTGATGATCGTCAATAAGTACTCACTAAGCCCCATAGTGGGAATCGCCGAGGCTACGATCATCATAATGTAGACGACGATGAGTTCGCGCCGCCCCAAAGCTAACGGGGCGATAAAGCGAGTCAGCAAAGCATTGATCAATCCCGTCAGCGCAAAGAAAATGAAAAGCGCTCCAGCAGTGCTGAAATCGATCGACATATAGGACCCGCGGATGACCATATTGCCATAAGGGGCCCCGAGGGCAATGCAGAGTGACCCGAGACTACCAATCGCCACAGCCTTAAAACTAAAAGCCGACTCAGCATCTAAATGGATCTCAGAGGAGCCGCTATTCGCTTTTTTGCCATTCATATAATAAATGAGCTGATATGAGCATCATGAAGAGAATCTGCATTGTCGCAACGCTTTACCCGTCCATCTAATTCGCGGGTTCCATAACTATCCCCTAAGCCCGTTCCAACCAGCCGATCTTTCCCAATTGATCCAGAGTCCACCAGGCCAGGAGACCAATCAATCCCCCACTCAGCAAGGCACTGAACAACGAGAGCGGCAAAAGGGCGAAAAGACCGAATTGGCCGATATATGCATAGGCGAGGACCAGTTGGCCGAGTTGGTGGGCCAATGCACCCCAGATACTCAGCCCCACGACGCTGAAGAGTCTTCCTCCTATGCGGCGAACTACAACCATGACCAACCAACTTGCCAAACCGGCCCCACCACCAATCACAAAAGCCGGACCAGCAAAGCTACCGCTGAGCAAACCGCCAACCACAAGTTTAATTGCAATCACCGCAAGAGCCGGACCGCCGCCAAAGCACAATAGGGAAACCAGTACCGGCAAGTTGCCCAGGCCCAACTTCATCCATGGCAGAGGCCTGGGCGCCAGCGATTCAAAGACGAAGAGCACGATTGCCGCACTCGCCAGGAGCCCCAGGCGAGCGATATCACCCGATTGTCTAAGCATCAACGCAGTACCGCATCTACCGGCGCTAGACCGGCGATCCGCAAAACCAGACCATTGGGCACACAGATGGCCTGGGCGCCCTGGTGTACTATCCAGCCTCGCCGCATGCAAAGTTTGTGCATACAAGGCGCGGAGACGATTCGCGCGCCCTTGGGGCCGATCTCGATTTGACTTTCTCCCAGAGGCCCTGTAATCCGCAGGATGCCATAGTCTTTCAAAGCATGAGTCGCCAGATCCGCACCCACCGACTCGACCAGAAGCAAGCCACCGATCTCAGCACCATAGCGCCCGTGGAACACCAAACCCGCAACAGTCAAGACAAGTACCAGCGCAAGCATTTTATCCGCTCGCGTCAAAATAGACCAGAGCGCGTCTTTGGCCAACTCAACCACCGTTAATTGCCCGGAATCGATCAAAATCCGTATTGGACTCTGTTAGTCTCTCGCCCCCCCGCAATAGCCACATGAGAGAATATGTCTTGGCGAGTACAATCGACAAAATCATCTTCAATCACCTCAAATACGGAAAAGAAACGGAAAGAGAATAGAAGATATAGCGAACCTCAAGATCTGGTGCAAATACTTCAAGCGAGAAACACCATACTCAGCGTAGTCGGCATCGTTGACTTTCGCTATAAAGTATTTATATATTGGTAAAAATAGCTGATTTATAAAATCACCCTAAACTTGAGTACGGAATAGTCGCTAACCCGACTATCGGTGCTTATTTTCCGCCGATCGGCAGATTGGAAACGCCATGTCTTGGTGGATTGCGATGGTTGTTTGTATCTGTATTGCTTTGATCATTCAGTATTTATGCTCGAGCAAAATACTTCGTGTAAAACAGCAGATCTCCATTAAGACCATGGCATTGCGCGATGCCCGAGAAGAAGGGGTTCGGCTTGAAGAATTGGCCGTAAACCTGGCCAATGAGCAAAAAAGCCTGACTCATAGCGTAGAAAGGTTGCGCGTAGACATCAAACGGGTCCGCCACCAGATTGAAAGCAAGGGCATACCGGTACCCGAACCGGACTTCGATCTATCCGAACTCGAGGTCAAATCAAGCAACAAATAGCACACCATTTGTCCAACACTATCCCCCCCCTGGTCCCGAGCCTTTTATTCGCCGTTTTTTCTACTCTCTTTTTGCACACCGCCTGGGTCAAGTCGCCCACCTGGGACGAAGTCGGCTATATTGGGCTGGGAGCCTATCTGCTCAAAACAGGGCGCTGGGATGTGCCCGCATCCTGTTCGCACCCACCGCTAGCTTTTTATTTACACAGTCTCCCCTCTTTTGCCTATCCACTCGACTGGGATCGCTGGCGCTATCGCAGCGACCTCGTCCGCGATAGCGCATTCTTGCGCTCAGCCGATAGAAAGCGCGGTAACGCTATACTCCTCGATCGCCGCTACGATGGCGAGCATTTCTTCTTCTGGACCCGGGCGACCTCCTTAGTACTGGCCGTCTTCCTGTTCTTGGCACTCTACAGTTGGAGCAGAGAACTAACGAATTATCCAGGTGCGATCCTGGCCCTGCTTTTTGCGGCATTATCCCCCAACCTGCTAGCCCACGCGCCGCTGATCAATACCGATTTCGCCCTAGCCGTCACGTTTTTTTGTTCTTCCTGGGCCTATCGACGTCTACTAGTGCGCCCATCCTACACAAACCTGCTCATCGCCGGTCTGGCCTTGGGCTTAGCGCTAATGAGCAAACTATCAGCGTTGATCCTCCTGCCGGCATTCCTCGTTACTACGGGATGGTTCTGGCTCTTTAGCCAACCCCAGGAACGCCGTGATCTGGCCCGGCTCTTCGGCACCGAAAAACCTATTGGTCCCGGCGCCGCCTATGGATCGGTCTGCATTGTAGCACTTTTGATCCTCTGGACCGGTTACGGCTTTCGCTACGAACCCTATGTACAGACATTCCGCTCTCAGCTTTGGGATATCGGCGTCGGCCACACGGCGTATTTAATGGGTCAGTTTTCTACTCAGGGGTGGTGGTACTATTTTCCTCTGGCCCTCTTGATCAAAACACCACTCCCGACGCTGGTCCTGGCGGCCTGGGGCCTCTGGATCCTGGCCCGACGGATGCCGCTGCTCGAATTGGGCTTCCTGCTCTGGCCCCCTTTATTACTCGGCGCTTTATTTGCCTTCGGCAATGCCAAAAATATCGGCCTGCGTTACTTGCTCGGCATCTACCCTTTTCTCTTTCTCCTCATAGGCATCACCGCCATTGCTGCGCTCCGTTCATGGCGAACCTATCTAATCACAGCCCTCGCAATCTGGTATGTGGTAGGGACCGTGCGAAACCACCCCCATCATCTAGCTTATTTCAACGAATTAATCGGCGGTCCCGAAAACGGGTACCACTATTTAGTCGATTCGAATCTCGATTGGGGCCAGGATTTGAAGGGGCTCAAAGCCTATGTGGACAAACGCAATATCGAGCGTATTAAACTCAGCTACTTTGGAACTGTAGACCCACGCCTCTACGATCTGCAATACGAGTGGCTACCCAGCGCATTCCTACCCAATCCCGAAGCACAACCTGCCCATATTCCCACTACCGGCATCATCGCCATCAGCGTCACCAACCTAGTCGGGGTTTATATGGATATGTACGGCCACGGCAGAGATCTTTTTGCCTGGCTTAAAACCCATCAGCCAGTCGCGCGAATCGGCCACTCTATATTTATCTATGAAGTCGAGGAAGCCCCTCCAGAGGAGCACTAGTGATTTCTGTTTGTATCTAGCTGTTTTTTTTCTATATTGAGTAGAAAATAACGAGAGCGTAATGGCCGAAACCGTCCACCCTGGCCCCTCCAACACCCACCCAGAAAATCACGCATCGTCGAGCGATGTCGAGGCACTGGTGCAAAACCATCAGTCCGGCAATCTGGACGAGGTTCTCGAGGAAGCACGTGATCACCTGCAACTGCAGATGTTGCTTATTGAAGTCGCCTCCTGTGACGACCAAGCCGATTTCGCACTGATCGCACGTGCCTACCATTTTGCCAAACAATGCCACGAGGGACAAACCCGTAAGTCTGGTCGTCCGTTCCTGCATCATTGTGTCGAAGTCGCACGGCTCCTAGCCCAACTGCGGATGGACCATACTACGGTCGCTGCCGGGCTGCTTCACGACGTCATCGAAGACACGCCGGCAACCTACGCCGATGTCGCAGGACAATTCGGTGACAAAATCGCCGAACTGATCAATGGGGTGACCAAAATCGACCGGCTGACTTACGAGAGTCGCGAGGCGCGCCAGGCTGAGACCTATCGAAAAATGCTCTTCTCGATGGTCAAAGATATCCGGGTCATGCTGATCAAGTTGGTCGATCGCCTGCACAATATGCGCACCCTTGAACACCTAAATCCAAGATCCCAGGAACGGACCGCCCGCGAAACCCTTGAAGTCTATGCCCCACTGGCTCACCGCTTTGGGCTGGCTCGAATTCGTTGGGAGCTGGAGGATAGCAGCCTCAAGTTTCTCGAGCCTGCTATCTACCAGGAATTGCGCGACAAAGTAGCGATGAAACGCCGGGAGCGCGAAGCCAATATTGAGGAATTCCAGACGCCGATAGAGAAAAGACTGCGAGAAAACGAAATCGAAGCCGAATTCACCGGCCGTGCCAAGAACTTTTACAGCATCTATAGCAAAATGAAGGCACGGAATAAACCCTTCGAAGAGATATACGATCTCCTGGCAATACGCATAATTACCGACTCGGTGCGATCGTGTTACCATATACTCGGTCTGGTCCACGGCATTTATTCCCCTATTCCCGAGCGAATCAAAGACTATATCTCGACCCCCAAGAGCAACATGTACCAGTCGCTGCACACCTCGGTGATCGGCCCGAAGGGACAATACGTCGAAGTACAGATCCGCACGGCAGCAATGCACCACACCGCCGAAATCGGCATCGCCGCCCACTGGCGCTACAAATCCGAAGACAAGATACCCAACGCACTAGACCAGCATCTAGGCTGGCTGCATCAGGTCATCGCCTGGCAGCAGGAGGCCACCGACCCGGCCGAATTCATGGAAAACCTCAAAATCGATCTCTTTCAAGACGAAATCTTCGTCTTCACTCCAAAGGGCGATCTGCACCAGTTGCCCAAAGGCGCCACGCCGATCGATTTTGCTTTCGGGATCCACACCGATATCGGCCTGCACTGCCTGGCCGCCAAAGTCAACGGCCAAGTCGTGCCACTGGCAACCGACCTCGATAGCGGGGACACGGTACAAATCGTCACCTCTCCGGATCAAAAACCCAACCACACCTGGTTAGAGCGAGTCAAGACCACTAAAGCCCGCCAGGCGATCCGCCGCTGGCTCAGGGAAGAACAACACGATCACAGTAAACAATTGGGCAAGGATATTCTGGAACGGGAATTGAAGAGCTACCGCACCGACAAAGCGCTGAACCTCGACAAAATTGCCGAAGAGTTCGAGCTCGGCAATGCCCAAGACCTCTATGCTGCACTGGGAAGCGGGAACCTGTCGGTTGGAAAAGTCATCGGAAAAATCGCGCCGGCAAAGGCCAAGCGGCGCCCGCTCTTCCGGCGTCAGGATCGTCGAGGGATCCGCATCCAGGGCATGCACGACCTAATGATCAGTTTCGGCAAGTGTTGCGCTCCGATCCCCGGAGATGGCATTATCGGCCTTATCACCCGGGGCCGCGGCGTCACCGTACACCGGAACGACTGCCCGAATATCGGCCCGATTTCCACAGAGCCCGACCGCTTGCTCCAGGTCCAGTGGGATCTGGAGGGCGAACCTGCATTTACCGTGCGACTGCGCACCCGCAGCAAAGACCGCAAGTACCTCCTTGCGGATATCTCCAAGGCTATCGGCGATGCTGGATCAAATATCCGCTCCTCCGCCACCCGCACCGAGGACGATATCGCCGAACAGGACTTCTGGATCGATGTCACTAATATCCGGCAATTGCGCCGAGCCATCACCGAGGTAAAACGCACTGAGGGCGTATTGGAGGTTCGGCGCGTTGACGAACCCACAGACGACAACCTGGATCCTGTCTCTTGAGATAAAGTCCGGCAGCCCCTCGCGGTAGCAGATCCACATCCCGTTTTGCCAGCGGCCAATCGCAATCAAAGCAGTACCCTGCCAGCTATAATCTCAATTGACACAAACAATGGACGGATCTATATTGCGCTATTCTCGATCGCTAAGCGCAAATAACTTTCCATGCGACAAGCACCGATTCCCTATCAGTTAAGACCTGAACGATGTCCGAACTCTTTCGCCCTAATATCGCTCGTATGCGCGGCTACGTACCCGGAGAGCAACCCCAAGAGGAAGGGTATATCAAGCTCAACACCAACGAAAATCCCTACCCACCCTCTCCCCTAGCCCTCGAGCGACTTCGCTCTGCACTAGACGACCGCCTGCGACTCTATCCCGACCCCAATGCCCATGATCTTCGCCGCAAACTCGCTGAGGTCTTCACCATTAATCCAGACCAGATCATTGTTGGTAATGGATCGGACGAATTGCTCAACGTTATTATCCGCAGTTTCGCCGGCGAGGACGATAAGATCGTCTACCCTAATCCTACCTATGGGTACTATAAACCACTGATTGAGATCCAGGGAGCCGAGGCGGTTCCCGTCGATTTTCCCGATAACTTCGCCCTGCCCCACGATCTGGCCGTACCCGGTGCTCGAATCACCTTTCTAGCCAATCCCAACGGCCCTTCTGGCACTCAGATCCCCTATCGCGAAGTCGCTGCGCTTTGCCAGCGAATCGACGGCGTGCTCGTCGTTGATGAAGCCTACGTCGACTTTTCAGCGGGCGGCTGCATACCGCTTGTCGACAAATATCCGAATACCATAGTTCTGCGCACCATGTCCAAGTCCTTTTCCCTTGCCGGCATGCGCATCGGCTTCGCCTTCGCCGCCGCGGAAATAGTCTCAGGTATGTGGAAAGTCAAAGACCACTACAACCTCAATCGACTGAGCCTGGTCGCAGCTGAGGCTGCGTTAGAGGACATCGATACGATGCGATGCAATGCCGCTCGTATCTGCCGAACTCGCGAACGCCTCTGCAAGCGGCTGACGGAATTGGGGTTTTTTGTCTGGGATTCACAGGCCAACTTCGTGCTCGCCCGCCTGGGAGAGGACCTGGCTGGTTACGCCGCTGCAACGCTCTATGAACAACTTAAAGAGCGCCGTATACTGGTGCGCTATTTCGACGATCCGCCGCGCTTGAGCAACTGTCTACGCATTTCTATTGGGACCGATACAGAGATCGATACCTTGCTCACCGCACTAGAAGAGCTCATCAGCATTTAGCCCTGCCGGCGATAGTGTAACATCCGGTTCATCAATTCCACCTCGGCCGTCCCGATATCCAGCCGTCGTGCAACTTCGCCAGGTTCGACACCTTCCAGGAGCATCTTCCAGGCCCGTTCGAAGCTCTCTTCCTGTTGCACAACGGGAGATGGCGGCAGCGGCTTCGCCCCTTCACGCTTAGCCGCTACACCTGAAGGCTCTTGTTGCCCCATTAGTTCGAGGACCCGGCAAACTGTCTGCAACCGACCACTGACTCGCTCAAGCCGTGCATGCTGTGCTTCCAAAAGCCCCAGGCACCCATCTAGTCGCTCCTTCTCGCGCGCAAGCCAAGCCCGGAACCAAAGTCCAATACCCACGACCAAACACAGGAAAAGACCATCAATCAGCACAATTTGCCAGGTAGCCGCGCTCATTATTCGCCTTCCTTTTCCTCGAGCGGCAGCGGCAAGCGAATAATAAAAGTAGCTCCGATTCCAAGCTCGCTTTCGACCGTAAGAGTACCCTGGTGCTGCTCGACAATCCTATAGGATACGGCCAGCCCCAATCCGGTGCCACCTTCATCGACACGAGTGGTGAAAAAGGGCTCGAAAATACGATCCAAATGTTCGGAGGCAATGCCAGGACCAGTATCGGCGAAACGCACCTCGACCTCTTGCCCCTGACACTGCACTTCAATCATAAAGGTTCCGCCATCAGCCATCGCATTCTGGGCGTTGATCATTAGATTGATGAAAACCTGTTCCAACTCGCCAATATTACCGACGAGCATCGGCAGATCATCCGCACAGACTAAAGACGTTTCAATCAGTCCCTTATCGAACCGATGTTCGACAAGCGCCAGTGCTTGGCGTAGAGCCCGCCCGACATCGAACTCTTCCCATTCGGTTTCCTGAGCATTGTGACCAGCGAAACCGAGCAAAGCGCGAATTATGTGCGAAATCCGTTTGACGTTGTGCTCGACCAGCTCCAGTCCGCGCACGATCTTGGTATCGTCCTCGTTCTGCAACATCATCAGTTGTATCCGACTGAGGATGATCTGCAGGGGATTATTAACCTCGTGTGCAACCCCTCCCGCCAACTCACCGATAGCGGCAAATTTAGCTGAAAGCAGGATCTGATGCTGCGAATCCTTGAGTTGTATATGCGTCTCTTCAAGATCGGTATAGAGACGACTATTCTCTATCGCGATAGCGGCCTGGCTGGCCAGAACCCAAAGCAGATCGATCTCACTAGCGGTAAAATCATCCTTGGCACGAGGACAGTGGAGCGCATAAACCCCGATATGCTCACCGCGAACGATCAGAGGTACTACTACCGTACTCTGGTCTGCAACGTCACGCTGAGCTTCCATATCCTCGAAAACCACCGGCCGACGTTCGCGCAACACCCAGTCAATGATCCCGTCTTCCCATTGTGCCTCAAGTCGTTCTACAAGCCCAGGGGCACCACGCAATGTCAAAGCCGTCAGACGCTCGCGCCTCTCATCAAGGGAGAAGACACCACAACTCTCGGATTCGATAAAACGACCGGATAGCTCGATCAGCGATGCTAGAATATCCTCAATATCGAAACTAGAGGAGATGGTCT
>CAZFMY010000036.1:0-56238 GCA_964520345.1 uncultured Gemmatimonadaceae bacterium | reverse complement strand
ACTTGTCCAGCTTCCACGGATTGGGCACATCGAGATCGAACTTCACCGCCGTGTACCCCTCGGCCACCACTTCTTTAGCCATCGCGAAATAGGCCTCCGGCTCGTAGACCGGGTCCAGCTCGCCACTCTGCCGCACCTCTTCCCAGCGCCGATTATAATCCTCCTGCGTCCAGTGCGCCCCTGAATGGCAATCGCAATACATCCGCACCCGGTCACGCAGCTTACCGCCCAATAGCGCGTGCATCGGCTCGCCCAATTGCTTGCCGCGAATATCCCACAGCGCGATCTCGATCCCCGCGCCCTGGCCCTTCATCTGCCACAGATGATCGTAGTGCAGTTGATTGATCTTGGTCGGGTCTTTGCCGACCAGCAAATTCTTCAGCCGCCCGACCGGCACATCCGGAAAAGTCTCGCCCAACCCCACAATGCCCTCGTCGGTGAAAACCTTCATCAAGCACCAGTGACGCGTATCCGGCCCAAACGAAGGCGTGACTTTCACATCGGTAATTTTCATTGCCTCAATTCCACGAATCCACGCCCAGCAGCTTGCGACCCAACTCGGTCAAGACCGCAGGCTGCTGATTAGTATGTTCCCAACCGCGCGCATCACCGGGCCAATTGGGCGAGGAACACCGCTCCTGCCAGCACCTGATACGCTCCTCGCGCCCTGCCCCACCCTCGGCGGGCGCCGGCGACATGGTGATATATTGAGCCAACCGCGGTCGATCCGAACGATTGTGTCCATTGCCGTGCGCCAGCAGCCGATGCCAGATCAAAAGATCCCCGGCACTGCCCGCGATCGACTCCACGTCCAGGCCCTTTAGATCGGGCCGCCGGGGATCGCGATCCTCCGGTTGCGTCTCGACCCACTCCTCAAAAATTCGGTGAAAGCCTGGAACGCATTGGAACCCGCCCTGGTTTTCCGCTGTGTCGGTCAAATACAATACGCCCTGCACTCCAAAGGGAATCGGCCTCTGAGAGGTATCCAGATCCCAGTGGATCATCCCTTCGTTGCACCAATCCGGCTTGTCCGGCCGCGCCGGCGGTTTCATATTGGCCCGGTCTATGGAGACCCACAACTTCTCGTCGCCCCAGATCTCGGAGAAAGCCTGGTGCATTCGCGGAAATTGCCGATTGTCCCACAACGCCTGATGCTGATAGATTTCGACCATCCCCCCCGCCGAAATCGGCGAGCAGCGATCGTCTCTGGTGTAGGGTTTGTACTTGTACCACTGCTCCTCGTCGTTCGGATCCATTTGCAGGAATTCCCATATCGCCGCTACCATCGCATCCAGATTGTTCTGCGGAACGGCATTGTGCACCACCACGTACCCATTCTCTTCCCAAAAAATTCGATCCTCTTTACTCAGTACCGTCGTCATTGCACTCCTCTCCACGCATAAGACACTACCGCTCCCGAAAGCGCGCAAAACAGCTTCCCGGAATAGGAGTTTCTACTCAATCGAACAGGAAACACAGCAACGAAAATCCGCCCGTAGAGATCTATCTTTTGAGCAGCACAGCACACCCAACCACTACTCGGACCTCACTACCGCATCAACTGCACTCAGCCATAGACCGTCTGAATCAGGGCCCGGATATAGCCAATCGCATACGCCTTGCCGTGGAACGAGTCGTAGCCGTGCGCAAACGAAGGCGTGTGATCCATCATATAAGGACCAGCAAAACCATGGTCTCTGTAGACCTCCATAGCCCGCCGCATATCCACCTCTCCCTCGTCCATAAAAACCTCGGTGAACCGCGGCAAGTGTCCGCGCAGATTGCGAAAATGTACCCAGGCGATTTTGCCCTGCGAGGCCATTTCGGCTATCGCGTCGTAGATTTTTTCCGGGCCCAGCAGCTCGGTCATGCACCCCTGGCAGAAGAGCATCTGATTGTGGGCGCTGGGCGCAATCTCGAAGAAGGTCTTCCTGAACTGATCCAGCGTCGAACATATCTGGGCGACGCCCCCAAGCGGCTCGGGAATCGGCGGATCGTCGGGGTGTAACGCCATCTGTACCCCGGCTTTTTCCGCCGCCGGGATCACTGCACGCAGAAATTTTTCCATCCGCGCCCACATCTGTGTCTCGTCCACCGGTGGGTCGTGCGGTTCGGGGCGATTGCGGTCGAAATAAGCGTAGTCGAACGTGCTGTACTGCACGCCGCCGCGACCGGTATCCGGGGGCGTGCGGAAATTGCCCATCGGCTTGAAATTCCAACCCAGCTGCGGAATTCCGGCCCGACCTAAACTCTCCAGCATCGCGCACCAGTGGCCGATCTTCTCGTCCATGCTCTCTTCGGCCAGGGTGATTTCTTCCCAGGCGGGCATAAAGATATTATTCAGCCTCATCCCGTGCGCTTCGATCTTTTCTCGCGCCGCTGCGAAGACCTCGGTACAGTCTTTACCCGCCTTCAAATCCTGTGCCAGCGCCGTATTGGCCGAGCCCGTGCCGCCCTTCCGGCCGCCGACCCCTGGTCCGCCGCGCAACTCTAGGTGAATCGAGTCCACCCCGAGAGCACTGAAAAAACTCAACACCTCGTCGCCGAGGTCGCCGATTGCAATCTGGTCCTGGATAAACATCCGTTGCCCACTCTATCGTTGAAAGGCTCTTGTATTGCGCCGTTCTGTCTCTCCGAACAGCGCAATATAAGATGCAGATAAATTCATACCGCGACCACCGGTGGACTCTGGTCGCTTCTCGACGCTTCGTCAGACCGCGGGTCGGTCGCGCTGGTTTTGCCCCCCGTACTGGAAGCCCGACACATTATTGGCACAGTAGGTCCCGCGGAAAAGAGTCTGTCGCAAAGAGGGCATCTGCGCCACCAGCTCCTCCGGCGGTTCCCACGACCCCCAGCGCGAACCAACGCTGTTGTAGAGATTGAAGATCCCCACCCGCTCGTTTTCTGCGTTGGTCCAGCGCGCCGTACTGTGCGCCAGAGCCTCGGTGAAAAAGAGCACTGATCCTGCTGGACATTCGTAAGTGTCCCACACTTCGGAGTCGGGATCCTGTATCGACTCCGGTGCGCTATACGCCGCCTTGTGGCTGCCGGTGGCCAGCAGGGTGCCGCCCTGCCCTTTCTTGACCGGCGCCAACTCCCAAACCACTCGTGTCAATCCGCTGAACGATTTGCCCGGAATGCACTGGTAGTGGTGCGAATCGACAGCAAAGCGAAAAAAACCACTGCCGTTATGAGGACCGAAGACTCCCTCTCGCCCCGGCTCGGCCGCCGGATTGCGCAATCCACTGCTCTCCATGCGAAAACCGTAGCACTGCGCACTCGAAAGGCCCGGAAAGGCTAGAAACTCGTTGAGAAATCCCACCACCACCGGGTGATCGGTCAACTTCTCCAGCGGACCGGAGACGTAATTGCGCTCGAACTCGGGCAGCGAGTCCGGATCTCCGTGCACCTGCAATGCGCGCGCGCGCATTGCACTGACCTCACCTTCGTCCAAAACTCCGGGCACCAGCAACCAGCCACGGGTATCAAAAAGGTACTTCTGCTCCTGGGTCAGTTCGACTACCGGCTCGCCGTCGGCGTTGTGCTGCGGCAAGTCGCCTTCCTCCAAGTGCAGCTTCTGACCCAGATTTTTGTCCACCACATAGGCCTCGCTCATTGTGCATCGCTTCCTTTCGCTTAGAAAAGTTCCCGCTCGTCGTTTTCTCTACTCTGTTTGAAAACCCACTATTCTTCCTCGGGCGGTATCGCCGCATACAAGAGACCGCAATCGAGGTGGAATCGTTCACCTCATCGATTCGGACCCATCTTGCCGGGATATGGGCGCTCCCAGCCCGGGCGACCGAATTCCTCGTCCGCCCAGAGCGCTCGCTCCGCGGGCGCGAAGACCTGATTGTAGCGATGGGCGGACTGAGTCGAGGCCATCGCCTCGCGCCACAATAGACGATCCAGGTGGCGATACTGCTCGAAGCTGGAATCGGACGCCGCAAGGTTGTGCTTCTCGCATGGATCGGTACTCAGATCGAAGAGTCCGTCCGCTCCATTGGCGTATTTTACCAGTTTGTAGCGCCCATCGAAGGCCATCCAGCCATTCTGCAGACAGCCGAAGAGCCACTGGTGCGTGGATTCGCCGCTGAAGCCCAGCCCCGGCAGAGGCCGGGAATCCATATGATCGGGCACTGCTAATCCCGCCGCGGCCAGCACGGTAGCCGTAATATCGGTGAGCGCCACCAGATCCTGGCGCACCTCGCCGCGGGGTCCGCCGGGCTGGCGCACCAGCATCGGCACATGCGCGCTTCCCTCGTAGAAATTGCCCTTGCCATTGATCCCGTGATCACCCGCCATCTCTCCGTGGTCGGAGCTGAAAATGATCAGGGTTTCGTCGAGCAGATCGCGCTCTTCGAGTGCGGTGAGAATATCGCCGACCTTGCGGTCGATCTGGGCGATCTGGGCCGAGTAATGGTGGCGCACCTTGCGCTTTTGCGCTTCGGTGTAGGGCCCTTCGGTCTCGGGCGTCCAGATCGGTACACCGGGGCGCCTGCGCGGCGGATCGGCCGTACTCCGATCTATGGCCTGCCCGGGAGCTGGAGCCGGAATCGCGTCGAGATCGACCTCGTCGAGAAATTCGGCAGTGGGATCGTAGGGATCGTGCGGACCCGGGAAGCCGACCATGCAGGCAAAGGGCCGCTCGTCGTCGTACGTGCGGATAAACTCGGCAGCCGCTTCGCCGACAAAGTAGTCCCAGTAGCAATCCCAGGGCAGCAGACTGACACAGGCACCGCGATTTTCATCGTAACCCTGATGCTCCTTGCCCATGTATTTGCGATGACCTCGTTCGGCCAGGTAGTGATAGTAGTCGTCCTGTATATTGATCCAGACCTTGTCCTCGCAGATGATGCGGTGCTCAAAACCAAAACTCGCGTCCCAGGGGTAGAAGTGCATTTTGCCGATCGCGGAGCACAGATAGCCGTTTGCGGCCAATACCTGCGGCCAGGTCGGCATACCGCACTCAACGTGATCGGGGCGTAGATGATTGCCATTGCTGAGGATCCCGGTTCGCATGGCATTGAGTCCGGTCAAGAGCGCACCGCGCGCCGGTACGCAGACCGGGTGCAGCGAATAGGCGCGATCGTAGCGGAGTCCCTCGGCGCCGATCCGATCGATATTGGGGGTCTGCAGGTGAGGTGCCCCATAGCAACCGAGAAAATCGTGGCGCATCTGATCAGGCATAATGAAGAGGATATTGGGCTTTTTACTCATCGGTAATCCCCTGGGCTATAACAGATGATACGCTGAGTTGGCCTCTTGCCACTGGTTGCCTCTAATAATCACGGTGGATCTCCAGAAGACGGTTTGCAGAAAACCATACCGATACCGACTAAGAATACGTCGGAAACCAACCTCGTTCAATTGCAGGTTTGTGTCGGGCTAGATTTGGCAGTACCCTACGATCGCGTTTGGAACCCGATTAAACAGAGAATCGAATCTTCAAAAAATACCGTGCAGTATTAGTCGGTTGCTGCGCCACAATATCCAGAACACTACATGACTGAAAAAAACAAACAACCATACGAGTTCAATATTGGTCTTTGCCTGCAATTCGGCCCGCCCTTCCGCGATGCAGTGGCCCTGGGTCGCGAACTGGGCGCGAAATTCGGATGGGTCGATCTCGATTTCGCGCTCAGCGAAGTGGGAAAGGGCGGGCTCGATGCCATTGGAGAGCTGAGCGAAGAGCACGGCATTGAGCTCTTTCTGCTGGGCAACGACGTATTCTCGAAACTGTACCTATCCGAGATCGACTTGGAGCGTCCACTGAGCCATCCGGGATTGGCTCGGGATATGAACCGCCTGATCGACGCAATCCGAGCAGCGTCCTATCTGGGAGTCGACGCCGTGCTCGCCCACAGCTTTCTCTGGCCCGGCAACTGGTCTACGTGGCCGATGAGGTGGTTGACGCGCGGCGGGGTCATTGCTGAAATAGACTGGCAAAAACTGGTCAATATATTTTCGATTGCGCTCGAACACGCCGAGCAGTACGACGTCGATCTGGTAATCGGAAATTTGCCGTGGGACTATGCTGCTTCGACCGCGAATTTCCGCCTCCTCGCCGAACGCCTGAATTCGAGACGAATGAAATTCATGTGGGGACCTGCAGATAATCTAACGATTGGCGAATTCGACTCTGCGATAGCCGGATTTCAACACATCCGCTCTTACCTGCACTCGCTCCATCTGAAAGATCTGCGCATCAGACCCATCGATGCCGATGGAATCAACCGCCAGAACAAAAACATCGATTATTGCCCATTGGGAGACGGCGACGTGGACTACCCTACGATCCTCCGCAACCTGCGCGCTACAGAGTCCGAAGCCATTCTGGCCGTCTATACCCACTTCGAAGTTGAAAACGGTACCCCGCAAGACGCGATGAGAATCCAATTTGAGAAGTTGAGAGCACTCATCGCCGGCATAGATGGTCATTAGGGCGAACGCACAGACCGCGGAGAGGATCCGAGTCGCGGCTTAGACCAACTACCGGTCAACACCCCAGGCGATCGGCCAGCTCAGCGAAATCTGCAACCGCCAGATCCACCCAGGCCTCCGCCGCCAGATCCTCGCTTTGTTGCGGCCCGTACTCCTCTGCCCGCAATACAAAAGCCGTGCGCATCCCCGCCCGTCGCGCCCCAGCCAAATCGTGGTTGTGCGCCGCCACCATCATCACCTGCTCGGGCTGCAAACCCAGCAAGCTCGCAGCACCCTCGTACACCGCACGATCGGTTTTGTAGCGCCGGAATAACTCTGCCGACAACACGCAGTCCCAGGCAAAGCCCGCGTGCCTGGCCATATTGACCAGCAGCGCCATATTGCCATTGGAGAGACTCGCAACCACAAAATGCCGCCGCATCCGCTCAATACCCGCTATGCTGTCTGCCCACGGCCGCAACCGATGCCAGACCCGGTTCCACTCCCCCCGCTCCTTATCATCCAGCGCGATCCCAAAAGAGTCGACGATTTCATCCAGGATCATCCGGTGCAACCCGTCGATATTGGTCCACGGCAATTCGCCCCCGTTAACCCGCGCCATGGCCGGCTCGTAGCCCCCTCTCCACGCATCGGCAAACGCCGCCCAGTCGATCGCAATTCCCATCCGCTTTCCCCACGCTTCGCCTTCGTCGATGATCGAGCCACGCCAGTCCACGACCGTGCCGAATACATCGAAGGTCAGCGCCTTGATCTCGGAAAAATCATCCATAAATGTACCTTGAAAACACAATTATCGATCCGTGCTCTCAGCCCGAATGGCTATACTTTGTAGCGGGCAGAAATATCGCGCAGGAACTCTTCGCCCCGATGCTCCCGAATCCACCCCTTGAGCGGCACATCGGCCTCCGTCGGCTGCCACCATCCCTTGATATCCACTCCATCACCCAACAACTGCCGCCGGATCGGATCGCATTTGGCCAGGATCTCCTCGGGCATGGTGTTGTAGTCCAGTCCTCGCAACCACCGATAACTATAGCCGAAAAACAATACCTTCCGCGTCTGCTGCGAATAATTATAGCCCCGCGAATGCCACAAGCGCCGGTCGAATAAGACCGCGGTCCCCGGTTTGACCCGCACCTCGATCGCGCCGTCCGGATCTTGATCCGGATCTCGCTGGAACGGCTTTTCCACCAGCTTGTGGCTCCCCGGCAGAATGCGCATCGCGCCGCAATCGGGAACCGTAGTATCGCTGAGCCAATAGCTGATCTTGAGTGAAAGCCGGGGCGCGGGCCGTTCGATCTCTTCTACCGGCCGACCCCCATCCTGATGCCACCCGGCACCCTTGGTCTTCCGCTCTGCATCCCGGGATTCGGGCGGATAGACGATCAAATGCGAGATATAGAGCTGGATATTCCATCCCAGGATATCCCAAAGAAGTGGGAAAGTCTTTTCGTTGTCGAGTAGTTCCAAAAACAAATCATCCTCGACGACGCTGCGGAACTTGATCATCATCGCCCCCGGCTCCAACCCCTGTTTGACCTCTTCCTCTGCGTTGATCCGATCCACCACGGCCGTCAACTTGCTCACCATCTCCGCTGAAAGGGAATCCTCGACCACCAGGTATCCCTCGCGATCGAAATGCCGAAGCTGCTCTTCGCTCGCACAGTAATCCAGCCAATTCAAAGCCATCAAGCGTTACTCCTGGTCAGATAAATATATGCTTGTACGGATTACCCCAGGTCCGGGCAGCACTCCGCCGAATTGTCCCCTGCAAAAATCGCCCCGCGATACCCTCCTCCGAAATCACCGGGTTGCCACGCTTCACTCACCTGTAGGGATAGGCATCCTTCGCCGGATGCCGGGCCAATTCTTCCTCGACCAGATCCGCACCCAGACCGGGACGATCGCTCAGCAGCAAATGCCCGTTCTCGATTTCCAGCGGGTGGGTCGTGATCTCGTCACGCCACGGCGCGTCGTCGACATCGAATTCCTGTATATAGAAGTTGGGTACCGTCGCGCAGACACTGGCCGAGACCAAGGTATTTATCGGGCTGTGACAGTTGTGCGGCGCGAAAAGCACATCGTAGGCATGAGCGTAGTCGGCCAATTTCTTGCCCATGGTGATTCCGTTCCACGCCAGGTCGGGCATGACGATGTCCTGGGCGTGGAGCTCCAGAAACGGCTTGTACTGGTGGGTGCCGAAGAGGCTTTCACCAGTGCAGATGGGGGTAGAGGTCGAGTCGCGGATCATCCGCAGCGCCTCGGCGTCGAGGGTCTCGGTTTCCAGCCACATCAGATCGTAGGGCTCCAGCGCACGAGCCAGCTTGATCGCCCCGCCGAGCTTGAAGGTGAAAGCCACGTCCAGCGCAATGCCGATATCGGGCCCCAGCGCCTCGCGGAAGGTCGCGACAATCGCCTCGGCGCGGCGCAATATCTGCGGCGGGCAATCGCCGACCGCATGGTTGCGCCAGTTGGGCAGGCCGCCACCGGGCAAGTCGTCGAGATCCATGATATTGGTCTTGATCGCGGTATAGCCCTGCGCCTTCACTTCACCGGCCAGCGCGCGCAGATCTTCGAGAGTCCGGACCTCGGGCGTACCCAGTTCAGCGGCGTGCCGCGAGCGCATCGAACCGCAGTGCGACCAATAGAGGCGCAGGCGATCGCGGACCTTGCCGCCGAGCAATTGCCAGACCGGTGCCCCCAGCACCTTGCCGCGAATATCCCAGAGCGCCGAATCGATACCCGCCATGGCCTTCCAGGCAATACCGCCGGTATGGCGCACCGACGAAGCGGCCAGATCCCACCATATCGCCTCGACCTGCATCGGATCGCGACCGACCACCCATTCGGCGTAGCGCTCGACAGTGGTGGCAATAGGTCCAGCAGCACCCCAGTCGGTGCAGTCGCCCCAGCCAACGAGGCCGGGCTGATCGGTTTCTATTTTCACGAAAGTCCAGGGGCGGAAAACGCCATCGACCAGAAAGGTTTTTACCTTAGTAATCTTCACCCGCCACTCCTCTCGAAAATGCTATGGCGTCGGGATGGTGGGGTCCAAGAGGTCCGCATCTTTCAGATCGGCCCACAAACCGGTGGGAATATCCTCCCTCAATCCGGCCAGATTGGCATCGATCTGGCCCAGTTCATCCGCTCCGACAACCATTGTTCCTACCGCCGGATGGGCAAAGGGGAATTGGATTGCGGCAGCACTCAATGCCGTGCCATGACGCTGGCAAATCGCTCTCAGCTTCTTGGCCCGCTCGAGAATCTCCGACGGAGCATTGCGATAAGAAAACTTGGCATCGACCCCTAGGTCGCTGGCGAGAATTCCGGTATTATAGATACCGGCCCCGATAATGGTAATCCCCTTTTGCGCACAGAGATCAACCAGGGCCCGACCCGGCTGCTGGAGCAGCGTGTACTCGCTGGGCAGCAGAAAGCAGTCGAACGAAGCGTTGCGGGCGAAATCCATCAGCATCGAGTTGTGGCTGATACCCACGCCGATTGCCTTGACCGTGCCCTGGTCGCGCCACTTTTCGAGTACCGGCACACTCTCGTCGAGAACCTGCTGGTAATATTCGTGTGGATCGTGGACCAGAGCGATGTCGATCCGATCGAGCTGAAGGCGTTCCAGGCTTTCGTCGAGGCTGCGCCGGATGCCATCGGCCGTGAAGTCGAAGACCGCTCGACCGTCGCGGATCAGGCGACCGACCTTGGTGGAAAGCACGAAAGATTCGCGCCGGACTCCCGCCAGCGCACGCCCCACACAGCGCTCGGACACCCCCTGGCCATAAAGCGGCGCGGTATCGAAAAAGCCAACTCCCCGATCCAGCGCTTGCCGCACGATCGTCACCGCACCGTCTTCCCCATTCTTCTTGGCGATATGCGCACAGCCCAGCCCGAAGCGCGGCACCGCTGACGCGGCGCCGATAGCAATTGTTTCGCGATGATCGATCACAACTCCTCCACCACTAACGAGCGAAACCGCTCCTCGTCCCATTCCGCACCCCAGCCCGGGCCGTCGGGTGGCGCGATATGCCCTTCCTCGATCAAGGGCGCATTCAACAACCCCCACCGCTCTCCCGTCTTGCGCAAGGAGTCTCCCGTCGCACCGAAAAACTCGTAGAAGTCCGTATTGTCTATACAGCATCCCAGATGTGCGTGCACCAATCCGTCCAGTGCCCCGGTCCCGTTCAATTCGATATGGGTCCCATACATCTCGGCCAGATGCGCCAGCTTCAGCACCTGCGTCGTCCCGTGCCGCGCGTTGCCGCGCAGCCGATCGGTCGCCTCCTGTATCAACCACTGCGCCGTCAGACCGATATCGTGCATCAGCATCTCGGTCCCCAACACCGGAATCGTCAGCTCCCGGCACAAAGCCTGGTATTGATTCATCTTCTGCTCGTGCATCGGCTCTTCGAGCCACACAAAATCCAACTCTTCCAACACGCGCCCCACCTCGATCGCCTCTCGCAAGTCGTACGAACAGACCGGATCGGTAATCAGCCCGTACTCCGGCCCGACGGCCTGCCGCACCTCCTCGTAGATCGGAATATCCGCCTTCCCCCCCTTGTAGCTGTGAAACTTATAGGTCTCGATCCCCATTTCCCGCCCGGTCGCAATGTGCTTGAGGTACCCCTCTATACCCATATCCCCCCCGGTCAGATAGACCGGCAGCCGGTCCCTGACCCGTCCCACCAGCGCATAGATCGGCAAACCCGAAGCCTGCCCCAAAATATCCCAGAGACAATTATCGAAGGCCCCGAACCATCCCGGCGGCTGATAGACCCACCGCGTCCCTTTCAGAAACTGCTGAAACAACCCCTCTCGCTCCCAGGCACTTCGCCCGACCGCATGATAGCGCACAATATCCGCCTGATACGCATTCATCGACGTATCGCAGCGCCCGACGATCCCCGCATCGGTATGCACTTCGAGAAAATTCTGACGCAAGGGCTGCGCTACTCCCCCCGCCCGCCCCGCATGCGTGTACTGAATCCTTCTCAAGCCCTCCACCCGGGTGATCGCATGCCCCCCACTCCCCGAGCCTTCCGGATCCTCTAAAACCAAGAATTTCACAGCGCTTATCTTCATGACCCACTCCTTTATTCCAATACGCAAAGAGCCTATATTCCCCTCCTGGCGCTGTCAAGCCAGCGACGAGCGAATCGCCTAGCATCGATCTTCGTCTACCGCCACCATGAAAACCGAGCCGTGATGCGCATCCGCGACATCTGCGAGCCTCGATTCAAGGAATGCTCATGAAAATCGCCACCATCGAAACATTCGATCTCACCGCTCCATTGGATCGCCCCTTCGGCTGGTCGCAGGGCTGGATCGACCGGCGCGGTACCACCCTGGTCAAAATCACCACCGACGACGGCCTCGTCGGCTGGGGCGAGGGAGCCGAGTCCGGCCTCATCGACCACCTGCTCGCCCCACTGCTGATCGGCACGAACCCCATGGACCGCGCCGGGTTATGGGAACGACTCTTCCACGCCCTCTATAATGGCAATAACGCGGTCGGCCTGGCCGGCAGTGCCCTCTCCGCGCTCGATATCGCACTCTGGGATCTGGCCGGCAAAGCGGTGGATCTCCCCGTATGCACCCTGCTCGGTGGCAAGATTCGCGACAAAGTCGCCGTTTATGCAACCGGCCTCTACTATACCGAGGGCGAATTCCCCGACCGTCTGCTCGACGAAGCGCGGGGCTATGTCGAGCAGGGATTCAAGGGTATGAAAACCAAAGTCGGCGGCCTCTCGATCGCAGACGACGTCGCTCGCGTCACAGCGCTGCGCGAGGCCATCGGCCCCGATATCCACCTGATGGTCGATGCCAACGAGGCCTACAACGCCACTACCGCGATACGCATCGGAGAGAAATTGGCGGCGTTGGATCTGGTCTGGTTCGAAGAGCCGGTCAACGCCCAGGATCTGGACGCCTATCTGGAAGTCAAAGCGGCATTGCCGATGGCCATCGCCGGGGGCGAAAACCTGCGCACCCGCTATGAATTCAAACCCTTTCTAACCCGACGGGCCTACGACATCGTCCAGCCCGATATCATGCATTGCGGGGGCATAACCGAGATGCAGCGCATCTGCGCAATGGCCAATGCCTGTGGCATCCAGGTCAATCCCCATGTCTGGGGTTCGCCGGTAATGATCGCCGCGACCCTGCACCTGGCCGCAACGCTGCCGCCATGCCCGCCGGCGCGCAATGCCCAACCGTATTTGCAGGAACCGGTGATGGAGTTCGATCGCACTCCGAGCGCGATTCGCGAGGAGTTGTGTGCGGTGCCCTTCGACCAGGAGCATAGTTTCCTACGGGTGCCGGAAGGGGCTGGGCTGGGGATCGAAGTGGACGAGCAGATGGTGAAGAGCCTGAGTGCCTGAAAATTTGTCAGGCTTGAATCCTGCACCGATCCCTGGTCGATCACTCAGGCCCGCCAAGCGAAAGCGGAGCTAATGAACACGCTACTGCAACCTCTCACCGTCACGAACGAGAAATCCAGTTCCTGTTTGCCCGACCTACACCCACTGGATTCCCGTTGATCGAACGAGTGCCGATCGCGAGTCGGTGGCTCGGCCCGATATTCGCGGCACTGACCCTGCTCTTATGGGGCACTCTGCCGGTAATACTCAAACTGCTGCTGCTCTCGCTGGATCCCTTTACCGCGACCTGGTATCGGTTTCTCTTTGCCAGTGTGTTGTTGATGCCCTTTATCGCCTACCGCTACGGCCTCGCCTCGCCATTTCGGGTACGTGGTAAAGCACTGGCACTGGCTGCGGCCTGCGTACTGGGGCTCTGTGCCAACTACCTGACCTATATGATGGGGCTGCAGCGGATCTCACCCAGTTCGGCACAGGTCGTCATGCAGCTTTCGCCGATACTCGTTTTGCTCGGCGGGCTAATCGTCTTCAAGGAGCCTTTCAGCCGCCTGCAGTGGTTCGGATTCGGCGTGCTGATCATCGGTATGCTGCTTTTTTTCAATCAGCGGTACGCCGAGTTGTTCTCGACGGCAGCGAACTATGCCCAGGGAATCTGGCTGGTCTTTGCCGCCGCCGTTTTCTGGGCAATCTTCATCCTGGCTCAAAAGCCCCTGTTGCACCACCTGCCCTCAGTATCGATAATGGCCCTGGTTTACTGGTTCGGGAGCGTGTCCTTCCTGCCGCTGGCTCAGCCAGATCTGGTCCTGGATCTGCCAACCATGCCACTGGTACTTCTAGTTTGTTCCGTGCTTTTCACCCTCGTCTCCTACCTTAGCTTCGCCGAAACGATGAAGCGGATGGAGGCTTCGCGGGTCGGAGCTCTGATCGCCCTGGGGCCCCTGGTCACCTTGACCATTATGGGTCTGCTCTCCATGACCCATCCCGGCCTGGTACCCTCGCATCCGCACAACGAGATCGCCATCTTCGGCGCAGTACTGGTCGTCATCGGATCGATGTGCTCTTCGCTGGGCAAATCCCCTTCTGCGGGTGGGTCTTCGGGTGGCAATGCACGGTCGTAGATGCCTTATCATCGGACACTACCTCCCTGACCCCGGCAAAGACCACGCGGTAAAATCAGACCTTCGAACTGAGAGAAAAGCGATAGACGCTTGACGACTCATCTCTTATTGCGGCAAATTCCGGTGCTTGATGGCCTGGTCTGGCGACCCGACGAGCCCGCCGCCCCACCAAAAGAGAAAAAAAAAAAGAGGGCCGAAATTCCCGGTGCTTGTGGGGCGGGTGGGGCGCCGGTCCGAGCGGGTCGCCAGACCAGTCGAGAAAAGAATCAGGAGGCACCACTATGCAGCACTGGACCTGTGCCCTAGAGCTCGATTCATCCCGGCAGATCATCGCCGGTAGCGAAGACGCTCTGGTCGACGCCATCCGCCGGGGCGCGGACTTGCGGATCTATACCGAGTTTCGCCACAACGAGCATATCGATGTGCACTCACCAAGCGATGAGAAAGTCCGCGAAGTCGCCGAGTTCGCCGTGACCTATCTCGTCGACGATCGCTGGGCCGCCGGCCTGATGAGCCTGCGCCAACCAGTTGAGCTGCCCCATGGTTTCGGGCCGCGACCCTCGATGTCGTTTTTTCTCTACAATCAGGACGGACACCAGGCCATCGGCCGGCCCCACCTGGACGGAGAGCAAACTAGGGCCGCTCCCACCGGAGATTCGGAGCCGATGCCCAAGTACCACCTGCTCGAAAGCTGGGACCAGACGAGCAACGCTCCCAGCCAAAATTTCATCTACGATTTCGACGTTTTCAAATTCTATGTAGACGAGCGCTGGGAGCAAGTACTGCACCACGATAACCAGGGTCGGGTCCTCTCCGGCTCGATCGATGCGCTCGCCGCCGCTTTCAGCGACGGCGCAACCATCAAGGTCGGCATCGGCGACCTCTGCGCAGAATTGCCCGGGGAGGGTGCGGATCTGGCCCATGAGGTTTTCGTCGAGATCGGCTCTGGCTATTACTACACCGAGAACAAGCTCTTTATCGCCGGCTCACATCCCGTCATCCGCATCCGCCCCGATATCCCCATGCGCTACCAGAGCAAGGGGTGGGACTTCGGCTGGCTGGTCTTGCGCAGCAACGGCGGCATCGCCTACCGGCGCTGCGATCCCTACACCTTGGCTTTCACCGATGATGAACGGCGGCATCCAATTCGCTGGTTCGTGTGCCGATGATCTCTCGCCGAAAGATTCAGGAGCAAAAAATATGGCCCTCAATATCTTAGTCGTCATTGCCCATCCACACGATTTCACCCACTGCGCCGGTACCTGTGGGATTCACGTCGCTCAAGGAGACCAGGTGACCGTGGTCAGCGTTACCGACGGCGGCCAGACCCATAACGAGAAACTGCACGACGAACTGCTCAAGCCGGCAGCGGAGCAGGATCCGCAGATCGTCGAGCAGAGCCGCGAAGACTATGCGGCGCAAAAAGCGCGCGAGTTGGAACAAGTCTGTGCGCTTTTCGGAGTCGCAGACGTACGGGTCCTGGCCTACGACCAGCCGTTTCGATTGGAGCGGGCAACCGGAGTGGTCGAAGAGCTGCGCGATCTTATCTACGAGGTGCGTCCCCAGGTGCTCATTACCCAGCGCGGTTATTTCAGCGGACGGCACGGTCTCGACGGATTGGCGCGCGACGATCACAACGAGGTGGCCGTCGCGATCCTCGAAGCCAAACACCAGGCCGCGATCCCCGATTACCAGCGACGAGTTCGTCCCCACACCATCGCCGAAACCCATTATATGGGTGTCTACTTCACTCGCGACGAGATCGACTTCTATGTCGATATCTCTGCCTGGCATGAGCAACGGGTACTGGCCGAAACGCTCTTTGCCAGCCAGTCGCAGACCGAAACCTTCGCCAAAAAACGGGTGGAGATCGGCGCCGGTACCATGGGCTGGTCGGCTCATGTCGAATACGCCGAAGGCTATGTACGCGCCGAGCCCGAGGTCCTGCCGCAGATCACCGTGTCCGAGCACGCCCTGCAGCAGGCATCGGAACCGCGGCAAAACCAGCTCAAGCGCGTCGCTGGTGAGCTTGACGCCGAGTAGTGGTCCGGCCCTGGACGACCCGAACGGATCGAGTTGATTCCAGCAACGGTCCGAGCGCTTGATTCTAGTGACCTGAACGATCGAGAATAGGTCCTCGAGAACCACGGGGTACCCGCGACCAGCACATCCAGAGACAGCTCGAGTTTATAGAGAGGAGTTATGAACACAGAGGAGTACGAATTCTTCCGCCGCAACGGCTACCTCGTCCTGGGCCAGCTCTTTGATGACAAGGCAACCACTCGTCTGCTCGCGGGATTCGATCGCGATCGCGAAGAGTGGGGCGGCAGCATGTGGCGGCCTCTGCCCAGCGCCTACCAGACAGTCAACTGCGACCCGCTCATCACCTGGCCCGCCGTCGAGGAAATAGTGCGCCACCCACAGATTCTCGCCGCCGTCGAGGCCTTGTTGGGCGGCCCCCTATGCCTGGCCGAAGTCTGCCTGCGCCACATGGATGCCCACGCGGGCGAGAGCTGGCAGCACTGGCACCGCGACCGGCCGCACTGGCGCGAGCACCCCCTCCGCACCCAATACGTCCACGCACTGATCTATCTGGTCGATGTCGATGAGACGACGCACTGCTTCTCCCTCTCTCCCGAGGCTGCAGACGACCCCATCCTCGACAAAGAAGCCCAGCTCGAACGAGGTGGCATCATCGACTTGCACGGCCCAGCCGGTAGCGTAGTGCTCTTCAACCTCTCGGTGCTGCACGCAGCAACCGTCCGCCCGACCGAATCCGAACGCAAATCCGTGCAGATCTACTACGGTCGCCGCGACCAGCCCCCTTTGAGCAACCACACCGCAATGCCCGCCCGACTCTGGCGCGACCATCCCGATCCGGAAGTCCGCGCCTTCTATTCCGTTCTCAACCCCAAGTCGCGGGCCCTGGCTGCAGCTTTTGGAGCAGGACAAGGCCCTGAGCTCGGCTAGTCCTGCGGCTCGTGATACTGCCAGCCGCGTCCACTCTTGCGAAAATGCCGTTCCAGATCCGCAGGCAGCTCGAAACCAATCCCCGGCGCCTCGGGCCAGGCAACCGCTCCATCGACCACCGGCGGCGCCACTTCCTGCAGCGCCTTGCGCAACGGCGACCAGTAGACATCGGCCGGCGCACTCTCGTAGATCGGCGTAATCGGCGAATAAGCCGCCAGATGCAAGGTTGCCGTACCGAGCACATGCGTCGACCAGTTGCCCGGACAGACCAATGCCCCCCGCGGCTGGGCCAGCTCGACGATCCGCCGAGCCTCGGTCAAACCACCACACGTCGTCATATAGGGCTGGGCCACTGAGATCCCACCCTGGTCCATCAGCTGCAAGAACTCCCAGCGGGTGACGGTATGCTCACCGACCGCGATGGGCACCGAAGTCCGGGCGGTGAGTCGAGCATAAGCGTCAATCGAATCGACCGGGAACGGCGTCTCGAAAAAGAAGAGGTCGAATTGCGCCGCCTCTTCGATCGTCCGCAATGCCTCCCCCACATCGTTCCAGAGATAACCCACATCAACGGCGAGGAGAACCTCGGGGCCCACCGCCTCTCGCGTCAGGCGCGTCAACTCGACGATGGTCTCCCGGTTCTGCCGCATCGGCTCGACCTTGAAGGCTCTATAGCCCCGTTCGCGCAATGCCAGCACCCGCTCGACCTGCTGATTCAACACGCTTTCGCGATCCCACTCGTCGGAAACGATCGTGCAATAAGGCACGGCCTCCCGGCGTTCTTGGACACTGGTGATCTGGTGGTTAGCGCGCTCGACCCCGCCCAGAAGCTGCCACACTGGCCGGTTCAACGATTTGCCATATAGATCCCAGAGCGCCACATCCACCGCCCCCAGACAGATGATCACCCAGCCGCGTCGGTTGCCGTGCAACATGCTGTTGTAGAGCTTGGTCCACAGCCGTTCGGGATGAATTGGATCTTCACCTAGAAGCTGGTGGCCGAAAAGCGAGTCGGGCCCGTCGAGGACCGCCTGCGCCACACCAGGCGGTACGCAGAAAATTTCCGAAAGACCGGTCAGCCCCTCATCGGTGTGAATGCGGACAAAAGCCAGACCATCGACCCGCGAGCCGTCGGTCGGTCCGTCGTTGAGCTCGGGGTCGCCGAGAACGAACACTTCGGTCTTGGTGATTTTCATTGGCTAAGCCTTTGCGAAACGCGTGTGATCCGGCCTTTCCCTTGACGCTGCCCAATCCGCCGATTATGCTAGCCTGCGCAGAGAGGTGGGAACCGGAGGGACATGGACAGAAAACAGCCCAAAGCAACGTGGAAAATCGGCGAATTTCACCACGTCGGACTCACCGTCAGCGATATCGAACGTTCGATCGGTTTCTATCGCGACGTACTGGGCATGACGCTGGTGCGAAGACGACCCAAGGTCGATGCCGAGTACGTGGCCGAGCAGACCGGATATCCCGGTGTAGAATTGAGCGTCGCCTCCTTCAAGGCCAGTGCCGATAGCCCACTGAGTCTGGAACTCGTCCAGTATCTGACCCACGCGGGTGAGGCCAGCGAAACCGCCAGCAACCGACCCGGCAACGCACATCTCTGCCTGCTGGTCGACGATTTCCAAGCCTGCTTCGAGTCGTTGACCGCAGAGGGCGTGCGCTTCAAATCTGCGCCCGTCACCATCAGCGCCGGACCCAACAAAGGGGGGCTGGTCGCCTATTTCTACGACCCGGACGGCTATCTGCTCGAACTCTTCCAGCCGCCGGCCGCATAATCTGCAACCGCACAGAAGAAAACCAACCCCCGAACTAGCGCTCCCCGAACATCATCGGGCAGATCTGGGGATCGTCCAGGTGCGTCGTGTAATAACTCTCGTCGCCGGGCACCGGCACGGCTCTTTCGTCGCGCAGATGCACAGCGAGACTCCAACGCGACTGACCAGATATGTTGGGACCGGAACCATGGTAGGTCAGACAGTTATGGACGCTGACCCCGCCACTGGGCAAAATCGCCGCGACCTCTTCCCATTCTTCCCCGTCAGGGACCTCGATACTCTCCCGCAGGACCTCCTGATCCTTGCTGAAAAAATCTCCCTGATCCAAAAAACCCCAGCGATGCGACCCCCGTACAAAGTGCATCGGCCCCGATAGCTCCTCTACCTCTGCCAGTGCAATCCACGCGGTGAAGAGGCCCTCGTCCTCCTGCCACATCTTCCAGTACTGCCGATCCTGGTGCCAGCCCACATGACCCGCCGCGGCAGATCCAGGGGGTTTGATCAAGAGCTGGCTCGCCCACACCTGCACCATCTGCGACCCGGTCACTTCCGCTACCAGTTGCCCTAGTTCCGGACAGGTCACCAACTCGTACAACCCTTTATCCGAGCGGTGCGGGTTGTTGATTTTGCAGAGCACCTGCGGATCGTAGCCCGGATGCTCGGTTGGCGCCAACCCCATATCGAAAATTCCATCGCGTACCGCTACCATCCCTTTAAGCGCGCCTTGCAAAACCGCATCCGGAGCAACTTGCTCAGCCATGGTGTAAAACCCATCCCTTTCGTACTTCGCTCTCGCTCGCTCCATCTCCACGCTCCTTATGACACCTTTCGGACAGCAGATTCTTCCCGACCCAATGGCAGGGTGCATTATTCTACGTCATCGATTACTCCGAATCAAGATCCACAAACGACAGAGCGATCCAAAAAGCTACGGCTCTCCACTCAGCGCACCGCTCCAACCCGAGAGATCCATAGAGACGATTTTTTTCCTCGACACCAGGAGCTATATTAAAGGCTCAAGTCCCTAACTTATTTTGCCAAGGTACCAACCGTGAAAGCACAGGCCGTCGTCTTCACCGCCCCCAACACCGTCGAATTCACTACGCTAGACTGCCCCGATCCAGGCCCGGCCCACCTCGTCGTTCGCGTTAGCCATTCCTGGATCAGCAATGGCACCGAGGGATCCTTTCTCCGCGGCGAGCGGATCGAGGGCGACACCCCCTACCGCCACGGCGACCCCTGGCCCTTTCCCATCGTCGCGGGCTACCAGAAGATTGGTACCGTCGAGTGGGTCGGCGCGGAGATCGATGATATAGAGATTGGCGAAACCGTATTTTGCACCATGGGCGCGGTCGAAGGCATGTACAAGCCGCGCGGTGGGCAGGTTTCTCCTTCGGTATGCGGACGCGATGCAGTCTGGAAGCTGCCCGCAGACATCGACCCCCTGGCCTTTGCCGGTCTGGTGCTGACCCAGGTCGGTTATAACGCCGGCAGCCGCCCACCGCTTAGCATCGGCGATGGAGCCCTGGTCGTCGGCGACGGACTCGTCGGCCAGTGGAGCGCCCAGACCCTGGCCTGGCGCGGCGCCGAAGTGCTCCTGGTCGGCCGCCACCCGGACCGGCTGGAAAAATTCGCCCGAGCGCCTTATTGCCACGTGCTCGACGAAGGACAGAGCGACTGGCTCGACAGCGCGCAGACCCTCTTCCCGGATGGGATCCAAGTCGCCGTAGACACCGTCGGCTCTATCGCTGCCATCGAAGCCCTGCAACCGCTGATGCGCCGCAACGGTCACGTGGTCTCCGCCGGATTCTACGGCATCCAGGACCAGCTGCAGCTGCAGCCGGCGCGCTACGGCGAACTGGGGATCGATCTGGTTTCCGGCTGGTCCCCCGAGCGCATGGACCAGACCCTGCACCTGGTCGCCGCCGGCCACTTGCAGACCCTGCCGCTGATCACTCATCATTTCCCCGCAGCACAGGCAGCGGATGCCTGGAGCCTGATCGAATCCAAACGCGAGCCCGTCCTGGGCGTCATTCTGGAATGGTAGATATGCCTGAAAACGCCAGAGTTCTACAGATCGTCGCCCCGGGCCAACCCCGGTGGCGCGAAATGCCCGTGCTGGCTCCCGCAGCAGGCGAGGTCTTGCTCAAGGTCAACGCCATCACCACCTGTCCCCACTGGGATCTGCACATCATGGACGGCGAGCCGATGTTCCCGCAGATGCGAATGGAGTACCCCTACACGCCCGGGCAGCCCGGGCACGAAATGGTCGGCGAGATCGCCGCGCTGGGACCGGGTGTCGAAGGCTTTGTCGTCGGCGATCGGGTAGCCGCCTGGCAGGATCGCGGCCAGCAAGTGCACCAAGGCTGCTATGCCCAATACGTACCCTTCGCCACCCAACACTTGCTCAAAGTACCCGACCACCTGGCCGACGAAAAGGTCGTCTCGCTGGAGCTGGCAATGTGCGTACAGGTCTCCTTCGACCAGCTCGAACTCTTCGGCGGGGTCCGAGATCAGAAAGTCGGCATCGCCGGCCTGGGTCCGGCCGGACTAATCGCTGTACAGATGGCCAAGGCCTACGGCGCACGCGAAGTCATCGCCTTCGATCCCCTGCCCGAGCGCCGCGCACAAGCCGCCGATATCGCCACCGTCCTGCCCCCCGACGAGGACGCCTTCGCGGCCGACCGCTTCGCCGATGAAGCCCTAGATCTCTCGATCGACTGTACGGGGCTGAAGAGCGCGATCCAATACCTGATGAACCGCACCCATCGGGCGGTAGCCATTTTTGGCGTCCTGCGCGAAACGATCGAATACGACGCCTCGCACCGTCGCGGAAGCCTGGCCCTGATCGGCTACGAATCCCACAATCGCGGCGCCGGTGAACGGGCCCTGGCGCTGATCGCCGCCGCCAAGCTCGACCTCGAGCCTCTGGCGACCTGCGCGATGCCTCTGGCGCGCTATGCCGAAGGGGTGGAACTTTTGCGCGCCAAGAAAGCGACTAAAATTCGCTTCTTACCGTGGGAGGAGTAATCGGATCGGCCCTTCGGTGAACCAACCCAATGCAGGTCTGACCCAATCAGACACCTGCACTGCAGCCTTTGAACTGCTCGATCTCGTCTAGTGCCAAACCGCGCCAATCGCCTCGATCTTATCGTCGCCCAAATAACCATACCGATTAATCCACACCCCATCCGCCCCGCTCTCCGCAACCAGCCGGAATCGCCGCACCACATCGTTCACCGGCCCATACCCGTGTACCAGCGGCGTAATCGCCATCTCCGGGCCCGCTGCCGCCCTTACTTGTGCAATCTTGCGCAACTGACACCCATCGGGAACCGGATGCGGTTCGTCAGGCGCGGGATAACCGTAGTCGGAGAGCCCCTCGGCATCGATCGCGTCACCCAGATCGAATAAGTGCGCCAGCGCGCGCACCACCAACCGCTCGTCCAAACCCTCGTTGCGCTCCATGAGCACCCGTCCCCAGAACTCGACCATCGCCGACCAGTGCATGGTGTAGAGCTTGGGCGAAGCCGCGCTGCAAAACTCAGCTGCACCGGCAAAATCGAAACCCGTAAAAAGTGTATAAGGCGGCATAAAGGCATTGGCCGAAAGCTTCTTGTCCTCACCCCCACAAGCCGTCAGCGCCGCGCGCCACTCGCGCAGAAGATCCACCGAGAGCGCGGCCTTCAGACGCAACCACTCCGCCAGCGCAGCCGAACCCCGCAGCGCATTCACCAGCGCGAAGCGACCGCGTTCCGGGCTGGCCCAATCCTCCAGGTGCGCGTTCTTCAGCCCGCCGTGCAAAGTATCGTACAGCTCCCCGGCCGCCGCGCGGATCGGCTCGAAATCGAAACCGTGCTCCCCGGCCCAGACGCGCACTTGCGGGCCGAAATCCTGGAAAGCTTCGTCGAGTTTGTAGCAGGGATATTCGGGCCAGTCGGGGCGCAAGCCGGTAATCTGCGGATAGGCATTGAGCAAATCGCGTACATAGGCGCGGAGATACGAACGAATTGCCGGACTGGCCAGACTCCCCGTATCGGCCATGCGATCTTGCGGCAATCCGCCGCCGGGCAGTCGGGGCCGATCTTCATCGCGCAAACCTGGCGGCTGAGTTGCACCAACCTGTAAGTAGACCTCCAGCCCCCGCTCCAGCGCGCCATCGATGAACTGGCCAATGATCGAGCCATGCGCCTGGGTCAGATCGTTGGCCCGGCGCGGGGCATAGGACGTATCGCGGTAGAATTCCTCGACCGGCTCATAACTCGCACCGCTACGGACCCACAACTCGCGCTTGCCCCACAAGGGTCGGTCGAAGAGCCGCGGGCTGCTGCCGGCGTCGGAGGGTGGCTGGAACGAGCCTTCGCCTTCGGCGCTGGGTGCCGTTACCGTCGGGTTGCAGGCCACGGCAGTGGCCCCGCATTTTTCGAGGTTGTCGAGCACGCCCTCGACACCCTCGTTGAGAATGAAATCACCGAGTACCGTAATGCCCAGAAAACGTTCCATCGTCTCTCCTCCGAGGATTTAGAAAGAATGACCTTTTATAATATCCCCTCCCGTAAGTGTCAAATCCACAGCACACTTGGCGCGGTGCGCAAGTGTGCTTATGTTGAGCAAAGCACGAGCCCAACCAAGGACCGATCATGACCAAAACAACCCGCGCCCTCTTTATCGGCAACAGCTTCACCGCCCGCAACAACCTTCCCGATCTGCTCTCTCGGCTGGTTGCAGCTGGAGGCAAGGGAGAACTGAAGCATGAGCTGATCAGCATTAACGGCGCGTCACTCCGAACCCACCTGAACAAAGGCGAAGCGCAAAAACGCATCGCGGCGACCCAATGGGACTATGTCGTACTGCAAGAACAAAGCACCTTACCGGTAAAAAACGCCAAGCGCAGCGGAGAAAATATCCGCGATTTCAATGCGGCGATAAAAGAAGCCGGGGCGCAAACTGTGCTCTACATGACCTGGGCACGCCAAAACGCCCCCGAAACTCAAACCGCCTTGAGCGAGACCTATACCCGATCGGGACGCGAGCTCGACGTACCGGTCGTACCCGCGGGCCTCGCCTGGCAATCCGCCCTTAGCGCACACCCCGATCTGGTTCTCCACGACAAAGACCAGAGCCACCCCAATCTGGCGGGATCCTATCTGGCAGCCTGCACCTTCTATGCAACGCTCTTTATCGGCCGATCCAGATCCATTGCCGATATCACCAGCGACCTGGATGCCGAGACGGCCAAAACTCTCCAAAGAGCGGCCCTGGACACGGTGCGCACCTACGCAAGGAAAGGCCGCTGAAATGGTTGTCATGGGAGCCTGTGCCGCCGTAATTGATGCCGGGAAGATTCTCCTCACCAAGCGCGAGGATTTCGAAATCTGGTGCCTGCCGGGCGGGCACGTCGAAGCGGGCGAAACCCTGGCCCAGGCCGCGGTGCGCGAAACGCGGGAGGAAACCGGCCTCGAAGTAGCGCTGACGCATCTGGTCGGCCTCTATTCGCGGGAGCGCAACTGGGACGGCGGCAGTATCCACGTATCCTGTTTCGCAGCTCGCCCGACGGGGGGCGCGCTGAACCCCCAACCCGAAGAAGTTCTCGAGGCGCGTTATTTCGGAGCTGACGAGATCCCGCAAGCACTCATGTCGGGACACCGGCAACGCATTGCCGATGCTCTGGCCGGCACCCTCGGCGCCGTCTGGCAACAGGAAGCCCCCTGGCCCGGAGAAGGAGATCTGACCCGCGCCGAGCTCTACGCGCAGCGAGATCACTCGGGCCTATCGCGAGCCGAATTTTACATCCGGCACTTCGGTCTCGCCGGTCCCGACCCCAACGACGAGCGCCTCGAACTCGCAGGTGCTACAAAACCCCGATGATGTACGCCGTATATATCAACACTGCAAGACACTGATGACCCCGTTCAACAACCAAAACCGACCAGGCCCCGCTGATGCACCGGTCGTTTCTGCACAAAGGAGATCCACCCGATGAGTGCCATGCTGAGCGAGTACTACCTGTGGCTCAAAGCCCTCCACATCATTTTCGTCATCTCCTGGATGGCCGGCCTCTTATACCTGCCGCGCCTCTACGTCTACCACACCCAGGTCACCCCCGGCTCGGAAGCCGACGAAACTTTCAAGGTCATGGAACGCCGCTTGCTGCGGATCATTATGAACCCCGCGATGATCATCGCCTTCGTCAGCGGCATCCTGCTCATTATCGCCACCGGGGCCGGCGCCCCCGGCACCGGCTACTGGATGCACATCAAGTTGGTACTGGTACTGGGCATGGGCGCAGTGCACGGCATGCTCTCCTCCTATCGCAAGGCTTTCGAGCGCGGCGAAAATCAGAAGAGCGAGAAATTCTACCGCCTGCTCAACGAAGCACCCACTCTATTGATGGTCGCCATCGTCTTGCTGGTCGTGATCAAATTTGTCTGAGTGGCATCACCGTTTGTCGACCCCTTTTCGGAGTCCTGGTCCTTGACCGATAGAGCTGAAATTCCCGCCGGGCGTTTAGACGGCCTCTTGCGCCCCGAAGTGCTCGCCGCCTTCGATCGAGAAGCTTTCGAGCACGAGGGGTACTGGGTCTGGGAAGGAATCCTCACCGACGCCGGCCGCGCGCAATGGACGGCCGCTTTGCAGAGCCTGCAGGCGATGAACGACACCGTCGTCAGCGGCAGCGATTGGGGTGCTATAGACTATCGGAGCCGCGATATAGCCAACCCGGATCCAGAGAAGATCTCCGCCGAATCTTTGGCCGCCTGCTGTGGGGGTTCGGAGCAGATGAGGTTCATGCCGCCAGAGCTGAGAGATTATATGTACCGGCAGGGCCTCTTCGACCAGGCCCTGGCCACCGACGGCTTTGAGTGGCAGGGTATCTTTCCCGAGTACTTCCCTCTCGCCTACGACGAGTTCATCCTCGACATCGCCACCACTCACCCGCAGATGATGGAGCTCTTTGCCAAGCTGCTCGGCGAGCGCTTTCTCATCGATCATGTGCTGATGCTCAACCGCATCCCCGGTTCACGCGGTCGGCGCTGGCACGGGCACCCCTACCGCCAGGGCCAGCACGAGACCGAAACCCCGACCGGCAGCAACCAATCTCTGACCACCGAATATCTGCGACGGCAATGCGTTCGCACCCTGTGCTATCCCGAGGGCATGGGCGCCGACGACGGCGGCGGCGAGCTGGCGCTCATCCCCGGCGCCCACCTCTACCGCGTACCCTATCTTTGGGACGGCAACCGCACCGAGTACGACGACGGGATCCGGGCTGGTTGGATGCGGGGCAAGATCCACGCCTGCACCGGCGAACCACTGCGCATCGAGACGCTCTCACTGCCACCTGGCAGCATGGTCTCCTTCGGCCACCACATGCCGCACCACGTCGGCCACCGCGACCGCGACGCCGAGACCCGCTGGGGTCTGCTGATGGCCTATAGAACTCCGGACGACGACGAAAGTGCCGCAACCAAATGGAACGAGGGCACGCCACAGCACTGGGCCGAGCGCATGGAAAAAACAGGCCGATTGAGCACGACCATGCGCCGGGTATTTGCAGGCGACCAACTCCCGACTTAGGAGGGCTATGATGCCGGCGCGCCACAAAGTGACCTATACAGTACTCAACCGCCGCGAAGCCCAGCACGATCCCCCCGAGATCGAAGTCCACGCAAGTTCCGAAGAGTTGCAATCCTTCGCCGAGTCGGGATACCTGATTCGCGAAAGACTCTTCCAGGGCGAGGTGCTCACCCGGCTGCGCGACGCCCTCGATAGGCTCGAGTCCGCCGAGTGGGATCACCACCGCAAAAAACCACCCAAGGACCGCTCCTGGGGCATTATCCTCCGCCATCTGATGGACAAGGACCCGATCTTCTTAGAACTGCTCAAATACCAGCCCGTACTCTCGGTTTGCCGCGCGATGATGGGGCCGCTGGTCCGGCTCAGAGGCTTGAGCGCCCGCATCAGCTTCCCCGGTGCCGAAATCCAGGAGACCAACTGGCATCAGCATCTGCGGGTGATCTCCAGTCCGCTGCCCCCCTGGTTTTCGCAACCGCACGCCATCGATGCGCTGATCTACCTCGACGAGCTCGACGACGCCACCGGCCCTGTCTGTGTCGTTCCCGGCTCGCACGCCTGGCTCGATCGTCACCCCGATCACCAGGTCTTCGAGTCGATAGAAGGCGAAAAGGTCATCCGCGTCCCCGCCGGCAGTGTAGTGATGATTCACGGCAACCTCTGGCACCGCGCGATGCGGACGCTGAGCAAGAAACGGCGGATGCTGATCCTCAGCTACACGCCCACCTGGCTGCGCAAATCCCCACACGGAGGCCCCCCACCTGCAGATGGTCTGAGAGCCGAACTGCTGCGAGACTGCGACGAGGAAACCAGAGAGCTGCTCGGAGTGGGGGGATATTCCTAGCCCCCAAAGCTGGCGACCCCCGGTGCAAAAGTCGTATACTATCGCCTGATTCTACAGAACCTGTTCGAGTTCCCCTCAACGAACCTGCGAACCGCATAACCCCCTAGGAGACACCCCATGACCGGTCCCCTACTCCTTATCCTGGTCCTGCTCACCGCGCCGCTCTATGCCGATTCCGCCACCGAATGGCGCTCGTACGGTTCCAGCGCCGCCAGCACCAAGTACGCACCTTTTGACCAGATCGACGCACAGAACTTCGCCCAACTCGAAATCGCCTGGACCTGGGCCAGCGCCGACCAACCCATCCTCGACGCCCACCCCGAACTCTGGACCATGGTCTTCGAGGGCACCCCGCTTCAGGTCGGCGACCGCCTCTATATAAGCACCTCGCTCAACCAGGTTGCCGCCCTCGACGCCCGGACCGGCCAGACTGTCTGGACCTACGATCCCGGCACCTGGAAGGCCGGCACACCGGCCAACACCGGGCTGGTCCATCGCGGCGTCTCCTACTGGGAGGACGGCGACGACCGCCGCATCCTCTTCGGCACCGGCGATGCCTATCTCATTGCCCTCGACGCCGATACCGGCCAACCCGTCGCGGAGTTCGGCGATCAGGGCCGTGTCGATCTCACCCAGGGCCTGCGCCGACCGGTCCAACGCGAACTCTACGCCGTCACCTCGCCACCGATCATCTGCCGCGATGTGGCGGTCGTCGGCGCGGTGGTCCTCGACGCCTTCGCCGTCGGCATACCGCCCGAAAAGGCCATGCCGCCCGGCGACGTGCGCGGCTTCGACGTGCGCACCGGTGCTCAGCAATGGGTCTTCGAGACGATCCCGCAAGAAGGCGATTTCGGCAATGAGACTTGGGAAGATGAGTCGTGGAAAAATAACGGCAACACCAATGTCTGGACCATGATGAGCGCCGACCCCGAGCTCAACTACGTCTACCTCCCGGTCAGCACCCCGACCAACGACTACTACGGCGGTCACCGTCCCGGCGATAACCTTTTCGGAGAGAGCATCGTCTGCCTCGACGCGGCCACGGGCGAACGCGTCTGGCACTTCCAGATCGCCCACCACGGACTCTGGGACTACGACCTGCCCGCCGCACCCAACCTCGTCGATATCGAAGTCGACGGCCAGAAGATCAAAGCCGTTGCTCAGGTCACCAAACAGGGCTTCTGCTTCGTCTTCGACCGCATCACCGGCGAGCCGATTTGGCCGATCGAGGAAGAACCCGTGCCACACTCGGATATCCCCGGCGAGCAGTCCTCACCGACCCAACCCATTCCCAGCAGACCCGCCGCCTTCGAGCGCCAGGGTTTAAGCGAAGACGACCTCATCGACTTTACGCCTACCCTGCGCGAAATGGCCAAAACCATCGCCAACGACTATAGCTACGGCCCGCTCTATATGGCGCAGACGGTGGCGAGCATGGACAAGAAGGGTACCATCATCGTCCCCGGCATCATCGGCGGTGCCAGCTGGGCCGGCGCCGCCGTCGATCCGACCAAGGGCGTGATCTATATTCCCTCGTATACTTTTCCCACTTTTCTGACCATCACCGAGGCCGAAGATCCCGACGCCCACTTCCGCTACACAGGGGGCGTCACCTTCGGCCCGGATGGTCCGCGCGGCCTGCCACTGCTCAAACCGCCCTACGGCCGAATCACTGCCATCGACCTCAACACCGGCGCACATGCCTGGCAGGTCCCGGTCGGCGACGGTCCGCGCGACCACCCCAGCCTCGCACATCTCAACCTGCCGTCGCTGGGCTGGGCACAGCGCAACTTCCCCATTATTACCGAGAGCCTGCTCTTCGCCGCGACCCAGGCGCAGTGGGACGTAGTCAACAACTCACCGCGCGGCAACGCCATCGAGGTCAAGATCAACCCCAACGCGCCCTATCTCTGGGCCTTCGATCCCACCGACGGCACACTGGTAGGCAAGATCGAACTGCCGCGCAACGCTTCGGGCCAGCCGATCACTTACATGGCCGACGGCAAACAATATATCGCCATCCCCACCGGCGGTGCCGACCAACCCGCTGAGTTGGTGGCATTGCGGCTACCTTAGGAGGACACTAGATGGCAAAGGGAAAACTCGGCGGCAAAGTCGCCATTATCACCGGCGGCGCACAAGGCATCGGCGGCGGTACCGCTCGGAAGCTGGCCGCCGACGGCGCACAGGTGCTGATCGTCGATATAGATGGAGAGACCGGACAAAAAAACGTCGAGCGGATCCGAGAAACCGGTGCAGAGGCGCTCTGCATGGTCGGCGATGTGGCCGAAGAGTCGATCGCCGGAGCCATGATCGAACGCGCCCTGACCGAGTACGGACGGCTCGATATTCTGGTGCAAAATGCCTTTAGCGGCGGTCCGTGGATGCGCGGCAGCGCCGTGGATGTCGATCCTGCAGGTTGGCGCGAAGGTATGGCGACTCTGGTGGATGCCCTCTATCTGGGTGCTCGGGCCGCCGTGCCGGCGATGGAAGAATCGGGAGCGCCGGCGGGACTTCCCGCTTCCGAAGTCGGTCGAATCGTCAATATCTCTTCAATCCACGGACTTTTACAGGCACCGGAACGGCTGGTCTACAATGTCGGCAAGACGGCTGTAATCGGTTTGACCCGGCAGATGGCGGTCGACTTTGGCCCTAAGGGCATTACCGTCAATGCCATCGCCCCCGGCCATATCGTCACCGAGAATATGCGTGGGGTGTGGGACGCGGTGGGCAACGACGAAGGCTATCGTCTATTTGAACTGCACTATCCGGTCCGCCGCCTGGGCACGCCTGAGGATATCGGCGCCGCGGTCACCTTCCTTTGCGCACCCGAGGCCTCCTTTATCACCGGTGTGATCCTGGCGGTGGACGGCGGTCAGTCGATCCAGCTGCAGGAGAATATCGTCATGGACGTCAAGGACTATATCGTCGAAAATCCTGGTCTGCGCACCCATTTCGACGAGTCCGGCGGCAGCGTGCCGCGGCGCTGAAAACAGGGCAACAATCACCGTACAGCACAACCAGCTAAGCAAAAGCGGGTGAGGGACTGGTCTTTTCGGGATCGGGGCGCCCGACACCCGTCTAGTCGATATCGAAGTCGAAATCGTCGGTGGCAGAATCTCCCGCGTCCCTTAAGTATTTCCCCAATCGCTCGCGGATCTCGCTTACCCTGGAGTCCTTCAACACGTAGTCGGTAGCTCCTGATGAAACGGCTTCCGCGACGACCTCCGTCTCGGCCTTGACCGTGAGCATCACAATGGGCAGATATAAAAAGCGATCGTCCCGGCGCAATTGCCGCAAGGTCTCGAGGCCGTTCTGGCGAGGCATCAACACATCGAGGACGATCAGATCCACACTCAAACTCTGTGCTTTTTCGAGCCCGTCCAATCCATCAAACGCCCTCGTCACCACACATCCCAAACTCTTGCAGATCTCCCCGATCTTTATCCGTTGCGGAGCCGAGTCGTCCACCACCAGTACATGCTTCTGGTCAGATATGCTTTCTGGATCCAACGGAAAAACTTCCGATCCGCAGTAACTGCAATAATGGGCTTTGTCATATCTCGCATAGATCAATTCGCATCTGTCGCACAGATACGGGAACATCTCTTCTTTATTGATATCATCGATATCCATATCGGCTCTGCCCCGGTTTGGATCAATTGGTGCCCCAAGCTCTGATCGCACTCAAAGCGAATGACTCTGACCAATAGGTCTGCGACTAGAACGCAGAGCGACAACTCGACTCGCGGACCTACGCGCTACTCCCCGCCATCGAGATACTCTTTTAAAGCGTCTTTGGCCCTTGCGTACTCGGTTTCGACCTCTGCGAGCAGCTCGGCGACCTGATCGAACGAACCCGATTCGCCGCGTATCTCCAGCTCCTGGCAGATATCGGCCATCTTCGAGGCGCCCAGGTCTCTAGCGCTGCCTTTGAGCGCGTGCGCTTCCAACTCCAAATCGGCACCATTTCTCTGGTCGGAGGCTCGTCGAATCGCCTCTATTCGGGTCGGGCCGTCGCTAAAAAAGAGTTCGACCACCTCCCTCAGGGAGAAGTCGCTGACGGCTTCGAGGCTTTTCAGATCCGCCAGCGCCTCCAGATCGAGAACGAGGTGCATGGCGTCGGGATCTGGCTCGGCCGTCGCAGTGCCATTGCCGGCATCCAAATCCTGCCGATCGGGCAAATGGCTACCAACGCGTTCTATGGCTGCTAAGAGGTTGGCTTTGCGTACTGGTTTGGCCACATAGTCGTCCATACCCGCTTCCAGACATTTCTCCCGATCACCCATCATCGCATTGGCAGTGAGTCCGATAATGGGAATATGAGCGTCGGAACCGCGCTCGCCCATGCGGATCCGCCGCGTAGCTTCGAGCCCGTCCAGCTCCGGCATCTGCACATCCATAAAGATCAAGTCGAAGGTGCCATTTGCCAGCTTCTCCAGAGCCTCGCGACCGTTGTCGGCCACCTCAACGCTGTGACCGAGTTCGTTCAAAAGCCCGACTTCGACCTGCTGGTTGATCCGATTGTCTTCGGCCAGCAAGGCCCGCAGCGAGACGGGGGTACTTTCTGAGGCTCTGGTTTCCGCTGATTCCGAAACCACCGCAGCACCAGTGACCGTCAGCAGAGCCTGGCGCAAACCGGAGCGGGTAAGAGGTTTTCTGAGAAAATGCGCGATACCCTGTGCCTGCGCGCGATCGACGTACGGCTGCCCATCCACACAGGTCAGCATCAGAATGAAGGGCCGATCGGGAAATCTCGTGTGCAAGTGATTGGCAAGAGCCAGACCGTCCTCTCCAGCAAGGTGTGCATCCTGCAGGATCAGGTCGAACGAAACACCTTGGTTGGTTGACTCTGCCGCAATTCGCATCGCTTCCGATCCGTTCTCAGCAAGAGTGGCACGAAGACTCCAGCGCGACAGGTAATCGTCTAGGACTTGCCGACTGGTAGCATTGTCGTCAACGACCAGGATGCGCAGACCTTGCAAATCAGTCGTCGAATCGGATTCGGATTCCGTACGAGCTGACGAGATATCGAGGCGAAGAACCAGGTGAAAGGTGCTGCCAGTACCGACCTTGCTCTCGACATGGATCCGCCCGGCCATCATCGCGACCAAACGTTCGGAGATCGCCAGGCCCAGTCCCGTTCCGCCAAATTTCCTAGTAATCGTGGCATCGGCCTGAGAAAACACTTCGAAGACTTGCTCCTGCTGGTCTTCGGGAATACCGATGCCCGTATCGCGAACCGAGAGCTTGAGCTCGACGTTCTGCTCGGTTCGTTGGCCCATGGCTGCAGAGATGATTACTTCGCCCTGCTGGGTAAACTTGATGGCGTTGCTGACGAGATTGATAACGATCTGACGGAGACGCAGGGAATCGCCTCGCAGCTTATCCGGAAAATCCGAGGCGATAGAGCAAGTCAATTCCAGATCCTTCTCATGGGCGCGAAAGGCCATCAGCTTCACCACATCGTCGAGAAGTTCTTCCAGCGAAAAGTCACTGAGTTCCAGCTCGAGCTTTCCGGCCTCGATCTTGGACAGGTCCAGGATTTCGCTGATGATCGACAGCAGCGCTTCGGCAGAGGTATCAATGGTCTCGAGCTGTTCGAGCTGGTGCGGATCGAGGGACGTGCCTTTGAGAAGTTCGACCATGCCCACGATGCCGTTCATCGGAGTGCGGATTTCATGGGACATATTGGCGAGAAACTCGCTCTTGCTGCGACTGGCGTCCTCGGCCTTTTCCTTGGCTTTCTGCAATTCCTCGGTGAGCGCGTTCTTCTGCGCCACGGCCTTTTCCAGAGCATCCATGACCTGATTGTAGCGTTCGGCGATCTGGCCGACCTCGGTGAAGGGTTCCACTGGTGCACGCAGACCCAAATCGCCCACTTCGACTTGCGTATCCATAACCCGGAACAGGTCCAGGATTTCCGTAGTCGCCCCGTGCTCGGAAATATTGAGACCGATATGCTCGTCCTCCGATGATACTCGGAGGGAGTAGTAGCGGTTCACGCCATAGAGGAAGAGAAAAGTCACTCCGAAAGTCCAGACGAAGCAGGCCAGGATGCCCTCGACCTGGGCCTGCAGCTGCGCCCAGAAACCCAGCCCCGTACCCAGCACTGCGGCATCGCCGAAAAACGCCACGGCCAATGTGCCCCAGATACCCGCAGCCAGATGGACCGGGATCGCGCCTATCGCGTCATCGATCTTGAAGCGGAGCAGAAGGCGATCTGCACCCATCATGATTAGCCCGGCGACGCTTCCGATCAGCACCGCTTCCGAGGTGGTGACGGCATTCGCACTGGCAGTAATCCCCACCAGACCTGCTAGCGAACCATTGAGTACCAGATCGACGGCACCGCGGCGGTATACGACAAACGATAGGACCAGCGTAGTAACCAGCCCTGCGGCCCCGGCAAAGATGGTATTGGTCAATACCCGCGGAATGCGGTCGTCGAGAGCCAGGGTACTACCGCCGTTGAACCCGAACCAGCCCAGCCACAGAAGGATCACACCCAGGGTCGACATGGGAAGGTTGGCACCGGGGATGGGCACTGCCCGTCCGTCCGCTCCGAAACGGCCCATGCGATACCCGATGATCAGCAGCACTGCGAGAGCGACCCAGCCGCCAGTACTGTGCACAACAGTAGAGCCGGCGAAATCCACAAAACCTCGCTCAGCCAACCAACCGCCAGATGAACCAACGAATGAACCGCCCCACACCCAATGCCCAAAAATCGGATAGATCAACCCGGACATCAAAAGAGCGATGACCAGATAGCCATTAAACCGCAGGCGTTCGGCCACCGCGCCCGAGACAATGGTCACGGTGGTGCCGCAGAACATCGCCTGGAAAATCAGAAAGACCGAAAACCAGGCGCCTTTTTGGGTGAGGTCGGCCGAATAATCGGCGATTCCGAACCAGCCATTCCACGTGTCGCCGAACATCAGACCAAATCCGAGAGCCCAGAAGACCACGATCGATACGCCGAGGTCGGCCAGATTCTTGAGAGCGACGTTGATGTTGTTCTTGTTGCGGGTCAGGCCGGTTTCCAGGCAGAGGAAACCGCCCTGCATGAGCAGAACCAGAGCTGTGCAGATGGCTACCCATAAGATGTCGACCAATGAGTTATTCATGGTGCCAATCGGTTTTTACGATAGACAATGACGATCCCAGAATCCTATATCCGAAGTATACAGAATTCAACGAATAGAACCAACCTGCTCAGCCCGACCTATATCAACGGCTAGTGCGCCGTTTGCACCTCCCAATTCCGGCTTGCCGACAGGTGAGATTTGGTTTATGTACTTTACAAAACGAATGCGCTCAAGCTCAATGACTATCAAAGGAGTTCTATAGCGGGAACACGGCCATATGCTCTGTACTCGCGTATATTTTGGATACTTTATTTCGTCTCACAGCCCCCACCCCGGCCGATCTGGACTCTTTCCACAACGACGGTTATATATACTACCCCAACGTTCTGAAGGATGATGCCCGGACAACTCTGATAGATGAGATCCATTGCAATGAAGGGGTCCGCCAGTACCTCGAGGCATCAGACCAAACACCCGAAGAAAATCCCAACTCTTACTTTGTCCGACCCTGGAACGATCGCGGCCCTCTAGGCCACTGTCTCATCGACGATCCCTTCATCACCACACTGCTCCAAGCGACCATCGACAACGATTACCACTTCTGCCATTCGGCTCTCAACCTCGCCCCGCGCGGCATCGGCCCCATCCCCTACCATCAGGACCACCACCATTGGAAACACCACAATCCAATCAATCTCGCAGAACGCGATGGATACTATATACAGGTCCTTTACTACCCCAACGGCTTCGCCATCGGCGACCGCAACCTGAAGGTGATTTCCGGCAGCCATCTGGTCGCACCAACCGAAGAAGCCACTCCCGAGCGGATGCTGGCAGGAGAGTTCGACTCAGAGGCCGGACGCGCGCTGGAAGAGGTGCGCCTCGAAGTTCCTCCGGGCAGCATGGTCTATATCAACGCCCGAATCTTCCACGCCGTCGAGGCCAAGCCCATAGAGTCGCCCCAGCCCTACCGGATCTTCAATATCGACATCTTCAAGGAGGTTGGCCCACCACACCGCTACACCCAGGAAATCCCTTCCGGGTGGATCGAAAACGCCGATCCCTATCGCCAGAAACTCTTTCTGCGTGATCACTACACAGATGAGTGCTGGACGGCTTGAGTCCTCCAACAAGCGTACTTCGACGAGAACGCGCTCCACTCCACATCCGCAGCACGCCAGACGCACACCGATATCCGTATTAATTGCAAAAGGAGACACAGCAAAAAATGGAAAAATTCGCCCCCCTCAATCTCTCCCCCGAAGAACTCGTCGAATACTCTCCCGAGTGGCAGGGCGAGCGCTTTACAGACGGACGACCCAAAGTTCCCGACGAGATTATTGAACGCATGAAAAACGTCACCATCACTCAGGCCTGGGGCGTCGTCCGCGGCGATGGCTACGAACACCAGTACGAGGGCGGTTGGCAATGCACCCATCCCGGTGGGACTCTCTGCGGTCGTGCCCTCACCGCCATGTATATGCCCCGCCGTCCCGTCATGCGCCGCATCATGGAAGAAAAGGGCGAACGCACCGGCCAGATCGGCGATCAGATCTCCTGGCCCATCGATGCATTGGTGCAGGGCGATGTCTACGTGGCGGATGTCTATGGGAAAATCGTCCAGGGTCCCGTCATCGGCGACAACCTGGCGGCCGCCATCTACGCCAACTCCGGCAATGGCGTGGTCCACGATGCGGCGGTGCGAGATCTGGAAGGCATCGAAGAATTGGAGGGATTCACCAGTTTCGTGCGCGGCTGGGATCCCTCTTTTGCCTCGCCGACCATCATGCTCACGGGCATGAATTGCCCGGTGCGCATCGGTGCAGCCACCTGCATGCCCGGCGACGTGGTCCTGGGCAAGCGCGAGGGCGTGATCTTTATCCCGCCGCACTTAGCCGAAAAAGTCGTCACGACCTCGGAGGTTGTCCACCTGCGCGATATTTTCGGCAAGGAGCGGCTCAGCGAGGGCAAATACACCCCCGGCCAGATCGACACTCGATGGGCCGACGAGATCGAAGCCGACTTTTCGCGCTGGCTCGAAGACCGTATCGACGAGTTGCCAGTACCTAAAGAGGCGATCCGAGAGTTGCTGAAGGAGCGCACCTGGTAACCAGGCCAAATCACAGCGGGACGACAGGGGAGCAGGAGTACGCCCACGCCTGCACCGCCCTCGCAACCGAAACCCCGTTAGCGATGCGCTGGATCCGATCCCGTTCTAGATGCGTGGAAACGCTTCTCGGGTAGGTGTCTATGGGCCGATAGATCAACGGAATCTGCCCGTTCCAGCACCACTTCGTAGCGCCGCTCGTCGGGCAAGAGTTCCAAGCGCAGGCTGTGGTCTTGCACCACAAAGGAGGACTCACCCTCGATCTCTGGTTGGAAGTGGACTCGCTGAACTTCGAGTTCGGGGTTGAAATGAAAATCAAAGGTCAGGGGTTCGTCGAATATCGCGTTGTCCAATCCGTCGCCGATGATCAATTCGTACTGCCGGGGAACCCCTACCCCGAAATAGCGCACGATCTGTATATCGAGCGCATTGCGTTCCTGAACATAGGCGGTTACCGCATCCATATTGCCGCTCCAGAAATCGGCCGCAGCAACATAGTCGAGGTCGCGTTCGAATTCCTCCAACGGATAATATCCCCAGCCTTCCGGTGCCCCGATCGAGTGATAGGTTAGAATCACCCAGGCACCGGCGTCGAGTGCCCCCTCCAGGACGGGTAGAACCGCGTCGTGATGAGGCATGTCGGTCCCGTTCTTGGCTCCCATGATTACCGAAGGTAGATAGTACCAGTTCTTTGGCTCGCGAGTAGCATCAGGACAGATATAGTATTCGTCGCGGGTAGCTGGAAGACGAGTTCCGCCGCGAGCGGCGATGAACCCCGCCTGCCTGTTGGCAGCCTGAGTACCGGCCAGCATTCCGGCCCAATGTGGATAGGCATAGGTCTTTGGCTCGAATCCCCATTTTTTCATGAGCTGAAAATTCGTGCGAAACGCTTCGTAGGCAGCAGAAAAACCGTACCAGTCATAGTGGATATGTTCATGACCATGACCGAAAAAGCCTATGCCGTTGGGCTTCATCTCCTGGTGCATCCGATCAATGATGGGAAGCCGCTTGAAATGCTGGAGCTTGCTGCTGACAATCTCCAGGTCCATGCGCACCCCGCGTGCAATCGCCGCATCCGTAGCCAGCGCAAAGATCGGGTCAACTCCCCAGGGCGCGTCGTAGGTGATCGAGATCGCCCCCCGATGGCCGTGGCGCCACTTGAGCGCTTCGAGGCGAAATACCTCCTGGCCCCCATGACTTACGACATAGATATCCGACTTGGCAGCGCGTTTGGCCCGCACCTCAAGATGGAGTGGTTGCTCGGGCCGGATTGGACTCTCAGCACAACCCCAGCCATAAAGAGCCAGAGCCAAAATACAAAACCATTTACTCATAAGTGCTATAAATTAAAGTGTCTTCTGCTCACTGCCAAGTCCATCATGAAGCCTTTTCAGATATGTGTAGATACGATGACTGACAATGCCAAGGGCAAAAAAAAACCTCCTCTGAAGGAGGTCCGTGCATTCAGCTGAATAAAAATCAGTCTTCCCGCTTTCGGCCCCAAAGGCGCCGTACTAAATCCGGGCTCAGCGGAAACCACACTAGTGCATGGACGAATCGGAGCGCGCTGAGCAAGACACTTCGTATCGCTCTGCAATAAGACGGTTCATCGAACCCAAACAAGCTCATTCGGCCCCGGCGAAAAGTTGCTCGGCCACCACAGCCATCAATTCGGGTTCGTCGCTCTGGCGAAAAAGGAAGCGCACCATTCCCTGCTGATCGATCAGGTAGGTATAGGTCGAATGGTCGACGAAATAGTCGGCCCGGCCCTCTTCCTTGTCGAGCGAATAGTGGCCCCCGTACTGGCCGATCACCTGATCGATCTGCTCCTTGTCACCGCGCAGGCCGATGGCTTTTATGGCGAAGTAGTCGAGATATTCGGCTAGCTTCTCCTCGGTATCGCGTTCGGGGTCGACCGTGACAAAAAGAGTCGCCAGATCCTGCTCTCCTTTGCCCAAGAGCTCATAGACCCGACTCATCTTGGACAGGGTAACGGGGCAGATATCGGGGCAATAGGTATAGCCGAAAAAAAGCATCGCCGCCCGACCGCGCAAAGCCTGCAACTCGAAGAGCTCGCCGCGCTGGTCCACGAGCGAAAAGTCACCGCCTATACCCCCGTAATCCTGCAGCGGAGGCACTTCGGAGGAATCGGGGATTTTAGCCGCCGGTGCTTGCTCTTTAGCCAGCTCCTCGCTGCAAGCCGCAAATAAGAAGCCGAGCCCACACCAGAGAAATGCATTAATCCGACGCATAGCCCTCCTTGCGTACCGGCATTGTCACTCGCCTTTCCACTCCATTGCCAAAACGCAGCAGCAACTCCACCAAATCGCCTGCGACCAACCGTTGGTGCAACCCCAGCAGCATCAAATGGGTCCCTCCCGACTCAAGCACCACCTCGCTGCCGGCTGGAATCGCAACCCGCTCAGTTCTGCGCATCGTCATTCTCCCCTCCCGATCTTCCATTACGTGGATTTCGGCCCGTTCGGCTACTTCTGTCTGAACCCCGATGAGTTCAAGGAGTTCGGCACCCCGGTTCTCAATGATCAGATAGCCCGCCGCCGGACTGCGCGGGGGAGGCTCTCTGATCCAGGCATCGCGCACAGCAATAGGGTCACCGGCCGGGGCTTTTTCTCCGCAGCCGGCCCAGAGCAAGAGCATACAAAACAATCGGGCGTATTCGAACTTCGGATAGTGGCAGTCGCGGGTCATACCTTATGCCGGAGGCATTATCAGATACTCGCCATCGCGAATCCCGTAGGAATCGCCCAGCTCTGGATAGTCGACTCCCGTCCGACCGTTCCAGTCCCAGACTACCTCACCGTCCTTGACCGTCAGCTCGCAAATCAAACGCTTATCGCCCACGAGCCGACCCCCGAATGAATCGGCGTAGCCGAACGACCCATCTTGAAGGTCCAACACCGCCACATCGGCCACCGCACCCACCGACAAATGACCCAACTCGGGGTGACCGATCTCCTGGGCCGGATTGATCGTCGAGGTGCGGATCACTTCGCTGAGCGGCATGCCCATCACCAGAAATTTCGACATCGTCGTCGCCATGTCGAGCATACCCATATTCATGCACAAAACGTGTAAGTCGGTGGAGATCGAGTCGGGGTAGAAGCCCTGGGCGATCGCTGGCACCGCGTTGCGGAAACAGAAACTGCCCGCCCCGTGCCCAACATCGAGAATCACTCCCTTCTCACGAGCCTGGTGCAAATAGGGCAAGACCTTGCCCTCGGCATCGAACCACGGGGTGGGCCCGCGAAAAACATGGGTGCTGATATCACCTCTACGCAGTCTCTCGGTCAGCAGTTGGTAATAGGGCCGTTCTTTTTTGAAAAAGCCGAAGTCGATCATTACCCGTGTCGCGGCCTTTTCTGCTGCCTCGAGCGTACGATCTACCGAAATCCACTCGGGACCGATATAATGGGCCGTCTTGATGCCAATGACCACGTCTTCGTTTTCGCGCGCTACTGCCGCGGTCCTATCGGAATCCATATCGTACGGATTCTGCTCATGCTCTATACCGGTCATCCCCGTCCCGGCGATATTAACCAGCGCGAAGAGCCTCGTCTTGCAACGATCGATCACTCGGTAACGAAAATCCGCAAAATTGCGCCAACCAGCGCTTCCCGTATCCACCAGTGTCGTCACCCCGGTGCGGAAACTGAAGCCATCGGGCAAGATGCTGTTGTCGCCGGCCCAGGTGTCGGGATGCCCGGCCGTGGCATAGGCGTGGATGTGAATATCCACCAGCCCGGGTGTAATATAGAGTCCGCCAACGTCGACGACCTTCCCGGCTCCCTCGACCGGCAAGTCCACATCCACTGCCGCGATCTTGCCTGCTGTGATCCCGACGTCTCGGGCTTCGTCAATGCCATTCTTGGGGTCGATGACATGACCGTTTTTGAGCACTAGGTCAAATACCATATCCCTCTCCAATAAAAAGAGCGCCGCCCGATCTGCAGAACCGGCACCAATTGATCCCGCTTGTAAGAGACCCTATTTTGAGTACTATGTCCAACTCCCCCCGCATCTCCAGTGCCGACGTACTCTCCTCTATTCTCACCCTAGGCCCCCACATCCCCTTGCGACCAATCCCCGTCAATTAGACGCCAAACCTTCCCCGAGGGATTCTGGTCCCGCAACTCCGTCGGCAGCCGATGCTCGCGCACGTTATCGTAGCACTCCAACATCGCAAAACGCGGAATAGAGGCCGGCAATCCCACCGCCGTAAACCCCGGATGTCCCGTCGCTGGAAACGGGCCACCGTGGTTCATCGACGGCACCACCGCCACCCCCGTCGGCATCTTGTCGTTGAGCAGCCGCCCCACCTTTTTGCGCAAAATCGGCTCGATACGTCGGTAATGCGACTCGTCCTCGCCTGCGGTGTCGCTGTAGATACAGCCCGTCAGATTGCCTTCGAAATGCCGGGTCACCTCTACCGCTTGGTCCATGTCCTCGGCAACGACCGCGAGACTCTCGTTGCCGAAGGCCTCCTCCTGCAAAGCTTCCGGCTGGGCGATAAAGGTCGCTCCGTCAACCTGCAGAAACGTATTCTGAAAGCTGAAACCATTGCCGCCACCGCGCGCGCCTCCCTGCAACACCTCGGCACCCGCACCCGTAAGGACCTCGAGACTGCGCTCCATCGAGTTTTCGACCGCCTCCGTGAGCAGAGTTCCCACCGGAGCAGCAGCAAAACTAGCGCCCACCGCGCTGAGAAAGGCATCGGTGCTCTCGCCTTTGAGCAAGAGCAGTACCCCCGGGTTAGTACAAAATTGCCCGGTGCCCATAAGACACGAACTCGCAAATTCTTCGGCAATCTCGGCTCCGCGCTCGGCCAGTGCACCGGGCAGGATCACTACCGGATTGATGCTGCTCAACTCCAGGTAGATCGGTTTACCTGCCTTATCAGCGGCCTCCTTGAGCACCAATCCCGCCCCGCGCGAACCGGTATAACCGGTGGCACCGATCTTGGGATGCGAGACGAGCTGCGCGCCGACCGCATGACTGGTGCGATAAATCAGCTGCACCGTCGCCGCAGGCATGCCGGTATCCTGCGTAGCCCCGTGCGCCTCTTCGGCCAGCAATCGGGTAGTACCTGGGTGGGAGGAATTGCCTTTGCCGATGACCGGGTTACCAGCGGCGATCGCCGCGGCGAAATCTCCACCAGCAACGCTGTTGAACGCGAAGGGAAAATTATTCGGACCGAATACGGCCACAGCCCCGCCCAACGGCCCGAAGAGCGAACGAATATTCGAAGCGGTATCGATCGTCGGCATCGTCCACGAGCGACCCCGGACCGCGGCGGCGGCCTGACCCAACTGATCGGTGGTGCGCGGCAACTCGATATCGGCAAGCCGTGGCGAAGCCGGCAAACCGGACTCGGCATTGGCCATCGCCACGAGTTCATCAGCCCGCGCTTGAATCCGCTCGGCAAAGCGTTCCAGAAAGGAAGCGACAATCTCGTCTCCGAGTTCGGCGATTTGTTCGGCGGCCTTCGCCGCGGCTTCAATGGCTTCTTCTACATCTTGAAGCGAGCTGACGGGATAAACCTCGCCAGTGGCCTCTTTGGTCGCAGGGTTTTTGGGCTCGAAGGTGCCCTCGACATCGGCCTGGCGCCAGACGCCGTCGATGAGTACGGGTTGCAGATTGGACATCTAGGTCTTCCTCCAGAAATGGCCTTGATCTTTACGGGTCGATTGAGTAAACAAGTATAAGGAAGAGCGCTAGCGACCGCCATAATTGACAGGGCCTGCCAAGTTCGATCGCAGACCTGCTAGGCCACAGCCCGAAGTCTGAGAAGATCGATTCGCAGACGCGATTCGCGCCCGCGGAACTAGGCGGCGGCCCGATGCGAACCGAAACCTTTTTCTCCGCGCCTTTGCGACGTTATTTTAACGGACACCAAAGTACGAACTCAAAACCATGTATAACACTCTTCGCGCGCTCCATACTCGACTTGCGACCCCGATCGATATCGCCTCGCTGGTCTTTTTTCGAATCGGCTTCGGGGCGATCATGGTCTGGGAGGCCTGGCGCTTCCTGACCGGGGGCAAGGTCGACCGGTACTTTATCGAGCCAACCTTCTATTTCAAGTATCTGGGTTTCGCCTGGGTCGAACCCTGGCCGGGCCATTGGATGTATCTCCACTTCTACCTCCTCGGCGCACTGGGGCTCTGTATCGCGCTCGGCTTGTTCTATCGCCTGAGCGCGATACTCTTCGCCCTAGGCTACACTTATGTATTCCTCCTGGACCAGGCCCAGTATCAAAATCACTATTACCTGATTTGCCTGGTTTCCACACTGATGATTTTCGTCCCTGCTCACCGCGCGCTTTCGATCGACGCGCGGCGACGTCCGAATCTGCGATCGGAATTCGTTCCGAGCTGGACGCTCTGGCTCCTGCGCGCTCAGGTAGCCATTGTATACTTCTTCGCCGGCATTGCCAAGATCAACACCGACTGGCTCCGCGGCTTTCCGCTCCGCGACTGGCTACCCGGCTCCGACTTCTACCTGCCCCCTTTTTCATACCTGCTCTACCAGGACTGGGCCGCCCTCTTATTCAGCTATGCGGGGCTGGCGATAGACCTGCTGGCCGCACCACTGCTCTTGTGGCGACCGACGCGTCGGTGGATGTTGGGCCTGCTCCTGCTCTTCCACTTCACCAACGAGCAACTCTTTGGTATCGGCGTCTTCCCCGCCCTGGCCTCAGCTCTGACCCTGCTTTTCCTCTCCCCTTCCTGGCCTCGGCGAATTTGCAACTGGCCCCGCTCCACTGGTACTCCTCCTTCCTTCTCTCTCTTGCCCCGCCCCGCCCTGCTGGCCCTCGCCGCCTACCTCGCCATCCAGATCTTCCTGCCCCTGCGCCACTGGCTTTATCCCGGCAACCCGAGCTGGACCGAGGAGGGTCACCGTTTCGCCTGGCACATGAAGCTGCGCGATAAGGACTGCAGGGCGTCATTTGTACTGGAAGGACCTGGCGCACGCTGGGATGTAGAGCCGCTCAACTACCTGAGTCATCGGCAGATGCGCAAAATGCCGAGCCGACCCTATATGGCCGTGCAATTCGCCCGCCACCTAGTTATTCAGGCACGAGAAGACGGGCGCGGCCCCGTCGAAGTCCGCGCCCGGATCAACTGTTCGCTCAATGGTCGCCGCTCATTCCCTCTGATCGACCCCCAGGTCGACCTCGCCACTCGGGAATACGGTCTGGAATCGGCCCAGTGGATTTTGCCGCTGCCCGAATCGGAACCTGGTGAGTTGTACTGATGTGAAGAGCGAGGAGATCGCTCTGGGATTTTGTCCAGGCCGACCCTCCCTCGGGCGAAATTGCACCCCCTACACCACCTACCCAACGTGCACAACCCACGGCCTTCTCGCGCCCCAAAGCACGAGTCGCACTCAATATGTCTTCGGTCCCGCTGCCCGCTCCGGCATTTCCCCCCAGCGCTCGTAATCCAATTCGTAAAGATCCACCCCGTGCAGTACGCTATCTTTCCGCAACGGGGGCCGCGGTTCGGGGTCTGAGATCTGCACCGGCCAGCGCGAGACCAGCATCGGAATCGGATCGTGCGGCCCGTCTTCGAGCGGTAGATAAGGCACATAGACATAAAAGAGCATAAAGTGCGTCAGCTGCTTCTCTGGTGGCGTATAACGTCGGTCCTGCCAGAGTAGAAACCGCACGAATTCGTTCTGCACCTCGCCTTCCGGGTCGGGCCCGTAATACCAGTATACGCTGCCCAGTGCCCCAAACGGCCACGCCGAATTGTCGGGCTCGGCAAAGGTCGGTCGGACACCGGTAATCGGATCTACTTCCTCACCCGCCCGATTTCGACCGACGCCGACCCACCAGCATGTATAGTCCGGAGGGGCAGGCGCGTACATCCGCCAAACTCCCTGCAGATCGAAAAAGTCGCGCACCTCACTGAGTGCCTCAGCACCCGGATAGGACCATGCATCGAGGCGATTGAGCCGTAAACCCTCCGCATTGACCACGGCAATGCCCGCCACTAACGCCAACAAGGCATTGCGCTGCCAACGGGGACGTATACCGATGAGGCATGAAGCGCGGAAACCCCACCGCGTCCAGACGAAGGCCGGCAAAAGTGCCACCTGGACCGACAGCATCGTCGCCGGAAAACTCTCGAGCCGCATACAGACCCACAACCCCGCTTGCAAAAGCATCAACGCCAGCAGACCTGCCAATCGGAGCCGCGCCCAGGGGCTGGCGATCAGCAAGCCACCGACAAACTCCAGGGCCAGGACCAGGCCGCTTAAACCCTGAAAAACGACTGAAGACCCCTGCTCGACAATCCAGCGGCCCACCGGTCCCGATAACGCCACGTCGCCAAGGGCGAAGTACACCGCTGAACCCTCCGGCCACCAAGCCGGGTCGCTCTTCTCCCACGCCGTGGACACATAGAGATAGGCCAGATTCAAGACCAGGCCGCAAGAAGCCATTCGACTCACTACGTCGGCATAACCTGTCGCCCGCCCCAAACGCGCGTCCAGCGAGAAGCGCTGGCCCCAATCCAGAAACTGCGCCCAGAAGAGCGCGTGGAAAAGCACGTCGTCGTGGTAATCGGTGGTCTGCGAGACGTAGCGGTGGACGGTGAAGGCAATCCACAAAGCCAAGGTACAGCAACGCGTCTGATATCCCAGCAACACGCCCAGGGCCAGCAACGCGTAGAGACCGAAGAGCAGCTTCAACATCCCGAGACCGTTGGGCAGACCCTCGGGCAACGGAAGCCCATCGAAATAGCCCTGAATCCCCGGCCACAGCTCGAGCACCGACCAGGCCAGACCAATATCGTAGAGCAAAACCGCGCCGATACCTATGCGAAAACAGGCCAGTGAGTACGGATCCAACTCGCCCAGCGCATGAACCCAGGCGCGGAGACCATCGCGTAGCCTCACCGGGTTCATTTGTTCGCGTACCGCTCTTTGAATTGCTTGTCTCGGCTCGTCAACGTAAGTTTAAGTGAAACGCGTCGCACTGAATATTCAACCAGGGCATCGACAATGGCAGAGAATCGCGAACCAGAGGATATTCCCGCTGACGACACCGAAGCGAATGGCGAGAGTCGACGGAAATTCATCAAGAAGCTCACCTATGTCGCCCCGCTAATGATTACCTTTCAGATGGATGAGGAGGCCCGGGCGAAAGGGGACGACGACGACGACGACGACGACGACGACGATAGTAAAAAGGGCAAAAAGGGCAAAAAGAAGAAAGTTTCGCCGACTCCGAAAACCAAGAAGAAATCCAAGAAGAACAGCGACGACGACGACGATTGAGTTCGCCCACAGGCACCGCACCCAACGGCCTGCCAACCACGCGTCTGATTTTTGCGCATTCCCCTGATACGGTGAAATCACCCTGTATTACTACAGGGGATCTGCCGCTTCTATTTTTTCTACTTCTCTTCCTCACCGATCCCCTGCCTTTGCCAATGCCGAGATGAAGATCAACGCGGCGTTGGACGATCCCCCTACTCCCACAGATCAGTAGGCTAGACCCAGCGGCTGCAAATGGCGGAAGGTCTTGAATTCCGACTCTAGAGCGACCTCCAGCAGATACAGGCCTGGCGGCAACAATTGACCATCGCCACCACGGCCGTCCCACTGCACCGTCTGGGGTCCAGCGCGTTGCAAGCCGAGTTCGCGGCGGACCAGCTCCGCTCCGCGCAAATCATAGATCTTGACGACCACCGGCACTGGAGCTGGCAGGCGGAACAAGGTGTAATCGACGGCCAACCGGTCATGGACTCCATCGCCATTGGGGGTTACTACGCCGGTCGAAAAAGCGAGATCTTCTATTATGCTCTCGGATCGGCTCGAGCCGCCCAGGACCCGTAAACTATTGGTGCCCACCCCAGCGGTGGCGTCGCCGGCCTCGACCTGCTGCGGCAAGTTCTCCCCTACCGTGTCGAAGACCTCGCCGGTAAAGGTGTTGGCAAAGACGAAGATCTGGGTGCCGAAGACCAGCCGCACCGGCACATTGTGAGTGCGCACAACCCGCCGAGGCAGATGCACCACCAGTCTATCCTTATCCTCCACCACCTCAAGCGGCTCCACCGCTTCAAGCGGCTGGCCCATTTCCAACCCCTTGAATTGCGGTCGACTGCCGGTGCGAATCTCAATCGCATCAAAACCACGCTGACTCGAAGAGGTGAAATCGGCACGGAGATCATAGGTGAAATCCGTCGTTTCGCCTAGGGAGACCTCGGTCAGGCCACGATTGGGCATCGGCTCATCAAGGCGAGCAACCTCGCCTACAACCTGCAGGGCCAGAGGGGACGAGACCTCGAGCCACAGCGAGTCGAGCCGGACAAAGTCGAAGTAGGATTCGCTCTGCATATCGACTCGGATCTGGACATGGCTGCCGCGCTCCAGCGGAGCGGGCTGTCCCGACTCGACGACGGGAAAAGACCAGAAGGTCCAGTTGTCCTGATCGTAGACAATAGAAGCCCTGAGGCCGGGTTTGCCCTCCTGAATCTGGCCACCGGTGGTCTGATCGGGCTGTTTGAGTTCTTTCTCGTAGCGCTGACGGGTAACGGTACGCTCGGCGCCGGTGTCGGTGAACTCGTGGTAGACGTTGGGATCGGCATCGCGGCCGGAGCGCACTGCGACCCTGAGTGAGGCCCGGGCCATATCGACCTCAACGGGCACCCCATTGACCATCCGCATCGGCGTCGCGGTCCAGAACAGGCGACCAAAGTTCACCGTACGACCCAGGTTGATAATCCGGGAAACGTAAAACACGCGCCTGGGCACTCCTTCTCCCTTGAGTTCAAACTCGCCAATGGTGCCTTGCTGAACATTGGCCTGGCCCGAGGCAAAGGTTTTGTCGTCGATTGAGGATTTGCGTCGCAAGCGAATGAAGCGCACGTACTGCTTGGGAAAATCGAGCTGTACATTGGCTTCGAAATTCAGCGGCACATCGGAAACCAGCGTCTCCAGACGATGGTAATCGTTGTCGTTGTTTTCCTGGTTGAGAACGGGATCGAACTCTTCGGCGATCGAGACTTCGAAAGCCTTGAAGATATCGTCCTTCAAGAGCGAACCATCGGCGCGAAAACCGTGCGGCGGCGTGTAGAACCCAACCACGTCAGCAGGTACCGGGACCCCCACGTCGAAGGTATACCACTCCGAATTGATGCCACGCGCCACCGGCGGACTATAGGACGAACTATCGCCATCGACCCATTCGGTCGTCAGCGTACCGGCGGTAAACCAGTAGAAGCCGTTGGCCGCACGCCACACTCGCGGGATAAAACCGTCTTCGTAGCCCAGGTCGGTAGGAAACTTGAAGGGGGACCAGAAAGGGTGTTTGGCGAGAATATTTTCTTCGCCGTTGAAGTAGACCGGAGCGATCGACCCCGGAAAGGTTTCGAAGTCGATGAAGACCTCGCTGCTGTCGTTCTCGCTCCAGGGCTCTCCGACAACGCCCAGCTTCCACAGCGAAACCTGGGCCCCTGCTGGCACTGCGGCCAGTACCAGCACGATGAAAATTGACCCCTTGCCCACGACTTGCGCTCCTCTCCTTGGCCATCCTTGGCCACCAGGTTTTCAGCGACTCTTCTTTTGCGATCTAAACATTTAATTATATGAGGTTCTGCCTCCGATCTCAAGCTCGGCCCCCGCCGTTGGCCGCAGGCTCCACTCATTGTACTACTTGCGCAGATCGGCAATATCTGCATATATATCTCCGCGCAAGTATCGCTGATAACTAGCAAAAAATGTGGCGGCATGGAACCCTACCCAACCTGTCCCTATTGCAAGACTAAAAAAAGCGCGACAACGATCTTCCTATGCAAAAAAGAGATCCGAGGTTGCAGCCAGATCTTTTGCCGCGAGTGTTGCGGCGGCCTGACCACGGTGCGTTGTCCGAACTGCCAGGAGGCCGAGTTTTCGGGAGCCGTCGTTGCGGTAGGGTGGGTCGCCGCAGAGGGTCGACCTGGATAGGGAATCTGCGAAATCGATCCATGGCTCTACGATTTTTCCAAACGGCCCGGCTGCTGCTGGAGCCTGAATTTGCGGTCGCGCCGCATTGACGAAGCAAGCAGAGGAGCATCGCGTATGGCAACTACTCAATACCTCGCCAATACCCCACCCGATCCCAACCAGATTCAGGAATGGGTCGAAGAGTTCCACCGCGACGGCTATCTCTTTCTCAAAAACGTCCTGCCTCCCACGCTGGCTGCACACCTTCGCGCCGACCTCGACCGAGCGCTCCAATCCAGCCCATCCAGACCCGGCACCCAGCTCCAACACCGCATGTTCGAGCAGAGCACCGCCAATTTGAGCCTCTTCGACCTCGAGCCCATCGTTTCCTTCGCCGAGGCGCTGATCGAGACGCATTGCCACGTCATCCACAACAACAGCTTCCGCACCCCACCCGGCGGCGGCATCAGCACCTGGCATCAGGACGATCCACCCCACTTCCTGGTCACCGAAGGCGAACCACCGACCAATATCCGTCTGCCCGTACTGCTTTTCACCTGCAACTACATGCTGACCGATCTCGACGAGGTCGCACAAGGCCCCACCCAGGTCATACCAGGCTCGCACCTCTTCGGTGCGGCGCCGCCCAATCCAATCGAAGGCACGCCCTACCAAGACCAGATCTTCTCCGGACTCGGACCAGCCGGCTCGGTGACGATCTTCAACAACCAAGTCTGGCACCGCGGCGGCCCCAACCAGAGCGAGCGCACCCGCTACATGACCCAGATCAGTTACGCCCGTCGTCTCGTCGGCCACAAGTACAGCCCTTTTATGAACTACCAGATGCCCGAGCACGTCTACCGCGGCGCCGATGAGCGAAGACGGCAACTATTGGGCTTTTTGCCGCACGGAGCCTACGGATAAGAAACCCGTTTCAGAAAGGAAATACTATGTCCGATATCGGCACGATTGCCCACAAAGCAGGCAGCTTGCTCAAAGCGCGCGGCGAGACCGTCGCCGTCGCCGAATCGTCTGCCGGCGGCTTGATCTCCGCCGCGCTTTTGGCCGTGCCCGGGGCGTCGGCCTACTTCAAGGGCGGCGGTACCGTCTACACCGGCGACGCCAAACGAATCCTGATCGACTTGAGCGACGAAGAGATGGAGGCCCATCGGCCCGCCACCGAAGACCATGCCCTCGCTCTCGCCCGAGCAGCCAGGAAGCGCCTCGACGCCGATTGGGGTGTGGGCGAGACCGGCGCAGCAGGCCCCACCGGCAACCGCTATGGCGATCCACCCGGCCACTCCGCCCTCGGCATAGCCGGCCCGAGAGAGCTGACCGCTCTTGAAAGCACCGGTGCAGAGGACCGCTACGAAAATATGGTGGCCTTCGCCGTTGCAGCTCTGGACCTGCTCGCCCGGGGTCTGGAAGACTAGACGAGCGGCCAGCCGGCCACACTCTGAGAGAGTGTGCGGAAATCCTTCTTGCGTCAGAACGCCCCGAAGCGGCTGCGCTCCTCGCCTTGTTCGTCCAACCTGATTGCCGCGGTCTCACCTGCGAAGGTCCACTCCCCAACGCGGTATTCATCGCTGGAATCCCGACTCGCCCGGTACAGATCCCGTCGTCCCTCCACCACAACCTCGATCGCCGGATCGTCACCTTCACCGAAGAATCCGACCTCGACAGCGGGCATCTGGCCGACCGGGGCAGGAAAGAGTACCGTGTGCAGTGTTAGGGGCAGCTGTACTTTGCCCGAGATGATGCCGGTGGGGGCCGGTTGGTGTGTACCCCAATCGTCTGGCAGCCAGCCCTGGATGGGCTCGCGCTGACCGCAGACGATGCGCATCTCGATCGGCTGGACGCAGAGGGGTACGAGTTGCAATTCGGCCTCTAGGTGTCGAAGCGCAACCCGCCCATCGCCGACCTCTGCCTCGGCGGCGGCGGCGAAGTGGAAATAGGCCTCGAACTCGTATTCCCCATCGCCTTCGAGAAAGTCGGTTATGATCCAGTAATCGGGTTTGAGAAAGAGCACTCGTCGCTCGTGCACCACCTGCAAGCGCTCCGCTACCGGGCTTTGCGGATCGCGGGTAAATCCCTGGTCGTAGGCGCTGCGGGCATAATCGAAGTACTCGTCACTGAGCCAGCGGTTGCCGACGATCGGCTCGGGGCTGATGCCCCGCGCTACCAGCCCCGGCGAGACCGACCAGAGATTGCCGATCATCGGACGGGTGTTCCAGCGCTGATTTTCCTCCGGGTGGGCCTCCGGATACTGTGCCTGCCACTGTCCGTCGACGGCGATGGCGTTGTGCCCCGGCGTCGCCACGTAGTACTCCTGCCGCCACCGCCCGTGCCAGGGGCCGCCGTAACCGGTGTCGGTCACCAGCGTATGGCCATAGGCGGCCAATATGAAACTCAGCTGGTCCATATGCGGATGCTGGTAGCCGCCCAGATTGCGCCCGCCGTCAAAAGCCAGATAGCGCGCCCGGGGCGTCCAGTCGCTGCGCATAAAAAACATACCCGCGTACGGGAAATAATGCGATGTGTGGGCCGGCGGCTGGCCCTCGCTCCCCCAGCTATCTACATAGCGCAAATCGTCACGACCCGTAAATTCCGCGCCCAATCCCACCAGCCAGCCCATTCGCTCCGGCAGGGGTTCCGCTTCGCGGCAGCGCCCCCCCGAGTCGTTCCACGGCGGGTAGCCGCCGCGCGGATGCATCGCGTAGAGGGGAAAGTCGAAGGTGTGCGCGAGTTGCTCGGCAAAATCCGCGGCGATCGGATAGCCGTGCTCCCGTGCCAGACGGCAGGCTTCGACCATGTCGCCGTGCATATAGCAGAGCTCGACATAAGCCCCGTCGGGATAGTAAAAATCATCTAGCCCGAGGCGCAGTTTCCCCAGCGCCTCAGCGGCCCATCGCTGCGCGACTTCGAACTCCGGCCACCAGGTGCCGAACCGCACGAAGCCGAGGAGCTGGTTGATGATGTGGTTGGGATTGCCCTGATAGTTGTCGCGCTTCAATTCCTGTTCGCGGAAGATCGCCTTCAGCAGAGCTATCCGCTCGTCGTCGGTCCAGACGGAGCAGTGACGCAGGGCGTAAAAGGCATAGGTCCAATTCGCCACTCTGGTACTGTGAGCGGGATTGTACCAGACCGCGGTCCGGTCGCTGTAGGCACTCGGATCGCGCGGGAAGGGCGTGCAGGTTTTGAGCCAGTCGCAAACCAGATCGATCGCGTGCCGGGCGTAGCGACTGTTGCCCGTCTCCCGATAGGCATCGACGAGGCGACGCATCAGACCGTGCTCGTTGAGCGCGGAGACCACGTGGTAGTCGCCTCGACTGGGGTGTGAGAGTTCGGGTCTGAGCCAGGGGATCTGCTCGGGTAGTTGGACCGTCTGTCCCCAATTTGAAATCTGGTGCCTGAGCGCCTCTTCGCCGTCCGGGGTCAAGGGTGCGTCGGTGCGCTCATCCATCGGGGGCAACGGCCCGAAAGGCGTGTCTGCCAGCTGTTGATAATAGTGCACCAGGGCGGATCGGGCCGCCTCAAAGTCGCCACCCGCAACGGCCGCACCCACCGCACCCAATTCCTCCCCCCCCAGATCGAGCAGGCCGAAGAAGCGCTCATCGCTCAGCAGGAGCAACTCGTCGAAACGCGACATCTCAACTCCGTCTTTTCCCTGAGCCATGGTGGAATTTCGACGCTGCCTCTGCGATGCTCAACAGAAGCATGCAGGACTAGAAGGTGCTTTCCCTCGTCGTCATCGGACACCAGCGCATCTTGTTTAAATAATCGAGCAGGGCGTTGTGGGCGGCCGGGGTGCCGATCCGGTGCAATGCGGTAGCGCTGTGAGCACCGACATAGCGATTTTTTTCATCGTGTAGCGCTAGCTGCAGCGCCGGTACCGCATCCGCAGCATCAGCACCCAAACGCGCCAGCGAATAAGCCGCCTCGTAGCGCGTCTGCCCATCTTCGTCGGCGAGCAAGGTGCAGAGTACCGGCACCGCTGTCTGCGGATCGGACTCCATTGTGCCCAGCGCCTCAACCGCGCTGCGACGGACCCATTCCGAAGGATCGTCGGCAAGCCGAGCCACAGCCCCTACTGCTTCCGCACCCCCAACCGGTCCCATATCGCCGAGAGCAAAAGCCGCATGGCCGCGCTCCGACTCCTGCTCCGATTCGAGGGCCTCCACCAGCGCGGGCACGGCCACCGCACCGGCCTGGGCCAGACCGTGGGCAGCGGCCAGACGGGCCTCCTCCATCTCGTCGCCCAGCGCCTCGCGCAGTACGGGCACCGCGGCTGTACCCACCGCGCTCAATGCGTAGGCCGCGTTGAGACGCACCGGCTCCTTCCCGTCGCGCAGCCGGGCCGCCAACCCCTCGAGCGCCGGGACCGCCGCCGCACCCTTGAAGCCCAGAGCGCTGCATGCCTGCAGCCGCACCGCCGGATCGGAAGCGTCCAACTCACCTACCAGCTCGGCTACCGATCGGCCATTGCCCCCACCCAGCGCTCCACCACCGGAGTGCCAGTCCCAATGCCGCGCCGAGAGAAAGGGCCCGTCCTGCGCTTGCCAGGCTCCACCTTGAGCATTCCAGGTTGGTTCAGTAGGCTCCCGCATCCGCACGAACTGGAACTTCATCATATAACGGGTATAATCGGCCTGGTTCGGCATCGCCCGGTGCCAGAGATCGAAATGCACCAGGGCCATCGATCCGGCTTCTCCAGCGATAGGAAGCGGAGTTTCCTCCGCTTCGTTTTCGGCTCGCTGCTCGAAACAGTGGCTGCCGGGCAGGACGGCTGTCGGCCCGTTTTCGAGATGGGTATCCTGGGGATAGTAGAAGATCATCGCCCAGCGAGTGCGGTGGCTGCGCACCTTGCCGAAACCCCAGTAGCTGTCCTTGTGCCAACCACCACCCTGGCTGCCGACATTGTTGATATGGGGATGCCGATGCGAATGCATGACATAGTCCGGGCCCAGAATGCTGGTCAGAGCCCCGGAAACAACGGGATCGTCGAAAATCTTGCTAATCTCCGGCACCTGTGGCAAGAGGTTGTTACCCGGGTTGCCGTTTTGCGCGAAAACCTCCTCGGTGCGCTGGTAAATCCGCTGGTGGACTTCAGCGGGCAACGAGGATTTGAGCGGCAGGCATCCGTCGACGAGGTATTTTTTCATCTGCTCGTCGCTGAGCAAGTGCTGAGTATCGACCAAGGCATATTCTCCTATATCGAGGAAAGATCGCTAAAAGATAATACGAGCCTCCGCCGGGCGGAAGAGGTTGTGCGCAGGCCGGGGAAGCGAGAGATTTATCCGTTTGCACAAACCAACGGGAAATGATGTCGACTCCGCTTTACATCTCAGATCTAGATGGCACGCTGCTCTGTCCCGATGCTCGTCTTTCGGAGTTCAGCCGCGACGGTCTCAACCGCCTCATCGCCAACGGGCTGCATTTTACGGTCGCCACCGCCCGCAGTGTCGTTTCCATATCTCAGCTGCTCCCCGATCTCCGGCTCGAACTGCCGGTGATCAACCTCAACGGGGCCCTGGTCTCCGATTTGGAGAGCGGTCGCCACCTGGCGGTACAGGCCCTGCCGACCGAAGTCGCCGCCCAGGTCCTTGCGCGGATCGAAGAGGTCGGCCTCCAGCCCTTTGTCTCCACCTGCGGCGAGGAACGCGACGCGCTGTACTATACCAGCGTGCAAAACCCCGGTATGCAGTGGTACCTGGACGACCGGCAACGCGCCGGCGACAGGCGACTCACTCTCACCAATGATCTGCATCGAGCAATGAACGATTCGGTGCTCTGCTTCACCGTGATCGCGCAACAACCGGCGCTGCTCTCGGAGTTGCACACTGATCTCGATTCGAGCTACCCCGGACTGCTGCAGATGTACACCTTCGCCAACAGCTACTCGAATCTCGACGATACCTGGCTGACCATCAGCGACGCGCGAGCGACCAAGGCCCAGGGGATCCGCCTGCTGCTCGACATGGGCGACTATCGCACTGATGAACTCACCGTATTCGGCGATAGCGACAACGATCTCGAGATGTTCCGCATCGCGCCACGGGCCATCGCCACCGCCAACGCCACGCCGCAAATTCTGGCCCTTGCCACCGAGACGATCGGACCCAACAGCGAAGACAGCGTGGTGCGCTACCTCCAAACCCGGCATTAGCCTTGCGCCAACCAGTCTATTTTTGCCGGATGGAAAGATTTTTCCTCCTCGCTCAGCCGGTACGCGGGCACAAAAAACAGCGATCTTGCTCTTTCTACTTAACTTAGGACCCATCCAAGAATTTCTTAGAACCTGGTATAGACTTTGCTTTTTTATTGCGAAAGAAGCCGGGATGTGATCCAGATCATCGCCGTTTCAGAATCGACATACCATCTTTGAAGAATGGGCACTGCGACTTTCGGCCGTCACTAGAGGTCAATCGAAGACTTTAATGGAGTCTTTGCAAAACCCCTTCCCCTGTTCCAATCTCAGAAACTGGCCCCCCCGGCCCACTTATGTTTTAGGAGTACATTATGCAAGCTCTGTCTGATACACCAAACGCCATAGAAGAAAGCACCTCCTGGCAACTGCACGCCGACCTGCACCTGGGGCTCAGTTCTGCCGTTTCGTGGTTGGAGCTCGAGGGCTGGCTACAGGAAGCCCGCCGCGCCTGTGCGGCCGGCACCATCCGCCCGGAGCAGCTCGAAGAACTCCTCGAAGAAGCTACCCGGATCGGCAGCGCCCTGGGTAATTTATAAACGGGGAATTATACTGCAGCGCGGCGGATCATATAGAGGCCGGTGCCCAGCAGCAAAATCAAGATCACCGGCTCGCCACCAAAGGGAATCCCGACGCCGCTCCCACCCCCACCCACAAAAGAAGGGGATTGTGCTGCGATGACGATATTGCTGCCGTCGGCTGCTGCGATGGGTGATCCAAGCCGGTAATCGCCGGCGGGGAAAAAAACCCCGGTCTCAACCAACCCCACATGGTTCGCCGCAGCCCCAACCCGGAAGGCATGGCCGGGTTTCGCACTGGACGAAATCGTCGTGGTAACGATGAGAAAATCCTCGGCCCCATGAGTGAGCGTGCGTGAACCACCACCGTTGAGGGCGTCCAAAACCGTGATGGCTCCGATGTTGACAGTGGTATTGGTTGCCAGCAAGAAGTCGGTAGGGCTTCCGTCGAATACGTTGTCCGTGCTGCGATAGAGCTTCAGCGAAGTAAAGTCGCTGGAGACTAGATCGGTCGGAGCACTAAGATCATCGATCGTCAGCTCAACCCCAAGATTGATGGTGCCATTACCAACATCCGAATCATTAAGAGGGTGAAAAGCCGGTTGTGTCAGGCCGATGGTATAGATCACCACTTCGACTCCGGATGACACCTGCGTCGATCCTGTCAGACCCTCCGCTGGTGTAGACTCGGTCGCAAGACCAAAAAGCGGCGACCGAATTCCCATCGCACTCATCGCCGCGAAACTCAATAGCCATATACGAAACAGCCTACGCTTCATAGGTATCTTCCTGCTCACGGTTGCGGCGACCACACTGGCGCCCAGTCTGTTGCCGCATCGTTGCTCAGGTTGATCGGCCCCGTACCATCCACTCCGAGTCCGTAGATCTCGCTATTGCCATCGCGGTCTGTCTCGAAGACTATCCATGTCCCGTCGGACGACCACGAGGGGCTGCGGTCATCGCCTGGACTATCGGTCAACTGCGTCGTATTCGACCCATCGGCGTCCATCGCATAAATCTCGAAATCACCGAAGCGATCCGATGCGAAAGCGATCCGGCTGCCGTCCGGCGACCACGACGGAAAGCGATCGTTCGAGAGATCGTCGCTCAGGTTGACCAGATTGCCTCCATCGGCATCCATCACGTAGATCTCGAAGTCGCCGAGGCGATTCGACTCAAAAGCAATACGGCTGCCGTCTGGCGACCACGACGGAAAGCGGTCGTTCGAGAGATCGTCGCCCAGATTGACCAGA
>CAZFMY010000035.1:34124-56564 GCA_964520345.1 uncultured Gemmatimonadaceae bacterium | reverse complement strand
CACTCAGTCTGCGCATCAATTTCCTGATGTTTGGCTTCGCCTATTTCATCAACTCTAATATCGCCTTCAGCCTGTGGTTTTTCTACCTGCTCCACGTCGTCCAGGAAAGTACCTTTTCCTACTTCGGCATCTTCAGCCCGGAAGAATTGGGACCCTGGACCGGGTCCGGACCGGTCGGGGCGATTATGGGTCACCAGATGATGGGCGCGCTCATCGTCCTGGTCTTATACGGTCTGTGGACCGCTCGCCCCCATCTGCGCGACGTCCTGCGCAAGGCCTTTTACGGCGATGAGCAGATCGACGACTCGCAGGAGATCCTCTCCTATCGGGCTGCGGTCTGGCTCTTCCTGGGAGGAGTCAGCACCATGGGCTACTGGTTATGGAAAACCGGAATCCCGGCCTGGATCGTGCCCTTCTTTGTCTTTTCGTCGTTGGTCATTTTCATTGGTTTGGCACGTGTTATCGCCGAGGCCGGCATGCCCACTGTAACACCGGAAATGATACCCGCCGGCTTCGTCGTATCCGGAGTCGGCGTACCAGCCCTGGGCGCTTCGGGCATGGTCGCTACCGGCTATACCTTCGCTTGGGCCGGAGACCTTCTGGTTTTCATGACCGCCCCCCTGGCCAACAGCCTGCGCCTGGGCAGCGATCTCAAGGGTTCGCGGCGACCTCTGTTCTGGGCGATTGTCACCGCGATGCTCATCAGCCTGGTAGCCTCCTGCTGGTTCATGCTCCACCTGGCCTATCGCGACGGTGCCCTCAATCTGCATCCGCAATACTTCACTGGCTTCGCCGCTTACCCGTCGGATTTCGCTGCGCAAAAGCTCGCCAATCCCACTGGTCCGAGCCTGGTCGGATGGCTGTGGACCGGCTTCGGCGCCTTGATCATGGGCGGCCTGATGGCGGCCCGCCATTTCTTCATCTGGTGGCCCTTCCACCCGCTTGGTTTTGCCGTGAGCACCGGATGGGTAATGAACAGCATCTGGTTTTCGATCTTCCTGGCCTGGAGCATCAAGGTTGTTGCCCTCAAATACGGCGGCCCCCGCACCTATGCCCTGACCCGCCCCTTCTTCATCGGGATAGTCATCGGTCAGTTCGTCGCCGCCGGCCTCTGGCTGGTCATCGATAGCTTTACCGGGATGGTCGGCAACCAGACACCAGTATATTAAAATAAGACAGTCAATTATTAGGCAGTCAATCTGGAGGAATATATGGGTTTATTTTTTATTTTGTCGTTCGCGCTTTGGATCAGCGGCTGCGCTGAAAAGGACCGTCCCGTAGCGACCATTGGCGAACAAGCAATTTCAGCAGAACAATTACAGGGTTTCGTCCAGCGACTCAGCACCGGATTGAAAAGCCAGTCGAGTGGTCAGGCCGCCAGACGGGAATACTTGCAGTCGTTTATCGACCGCCACTTACTCCTCACCGATGCAACGGAAAAAGGGCTGGACACACTGCGGGCAATCGATCGCAAAGTACGGGAGGATATGGATGCGCGAATCCTCGTACTCTACCGGGCGCGCTTCCTCGCCCCTCAAGCCGCCGTATCCGAAGAAGAAGTCCGGCGCGTGTACGAAGAAGAGGACTACAACCGCGAACGCAATCTCAATGCGATCCTGGTGAGCACCCGCGCCGAGATCGAAGAGGTCTTAGCCAAACTCCAAGCCGGTCAGTCTTTTGCCGAGGTCGCCCGTGCACACTCGTTAGACGACCGTTCAGCGGACAACGACGGCGAACTGGGTTTTATAGGCCGGGAGGCTGCTCCGGGCCTGCACGTCCCAGCCGAAATATTCAAGACCCTGCCCATCGGTGAAATTTCGAAACCCCTACCCGCCGGACGCAGCTGGCACGTAGTGCGCTTCACCGAAGACCGACCCACACCCTACGAACGATACCGCCCACTGATCGAAAATACGATTTTCAACGAGCGTATGAACCAGGTCGAGTCCGAACATCTCGAAAAATTGCGGGCATCCACGGATACCAAAATCGACCCCAAAAGCCTGAGCCTGATGCTCAATGCCGTGCGCCAACGCAATACGGGCACGCTGGACTCGAGTAGTGCTATACTCTACCATCTCGACAATGACCCCATCACCGTGTCCGCAGCCTGGCGGGCCCTGCAGCGCACCAATTCCCAGCGCAGTCTCGACGACAGTCTCCGTGCCATCGATGGATTGGATTACTGGATCTTACGCCCCGTCCTACTGCGTTCGGGAGCCCGTGCGGAGGGACTCTATGCAGATCCCGAGATAAAACGCGTTGAGAATCGAATCCGCGAATCAGCGCTGCTCAATGCGATACGAGCCCACGTCGGTGCGACGGACTTGCTATCCGATGCGGAAGTATGGGCATTCTACGAGAGCCATCCCGAACGCTTTTATCACGAGGAATCCATACAGGTCGAGGAACTGCTTATCAACGACTTAACCGACGCCATCGAAATCAAAGAACGAATCGCCGCCGGAGCTGAATTCGCCGAATTCGCCGACCGCAGCGTGCGTCGCAGTGCCATAAATACCAAAGCGCGCTTCCACTTCCACCGACGCGACAAAGCAGTCTACCCCCAACTTGTGCCAGCGGTGACCGCCGCAGAGTCCGGCCAGTTGATGGGGCCGCTACGCGTCCAGGGCGGCTACTCGATCTTCCGCGTAGAGGGTCTCAACCCCGGCAGCGTAGAACCCTACGAAGCAGTGCAAAATCGCGCCCGGGCACTGCTGCGGCGCGAGCGCGAAAACCAGGCCTTCAATGCGCTGGTCAAGGACCTGCGCCAGCGTCACGCCGACCGCATCACCATTGATGAAGAGCGGCTGCGAGAGGCCCTGCCCGATTCGCTGGTATCAGGTTCCTGAGCGATGCGGGTCGGGCTCTGGTCTGCCCTATTGGTACTGAGCTGTGGCGGGAGCGACAAGCCAGAGCACAGTACCAATCCTCAGAACCGCGAGCAGGCCATCCACTGGCGCAATCAGGGTTCGCTCTTTCTGCAGCAGGGTCGTCCTGCCCGAGCCCTCGCCGCATTTAAAAAAGCGAGCCAGCTCGATTCTTCCTCGAGCACACTCTACTTCAACAAGGGTTTAGCCCACGCCCGACTCGAAGAGCACCCAGCGGCAATCATCGCTTTCGAACACGCCCTATCGCTGGAACCAGAAAAACCGCGTTATCTCTTCGCCCTGGCCTCGTCTCTTCGTTCGCAACACCGCTATTTGGAAGCAACCGACTATCTGGAACGGGCAATCGCCGGAGCACCAGATCGCGCCGAATACCATTTCAATCTGGGACTGGTCCTCCGAGCGACCAGCGATTTCGCCCGGGCCCGCAACGCCTTTGCCCGCACCCTGGAACTGGCTCCAGACCATCTCGAAGCCCGTTACTACCACAGCGACCTCCTCGCGCGAGACCAGCACTTGGAATCCGCCCACCAGGGCTTTGCGATGCTGCTGGCTCAGGACTCGACCCATGTCCAGGGCCTTCTGGGCCTGGGCGGACTGCTAATCGACCTGAAAAAACCGCTGCAAGCGGCGAGGATACTCAACCGAGCCGCCGCCACCACGCCCCATAATCCCAGCCCCCACTATCTCCTCGCCCAGGCCTATGACCAATCTGGCCAGCCCTTAGAGGCAAAACGGGCTCGTGAACGCTTTCGGGATCTGAGCGCGGCCGAGCGCCACCTCAACCAGGGCACTATCTACATCCGGCGACGCGAATGGGATCGAGCCGCCGCCGAACTGGGTCGCGGCCTGCGCAGCGATCCTGCATCGGTGGCAATCCGCCTGCGCCTGGCCACTGTCCACATCCGACAAAACCGACCAGACTCCGCGATTGCACGACTGCAAGAAGCCATCGCTCTGGAACCCGATCATCTCGAAAGCCTGCTAACTCTGGGCGATCTACAACTGCAAAACCGTGCCCTGACCGAGGCCAACAATCTCTTCTCCCGAGCCCTCACACTCGACCCCAACTCATTTAGCGCTGCTTACGGCCTCGGCCGTACCCGCTGGCAGGAGGGCGATCTAACCGGTGCAATAACGAGCCTGAGTCAAGCGCTGACCCAGGCCCCCGAACACCGCGACACCCACTACGTTCTGGGCCTGGTCTATGTGCGTCTGAAGCGATTTGCCGAAGCCCGAGCCAGTTTTGCCCGCAGCACCTCCATCGATCCCACCCATGCCGAATCGCACTACGGTCTGAGCTTAATCTCTTTACAGCAGGGTCAAATAGCCCTGGCTCGGCAAACGTTGAAAAAAGTTCTTTCACTGCAACCCGACCACCAACGGGCCCGAGCCAGACTGGCCGAACTGGGCCAGGAACCGTGAAGCACTACCTCGGCGCAGCACTCCTCGCCGGCCTTTGCTACAGCTGCCAAACGTCGGAAAAAGCGACCAGTGACCGCCTCTACGATCAGGCAGTGAGCTTGATGCATCAGGGCCGCTTTGCCGCTGCCGAACCTCTGCTTTACCGCGTTATAGACCTGGCTCCCGACAGCACTATCGCCCGAGTGCGCCTCGGCGAAACCCAAATCCGCCAGGGCCGACAAAAGCGCGCGACCCAAATCCTCGACGCACTCCCTGCTGCCATCCGCAACCGCCCCGAAACCCGCGTTCTCGAAGCCCGTCTCCTCGCCTTTGCCGGTTTCGCCCACGAGGCCGAATTCGTCGTCAATCAGGTCCTCGACGAATACCCGTCCTCGCTCGAGGGACGCCTGCTCCTGGCCGAACTCTACCTCCAGGCGGCGGCGACGATGAACCTCGAACGCGCCAGCGCGCTCTGCAGCCAGGCCCTCGAAGGCCAGCCCGAACACCGCGATGCACTGCACCTTCTGCTCCAGGCCACGCTGCGTCTGGGCCGCTTCGAGGCCGCCCTAGAGCGCAGCCAAACCCTAGTCGAGGCCTATCCCGATCAAAGCGAGGCCCAACTCCTGGCCGGCACTGCCGCACTCTGGGCCAATGACGAGCAAGCGTTTCCCTGGCTCAAACGGGCCATCGATCTCGCGCTGGACCGCCCAACCGAACGCCTCGCTGCGCTCTGGCTGCTCAAGGTCGCGTACGACCGACGCGGTGGCTATCCGCCATCCCTCGCACCTCGCTATCGCTTTCACACCTATACCCCCCCCACCCCAAAAGCAGATCTGCACTTCACCGATATCGCCTCTCAAGCCGGGGTAGGCAAAAAAGACCGGGGCCGGGGAAGCGCCTGGCTAGACTTCGATCTCGACGGCGACCTCGACCTATTCAGCGTCGGCATCCAGGTCGAGCATGCGCTCTACCGCAACGACGGAGGAAATCGGTTCAGCGAAATAACCCAAGAAGCAGGTCTCGCCGACCCGCGCGGCGGCTGGGCCACCTCGGCAGCCGATTTTGACAACGATGGCGATGACGATCTCTTTACCACTCGCGACGCCTGGGAGGGAGAAAATCCCAACTCTTTATATAGAAATGATTTAGGAAAATTTCACGACATCGCAAAACAAGCGGGAATCGCCGATTCCACCGACAGTTTCACTGCCGCCTGGCTCGATTTTGACCTCGACAGCTACCTGGATCTCTACGTGGCCAATGGCGTCAGTGGTAGCGGCAAAGAAAATACTTTATTGCACAACCAAAAAAATGGTACATTCATTGATAAAGGAGCTAGGGCTGGTCTTGCCGATTCGAGCAAGACCATCGGCACTGCCGCCGGCGACATCGATGGAGACGGTTTTCCAGACCTCTATGCGGTCAATATCGGCGAACTCAATCGCCTCTACCGCAATAAGGGCGATGGGACTTTCATCGACTTAGCTGAGCAGGCCGGCGTCCTATTCCCGGTAGAGGGGGGCTATGTGGCTCTCTTTTTAGACCTTGACAACGACGGAGAACTCGACCTTTTTGTGTCAACTATGAGCGCTTTTGCCGATGTGCTAAATAGCCAGGTTACCGGCCGTGCTATAGAACCCAATAGGCCCTTTCTCTACCGCAATATGGGAGATGGCACCTTCAGCGATATTACCCTACCCGCAGGGCTAGCGCGTTCCTTCGGAACCATGGGTGCCGGTGCTGGCGATGTAGACAACGATGGTTTTATCGATATCTATTTGGCCAACGGCGGACCGCAGATGGCTCGCCTCGAACCCAATATCCTCTACCGCAATATGGGAGATGGCACCTTCAGCGATATTACTGCTCACTCGGGAACTGGCAGTCTGGGCAAGGGCCACGGTGCCACTTTCGCCGATTTCGATCAGGACGGCGACCTCGATATCTATGCTGGACTAGGTGGACATTACGATGCCGACCTATGGTCCAATGTGCTCTATCGCAACGACGGTCCTGCTGCGCACTATCTAGAGATAGAACTCGTCGGCACCCACTCCAACCGCAACGGAATTGGCACCCGGGTCACTGCCTTTACCACTGATCGCCAAATCCACGCCGTCCGCCAGAGCGGTTTCGGTTTTGGCACCAGCAACGGCCCCGCACTTCATCTGGGCCTGGGATCGGCAACCCATATTGACAGCCTGAGACTCATCTGGCCAAGCGGAGACCAGGAGCATTTGCTCGACGTGCCCGCCAACTGCAGGATACGCGTAACCGAAGGCGATCCGCATTATCACATCCTCCGGAGACGACCATGAGACTCAATCACTCGCGGTTCCTCTTGCTTTTTTGCGGCCTATGCACCGCACTCGCACTCGGAGTTCCCAGCCAGGCCCAACAACAGGGCCACCGGGTCAACACTCGCTCCGTAGTGGTCAACACGGCGACTCACTGGAAAAACTGGCAATTGCCCACCCATGCAGTGGATGTCACTGCCACTGGTACGGTTAAACCGCATTTTTTCCGCCAGCGTTTTGATATCTTCGACGATCTGGATACCTTTACCCGTCCGATCATCGACTTCCGCCGCAAGCGCAGACAGACCGCAAACCTGAATATCGACAGCACTAAAACGCTCGATGTCAAAGGTGAGGTTATCCTGGACAACAAGGATAAACCGATCTACTCCTACTTCTTCCGCCCCGGTATCAGTCGCGTCGGTTCGAATCGCAACGATGCAGCCAATATTTTCGACGACGACCCCATGACGTATTGGGAACCCAACCCCCAGGATCCGCTTGACGACTGGTGGGTTGAGATTGATCTGGGCAGAGTCGTAGCGGTAGATTCGCTGATTCTCCACTTCGTCGATGAGGAACTCGGCGATCCCTTCTATCAGTTCCGAATTCTCGCTGCCCCCGATCAGGAATCGGTTCAGGAAAACGCCCATAAGATCACCTTCGAATTAGTTGGTAAAACCAACGCGCCCAACCGAGACCAACGCAGCTTCCGCTTCGGACTAGAGCAAATCAAAGCCGATCCCAACTGGATCGGCAAAATGGTACAGACCATTCGCATCATCGTCAGTGATACCCGCGGTGGACGCGGTGAGTTGGTCACCGCTGAGCAATGGCAGGCCCTACCGCTGAGTGAAAAAGGCGATATCGTCTACTTCATTCGCGACCAGCAGCAATCCGAGGAACCGGTCGAAGTCGAGATCTACGAGAGTCTCGATCCCGAACGCCAGGGCCGCAAGGATCACTATCGCCGCGAGCGCCCGCGCCTGGCCGAAATCGAGGTCTGGGGCTACGGCGATAATATCAGCGCCGGAATGATCGCAGGTGGCGGCAGCCTCAAACTGACTGGGGACGGTTTCCTTCCAGGGCCGGCCTTCGATGCCGACTTCAATACCAGCTTCCTGCACCTGGTATGGTCTCCCACCATAGACCGCGGCATCCTGACCGTCGATATGGGAGCTACTTTCTGGCTCGACGCGATGCGTATTTCCTCAGCGGCACCGCAACGTTATATTGACGGTTATCTGATCCGCGGCTCCGACGGTTCGCGCGACACGCGTGGCCACATCAAATGGGCGCGCCTTAGCCCTCGCTCCCGTGAGGATAACAGCACCGACCGCTACGAACACATCATCGATTCGTACAGCACCAGGCCCAAACTCCGCTTTCTCGAAATGAGTGTCATCTCCTCTGACCCGCGCCGCCGAGGCGGGTACAACACCGGGCCAACCATCAGCGAATACCAACTCTTCACTACTGCCTACCCGGCTGAAGTCGTGCTGACTTCAGACCTGATCACCCTGCCTGGTGCCCGCAATTTCGGCGCCATAACCTGGGAATCGGAAACGCCCCCGAATACCACGCTCGAAGTCCGTACCCGCACCGGTGACCTGCTGGGTAAGGTCATCCGCTACTTCGACAAATCGGGCAACGAAATTACGTTTGATGCCTGGCGCAACCTTCTCGGTAGTTTCAAAGGTCCAGCCGACACCTCCTTCGTACCAACCAGCGGCTGGAGTCCCTGGAGTCGAGCCTATCAAAATCCCGGTGATATAGTCACTTCTCCCGGCTTGCGCAAATTCATGCAATTGCAGGTCAGAATGATTACGACCAACCGCGAAGCCGCCGCAGATATTAGTTCGATCGCTATTGAATTGCTCAACCCAGTAGCCGAACGGATTACTGCCGAACTCTGGCCAGCCGAAGTAGCAAAGCCCGGCGCACGAGAAAATTTCGATGTATTTATCCAACCTAATTTCATCGAATCTCCAGTGCGTTCGCGCAGTACGGGTTTCGATGAAATATTACTCACCATGCCAGCCTCTGAAAAACTCGAACTGCTCGAACTCGGAATTGGCGACGACGAGACCGAGGAAATATTCCTCCCCGGCGCCGATTCGGGTGTCTTTGCCAATGCCGAGGGCACTCAGGTGCACATCCAATCCGATGGCGGAGACTCCATTCTCGTGCGCTTGGATGCCGCGCTTAATATCCTACCCGATACTCCCCGCACCTATAATCGACTTACGGTCGAAGGCGAACAGGTGCCCGTAACACAAGACGGACTGACCTTAACCGGAGCTGCGTATGGCACTCTGGACGCAGATGAACAGGGCGATATTCGCTATTTCCAAGTTTTTGCCGAGGAACTCTCCGAGACCGACCAGACCAGCTATAGGGATCTTCCAACCGAGGAGCAGGGGCCGATTCGATATTTCCGTATACTGCGAGGCGATGGAGCTCAATTTCCCTTTAACGATCGCGGCGACTCGCTCGACGTAGTAGCCTACAACCGCCTCAATTCCAATTCCCGAGGTATCGTCACTGGATCGGGCCTACGCCTACGGCTGCGATTTGCTGCACCGATTTTCCTCAATGGCACGACTCTACGCGTAGCTGTGCGCGATTCAGAGGGCGGTACGACTCCAGAGGCTCCCTGGCAAGCAGTCGAGTCAGGTAATGCCGATGAGTCTGTATCCAGCAATACGCTGGCGATCAACGTACCTATAGGTGGCAGCTTAATCGATGCACTATCCATCAACCCCAACCCTTTTACTCCTAACTCGGACGGAGTCAACGATACGGCTGAAATCTCGCTGGAACTCTTCAAGCTCACGGCTGGCCGAGAGCTCAACGTGCGGATCTACTCGCTCGATGGTCGCCAAGTCTGGTCCAACACACAGACCGTCCTAAGTGGAAGAACCTCTGTCAGTTGGAATGGCACGAATAACAAGGGCGAGATTGTCCCTCCCGGACTCTATATCTTCCAGATCCAGCTCAATGCCGACGACGAGAAAAGCAACTCAAGCCGTTCGCAGATCATCGCGGTGGCTTATTGAGGATAGGAATCGAGGTCGAAACTACTTGACAAGTCGTATCGACCTACGTACTTAGATTTGCAGAATTAGACCGGAACAAATGCACTGAGGAGGAATGCAGTGAACCGGAAGACAACTATACCCTACCTGATACTGGTAGCCATTTCGCTCAATACGATCCCGAGTTCTGCCCAAGAGTATGGCGCTCGCTTAGGCCAGATAAAAAGAGGAGGCGTGGTCTCCTTTTCTCCGGAGGGACCAGGCGTACTCTTCGGCGCTCTCGATCCGGCCAAGCGCAAGTGGTATATTCCCCAGGAACTCTTCAATGAATATCAGTGGAAGCAGTGGGACTACTCCAACTACGCCCGAGATCACTTCCGCAGCTATGTCAGCACTACTCTCGAAGGCGATCACTACTACGATCTCTACGGGAATTATATCACCCATGGCTGGCTGATTTTCAACAACTCGCAGACCCAACCGCGACAATTCGGCTCTTCAGTGCTCAAAGCCAGTCGCATGAATTCCTGGTTCAACGGCCTAATCGTCTCCTCTGATGCCAAAGGCCAGCACCACTACGCATTGACTGTCGGCAACCAGATCCGCTCGACGCTGACCCCAATGACCTTTTCCAAACCACGCTGGGACGGCATCCAATTCGATTATGCGGCCGACAAGTACCAAGGCACTGTAATCTACTCGCGCGTCAGTCGACCGGGCGGTTCTTCGACCAACGACCAAGAGAGCCTGGTCACCAATGCCACTTCATTATTCGGTAGTAGAGCCACCGCACAAGTTGGTGACTTCGCGACCTTAGGACTGACGATGGTCAATGCCCACCAGTCCAATACCTTGATCGATGGTTTCACCGGCAATCCCTTCACCGGTGAACTCTCTGTCGATCAGAAACAGACCGTCTCGGTAATCGAGATCGTTCTCCGGGACGACAGCCCAGAGGACGGCGTGGGCGGTACCGCCTTCTTTCCCGCTGGTTCCGATATCATCATCACCTATCTCGATGGTACTCAAGATAGGGGTAAGAAAATTCGGTTCGAGCCGATTATAGAGGGTGGTTTTGTGCAGGAGGGTTTTCTCTCTGCAGACGGTACCGAAGAAATACGACTGCGCTATGACTTCGACAGTCCAGCTTTTGTCAACCGCGCGACGGGAGCCAAAGAGGAGATCAAAAAAGTCGAGTTTCGTCTCGTCCTGGGCAACGACTACCAGGTCTGGATTACCTCTGACAATCAACTCAATGCCAGCGGCGAATCGGTTCTGCTAATGATCACCCAGGCCCCGGGCAATGTTCAGGATAACACCAATCTTCAGATTGTCAGCTTCGATTATGGTCTACCGACCTCCACTCAGATATGGGGTGGCACCCTCGAATTGCAGAACGTACTCGGCTTCGACTTCTACGGCGAATACGATCTGAGCTATAGGTACACTAAATTTCCCAATGTAGTTTCTGAAACTCACACCACGTTTTCGGGTCTGCGTGGCGACCGCGCAGCCGAAGCCTGGATGATGAATCTGGCCCGAGTCGAATTCCCATGGTTTCTTTTTGGCGAAGCCTATAGCATGGATCCGCGTTATTCGACCCGTACCTTCACCGCCCAGGGCGATGGCTTCATAGATTACGAGGACGAACGCATCCACGTCGTTGAACTGGTCGAGGACAACGATGACCAGGATCGTTTCCCCGACACCGTGCGCAAAGATTGGCAGACTGGGGATCCGACCGTCTTTCCAGGGTGGGATGAAAACAACGACTTTATCTCCGACTTCAACCAGAACGACAACCGCTTCTTGAGCAACTTAATCCCCGATTACGAAGAACCTTTTCTGCGCCATAACGTGGACCGACCCGAGTTTCTCTTCGGAATAGATCTCAACAACAATATCTGGATCGACCGCTTTGAAAACGACGAGCTACCGGACTATCCCTATAAGAAAGATCACCGGGGTCACAATCTATACGGTGGCTATCACCTGACCCCCGATATCCGGCTGATGGTCGGTGCGCTGCGGGAGGACATGATCTCCTCTAACCAGCATAACCGCGCCAACTACGCTCTGTTCACGATTGATCGCAATACACCTGCCTGGGGTCGCTTCCGCCTCTTCGAGATGATAAAATCAGTCGAAGACAATATACCCGATGATCTATTGCAATGGCTGCCCAACGCCAATATCCGCACCGGCGAACCCACTAAGATCGAGGATCCGCTCATTGCTCGAGATACCTGGATCAACAGTCTCTGGATTGGACACGACTACACGTTGGGGGGGTTGCTGACCACCAACTATCTCAAATACGATCTCTATCACCAGCGACTCGACGCCAACCAACGCGCCCTGTTAGCCCTGCGCGAGCGAGACTATTTCTTCGGCCTGATCAATAAGATCAGCTACCGTTTTGACCTAGGTCGGATATGGATCGAACCGCGGTGGAAAAGCGAATATCGCCGCCAGAGCCTCGATCTAACTTCGACCGACAGACGCACCGAGCTCTCTGAGATCGGCGGCTTTATCTTCGGCTTCCCCTTGCTTTCCCATACCACCCTGCTCGGAGGAGTCGAACTGACCTTTTTCAACGATATGGAGCGCGACTCCAACGACTTCAGTGGTCAGGTTTGGGCCTTGCAATTTTCCAATCTGTCGGATTATCTGGGCTATAAGATCACTACACACGGCGGTATGAAAATCGATCGCCGCAATCGCAAGGGTGAGGATCCGGTGACCATCACCCAGAGTTTCATGTCCATATACGCCGGCTTGGAATAGGCTTGCGACACAGATGGTTAGACGCAGGGCTCTGTGGGGAGGGATCGCTCTTTTTGGCCTGGCCTTCCTAACCCGCCTCGTCTATCTCCACGAGATTTCTGATACTCCGCTCTTCACCGTACCGGTCATCGATGCCCGAACCTATGTAGAAGAGGCTCGCTATCTGAGTGAGATCTCCTGGTCTGGGCGCGACGCTCCGTTCTGGCAACCGCCTCTCTACCCCTATGCCCTTGGTTCCCTTTTCGCTCTCGCCGGCGAAAACTACTATCTGCCCCGTCTGCTCCAAGCCCTCTTAGGCGCACTGATCTGCGTCCTGGTCTACCTTATAGGTCGACAAATCTTCACAGCTCGTACCGGGATTGGAGCAGCTCTGGCCGCAGCCTTCTACGGGCCACTGATCTACTTCGGCGGCGAGTTGCTACCGGTGATCCCAGCGATCTTTTTCAATCTGGTTCTGCTCTATTTCCTCATCGCCAGCAACCGGTCTATACCCGACGGCGCGCGCGCGTTCATTGCCGGCATATTGTGCGGCCTCTCGGCACTGACTGTCGCCAATACACTGCTCTTCATACCCATACTGGGCGGCTGGTTCTACTGGCTGCACCAAAGACCAGATCGAGGCCCACGCACCCACCTCATCGCACCGGCTCTGCTCATTCTTGGAGCTGCGGTGATCATCGCACCGGTCACGTACCGCAACTGGACCATTGGTGGAGATCAGGTAATGATCTCGCACAACGCCGGCATCAATTTCTACATCGGCAATAATGCCGACTATCAGGGCACCACCACAATCAGACCTGGCAGAGCTTGGAACGAACTGGTAGAAATGCCCGAGCGCGAGGCCAATATCGAACTAGCCTCGGAAAAATCGCGTTTTTTCTTCGCTCTTTCCTGGGACTATATAATTTCCCAGCCACTCGACTATCTGTATCTCCTGGGCTATAAGAGCTACCTTTTTTTCCGCGGTGACGAACTCCCGCGGAACCTCGACCCCTATTTCGCCCGCAACAACTCGGAACTACTCTCGCTGACACTGTGGAAGAACGGACTGGCTTTTCCATTCGGCTTAGTCGGAACACTGGCCTTAGTGGGTCTCTACGCTTTTTTTCGCATACCGGAAAACCGCAGCCCTGAAAGCATCTTGCTCCTGCTCTTTATCGCGAGCTATACGCTTTCGGTGATTTTATTCTTCATAACCTCGCGCTATCGGCTACCCGTAGTACCCGTTCTCCTGCTCTTCGCAGCCTACGGAGTCCGTTCACTGTGGAATTTACCGCGTCCGGCACTCCTCGCCGTACCGGTTCTCCTCCTGCTCGGCAATACCGCCACTGGAGCAATGAACACCGACGGAGACGCCCATGAACACTACTGGCTGGGCTATGCCTATGAGCAACAAAATATGCCCGCCAATGCAGCCCGGCATTATCGCCGGGCCATCGAAATGGATCCCTCTTTCGAGGAACCTTATCTCGATTTGGCCGCGCAGCATGGGGCGGCCAAGCGATACGACGAGGCCAGCAAAATCTATCAACGCTATCTCAACTATTTTCCCCATTCCAATCAGGTGCGCTATCTCCTGGGCAATACATACCTCATCGACCGCCGCTACGACAAGGCAGTCTCTGCCTATACCGAGGTAGCTGCAGCGCGTCCCAACTGGGCTGCAATCCACGGTCATCTGGGCTACGCGCTCTTGATGACCGATCAGCCCGACCGCGCAGCAGCAGCCTACCGACGTACCCTTGAGCTAAATCCAGACTCGACGTTGGTTCGCTATCAATTAGCCCGGCTCTATAGCAATAAAGGTCAAACTGACCAGGCCATCGCCGAATTCCAGATGCTTATCCAGCAGCAACCGCAAGTACCCGAACATCGGATTCGCCTCGCCGACCTGCTCATAGAATTGGCAGAACGCAATCGACGGGGCATCTCCCTTCCGCAGAATGCAAGCATAGAGCAAGCCGAAAACCATTTGCGCCGCGCCATCGAACTCGCTCCCCAAACCGCACACTCGCACTGGAGTCTGGGCATGCTCTATGCTCGCCAGGGGCGTTATGCGGAAGCAATCCCCATCTTTACGAGCCTACTCGAAATAGCCCCGCGCGATTATCAATCCCATCTCTTCCTTGGCCATCTTTACGAACGCACAGGAAATTCGGACCAGGCCACAATCCACTTCGAGAGATTTAGCCGCGACAAACGCGCCTATAACCTAGAAAAAACGGCGCGCAGGGAGTTCGAAACCCAAATCAAAGACATTTTCGGCAATTAAGTCATTTTCAAGGAACTCCTCTATGCACTATGCCAGTAGGTGGGCAGTTTTCGGGCTCTTCTTTTTTTCCGGAGCCTGTGCTCTAGTCTATCAGATCACCTGGATGCGTCTTTTCCGCTTGGTGATGGGCAATACTGTATTCACCTCTGCCACGGTGCTGACCGCATTTATGGCTGGACTGGCCATAGGCAGTTTCATTGCCGGGCGCCGTACCGATCAATCTACCCATCCCCTGCGAGCCTATGCCTGGCTCGAAGTCCTGATCGGCCTTTGCGGCCTGGGCTTATTACCGGCCTTCAGCGCCATTAAACCCGTTTATGGCTGGCTCTATGCCTGGCTGGCCGACGCACCGCTGCTGCTCGGCATAGGCCGCTTCCTGGTTTCGGCGACCTTATTGGCACTGCCCGCAACACTGATGGGCGCAACACTTCCGCTTTTGAGTCGATTCACGACCCAGCGACTCGAAAGTATGGGGCGCGATTTAGGACAGCTCTACGCACTGAATACGCTAGGTGCCGCACTAGGTGCCGCACTGACGGGTTTCGCCCTAGTCCCATCTCTCGGAGTCCAAACCACACTCTGGGTCGCTGCACTGACCAATCTACTCATTGGCGCGATATCTTTCTCTATCGCTCGCACATCCGAGCCGCCCCTTCACCAATCGGAGACGCATCACAAAAACCAGCGCGGCGATCTCGCTGCGCTCTGGGCCCTGGGCCTAACCGGCTTCGCCTCGATGATTTACGAGGTGAGTTGGACTCGCACCCTCTCGATGATCCTTGGGTCTTCAGTCTATGCTTTCACACTTATGCTGGTCGCTTTTATCTGCGGCCTGGGGCTGGGCAGCATGCTACTGGCCGGCTGGATAGATCGTCGGCCAAGTCTGCTCCGCACTTTAGCCATCCTTCAGCTCACTATCGGCATAACCGCCCTGGCTGTAGAACCGCTTTTCGGTCTCTTGCCCTTAATCGTCGTCGAATTAGTCAACCGATATGCCGAATCGTTCGCTCTGCTGCACCTGGTCGAGTTCCTGATCGCCCTCGGCTTGATGATTTTCCCTACATTCGCTGCAGGCGGTGTATTCCCTGCAGCCGCCAAGCTCTATACCCATCATCTCTCCGGCATAGGCCGCTCGGTCGGCAATGCCTATGCCGCCAATACTCTCGGAGCGGTGCTCGGATCTTTTGCCGGGGGCTTTCTCTTGATTCCAATCATCGGCGCAGAAACCAGCATCCTCGCTGCGACGCTTATCAACCTGGGCCTGGGCATCTATTTTCTCTGGCGCAGCGGCTTCATGCACCGCCGTCTGAATCGCGTCCTGGCCCCTGCCGTGCTCCTCCTGCCATTAGCTCTTTTCTTCATCCCCACCTGGGATATAGTCCTGATGAATAGTGCTCCGTACCTCTACGCAGGACAATACCGAAATGCAGCCAAGTTCTCTCAACAAAGTCTCGAGGGTGCAATCCGTCAGGACCGCCGCTTGCTCTACTCAGAGGAAGGTATGAGCGCTACGGTTACGGTTTGGGACCTGCACAGCGAACGCTTCATGCGCGTCAATGGCAAGGTTATCGCATCCTCCCAGGGCAAGGACCTGCGCTCACACTCACTCCTGGCCCACCTGCCGCTGCTTTTACATGAAAATCCCCGTGAGGTGCTTTTGATCGGCCTGGGCTGCGGTATCAGCTTAGGAGCCGCCGAACGCCATCCGGTCGAATCAATCGACTGTGTCGAGCTTTCGCCCGAAGTAGTCGACGCCACCGCCGCTCTATTCAGTGAAGTGAATCAAGATGCTCTCTCCGACCCGCGCCTGCGTATGATCGTCGGCGATGGCCGCAATCACGTGGAGCTTTCCAACCGCAGCTACGACGTCATCATCTCCCAACCCTCGAACCTCTGGATTGCGGGCATGGCCGACCTCTTCACCCGTGAATTTTTCCAAACGTGCCGCCAAAGCCTGGCACCGGGTGGTTTAGCGGGTACCTGGATTCAGGCCTATGCTCTGCAGCAAGAGGACGTGAAAACTATCGTCGCAACGTTCAAAGATGCTTTTCCACATGTGGCGATGTGGGAACTCATGCCGGGAATTGACTATCTGCTGATCGGCTCGGAAGATCCGGTTTCACTGGATCTCGAGCGATTTAAAAAACGCCTCGAAAAGCCCGGATTGCGCCAGGCTTTATCCCAGAGCGGAACCGGAAATGAGCTAGACCTATTCAGCTCCTATGTCATGGGCAATAAAGGGATTAATGCCTTAGCCGAGAACGCCGAACTCAACACCGACGATAATGCCCGTCTGGAATTCTCAGCACCCCGAGGGCTCTATATGGATCTCAGCCGCACAGAAGATCTTTTTTCATTGGAAGATTTGGCAACCCGGCGCCGATCGGACCTCGACTTCGTACAGGGCGAGATCGACCCCGACTTAGAGCGGGCCTGGACGGCACATCAACTAGCTCTCCAAGGCCTGATCCACGAACGACGTGGCGAGTACTCCCGTGCGCTAGAACTGCTAGGCGAAGCTGCTCTTTTGCGGCCTACCGATATCGAGGTGAGACGCGTACTACCAGAATTGAGCTTTAAATTAGCTGATAATGCCATCCGTCAGCGCCGTTTCCAACAAGCGCTGGATATTTATGAGCTACTGCTTCGTTCGCTGTCTGACCACGCCGTTGGCCACTATCGCAAAGGCGAAGTTCACGAACATCTCAAACAATGGCAGGCCGCCGCCACCGCCTACCAACGCGCGTCCGAGATCGCTCCAAATTTCGTATCCGCCCACATGCGCTTAGGCGCTCTGCATACCCGACACAGGGCCTTCGACCTCGCTGCTGCAACCTATCAACGAGGACTTGAGGCGGTACCTGGACACCTGGATCTGCTCAACAATTTAGGAACGCTGTATCTGATGCAGCAACGTTTCGCAGAGGGCCTTGAGGTTTTTCAAGAGGCTTTAGCAATCGACTCTACCGATGCCCGAATATGGAATAACCTGGGCACCTCGTTTTTGCGCCGACGGCAATTTGCTGAAGCACAACACTGGCTGGAGGGAGCGGTACAGCGGCGCCCTGAGGATTCAAGCTTGCGCCTTAAACTCGCCGATGCCTACCGGGGCACAGGGGCGATAGAGCCAGCACGTGAAATGCTGAAAAAAACACTCCAACTCTCGCCCGGAGACCAGCGGGCAAAAGAGTTGCTCAAGCGCCTGGAGCGCTAATAAGCGACTCCTATTACCTGGGTTTGCGCCGCCTCACCCGAGTCGCCCACAACCCGGATCCGGGCGATGTACAGACCCGGCGGCACCAATTGACCGTGATCATCACGACCATCCCAAACCTTGTCGCTATAGCGACCGTTGGCCTCGAATCCGTCAAAAAGGCTGCGAACTTGCTGGCCACTCAGGTTGTAGACCGCAATATCAATGGGACGCGGAGTGCTCAACGAGAGGAGGTTGTACTGAACGACTCCCTGGTCGTTGATCCCATCGCCATTGGGCGTAATCAGATTCGGTTCAACCGCCATCTGCCCCAGTAACTGTCCCTTGAGTACTGCAGGACTGAGCACCGTAGTTCCCGAAAAGGCATCCTCGTCGCCCTCACCCAGAAAGGTTGCATTACCCGGATCAATGGTCTGGGCTGCACCCGGATCGGTTGAGAGCTGAGCAGAAGCGGTGAAGTTGGTACTGTACGTCAACACGTTGGTCTGGAAGCGAATCCGCACCTGTGTTCCGTGATCCTCGATAATTGGGAAGCGAACTGCAAAGCGGTCGTCCGCGATCCCGGTGATTGTGAATGCATCCTCACTTCCACCCACTTCAGAATTAGAAAATTGATGTGTGGCAACTACCCCACCATCCGTATCAATGATCTCTATACCATCAATGCTCGACACTCTTACCGGGGTGGAAATTTCAATTGTATCAAATCCGCGTAAACCCGCCGTCTCCATCGTAGCCCGAACGGCGAAGGTAAAGGGAATATCCTTGGAAACCTCTACTTCGCGGGGAAAGACTTCCCCAATCAGACCATCGGAAAAAGGAGGAGTCAACAGATCGAAACTCAGCGATTTGAGCACCCGCGCCGCCTCGAGATCATCACTCTTAAAAACGACCTGGAACTGCATATAACGCCGCGGATTGGGCGAAACGATCGGCACGCCCGGCCCATTGGCGACATCGGCGGGATAAGGCGTACTGAAAGGACTCCAGTTTATGAGATCGTCAGTCACCGATCCAGCCATCCACTCTCGCCCCTGGGCATCGGTAACAGGAGTTTGACCCGCTTCCTGGGGGAATTTACTATATTCGGCCAGCGTCATTTCCTCTTCCGGGTTTTCTAGCGAAAACGGAATGTCCTCCGCATCCTGCTTGCCTCGCAGCCGACGGGTGTAGACAAAAGGCAGGGCATCGGTGCCGGTGCGCGTGCGAATCTGCAAATTGGAAAAACGAGGATCGCCCAAAATCTCTTCGACCCAGCGCAACTGGCCCCAAACAGCCGGCTGACCGGCATCGAAAATATCCGATATATACTCGGCTTGAGAGAGAAATCCGGTGCCAAAAACCTCGATTTCGTCGATCTCAAAATCAATCGGCGAAGTCGCCCGCAACCGTATATGCTGGACATAGCCCGGTGGATCAATGGGTACATCAATAACTTCGATCTGATTGTCGGTTTCGGCGATTAGCGGATCCCAGATCGGCGTATTCTCGCTGGTTAAGTTCAGTCCATCATTAACGAACAATTCGTACGAGCGCAGATAGTCGTTCTGAAAGGGGGTCGAGGGAGAAGAAACTACCGTATTGCGGGGATAAATGCGGATTCGTTCCACCCCGAATCGCGCGCCCAAATTGAGCAAGACCAGAATGCCCAACGAGTTCTGATCCTTGCGCGTGAAGGCCAGCAATTCACCCCCGGAATCGTCGTTGAGCAATTCTTCAAGCATCTCCTTCAGATCCAGTGGTTTAAAAGTACCGCTGAAATCAAAAACATTGGGCGAGCGGATATCGCCACCCCGGTCGATGGTGCCGACAGCGACATTATCGCCAGCGGCAATTCGCAAGGGCAGAATATTGTCGGGAAAATCCTCGCGAGCGAATTCGATCAAATCACTGGGCGCATTGCCTACCAGTAGATTATTGGGATCCAGGGGTGATCGATGCTCGGCATCGATCGTGGTGACCACTGCTGCTCCCTCGCCCTGCCAATCTAGGTCTCCATTCTCTCCGATCACCACAGTGTCGAGGGCCAGACTCATAGACGGCATAAATACCCCAAAGATCAAGCCCACTGCGAGCACATATCTCGCTCTCATCGTATTCCTCCATGCGACGCAAATGCCGTACTCTTTCAGCGTTGCGATGTCCAATAAAAGATATAATTGGATGCGTTGTCAATTAAAACCGTTGAACGACTAAAAACACACTCTGAGCAAAAATCTAATTGCTGGAGCAAAGACTTGCCAAACCGACCTCTACTTTTGTTATATTATCTTGCGGACCTTCAGAAGGGAGAAGTTTCTCATGTACCGTCCAGTTGCGCATTGCGTCCTGCTCACCCTCTTAACCGCAGCACAGGTCTATGGTAGAGGCGAATATCACGTCGGTGGTTCCAACGGCAACCTCTGGCAAGATCTCCTTTCAGAAGAAAACGCCGGCGTCTACGTGCTCTTCGATTCGGAGGGCCAACAAATAGACTCTGCACCGGTCAATGTCACTCCCCACGGAGTAGCGGCCGATACCCTGATCGATTTTTCCGACAACGCCATACAACCGCGCTTTATAGACCCCGATATCAATTTGACCCTTACCGACCCCAATTCCTCAAAGATAAAGATCCCCCTCCCCTACATCGGTGGCGAAGCTCAGACGACCGATGGTTGCGGAGCCGTCGACAACCACACCCCTGTGGTGAAAAGGCAATTCGACGGCGATGTGACCACCGCCCATTTTCGTCGTTTCACTCCCGGACAGGGGATATTCAGCGGTGGCACGTTCATCGCCGGCGTCACCGGCGAAGGCTGGAAACAAGCGGTAGTCATCGATTTTCGCGCCGCCGTTCCCGTCAACCGCATCCGTTTTTTCCCCCGTCTCGGCCAGGAGGACGACCTCCTCTTCATCAACGAACTCACCGAACCCCGCCCTCCCTTAGAAACCTTCAGTACCGAGAGTTTCGCTTCCAATTTTCTCGCCTGGTACGAGATTCGCATCGGCGGCAACGATGCGCGCTTCGCCAAGAGTCCCTGTGATAAAGTCAGCCGCAATCTATTTGGCTTGAACTGGGTACGCACCCGGGACCCGCAATTGACCGTACTAGAATCCACCCGGGAAAACCTCGACCCCGTCGTCGAATTGACTTTCCCCACCCAATCCATTCGCTGGATTACCTCCCAAGCCTTCCCCTTACGCGATTGGGAAGTCGCCGAATTTGAGGTCTACGGCGAAGGCTATGTCGAAGAAACAGTCCTCGTCACCCAGATCCTCGACTTCGGCCAGCCGATCAACTGGGGCAAGATCCGTTGGGACGCCGAAGTACCCGAAGGCACCCGCATAAAGGTTCGCACTCGCACCGGCAACACACCCGATCCCAACCTCTACTTTGCCGAAAATATCAACGGCGATATTCGGCCGATCACGCTCAAAGACTACGGAAAAATCGATCCTTCTGGCCGACTGCCCACAGTGTATGATGCCGACAACTGGAGTTTCTGGTCTCCACCCTACGACTTCGAATCCGGTCTCCGCGATATAGAAATTCCCGCCGAATCCTGGCGCGATGGCACACCACTTCTCTCGCCCGGCCCGAGTCGCTACCTCCAGATCGCCTTTCGCCTCTTCTCCACCTTTACGACTGCCCCGAGAATCAATGAACTGACACTGCAATTCAGCAACGCACCAGCCGCACGTGAAGTCCTGGGAGAAATCTGGCCGATCGCCGTGGATTCCTTCATACCAACCCAGTTCACCTATGTCATCCGCCCTGAGTTCGATCAGAAAGATACCGGCTTCGACCGCTTGGAAATTCTCACTCACACCCAGGTCCATACCGTAACTTCGGTCAAACTCGACGGAACTGAACTCGATCTGGAAGTTTTCCCCCCGGACATACAACCAGACCGGTTGATAATCCTCTTTCCCCGTCTCCAGGGCGAAAACGACAGCTTCAAACAACTCGAAGTCGGCTTCTCCACACCCGTTTTGCGATTCGGCACCGAATTTTCCGGCTGGGTCTTCGATAGTGCGGATCCCGACCAAATCAAACAGCAGGTCCGTCCCGGTAATGCCACCTACCGCTTTTCAAGCAATGCCCTCGCGATCAATACGCCCGTCGGCGGGAAATTGCTCATCGACATCAACGTGGCTCCCAACCCATTTACCCCTAATGGCGATGGACTCAACGAAGAGTTGGAAATCGCCTACAAACTCCGCGAGGTCACTCTTCGGCGCCCCGTCCGACTCGCGATCTACGACCTAGCAGGGCGGCTAATCGTCGAATTACCGCCCATCAACGCGCTCAGCGGCGAATTCGCCCATCGCTGGGACGGTCGCGACCGGACTAACCGCCTGGTACCACCGGGCACCTACCTCTATCATTTACAACTTGATATAGAGGGACAGAAAGCACACACAGGACTCCTCTCAGTCGCTTTTTGACATCCAATTATAAACTCGATAAATGATTCTTGACATATGTCTTGAGGTTTCTTTCATTTATAGGTCTATAGGTTAGGCTGAGAATACCATACGCTCCATATTAGCT
>CAZFMY010000035.1:0-34024 GCA_964520345.1 uncultured Gemmatimonadaceae bacterium | reverse complement strand
GCTCCATATTAGCTTTTTACAGTACGTTTTCAACTCCAAGCGCTTTTGCTCCTGAGAATCGGACAAAGGCATTCACTCCACCTCTTTTCAGGGAGTCTCATATCATGAGAAAACTGACCAAACTCGGTTTGGCTGCAGTTCTGGTCACGGGGTTGTCCACCTCGGCCTTTGGCCACGCGCCTGCCGGTGAGCTTTATTTCGCGGTACAGTTTCCCGACGGGTTGGTCCCAACCATGGACGGCGACCTGTCCGACTGGGACGTTGTACCCATCGATCCGTACACAATCCGCAACGACCGCCTCTATTCACCGGTCGCTGAAATTCAGCCCGTTGGCCGCGGCGAAATTGATGTCAGCGATATCAATATCCGCCACATCATCGGCTGGAATGACAACATGAACAAGCTCTATGTCATGTCCGAGGTTTTCGACAACGTCCACAACCTCGACCGCGAAAACCCCTCGGCCTTCTGGCAGGACGACGCCTGGGAGGTAGAGGTCAATCCCGATCATACGCCTACCGAAGAGCACAACCTCGCAGACGAGCCCGCCAACAACTTCAGCTATAAGTGGGCCGTGCCTCCGGTCGAAGGCGCCTACCAGTTCTACCGTCCGGTCAGCGCTCTTGAGTGGCTGGTCGATGGTAGCGAATGGGTCGACTTCGGTTGGGGTTACGATGGCGAGCAGTTCGGCGAGAGCACCTATTACTACGAGCTGGCGATCACTCCGATCGAATCGCTGCCCAACGATGCTTCGGCGACCCCCGACCAGGCCGTCGTCTTCGACCTGGCTGAAAACGAGATCATCCACCTCTCTGTAACGGTGGGCGATTTCGACGAGGCCTGCACCGAGTGCGCTCTCGAGAGCTATCAGGGTTTCTGGACCATGTCGCCAGAAATGTGCTGCACAGGAACCAACGATATGGTCTTGGCCGAGATGGAACCCTCGATGGATGACCCCGCGACCGCAGTCGAAGATGTGAGCTGGGGCCAGATCAAGTCTGCCTACTAGTAGTTAGGCTTACTTAGCTTAAGCAATACACAAAAAGCCTGCCCCCTCCTTAGGGGGCAGGCTTTTTTGCGCCCATCGCTCACCCGCGACTCATTTATAAACTAATTATCAGTTCCAATCTGAGCCTGGCAATACATACTCGCCTAGCCATTTATCATCTCCTGCATCTTATTAGCGACCCAGTCAATGGCAATATCGGCCATCACCCGACCCTTTTTGGGAGTGGCAAAATCGCGACCAGCCTGAAAATAGACCGGATCGCGAGGGGCATAACTCTCGCTCTTGATTTCCAGATTAACCCCTTCGTAGTCGACTCCCTTCCACTGCACATTCTCGGGAAATGCGGCCATCGCAAACGAGGTTTCGAACTCCGCAGCATGCGCCGGACAATCCTTGGACTCCATCAATTCATCGACCAGCTCTTTCGAATAAGCCGCCCAATACGAGTAAAATTGGATATCGATCCCAAGCTTCTGGCTGAACTCCTCGACCTGGTTGCCCAACGGCCCATTACCGGCATGACCGTTACAAATCAGGATATGCTCGATACCGTGCCGCTTGAGCGACTCGCATATATCGTAGGCAACGGCAAAAAAGGTCTCCGGCTTCAAGCTCAGCGTGCCGGGGAACTCCATCCAATGCTCGGAAATACCCACTGCCATCGGCGTCGCTACCACGGTCTGGGGATAGAGTTGCAAAGCAGCCTGATGAGCAACATAAGCCGCGCTGGCGGTATCGTGTTCCATCACCAGGTGTTCGTTGTGCTGTTCGGTGCTGCCAGTGGGCAGGATCGCCCCTTTGATCAGACCCTGCTCCAGACGCTCGCGAACATGGCGCCTGGTCAGCTTCCACAACCGTACTTCTTCGACTATCATCTCCGTTCTCCCTTGATTAGTTGACACTTGGACTTGGAGACCCTATCATGCAAAATTAATTGGCTTGCGACAACTCTTATTCGAAAGGCAAATTCCATGGCAGGCAACGGCGTATTCACTGATTGCGGCACCCACTGGAAGGGTCGAATCGGCCAGGCGGCCATTTCCTTTGCCAAAACAGAAGGCGGCACGCTCTTCTTCGGCACCAATGGCCCGGACCGGCGATTGGGGCTAGCGCAACAAGCCCTCTCTTTCGCCACCCGGGTCCGCCTGGTATGCCAGTCCAGTTCAGAGAGCACCGACTATGGCGAATCGGTGCTGATCCGACAGGAGAACGACCCCCAACCCAAATTCCATTTCCTCGAAGAAGGTCAGATACGACTGGGCATGCGCGTCGCCTTTGATCTGATCGATGACGAGGGGCACTACCACGGCGATGGGCGTCAGGACATCTGGCTCTACCCCGAAGGAGACCTGCACTGCACCTTCAATATGCAAATCGTCGACCGCCTGGGGCACGGACCGATCCAGGACGCCTATATTGAAACCAGAAGCGACCCGTCCTATACACGCCTCCATATCGGCCCCGAAACCATCGACAAAGAAGGCCAGGCGACCCGCCCCTTCGGATCGAGTCTACCCGAACGATCCGTGGTTCTGGAAAGCCAGGAAGATCTTTGCGCACTTTATTGGGCCCGTGACGAAGGACGTGCCTGGCAAGGCTCAGACCATGGACCAACACCTCCTTTCTACGCCTCGCACTGGCCGACTGGCATGGAGCAGTGGGCCCGCGGCGGCCTGGGCTGGACCTGCCATAGCGAAACCGCATCCATCGCTGCCTCGATCTGGGAAGAAGGTTCGATCCTGAGCTTCGCCTGGCTCCGCGATGCCCACCACGAAGTACAAAATGAAGGAGATGCCACTTTTACCGCTACCCTTATTGCCTCGCTGGCCACGAGCAAAAAGGATCTCGAACGCCGTATCACAGCGGTCCAGAACCCCTTAGAACCCACTGTAGACGGTGGCACCTTCCGCTCGTATGCCGATGAAAGCGGAGCCTACGAGATTGGTCAGGGCGATCCCACTAGCCTGGAGATAAGCTTCCCGCCCGACCCACTGGAGCGCACCGCCCACCTTCGTTTTTTCCGCCGCAAAACCGACCCGCGCCACCGCGGCGGAGTGCGCGCCATGGTGAATGGAGCTAGTACCTGCGTCCAACTCGTATCAGAAGGCGAACTAACCGACGATATCTGCGTGCCTATGGAGATGTCGCACAAAAACGACTCGGTCGACGATCTTATCCTCACCGCCCACCTCAATCGAGACCAACCGACCGAAATCCGCATCGATAAGCTGCCCGGTATTCAGGCAACTTACCAGAGCGAAATTACCGGTCTCGATCTCAACCGCCGTGCCGGCAATCGCCGTGATATCGCGGTCTGGAGCAGCAAAAATCCGCAGGCACCGCTTTTGGAATTCGACCTCTTCTCCGGTGCGATACACCGGCTGACAGACCATGGCCAGACCGAGCCGGTACTCTGGGAGATGCCCCTGGCTTTTTTCAAATCCTGCGGCATTTCCAAACACCACTATCTCAATCAGGTACGGGATTTCTCGATCGAGGAAAACGGTCCCGATGCCGTATCACTCTACTTCCGAGGCACCAATCCCAATCAACGCGCTCAGTCCGAAACCTGGCTGCGGATCCCCTTTGACCACCCCCGCCCCCGACTCGAAGTCCGCATGCGGATGGAAGTACTAGAAGGATGGGACTCGGACAACGCCGAATTCTCCGATATTTTTCCCTATCCCTCTCGGTTGACCGAGACCTGGTTTCACGATGCGGTACTCTTCGTCCAACGAGAGGGCTCCTTCTGCAAACCCAACTTCCGCCCAGACCTCAGTAGCGGCAATGGTACCAAAGACGATGACCCGTGGCTTTTCTACGCGCTCTATCCTTCCAACCGGGGCAACGTGCTGGCACTCTTTGAAAATCCACACCATCCCGAGCACAACTTCCATTATTCGGTCTGCGGCAATTACATCGATATCCACGTCAACTACCACTGCGGCGAGGCTCCCGTATCCGCTGGTACTTGCTTTGAGGTCAACTATGTCTGCGAGCTTTACGGCGATGAGCAGACCTCGATCGACGAATTAAAAGCCATCGGTCAGCGCTCCATCGCCGCCGGCGATATTACAATTGATTAAAAAACGAACTAATAATCCACTTGGATCTTTATAAACCAATCTATCGATAAGGCAATCCCATGCGTATCGTCTCCTGTATCCTATTATTATCCGCCCTACCATTGAGCGCCCAAAAGCCAATGGATCAATACCAGGGTTTCAACGGCTTCTGGCTCAAGAACGATCGCGCCGAAGCTTTCGCTATTGCCGAACCCTACCCGCGCATTCTCGCCTTCCGTCTCAAAGGAGGAGAGAATCCTCTCCACGTCAGCCGTGAGTACGAATATATCGGCATACGATCGTGGTTTTTCGAGCCGACTCAGATTCGAGAATCAGGTATGCCCGCCCTGCGGCCAGCCACTGCTGAAACAACCGGCGAACGCTCCTTGCGGTTGACGGCCGCCCCGGACGACAGTTCGGGCCTGCAACTGACTATGGAGATCGAGATCGATGCCGAACGACCGATCCTCAAAATCAGGCATGGATTCAAAAATTTGCGCAACCAACAACGCCGAATTGCGTGCTGGGCTCTCAATGTCATCCGCCCCGATGCTGGCGTGGGCGTTACTCCCTGGCGTCGGGAAGGCCGCCGCTCCCTGCTATTCTGGCCCGATACCGACCCCAATGAGATCGGCATTCACTCAGGCCCCCGGGCCCTGGCGCTAGATTACAGGATCGAACCCCAAAATCGCTGGCAGAAAATCGGGACCAATACCAATGCCGGCTGGATCGCCTTCGTTTGGGGCGAAAGTGCGATCAAATCCACTGTCGCCCACGTCAGCAACGCCGAATACCCAGAAGATGGAGGCACCGTGACAATGTTCAACTCGACGACCGAAGTATTCGATGGCAAGCCGCGCTTTGGCGAAATCGAAAATATCGGTCCCTTGAGCGAGCTAATGCCTGGAAATTCACTGTGGATGGAACAGGAACTAGAACTGTTCAGCGGAATTGAAACCGACGACCCGGAAAGCTGGATCGAAATCCTGAGTACCGACTAGCGCGGAGAGTGGAGAGTGGAAATAAATGATCTGATCTGCCCGAGGCACTTCGACCACAGAGGATCGAACAATCAGCGAAACCGCCTGGCCTGAACCTATTCCGGTTAAATGGGACTAGACCCAATTGCGATTTCAACACTTATCCCCGCCGACACCGAGCCCTGGAATCAGCCACTGCGCCGATTGGGCCGGGCGAATACTCGAGGCTTTAAAGCAATTCAAGGTCGCCACAAATCCAATTGCGGCTTTTCGCCGATCTGGATCAAGGATCCGGCCGTTTCAAAAGGCATGCCGCCACCGATGCAATAGGTGCATAGATCGCGCTCGGACAACCCGGCCCGCTCGAAAGCTCTCAACATACCTTCCCTGGACAAATAGACTACCGGCATTCCCATCGCCTCCCCAACCTCATCGACTGTACGCCCACGCGCAATGAACTCATCACCTGGTTGTGGCATCGGCGGCATATCAACACCGAATGTACAACCCCGAGGCACCCCATCATCGCCGACTATTCCAATAGGTGGCGTATAACTGACCAAATAGGCCTTTTCGATGCCGGCTTCCTCGTAAAGCAAATCGCGAGCACGTTTGGAGTTATTGCCACGCACGATGCTATCATCGAGCAAGATCGCAGTCTTGCCCTTGAGCCTTTCCGTCATTCCCGGTAAAAGGTGCAGATTCTGGCCAATCGACTCCCTGCGCTCTCCAGCGGTCGAGCCCTGAAAAGATCGTTCGCCGCGCATCTTGTAAAAAACCGGTTCAAAAGGCAGCGCCGCCTGCTTGGCATAAGCACGGGCTGCTACTTCGGGACAGCGCGGCAGATAGGTCACCAGATCGACATCTGCAGGCAGGAACTCTTCGCTGAGGACTTCTCCCAGCGCCTCGCGAATTCGCCGCACGCTGACCCCGTTGACAATCGAGTCGAGATCGGCAATATAGTTCCATTCAAAGAAACAATGGCTCAGGTTAGTCTCAACATTGATTTCTTTTCTGTAGTCCCCCTCAGGGGTGATATAATAGATGGCCCCCGGTTCGAGATCCTCAATGTATTCACCCCCGTTTTTGCGAAAGGCGATATCCTCGGAAGCTACTCCGTACTTACCGTCCTTCCAACCCAGAACGCCGGGTTTTATCCCCGTGCGATCGCGCATCGCCATCACCTCATTCTTCTCTTTATCGGCGATGGCGATAGTAAAAGCTCCAGGCACTTCCCTGAGAAAGTTGTGCTCTCCGCGATCGCGGTAAAGGTAGAGCAAGGCCTCGGTATCGCAGCTCGAGTACAAATGCTCTGGAGTTGAATCCTGAAAGAAGACCGAATCGACCTGACCATTGTGCACCGCCGCCATATCGCAATCCCAAATCAGAATATGGTTCTCCCGATTTTCGATCGTCCCCCCAATCACGTGCGGATGCGCCTCTTCTAGGATCTTGTCCTTCGAACCACGGGTCGCGTAGCGCACGTGAGCCATATAGGTATGGTAGTTTGGACTCAGAAAGATCTTGTGGAGATCGGTCACATCAAAACGAGACACGCCCCCCTTCCACTTAATCACATCAATCCGACCATCACCCACTGCCGCGATACCCGCCGCCTCCCGGCCCCGATGCTGCAGTGAGTGGATGAAACGGTAGGCGTCGTGCAGAGTATGGGCTACGCTGAGACCACAATTATGCCGTATGACCTCGGCCATAGGTCGATCACCTCATGGGAGAGATTGTTATGGGAAGTACAAATGCAGCAAAAAATCGATCGGGGGAGACCGAGGTCAAAATATACACTGAGCAGGCTCTCGGCAAGACCTCTTCCCCAAACAAAGCTTATTTTTCCACCGGGGCGTGGCGAAAAGCGGCCAGCAAGAGCCCATCCCCCTCCGTAACTTGCGATCCAAGGCAATCGACCGAAACCGATAAATACTCCCAGTTTAGGACTATAGCGCGAAACTCATCGCTTTAAAAAAGCATACTCCCAACCACAACTAACCAACATCAGCAAAAAGAGCGGAGACGATCTCAAACCCAGGCTAAAGCCGATAGAAAACTTCCACCCATTTAACGCCCCAGACTCTTACCCGCCGATTTGAGATCCTCACAAGCCTGAATCACACGCTGAGCCATATGCGCCCGGGCCTTCTTGAGCCAAGCTCGGGGATCGTAGTCTTTCTTGTTGCCGACCTCTCCCTCGATTTTGAGCACTCCTTCATAGTGGGTCAGCATATGATCAACCACCGGACGAGTAAAAGCGTACTGGGTGTCGGTATCGACATTCATCTTGATCACGCCGTAGTCGAGCGTCTCCTGAATCTCCTGCTGACTCGAACCCGAACCTCCGTGGAAGACCAGCCAGAAACGAGCTTGCTCTCCGTATTTGGCGATGACCGCCTCCTGGCCATTCTTCAAAATATCGGGAGTCAAGACCACATTTCCCGGCTTGTAAACCCCGTGCACATTGCCGAATGTAGCCGCCAGCATATAACGCGCACCCTCGACCTGATTAAGTGCCTCGTACACTGCGACCATATCCTCGGGTGTGGTATAGAGTTTTTCGCGATCGATCCCCTCGCGGTTGATACCATCTTCTTCCCCCCCCACTACCCCGGTCTCGACTTCGAGGACAATATCGTTATCGCGACACAATTTCAAAAGCGGGACCGCATGCTCCATATTCTCTTTTAGCGGCAGGTCGCTACCATCGTACATATGGCTCGAAAACAGGTTGGGCTTACCCTCTTGGCGGCGCTGTGCAGTTTCGACGATCAGCGGCTTGAGAAAAGTTTCGACTTTATCGGTAGTGCAGTGATCGGTGTGCAATGCGATATTGACGTCATAACAAGCTGCTACGCGGTGGGCGTGCTCAGCCAGAGAAATTGCGCCGAGCACCATGTCTTTGAGATTGCCAGAAGCGTGTTCACCACCGCCGGTAGAGACTTGTATAAGTCCATCGCTATCGGCCTCGACAAAACCCTCTATTGCCGCGTTGAGGGTATCGATATTGGATATATTGATGGCGGGAAAGGCATAGTGTTCGCGGTGAGCCTTATCCAGCATTTCGCAGTAGCGCTCAAAATTGACAATCGGCATGATAGTCCTCTATCGCAAAGTATGAGCAGTAGACGCCTCATAAGATAAACATCGATTCAATCCCAGGCACCCCCTGGATTTTCGAGCCGGCTTTATGCCTAAATAGCACAAATCACCCCCCTATCCCGCAAGGCCACAACAGTCTTTTCAAACGCCATCGTCGCCTCTTCTATATCCTGGTCCGTATGTGCTGATGACAGTACTCCACCGGTCGAACTCATATTATCAACACCGTAAAAGCGCAGATGGCGCTGGTACTCCTCAATCACTTCCCCCGGCATTCCCTTGAGCCTGCCGGTCTCTGTGGTATGCAGGTCCGACCGGCTCACGCACCGCCGCACCCGCTCGCGATCGGTCTCAAAATAAACGTGGAACGTCGAACACACGCCATAGATATAGCCCGCAATACCCTGGCGTTCGAGGACCTTGTCCCAGGCCGAGCGCAACTGGGCTGCCCGCGCATTCGCCACGGCGATAGGCTCGCCCGTGGCCACCTGCTTGAGCACCGCAACTCCGGCAGCAGCCGAAAGCGGTGCCCCATTGAAGGTCCCCTGATGCACCACCCGCGCAAAGCGATCGTGACGGGAATCACCGGTCAGATCGAAAAGAGTCATGATATCCTCTCGCCCCACCACTGCTCCACCCGGCATCCCACCAGCTACAACCTTGGCAAAGCAGGATAGGTCCGGCCCAAGCCCGTAGAGCCCCTGCGCCCCCCCCGGACTAAAGCGAAAGCCGGTGACCACCTCGTCGAAAATCAGCAGCACCTCCCGCTTGTGGGCCAACCCCTGTAGACCGTGCAAAAATTCGGGATCAATAGGCACCCGCCCCCACGAAGCGCCAGATGGCTCGATAATGAGTGCCGCGATATCGCCATCCCGGTCGAGCACCTGCTCGACCAAATCCAGGTCTCCGGCCTCAATGCAGACCATCTGTTCACCCACCTGTGCAGGAACTCCCAAAGAACCTTCCGCATCAAAAGGCGGCTGGAAACCAGCCACCACATCGTCGTGCCAACCATGAAAATGGCCGGCGAAACGCAGAATCTTGTCGCGCCCGGTAAAAGCCCGCGCCAGCCGCAACGCCAAGTGCGTCGCCTCCGTGCCCGAATTGACGAAACGCACCCGCTCGGCCGAGGGCACCAGCTCCTGTACTCGTTCGGCCCACTCAATATGGAGCGGATGATCGTTGCCGAAATGAGTCCCACGCCCTACCGCCTCCGCAATAGCCTCGACGACTTCCGGCGGCGCATGCCCCAAAAGCAATGCACCGTTACCGAGCAGAAAATCGATATACTCATTGCCATCGACATCCCATTTGCGCCCTCCCAGACCCCGCTCGATATAGAGTGGAACCGGAGTTGAATAACGCAGATCGTGCCCGGCCTTGCCGCCCAGAACCTTAGAGGCACGAGCCAGATATTGCGCCGCTATGGGGCGATTCGCCCCATAGGCCTCGTACAATTCCCCGTCGATCGCCATAATTCCCTTTTCCTTTCACTGTCAGGCTAGGATCGTCCGCCGCAGGCCACAATGGTCTGCCCGGTAACAAAACTAGACTCGTCAGACAACAAGAAACGGACCACCGAAGCCATCTCGCCTGGATCGGCCATCCGCCCCATCGGGGTGGTGGCAATCAACTCTTCGACCATACCCGGGTTTCCCGATTGCGCCAGGTCAGTATCGGTCAACCCCGGAGCCAGACAGTTGACCCGTACATTGTGCTCGGCAAAGGCCTGGGCGCAATGCCGGGTAAATGCGATAACCGCAGCCTTGGTCGTAGCATAGTGAATCATATTCCGCTTCAGGAGAATAGCCGCCAACGAGGAAATATTGACAATCCGGCCAAAGCGCCGGGCGATCATCTCGTCCTTTACCGCCCAGGTCGTCAAAAACGGACCATCGACATTGACCGCAAACATCCGTTCCCACTCGGCAAATCCATACTCGTCGTGCTCCTCGGAGGTAGCGATCCCGGCATTATTGACCAGCAACTCAACCGGGCCGAATTCTTCCCTCACTTGCTCAACCATCCGCTCCACATCACCCTCCTGTGCCACATCGGCCTGAACCAGTATTCCCTCGGCACCGCAAGCCCGGACCTGAGCCAGAGTCTCCTGCGCCGCCTCTGAATTACGCTGATAATTTATCGCCACCCTGGCCCCGTTTTCGGCCAGCATCCGGCAAATCGAACGACCAATACCGCGCCCCCCGCCGGTGACCAGTGCTGAATGTCCTGCGAATATCCCTTCAGCCATAAAATGAGTTCCCCTTCTGAGTCTGTGGTACTTCTCCCCGTCAGCAACTAGCTCTGCAATTCCCGTGGACCGTACACCACAGGCGCCCACCGGTCAATAGACCGGATCGCACCGCGAGTACAGAGTTCCGGAACCCGCATATACTGCATCCCCTATTTTCAATCGAATCAAGAACGTACTCTTCGCCCTTCGCTGCATTGCCTATTTGACGCCACTTTGCGATATCGATTGAACAAAATCCTCTAGGTCAAAGACATAACCAAACCCCAGAGCCACCCGCCACAAAGCGATTTCTTTACACCATTCATTCCGGGCCGTCTCCCTATTTTCGACTGCAGTTACCGCCTGGCGCAACGCCGAACACATCACTCCCCGTTGACTCATCTCGGCCATACCGCCCGGCGAAAGCAACAAACACCAATTAATCGCAAAACCCACGTAAATCAGATGATTGATGTTCTGCTCCCCGCATAAGGCGGCCAATTGCGAGCCATTCTCCGCAATACCTTCCTCCCCTTCGGGCCGGGCCTGCGGCATAAAATCCAGCGCGGCAAAGCCCTCTTTGACATCGGCTTCGTTATGGGCGCCGACAAAGACGCGTTCGCGACGAAAAGCCCGCAATCGCTCGAGAACTGGATCCACCCTCACCTGCTCAGGCTTCTCCTGCTCCGGCCCGGCCAAGTGCACCGCCCGCCTATAGCCCGGATAATCTCGATAGTACTCACCTCCCCCGACCACATGTAAAAGCGGCAGGTCAGATCTGCGCACAGCGGCGAGGAGATCGGGGAAAATCTGCTCGCCGATCTCCTTGGCCCGCGGCATATATTCTACCGCCCTATACCATCCGGGATACTGCGCCTCAGTACCCGTATCCCAGGCGTGCATCACTACCACCGCCGTGTGTTCCCGCGCAATCTCGAGCCTGGCCGTCTGCCAACCCCCGTATCCTTCGGCAGGGACTCCGCGCGCCAGGTCAGCATCGAATTGCTGGTAGTACTGGGCATTCAGCGTATAGTTGGCCATTAGCATATCCGCGAGTAACACAAATGGCCACGCCCCGTCAGGAGGCGCGGCCATTTGCGAACAACCAGTGCACAACCGTTAAATCGCAGCCTCACCCGTCTCCCCGGTGCGAATACGCACGACCTCCTCCACCGACACCATGAAGATCTTCCCATCGCCGATACTGCCCGTCTGTGCCGCCTCGCGCACCGCATCGACACATTGCTCACCCTGATCGTCCTTGACCACCACTTCGATCTGGATCTTGGGCGTAAAGTCGATGTTGTATTCGGCGCCGCGATAGAGTTCCTTGTGGCCTTTCTGTCGGCCAAATCCCTTGACCTCACTGACCGTCATCCCCATGACACCCAGCCCACTCAACGCCTCCTTCACCTTTTCCAACGCATTCGGCCGGACTACGCACTTTAACAGTTTCATTTCCGATATCTCCCTGGTTAGTCCGTTTTAGAACTCCATGTTGTAGCCCTGCTCGCTGTGCAGTGTCAGATCGAGTCCCTGAGTCTCCTCGTCGGCATCAACCCGCAGACCAACGAGCGCATCGACGATTTTCAGAATGATGAACGAGAGCACCGCGCAGTAGACTATGGTGAAAACCACGCTGATCAGTTGCGAACCGACCTGGGCAGCGATCGACGCCTCAGCCAGTCCTTGGCCTCCCATGCTCTTCGCGGCGAAGACTCCGGTCAGCACCGCACCGACAATACCTCCGATGCCGTGCACCCCGAAGGCATCCAGCGAATCGTCGTAGCCCAACTTCTGTTTGAGACTGGTCGCGCCCCAAAAACAGAGAGCCCCCGAAGCAAAACCGATGGCCAAGGCCCCCATCGGCCCCACGCTGCCCGAGGCCGGCGTTATCGCGACCAGACCACCGACCGCCCCAGTGACAATCCCCAACACACTGGGTTTGCCATGCTTGATCCATTCGATCGCCATCCAGGTCAGTGCCGCCATCGCCGTGGCCACCTGGGTCACCAGCATCGCCATACCCGCCGAACCGTTGGCTGCTACCGCACTTCCGGCGTTAAAACCGAACCATCCGACCCAGAGCATTGAAGCTCCGATCACGGTAATCGTCAGACTGTGAGGAGGAAGCGGGACCTCGCCATACCCCTGGCGTTTACCAATCATGATAGCCGCGACCAAGGCCGCGACTCCGGCATTGATATGAACCACGGTGCCACCAGCAAAATCGAGGACTCCAAGATCTCCAAAGAACGAGCCGTCACCGCTCCAAGCCATATGGCAAATCGGCGCGTAGACAATCGTCGACCACAGAACCGAAAAAAGCAGCATCGCCGAAAACTTCATCCGCTCGGCGAAGGCCCCAGCGATCAGGGCCGGAGTAATGATCGCAAAGGTCATCTGAAACGTGATAAAGACTGTTTCTGGTATGGAACCGCTCAAGCTATCAGCACCAACACCGCGCAAGAAGAATTTGTCCAATCCGCCGACGAACGAACTCAGATTGATCGTGCCTCCGGCCATACCGGTGGTGTCAAAAGCCAAACTATAGCCCCAGCCGATCCATACAATGGACATCGCACAAGCACATGCAAAACACTGCATCAGCACCGAAAGCACATTTTTCACTCGTACCAAACCGCCATAAAAGAGCGCCAATCCGGGCAGGGTCATAAAGAGCACCAGCGCCGTCGATGTCAACATCCAGGCCGTATCGCCTGAATCGAGACCTTCGGCCGCAGCGATACTGGGCAGCGCTAGACAGAACAGACCGAAAAATAGACCGAGTCCATTCCACCGCAATGCAAATAATCCACGCATAATCCCCTCCTTGACAGAATATATATACCTGTTATTTAACATCTTAGATCGAAATAGGACAATTCTACCCGGCGCAGCTGAACTACGCAAGGTCTAAATAACAACAATGCACTAGCGGCTACAAGTAATTTTTAAAGTTTTTTTAGCCCTTTGACTCAATCACTCAGCCCCGACCTGGTTTTCGCCCTCCATTAAAGGAATCCGGCTTCTGCGTCCCCGAAGGCCAGTATCCATCCGGATCTTCACGCCACGGCGTACCGCAGAGCGTCGAAAGCACCCGCCACTCCGCTGCACCCATACCCTCCGGATGGTAGACGAAGCGCTTGAGGCCAGCGGCTTCAGAAGCTCGAAGAATGCCGAGCAGATCGCGCGTGGGCATCGGATCACCGGCATGGGGGTTGCGGCCAGTAGACACCCAGCAAATCACCTTGTCCGCACCGGCCGCAGCAAGCGCCCGGCGCGTCTCGCCGTAGACGACCTGGCTGAAAAAATCGTCGGGAAATCCGGCTTCCATATCAATGAGCGTCCGCACCTGAGGCAATTCGATCCCGAAGAGTGCCGCGACCACTGCAAAGGCATCCTCCTCCTCCAGCCCTGGATTCCATTCGCAAAGCGTCTGGACCCAGCGGGCAATAGTACCGTAGAGCCCATCAAAACCGCGGTGCCAGTAGTAGTGCTTGGGGAATATATAATCGAAATACCCGGCCATCTGCTCATAATCCTGACCGGTGAGCCCGGAGAAAACGGCGGTGCGCGGGATGCCACCCAGTTCGATTCTGCGCGAAGCCTGATCGACCATCGCACGCGCCTGGTCCCAAGAACGCCGAGAAGACTCCTGACGCATCCGCAACCAGTACAGGCCGTCTTCATCAAGATCGATTAAATTTAATACCGCAAAGAGTCCGCCCTCAGCCAAATAACGAACCCGCTGCGGCGTCAACCGACCCAAACCCCGCCGGAGGTGCTCTATCCCGCGCTGCATCCGGTCGATATCCGCCCCCATTTCAGCCAGGGCTCGGTCCTCGCCGGGGCGGATCTCCAGTACTTCTCCCCCATGGTGAAAAGCTAATTCGTAGTGGTTTTCTCCAGGGCCGTCAATGATGACTCCCTGGATCTGGGGATAGTAGCTGATCAGATCCTCGAGTCCGACTACACCACCCCGGCCGGTGCCGAAACTCAGAATCTGCCAACCTCGCCCTGCGGCGTCGTCCATCATCGCCTGGAGCTTTTTTTCTTTTTCCAGGTCGCGCGGCGTCTCGGCCGGCGGCTCGACTCCGAAATCGGCATAGAGCTTGCGATCGGCCGGATAACTGGGAATGATCGATCCATCTTCCTGCTTGAACTGCATCCGACCGACGATTATCCCCTCAACACCGCTCTCGTCCCAAGCATCGAAGCGCTCTTTGTACCCCTCGAGCCAATACTCGAGCGGCTGGTCGCTGTGGGTGAAAATCCAGAATTTCATCGGCAGTACCTAGCGCTCGACCCACTGATAAGCGGTCTTGGCATTTTTCCAGAAGTACTTCTCCGCAGCCTCATGCCCCTTTTCGCCAAAATACCCTTTGACGATATCGAGCGCTGCTTTGAAAGTGCCAGCCCGATCGCTAACGGGCCAATTGCTGCCGTAAATCAAGCGATCCTCGCCAAATGCGTCCCACATCGCATCGAGGATCGGTCGATAGAAATCCAGCTCTTCCGGCCCCGGATACTCTCGGCTCTTCTCCATAATCGCCGAAACCTTCATAAAGACCTGCGGCTGTTCTGCGACTCGTCCCATCGCCTCCAACCACTCGGAATCGGGGTCCCCGCCATCCGTCTCGACCGACCCGCAGTGATTGATGACAATCCGCAATTCGGGCAGACGCCGGGCCAACTCACTTACCTGCGGCAAAAGATCCGGCCCCATCAGCACATCGAGTTGCAAATCGCGCGCGACCAAGTGTTCCATATCGGCGAGGAAACTCCCCGTCTCCATATCGGCGAAATACCCCCCGCCACAGCGAATCCCACAAAAGAGTTCGTTGGCCGCCAAACGATCTATATCCCCTGTAAACTCCTCCCGGTTCGGATCGACATGCCCTACCAACCCGACGATCCAGGGAGTCTGGGCTGCCAGGTCGAGAATCCACTGATTGTCCTCAAGCCAGGCACTGGCCTCGACGACAACGGTGCCGGTCACGCCTTCGGGTGCGGCCAGAGCTCGGTGATCTTCGGGCAGCACTCTTCGATAGAGTAGTTCCTCATCGGGGCCCGGCCAGGGCACTCCTTGAGGCCGCGTCGGATCATAAAAGTGAGTATGGGTATCAATAATCACGATATATTCCTTTCGATCATGGTTTTTTCGATTAGTCCGGCAAATTCCTCCACATCCTCCAACTCGGTATCAAAGGATGTCATCCAGCGCACCTCACCCCGTTCGGCATCCCAGGGATAGAAGAAAAACTCCCGCTGCAAAACGGGAATTACCTCCAGCGGCAAGCGAGCGAAGACCGCATTGGCCTGGACGGCATAAAGGACCTCCACTCCCGGGATTTGCCGCACCCGCTCGGCCAACACCTGTGCCATCGCATTAGCGTGACGGGCATTGCGCTGCCACAAATCACCTTTGAGCAGGGCAGTGAACTGAGCAGCGACAAAACGCATCTTGGAAGCCAGCTGCATCCCCTGCTTGCGCGCATAGCGGTAGTGCTCGGCCAACTCGGGATCGAAGAAAACCACTGCCTCACCCAGCATCAAGCCGTTCTTAGTACCCCCAAACGAGAGTACATCTACTCCACAATCTCGAGTAATCGCGCCAAGCTCCAGTCCCAGACTCACCGCCGCATTAGCGATCCGGGCCCCGTCGACGTGGAGGTGGAGTCCCCGTGCATGGGCACAATCGGCCAGAGCGCGAATCTCATCGGGCGTATAGACCGTACCCAATTCAGAAGCCTGGGTGATCGAAACCGCGCGGGGCCGGACCTGATGCTCGTCACCCCGTCCCGCGATCCGCTGGTCGACGCCGGTGGGCGTGAGTTTGCCATCGATCGCAGGTACGGTCAGAAGTTTGACACCAGCAACTCGCTCAGGTGCACCACACTCATCGATATCGAGATGTGCAGTATCGGAGCAAACAACTGCGTCGTAGAACTGCGTCAGTGCCGCCAGCGCCGTGACATTGGCTCCGGTGCCATTAAAGACAAAAAAGACCTCCACTTCTGATCCCAGCACTTGGCGAAAAAGCGCGACGGCTTCGCTGGTGTAGACATCATCCCCATATGAATGCACATGCCCCACATTGACCCTTTGCAGAGCCTCGATCACCTCCCCGTGAACACCAGCGTGATTATCGCTGCCAAAACCGCGGATGCGTTCGCCCATATATTGCCCGTGTCTTCTCCCTGTCGTATGCTTGGATTGCAAACCGCGCAAGACGTCTCGCACTGAACGCCGTACTTTGTGAGCGCGGTGTTTCCCGAAACTAAGCGAAGCCTAATCACCCAGCAAGCGAATGGATATCTACTATGGATCTCTACGAGAAATATCACTTGACCCGAATCATCAACGCCTGCGGCAAAATGACCCATCTGGCAGGTGCGGCAGTCTTGCCCCCGATCGCCGCCCAGGCAACTGCCGCCCTACCTTGCTTTTTCGATCTCGACGAATTGGAAGAACGAGCAGGTGCACTCATCGCCGAAGCCACCGGCGCCGAATGGGGCTGCATTAGTGCCTGCACCTCCGCCGGCATCACATTGGGCGTAGCCGCCTGCATCACTGGTTCTGATCGCGGTAAAATAGCTCAATTGCCCGATACCTCGGGCATGGCCAACGAAGTAGTGATCCAACGGGGCCACTCCGTCAATTTCGGCGCACCGATCACCCAGATGATTCGGCTCTCGGGCGCAAGCACAATCGAAATCGGCACCGTCAACAACACCTCGGAATACCACCTTGAAAATGCGCTGGGTGAACAAACAGCCGCCGTCGTCGTCGTCGTCTCGCACCATACCACTCGCTACGGTACGATTCCCCTCAAACGCGTCGTTGAAATCGCCCATGCCCGAGGAGTACCAGTGATTGTCGATGGTGCCGCTCAATCCTTCCTGATTCGCCACATCGTCGCAACAGGCGTGGATCTGGCGATCTGCAGTGGCCATAAATACCTCAGCGGCACTACTTCGGGAATCGTCTGCGGTCGGCGTGAATTGGTCGAGGCCGTCGCACTGCAAACCCGTGGAATCGGACGCCCGATGAAGGTCGGCAAGGAAGGTATCTTTGGCGCGATGGCGGCGCTCGAACATCGACTCGAACTCGATATAGACGCCTGGCAAGCCGAGCAGGACCGCAAGATGCACCGTATTATCGATCTCCTGGCCCCGCTTTCGGGAGTCGCCATGAGCATCGAACCCGACCCCAACGGAAATCCCTTCAGCCGGGCGCGAATGGATCTCGATCCAACCACTGCAGGCCTGAATGCCGCAACGCTCGCACATGCACTGGCCGATGGTAACCCCTCAATCCGCCTGCGCGCCCACCATGCAGAAGAGGGCTACCTGATGATCGACGCAATTGAAATGACCGATAGCGAAATCGATCTCAGCTGCGCTCGGATCGCCGACCTGGTCAACGCCACCCACGCAGAGAAACAAGAGTTCAACCAGCGTTATAAAGGCGCCACCATGCCCAGTCGATGGTCGTGGCTAGGCACTCCCTCAGATGAAATGACGCATATTACGGGAGTCTAAAATCGCATCGCCATCGGGAACCCCAGGCTTCTGCGCGCCAAATTCTACGGCTTTACTCAGCGCGTTATCAGTGTGCTTCCAGCCAGTTTTCGCCTATGCCCGACTCCACTTCTATCGGCACCCGCATCGACATCGCCTCGCGCATCTCGCGCTCGACCAATGGCGGTAGCGTATCTACCTCGTCCCGATGCAAATCAAAAACCAGTTCGTCGTGGACCTGCAGCAGCATCGCCGACCGCACCTCCTTTTCGCAAATCTGCCGATGAATCCGGCTCATCGCAATCTTGATCATATCTGCGGCCGTACCCTGAATCCGGGTATTAATGGCGTTGCGCTCGGCCCCCTTGCGCGTGGTGGCATTGCGCGAATTGATTTCGCGCAGATAGCGCCGCCGCCCCATCACCGTCTCTACATAGCCCTTTTCACGAGCTGCCTCGACCGTCTCATCGATATAGTTCTGCACTCCCGGGTACTGGGCGAAGTACTGCTCGATCATTTCGGCAGCCTGCTTGCGGGTAATATCGAGCCGCTCGGCCAGTCCGAAGGGCGAGATCCCGTAGATAATGCCGAAGTTTACCGTCTTGGCCTGGCGCCGCATTTCGCCCGTGACCTGTTCTTCATCGACGCGATAGATCTTCATCGCCGTCGCCACATGGATATCACCACCGCTGGCAAAAGTTTCGATCATCCCCTCATCGCCGCTGAGTTCGGCGGTAATCCTGAGTTCGATCTGCGAATAGTCGGCGGAAAAGAGCAGGTAGTCTTCGTTGCGGGGCACAAAAGCCCGCCGGATCTCCCGACCCTGCTCAGTGCGGATGGGAATATTCTGCAAATTCGGCCGATCGGACTTCATCCGACCCGTAGCGGTCATCAACTGCTCGTAGTTCGTATGGATCCGTCCGGTAGCAGCCTGTACCGATCCGGGCAGTTGGTCCACATAGGTGGACTTGAGCTTGGTGTGCAGGCGGTAATCCAGTACCTGCCGCACAATCTCGTGGCGATGCGACAATCGCCGCAGAACCTGCTCGCCGGTTTGGAATTGCCCGGTCTTCTGTGTCCTTCGGGCATTGGGGTCAAGCATCATCTTCTCAAAGAGAACGGTTCCCAATTGGTTGCCCGAATTGAGATTGAATCGCTCTCCGGCCAGTTCGAAGACGCGCTCAGCAGCCTTCTCAATAGACTCTTGAAACTGCCGTGAGAGCGTTTCGAGGGTCTCCGTTTTGACCCGAATGCCTTCGTACTCCATCTCCACCAGCACCGGCAGCAGCGGTAACTCGACTTCGTAAAAGGTCTGCCGTTGCCCCATCGAGTCAATTTTCGAACGCAGTTCGGAAGCCAATCGCAAAGTGATATCGGCATCCTCGCAGGCGTATTCGACCACTTGCTCCACCGGCACTTCTAAAAGCGTCAGTTGCTCCTCACCTTTCTCGCCAATGAGTGCGGAAATCGGCTGCGGTTCGTAAGCGAGCAAGCTCTTGGCCAGTTCGTCCATACTGCGTCTTAGCTCGGGCTCGACCAGAGTCGCCGCCAGCATCGTATCGAAAAATGACCCCTCTACGCTCAAGCCATGCCAGCGCAGTACACTGAGATCGTATTTGAGGTTATGACCGACTTTCTCGGATTTCTCATTGGCGAAAACCGGACGGAATTCCTCCAGAATCTTCACCACCTCCTCGCGGTTCCGAGGCAGTTTCAGATAATAGCCGGTCTGCGGTTCCCAGGAAAACGCCACACCGATGAGCTCACATTGCCGGACATCGAGACCCGTAGTCTCGCAATCAAAAGCAAAGACCGACTGCTGCAAAAGCGCAGCAACCAGCGCCTGGCGCTCTTCGGGCGTATCAACCAGTCGGTAATCGTGATCGATTTCCGCCAACCGCTGCAACGAAACACTGGCGGCGCCCTGCTCTGCATCGAATTGGTCGCCAAGCAACCGCTTGCCCAAGGTCTTAAATTCAAGTTCGTTACAGAGGGCTTCCAATCCGTCGCGATTCCACTCCGCTCGTGCCAGATCCGCAATTTCCACTTCGATCGGCACTGCGCACTCAATGGTGACCAGCTTCTTAGAAAGCAGAGCCTCTTCAGCGTGCTTTTCCACATTCTCTTTCTGCTTGCCCTTGAGTTCATCTGAATGCGCTAGCAAATTCTCGACGCTGCCATACTGGGCAATGAGCTTTTGCGCTGTCTTGGGCCCAATTCCGGACACGCCGGGCACATTGTCGGAAGCATCGCCCATCAATCCCAATACATCGATCACCTGGTCGATCCGCTCAATCTGCCATTGCTCGAGGATCTCCGCTACACCTAAGATCTCGGCCTCGTCACCGCCACGGCCCGGTTTGTACATGAAAGAGCGTTCGCTTACGAGTTGACCATAGTCTTTATCCGGCGTGACCATATAGGTCGTAAAACCCTCAATCTCTGCCCTTTTGGTCAAGGTACCTATCACGTCATCGGCTTCCCATCCCGGTGCGCGCAAGACCGGTATATTGAAGGCCTCGCATAGCCGGAAGACATAGGGCAAAGCCTGGCTCAGATCCTCCGGCATTGCTTCGCGTTGGGCCTTGTACTCCTCGTACATCTCGTGCCGGTGTGTCGGCTCGGGCGTATCGAAAACCGCGGCGATATGCGTGGGCTTGCCCTTTTCGATCAGGGAAAGCACGGTATTGGCAAAGGCAAACACTGCCGAGGTATTCATGCCTCCCGAGGTCAAACGCGGATTGCGAATCAGTGCGAAATGCCCCCGGTAGGCCAAAGCCATACCGTCAAGCAGGTAAAGAATTTTTTCGTCCATGTCTATCCTTATATTGAGTTCGGCATAATTAATCAAAGAGCCGTACAGGAATCAAGCGCAGAAGAGAGCAAAACATTATCTTTGTCCTTCATCTAAAGCCGGAATTGCAATATCGAAAGGGCCAGGGGCAACGCTCGAGAATCCGGTGGACCCTCCGACCTCAACCCACGTGAAGCCCCCACCCTTTTCGCCATAACGAAACCGTTATAGAAGTCCTCAACGCCGGACTCGCAGGCCAGGTCAAACGGGCAATGACCCTGAGCACCGATCTCTCCTCGACCGCTGAGGACCCCGCAGCTATATGCCTTTAGCTGCTGAACTCGTAGGACGTATGGATACTGAGGATATCACAGCAGTACGGCAAACGCTGGCACAAACCTGGGGCCTGGATTTCGGTCGGGTCCGCAGCTTGATAAGCCATCTGAACTCCTGGCAAACCCAGGACCAATTGGTAGATACGCATGCCCTTTCGCACCGGGGGGTCGGCCAAGTCCTGCGCGCGATAGAACCGTGGCTCGAAGTCGACGGCGACCGCTACCGGCTCGCTCCGCAGTATCGCGATGCATTCTCCCCCCATTTTTCCCACCAACCCACTCTGACCGAGGTTTCCAGCACCAACCCCATCCTCCTCTCCCTAGAGCAGATCCTCACCCAGCGACCCGCTCCCAACCCCGATCTCGACCACGTAGCCGCCACACCGAAAACCCTGCTCAAACGAGCAAATTTCATTGCGGAAACCTACGATCTGACCGACGCTGAAATCCTCTGTCTCGGCGATCACGATCTGACCAGTCTGGCCCTGGCCAGCGTTCTTTCTGAAGTGCCGATCTCCGTCGTCGATGTCGATGAACGCCTGCTGCTCTTCATCGACCAGACCGCCCGGCAATTCGGCTGGAACATAAGGACCTACTTCGCCGACCTGCGCCTCGAACTGCCATCCAGCCTCAAAACCCGTTTCGATCTGATCTTCACCGATCCTCCCTACAGCCCGGCCGGCGTCAAACTCTTCCTGCAACGAGGCATCGCCGCCCTCAAGGACCATCCCTTCACCCGCATACTCCTGGCCTACGGATTCGGTGAACAACACCCCGGTCTAGGATACAAAGTCCAGAGCGCGCTCCACGAGTTGCGCCTGGTTTCCGAAGCCATCCTACCCCATTTCAATCGCTATAGCGGCGCTCGAGCTATCGGCGCTCAGAGCGCGCTCTACGCTCTCCGTCCCACCCGCCGCAGCGGCCCAGCGGCCGAACGCATCGCCAACACCGCTACGATCTACACCCATGGCAAGAGTGCGGAAGAATCCGCACCCCTCTCGACCTTGGCCGGTGTCCGTGATCTAACGCGGAACTGGCAAGGACGAGAAACCATTCTGGTACAGGAATCCCAGCCGCAGGAAATCTGGCCCCAGGCCAAGAAAATGGACCTCGCAGCTTATCTGGCACTCTCTCGCCAAGAGGGCCCTCCTCGCGTGCAGAATCTCGCAATCCAACTCTACCCCCACTTCGCTCCATACCTGATCCGCATCCTGCTCACCGCCCGGGCCGAATCGTTGCTGATTGGCATCCACCAGTCAGAGCGAAAAACCCTCGCAGCCGACAACTCCTTGCACCAGCTGATCACGTGTCGATACCGCCTGGTCGATCAGACAACTCAGCAAGATTTGACCTGGATCCTATTCGAGCAAAGACCAATGCCCAGCGCAAATAACCCGCTCTCTTTGCTCCACTACATCGGCGACCACCCACAGGCCCGTCTCGGCAATGCCTGGCGTGAGGGCCTGATTTCCCAGAGCAAGCACCAAGGCATAAACCTCACCAAAAACCAGGCCCGTAAACTCATTCGCCAAGGGATTCTGGGATCGCTGTACGGCAACCACTTCCCGAATGAGTTACCCCTGCATCTACTAGACGAGTTAGTCGCAGAAATCGAAGCGACGATGCAGGTCTGAACTAAAACTGCTCTTGCGAAGATCCAACCGCAGCAACCGCTCTAGCCCTTGCTCGAGCAATTCCATCTCGCAGTTTAGATCCTATCAGGAGTACCGATCCCGGTATCGATCTCCATGGGCAAGATCCAAGCTCCAAGATTTTCGCCCCCAGACGAAAATATCAACCAGGATCTTTCACTTCCACGGTACTTCCCCACTCGCGAGCCCCGATCGGTACAACCCCGCTCCCACTCGCCGCGCAAAGGGAAAATCACTTTCCCTCTCCGGTGGATTCTCCTGTAGTGCTCGCAATTTTCCTTCGTCTACCTCGATCCCCAGCCCCGGCTTCTCGCCCATTACGATAAACCCATCTTCGATCCAGTTATCAAAACTCAGGCAGTGTTCACGCCCTGGATCTACGACTTCCATCGCCAGATGATTGGGCAATGCCGCCGCCAGATGAGCCATGAAGTTAGCCTGGCAATTCATCATCGACACCGGCAACTCATAAGCATAAGCCAGATGGGCCGCTTGCCGACACCCCGTAAAGCCCGAGATTGCGATCGAAATATTTATGATATCAACCGCCTCGTTGTGCACCAAGGGATAGACCTCGCCGATACTCTTGAGATTCTCCGCCGTTGCGACCGCCGCCTTGATCTGTCGCGAAACCTCTTTAAGCCCCTCGTAATCCCAACGACGAGCCGGCTCCTCAATCCAGGTTATATCGTAGTGTTTTTCGATTTCGTGCATATAGCGTACCGCCTGTTTCGGCGACCAGTACTCATTGACATCAATCATCAATCGGGGGCGTTCCGTCGCAATCGATAGCGCCTCACGCATAATACCGATCCGCCGCAGATCCGCCTCCATATCCAAGCCGATCTTGAGCTTGCCACCATCGACGCCCCGCTCGGCCATCCGGCGATAGAAAGCGAAGAGATCCTCGTCGGATAAACAGTAACCAATACCGCTGGCATAAGCCTTGGTCCGTCCCTCCAATGCGCCGAACGTCTGCCAGAGCGGCTCTTCGGCGATCTTGGCCTTGAGATCCCAAAGCGCCACGTCAATCGCGCAGATCGGCCCTCCGGCGGCGACCAGGCCGCCCTTGTGGACATAATCGACCATCTTGCGCCACAATCCCACCACCTCGCGTGGATCCTGACCTTCGAGCAGGTGGAAGAAGCGTTCGACCCCCTCTCCTCCTGGGGCAAGACCTGCAATCCCCTCGTCGGTCTCGATCCATAACAGACTCGCCGGCATCAGGTTTTCCCCTGCCGGAGCGTTGGCATCGGCAATCGGCCGATCCATCTCCATGACGTAATTTTCGACTCGGTAGCCGGTAATTTTCATTCCCCTACTCCTTTCGCTGCCTCGGCCCGCTCTTCGGAACTGGGCAAAACCTCGTACAACCCCGCCCCCGGACGCCGACCGAACGGACTCGGACCAGCCCCCGGAGGTATGGCTTCGACCGAGTATAGTTCAAGCGCCTGACGATCGATTTCAATGCCTAAGCCGGGCTTATCCCCAGGTATCGCCCAACCGTCTTCGATGCGCACATCCGAGGTGAAAACTCCATCCGGCGGCACTGGATCTATCACCTCCATGGTCATGAAATTCGGCATCACCACAGCCAGATGTGCATGAATCGAGCCAGGTGAACCACCCAGCGTAATCGGCAATTCGTAACCAAAGGCCGCATCGGCCAATTGCAGAGCACAAGAGATTCCGGTCATGCCGTAGCTGACCTGGATGACATCGGCAGCACGATGGTGAAAATAGGGCAGGAAATCGCCGAGTGTATCGAGATTCTCCCCCGCGCATACCGAGGCCCGCACTCCTTCCTTAACCCGCCTCAGACCCAGGTAGTCCCAACGCCTGGCCGGTTCCTCGACCCAGGTTATATCGCAGTACTCTTCCATTTCGCTAACCTTGCGAATCGCCTGCTTCGGCGACCAGTACTCGTTGGCGTCGATCAGCAGCATCGGTTCGTCAACAACCTCTTTAAAAATCGACTCCATCGTCTGCAAGCGACGGATATCGGCATCCTGATCTAGCCCCACCTTGAGTTTGGCGTTGCGGAAGCCGAAGTCGCGAGCCATGCGCCGGTACCAAGCCTCCAGATCTGCATCAGACATCGGTAATCCGAGATCGCTGGCGTAGCAATGGACCGGCTGCTTCGAACCGCCCAGCGTCTTCCACAGCGGCTCGTCGTTGGCCTTGGCTTTTAAGTCCCAGAGTGCCATATCCAGTGTTGCGATCGCGTCGTTGATCAGCCCGTCGTGACCGCCTTTGAAGTGCTTGTCCACCATCCGCTTCCACAAGCCCTGAACTCGCCGCGGATCCTGCCCGACCAGCAGCTGATCGACCATGCTCTGCATCTGGGGTCGCACGCCCCCACCACCGAGACCGATTCCCGTCAGCCCTGCATCGGTGTGCAACTCGACGATACAACCACTGCCCCGAACCCGGCCCGATGGTGAATTGGCATCGCCCATCCGCCGATCCAAGCCGAAGGCATAGAGCGCGCTCTCCACTCCAGTTATTTTCATATCATTAGACCGCCTGATTGGTTGCTTCGTAGTATTTGTTGATGCCGGGAATATCGCTCATTCCATGCCAGACCCCACGAAAGAGAGTCCGTCGTTTCTCCGGGAACGAATCGACAACCTCCGCGGAAGGGCAACCTTTGCCCCATTTCGAGTTGACCGTATCGTAACAGGTGAAGAGGCTGAGTCGATCGCGCTGCTCATTGACCCAGCGCGTACCCGAATGACATAAGGCCTCGGTGAAAATTACCGCCGAACCAGCGGGGCAGGCATAGCTCTCCCAGAGCGGGCTATCGCGCTGACTCCACTCATCGGGGCGGGAAAAAGCTGCCTTGTGGCTGCCCGGTAGAAAGAGCGTACCTCCATCGCCCTCGGCCACCTCGTTGATCTCCCACACTACCCGCGTCAACCCCGAATGCACCTTGCCCGACTGCATCTGGTAGATATGAGAATTGCCGCGGAAATTAAAAAAACCGCCACCGCCGTGCGGACCAAAATTATCGTGCCCTGCCTGGCGATGGCTGGTATAGGTGTGGTCGTAGCGAAAACCATAGCAGTCCTCGCTGGCCAGCGCCTGATGCGAAAGCACCTCGTTTAGCACCCCGACCACCGCCGGATGATCTAGCAGAACCTGCGACGGCCCACCATGGTTATCGCGCTCATCGGGCGGCAAGCTCTCGCGCTCGTAGAGGTACTTCATCTGATGCTCGCGAATCAACTCCAGTTCTTCTCCACTCAAGAGACCTGGCAAAGTTATAAAGCCCTTGAGATCGAAGAGATATTTCTGTGCCTCGGACATCGGGATAACGGCCCGTCCATCGGCGTTGATGGTTGGCAATAGCGCCATTTTCTTCAATCCTTCCAGTTGAAGACCACGTTGAGCATGCTCTTTTCGCGGCGGTAGGCCATCTCATAGGCCTCGACCATATCCGCATAGTGCAACCGGTGAGTGACCAGTCGCTTGGGCTCGAGTTTGCCTTCGGCCATTAGCGAAAGTACGTGAGCACAGCGATGATCATTGCCAAAGCGATCTTTTTCCGCTGGCGGAAAGAGATATCCAGCCCGGTCGTTGACCGCAAGAAGCGAGACGCCCTTGTTGTAAAACCAGCGCATGTCCAACGGATTAAAATCCAGCGACTCCTCTCCCCGCCCGGGGAGACTGACAACCGAGACTCGACCGTTGACCCGGACTATTTCCATTGCGGTCCTAAACGCCGGCCAGGGGTTCGCGGTCAAAATAACCAGGTCGATCCCCTCCCCATTGGTGAAATTGTCCAGCTTAGCCTCCAGGTCCGGATCGTCCGACATCAACGCTTCATGCGCTCCCATCTGGTGCGCCATATCCAGTCGCAGCGGACTATTGCCCACGCCTACCACCCGTGCTCCAAAGAGCGGCCCCAACGCCACGGCTCCCAGACCGAGGACCCCCAACCCCACCACCGCCACATTTTCGCCAGGTGCGAAAAAGGCCTTGGTATAACAATGCATGCTCAAGGCGTACAAATGCGAAAAAACTGCATCCTCCGCATCGACTCCATCCGGCACCACGACGATGCTCTCTGTTTCCCGCGCGATATAAGCCGACTGATGCGGATAACGCGAAACCACTCGGTCGCCCACCTTAAACCTGGTCACCTTGCTGCCCACACCCCTCACCACACCCAGGTTGCTATCGCCAACCCAGCGCGGAAAATCCGGTGCCCCGGGCACTTGTTCTGCTCCTTCATAATTCCCTCGATCGGTCCCGATCTTAAAACCGGTGATCTCGGTTTCGACCCAGAGTTGATCCTCCTCCAGATGCTCCGTATCCAAATCCAGATCTTCGACTCGCAAATCCCGCGGACCGTACAAGATCGCAATTTTCATACTATCCACCTTTCGCCAACGGGTAAACCACAACTATCTCGGATAACTCCACGATCCAACTTTTCCACCCTGCGAACTTCAACTAGACCCCACTTTCGCTCGCATACCTGATTCCACTAAATCCTTTCAATACGCCGTATAGTTCTCCTCTATTTCATCTACTCTCACCGGGCGCCCCAACTCCACCGACCGAATCACCGCCAGCGTACACCGCACTGCATGCACCCCCTCCTCCGCACCGTAATCCGGTGCCCGGTCTGCGAGGATAGAGTCGATCAGATGGTGAACCTGGTTGATATGCCCCTGGCTGTAATAGGAAATATCCGACTCCCATACATCATCCCCTCCCTCGTCAAAACGGAAACACTGTGCTGAATCCCCAGGTCGGTGTAAGACCATATGCTGCTGCTCTCCCTGCCAGAGCAGGTTGTGTCCTCCCTCTCCCAAAACCTCGATCAACCCTTCTTCCCCGATGATCGAGGTACTGAAACCTCCCATGTAGTCGTATTTGCCGTTGAGCCGCTCCGCCCGCATCCACACGCCCTGCACAGCCTGGTCCCGATATTTCCAGGTAATAATCGGGATATCGACTTCCGCCATTGCGTACGGGTCGTGCGCCGCTCCACTTTCGCACCCTTCATCACCGCCTCTGGCCCCGAGTCCATAGACCTCGACCACCGGCGTATCAAGGGCAAAATACTCGGCCGCGGCAAAGAAGTGTACGGCATGATCAAAGATCCACGGATAGGCGCCACCGCCCGACTCCACCCCATTCACTCGCCAGCTGCGGTCGGGCGGCCCGGTGTAGACGCGGGCCTCCGGGCGCTCGTTCCAGGCCCCGTGCCGTTGCCTGATCTGCAATGGACGGCCAATCTCTCCCGCTTCGATCAGTGCCCTGGCCCGCTGATGCGCACTGGTGAAGACATAGGTCTCACCCACTGCAACCCACACGCCAGTTCTGGCCGCTGCCCGAGCTACGACCAATCCCTCCTCGACAAAGCGACAGAACGGCTTCTCGCAATGCACGTGCTTGCCGGCCTGGACGGCTTTTAGTGCCATCGGTGCATGCAAATAGGTCGGCGTGGCAATATCGACGATGTCTATCGCGGCCTCATCGAGCATCTGCTCATAAGCCGTATAGATCTCCTCGATCCCATACTCCGCAGCAAAACCCGCAGCTCGATCCCCATCTAGATCGCAGACGGCGACGACCTCGGCCTGGGGATGGCTCTGATAGCCCTTGAAGTGAGATGTCGAAACCAGGCCCAGCCCCACTATACCAACGCGTAATCTCTCCACCTGTCTAAAGTCCGATCCCGTGGCGCAGAGCCTGGGTATCCGCACACCAATTGCCAACATTCCACCGCCCAAAAGCTCCCACCCCCCCAAGTTCATCCGGCCCGAAATAAACGGGGACATGGATCAGCGAGAGACCGTCATGGACCCGCGCCCGGTCCAGCGCCTGCAGCAGCGATTCGGGCGTGGCCCCACCATCAAAAGCCTCCACTCCGCTTACGGCCCGGGCCCAGGCCAGATAATCTACTACGACCTCATCACCAGTGCCGCACTCGGCCCCGTACTGAGCCAATTGCAGACCCGCAATAGCCCCCATCCGCCGATTGTCCAAAACCAGGATACAACCCCTGGCCCCATGTGCGATCCCGTCTATGAGTACCTGCGGATTCATGGTGAAAGATCCATCGCCGCTGATTGCCAGACCATAAAAGGGCTCCGCACTCAGTGCGGTAGCCAAGAGCGCCGAAACTGCGAATCCCATATAACTGGCGCCGGTCTCGGTAAAAGTGCGGCCCAAACGGTCGTCTTCAACGACCTGGAACCCATTGGCCTGCACATCGCCGGCATCGAAAAAACAGACTGCATCGCGGGCGCGAGCCCAATCGGTGGCAGCCTTTATTGCCGCCGGTTGGGTCAGGACCTCTACACCCCAGACATCGTCGTAGATCGCCGGGTTCTGATAACGGATGGCCTTAAACGCTTCCCATTCCCGTTTCTTGTTGTTGCAGGCCTCTTGCCAGGCAGAAGCAGTGTCCCCCACTCGCACACCACTCGCCCTAAGCGCGTGATTCAGCTTGCACAGCGTCCCTGCAGCATCGCCAACCAGGGCGATTGTCTTGCCGTAATGAGTAGCGGCTTCCAAATCTGTATTGATATTGACCACTCGTTGCACGCGCGGATAACCCGTCCGCGACGAGTCGGCCTGACAGACGAATCGCGTGCCCACCGCAACCAGCAAATCCGCTTCCGCCATCGCATAATTGCCGCATATCGAGCCCTTGGAGCCACCGACGGTCATATTGCGCGGATGAGCGTAGGGCAAAACCCCTGAGACCAATGGGCTGGTCACTGCTACCGCATCGGCCAATTCGAGAAATTCGATCAGTTCCGGCCCAGCCCCACGCCCTCCTCCGCCGATTTTGACGACCACGCGTTCTGCCGCAGCAATAACCTGGGCAGCCTCTTCATAGCGCCCATCATCAACCGCAACCCCCAAAGGCGGCGGCGCACCGACAGGCAATTCATCCAGGTTGAATTGCGCCAATTCGGCCGGCTGAGTATTGAGCGGCAGCAACAGAAAAAACGGCCCGGCTCGATGCGGATGATCAACCGTATTGAGCCCGCGACGCAGTGCGGTGGGCAAGGCTTGGGGGGTGTGCAGCGAATACGTGCTCCCCATCGCTCCGAAGAGCCGCAGGAAGGCGTTTTGTTCGGTCCCGGGGACCTGCTGCATGTTGGGGCCCTCGTCCTCGGTCGTCTCGTCGCCCAGCAAATACCAGACCCCCAGGCCGTCCGAGCGCGGAGCTATTGCAGCGGCCAGGGCCTGCAGCGCACCAGGCCCGATCGAGGTCACGACAGCCGCCCGCTCTCCGGTGACCCAGCGCAGTGCCGTCGCCGCATGAGAAGCCTCGATTTCGCTGCGGACCCCACAGACCCGCAAAAGACCCTGGCTCTGGTAGATCCGCAGCACTTCGCCCACTTCGGTCGAGCCATGGCCAAAGACGCAAAAAAAAGTCCGGACCCCCTGTAATAAAAGGCCCATGACCAGTGCCTCGGATACCGTAGTATCGATACGACGCTCCAACAACTCGGCTTTCAGCGCCTCATCGACACCTCCTGCTCTGGCAATCTGACAGGCGTGATCGCGACGGATGGCTTCCAGCGCAACTACCGCTGCATCCATTCTCTAATGCTCCAAATACTGCCGCATCCAAGCAGCCACAGCCCGCCCCAGAATTTGCGAGCCCTCCTCGATAAAATGCACCCCATCCTGCGTCAAAATTCGGTTTTTTCCCTCCGCTTCGACCACCGCGAAGAGATCATTGATCGGTATACCCAACGCTTCTGCTTCACTGCTAGCTGCTTCGTTATAGGCTTCGACATCGGCTTCGAAACGGTCGAAACCCTTGTTGCGATGATGCAGCACTTGATCAACCGGGGTAGTTGTAGCCCAGACGACAGTTCCCTGCAACCCGCTCCCTAATCGCTCCAAAATCTGCCGCACATGACCACGGTAGGCCTCCAGGGATACTTCCGGCGCCTCGCCAAAAGCCCGCTTCAAATCGTGCAATCCGCAATTGACGTGTACCAAATCCGGTTGTTGCTTGAGGACCCACTCATCGAGGTGCGCCAGTACATTGCGACTATCTCCGCCGTTCTGCGCAGGAGCGAAAACGGCAACCTCGTCCGCCAACTCGCGGACAACATGTTCGCAATATCCGTTGCGAATCGAATCGCCGATCAAAACTAGAGCGGGACGTGTACTCATTAGCTACAACCAGATTTAGGCGTCAACTGCAAAAGGCTCACTCTGTGTACACGGAATAGTTTCAGAGCCATTCCTCAACGACTTTCCTCGTCAGCCCAATCCCCTCCCACTCATCACCCGGGCTAGAAAAAATCAGCGAGTATGGTCCTGCGAACCCGGATTTTTGCGCCAAACTGAGACAACGGGTGAAATCCGCGCGATCCATTTGCCCGGGAGACAAGAAATCGGCTTTGGCGTGTACCGATGTAGCTCGGGGCAAAATCTGCGCAAGGTCTCGGTATTTATTCGGCCCTTTGAAATTGCCGAAATCAGCGCAGAGACCGACTTCGTCTTCACACAAATCGAGTATTGCGGTAAGTGCCCCGACGCTGAGTGCCAGCGCGCGAAAGTTCTCCGTCAGGACCGCCAAACCCAAACCGCGGCCAAACTCGGCCAAAGCACGCAATTTTTCGGCACTCAATTGCACAAGTTCGCTATTGCACCATTCTCCGCGTTCACCCGCCACGGCATCGCCTGCGATCACCCGTACAGCGCGTGCGCCGCAACGCGCGGCAATCTCCATCCAAGCGCGAATCCAGGCTATCTCCTTTTCGCGCTGAACCGAATCCGGATGCGTGATATCTCCAGCGTCAATCAAAATGCTGAAAAGCTCGACACCGCTCGCCTCAAGCACCTGACGCAATTCTCCGAGATAGCCCGGATCCAGCCGCGGAAAATGAAAATGGCATATTTCCAACGCGCTAATTCCGCGCGCGGCGAGCAGCGTCGGCACTTCCAACAAACTGATTTCTCCTTGTGCTACCTCATCCGCGACCAGCACTCGCTTGGGATCGGGCCATTGATACATCACCTGACCCAATTTTCGATGCAGACTCCAGGTCGAAGTCATAATTCGTGCGCTGATCATACCCTTCCTTTCTTCACAGAGCAATCTTAACGACCCATCCAGAAGTCGCATCGCAATAAATGAGATCCGTACCAAAGATCGACAAACCATGCGGCTGAGGATCGCTCTCAGGCACCTCGATCCTTTGCATTTCGACTCCGCTCTCCACCTCGAGCTTGACAATTACCCGGTCAGCGGTATGAACCACCCAAATACCATCCTCGACCCGCACCACGCCGTGAGCCCGTACATAGGGCAAGTCCAGCACCTGTTCGACGGACCAGCCATCGATCCGGATCTTACTCAGCGTCTGGTTTTTGAGCGTAGTAACCCACACGTACCCCGGTTCAAAAGGATCGTACTCCATTCCGTGTACTCCACCCCCACCAGGCACCGGATAGCGATTCCGCGTCGTACCAGATTCGGGATCGATCTCGAGAATTTCGCCCTGCCCTTTTTGCGCATCAGTAGACCGCTCCGGCCGCCACAGCGTACCCGGCCCATTTGCCGCCAACCACAACGAACCGGCGCCAATGGCCATGCCGCTGGTATTGGACGACTCGCTGGGAATATCGCGAATCAGCCGGGTGACTCCGTACTCGGACGGTTCGGCAATTTCGACCAATGCCACCCGATCTGTGATTTGATCGGTAATCCACAATCCTTCTTCAACCACTTGCAGTGCATTAGGCACCCCATAGGGGGCGCGGAAAAGCTTCTCTATCGTCCGCCCCATTGTCTTCTCCTAGTTAGTCATCCCACGTGAGGAGTACCGCCATCGTCTCCCCCAAACGGTTGTAGAGCAGATCGAATGCTTCGGCCGCTGCCGTATAGGGAAAACGATGGGTTATCATCTTATCGAATTGAATCCGACCCGTGGCCAATAACTCCAGAGTCCGCGCCGATCCTTCGGCTCGCTTGGAGGCATCTAGATAGCTACCTACCAGACGCTTACCCATGATCTTGCTCGAGTAGAGCGGTAAAGGCTCTTCCTCATAAAGCCCCAGAACCTGCAAAAGCCCACCGGGCCTGAGCATATCCTGCGCCTGAGCAAAAGCCGCTGCCCCAGCGCGTCCTCCCACCGCTTCAACCACGACATCGGCACCTTGACCATCGGTCAGCAATTTTACTGCTTCCAGCGGATCTCCAGCACTCGCATCGACTACTTCGTCCGCCCCCAACTCACGCGCCAACTCGCAGCGCAAAGGCAACGCATCCACTGCAATTACCCGACCTATCCCCTGCGCCTTGGCCACCTGCATACACCCACTGCCCACCAGCCCCTGGCCCTGAATGACCATCGTATCATTCGCCCCCGCTGCGGTCTGCCACATCCAGAGCACCGAACTGGTACCCAAAGGCCAGAATGTTCCCTCTTCGGCCGACACTTCCTCGGGTAAGACCACAGCCGCTGGCCGATGATGAGTATTGACCACTTCGACCGTCACGTACTGCGCATGAGGCGCCAGAGCTGCCACCCGATCCCCAAGGGCAAAAGCCTCGACCTCTGCACCGACCTCCTCGACTCTGCCAACCAGCGAATACCCCATCGAACGATGATCTATGGCCTCTTCGCGCACATAGCGCCGCCATATTTCCGATCCTCGGCTGATCAGTGAACACTCGGCGCGAACCCGGATCTCGGTCGGAGCGACGGAAGGCATTTCGACTTCCTCGAGGAGGATATTATAGGCACCTGCAGGCTTGGCCACGCGTTTCATAGGTATTTCTCCTTGGACACAATATGACAAAAATACCCCCCAACCATCAACCCAGAACACGCAAAAGAATCAGATCTGCCAGTAGATTATCAGCCGCGCACTGGCGAAAGAGATTTCACAACTCGCGAATACCGATGGCGCGAAACTCGATCCGCCCACCGTGATCCTGTAAACCGATATGTCCCAACCGCGGCATATCCCGCCAGGCGTATTTGAACTTATTCGTGCTGCCATCCGGATTCCGCCCCACCTCGTACCACAGATCGATGTCCACCGAGACAATCTGGCTACCGTTCAATGCGTACTGCACGAAAGGCCCCTTGCAAACGAGATTGGCGTCGTTCCACTCACCCGCCGGCCGTGCCGCATCCTCGTCGGGGGCAGCAAGATCACAGAGAGCCCCACAGGATTTTTCGTTCATACGTTCCTAACCATGGGTATCGAGAATCTGGACCTCCAACCCGGTATGCACGGGGTCGTTCAGATCGGACCAGCGAAAAAAACGCCGCTGTTCACATCCAGGCCGTGCCGGTGCTGGATTTCGAGCTCGAAGT
>CAZFMY010000034.1:7850-57278 GCA_964520345.1 uncultured Gemmatimonadaceae bacterium | reverse complement strand
GCATGTCGGCGCTATTGACTACCACCATGCCGAATATGGGCAAGACCATCGAGGCTTTTATCGATGCCGATTTACGCGACGATGTCAAAATCATGGTCGGCGGTGCTCCCGTGACTCAGGAATTCGCCGACGATATGGGTGCCGACGGCTACGGTAAAGACGCCCTCTCATGCGTTGAGAAAGCCAAGGAACTTCTAGAAGAATTCGCGGCGGAAGGCTCCTGAAACCTTGCAGCGTATCGATCCAGACGAGTACCAGAAGCGACTCGACCGACTCTCGGAAATTCTAGGAGGCATTGCCGGCCACGCCGATGTACAGGCGACCTTCCGCTGTCCCTACAAGAACCGTTTCGATCAGTGTACCGCCCACTTCGGGTGCCGCAACCAGCGCAAACCCCAGGCTCCAGGGGATCTGATGCGCTGCGGAGGCGACGACCAACTCGATTATCGACCCGCCTGGGAAGAGGACCAGCGCCCAAATCCTCGTGATGCGGCACCTGGTAGCGGCCAGGTCCGCTGCGAGGGTATTTCCTATCCACTGACCACCGACCGCACTCTTTTCGACTACGCCGACCAGCTCGGATCCCGGGTACCGAGTTCCTGCGGACGAACCGGCCACTGCCACGAGTGCATCGTCGAGGTCAAAAGTGGCACTGAAGCCCTCAACGAGCCAACCTCAGCTGAAGACTTCCTCCGCGACGAATTCCGCTTGGCCTGTCAGGCCAAAATCGAAAATCCCGAGATCGACATCGAATTCGCACCGCTGCTTCGCACCCCCAAAATCCTGACCCAAACCATGGAGTATCTCGGCAAGATCGACCCCGTAGTCAAACGGCGTGGCCAGGCCGTCTACTACGGCGACGAGCAGATCGATGAGTACCGCGGACACCTCTATGGGCTGGCCATCGACATTGGCACCACGACCATTGTACTCGATCTGGTCGATCTGGAAACCGGCGAGAGCCGACACATGAGCTCTTTTGAAAACCCGCAGCGTTTCGGCGGCAGCGATATCATGCATCGGATTTCCTACGATGGCCAACAGCCGGGGGAACTGCGCCGAACTCTGACCAAGGCGCTCAACCACGAAATCCGCAACCTCTGCCAGCGCTACGACTTCGCACGGCAGGAAATCTACGAGATCGTAGTCGCCGGCAACTCGACGATGCGCGACATCCTCTTCCGCCTCGATGTTCAGAGCATCGGTCAAAAACCCTATAAGTCGCTGATCGAAAACGAGTACCTCGCCGGTCAGCGTACCACCACTAGCCTGGTCGAGAAAACCCGCCGGCTCGGTCTGAGGGCCAACTCCAAAGCTCGGGTCTACTCCCTTCCACTCATCGCCAGCCATGTGGGTGCAGACCTAGCGGCCGACCTCGCCGCTATTGATATGGATCTCGATAGTGAGAGCGCAATGCTCGTGGATGTGGGCACCAACACCGAAGTCGTCATCGCCCATCAAGGACGACTCGTCGCCGCCTCCTGCCCCGCCGGTCCGGCCTTCGAAGGCGGCGGCATCACCTATGGCATGCCCGGCTATGAAGGCGCGATCGAATCGATCCATTGGAACGGGCAGGGATGGGAGTGGTCAACAATCGGCGATCTTGAGCCGCAGGGGCTCTGTGGCTCCGGGCTCATCGAATTGCTCGCCGAACTGCGTCGCCATGAACTCATGACTCCAAAGGGAGTATTCAGCGACAAGAAAAGACAACTCGAACTAGTTCCCCAACAAGGTATCACTTTCTCACGCCTCGACGCATCAAACCTAGCACAAGCTAAAGCCGCCAATTTCTGCGGCCAGTACATCGTCTTGCGTGCCATCGGGCTCGACCCCGGAGCAGTACAAAAGCTCTACCTCGCCGGAGGCTTCGCCAACTACGTCGACATTCAAGCTGCGATCGAGATCGGTTTTCTCGCCCCCGTGCCCCAAACGCGGATCACCAAAGTCGGTAACGCCGCAGTCCAGGGCGCCCGCGAGGTACTCCTCTCCGCAGGCAAGCGCGACCGGATAGAAGCACTGGTCAAGAGAATCGAACACATCGAGTTGGAAACCACAGCTGATTTTTTCGAGCTCTTCGTCGAAGGATGCCAGTTCAAACCCATGCCGGCTACGCTCTAAACCATCGTAGAGAAAGAAAAGACGCCTCATGAATCTTCCCAATATCGATAATCCATTCATCGTCATCGGCGAAAATATCCATACCACCCGCGTGATCCTGCGCAAAGGCAAGCTCGTCGGCAACGACTCCGAGGGTGTCGAATCGGTGCGCTTCCGCGATACGGACAACAACCGCCGCTTTCTACGCATTCCCGATGAAGTGAAAAAAACCCAAGATTACGAGGAGGGCCGGGTCAAGCACCTAAAAATTGCAGTACAACAAGCGATGCTCGGCAATGAGGATGGACTCGACTATATCCGCCGCCAGATTCAGCGCCAGGAAACCGCTGGCAGCGACTTTCTCGATCTCAATGTCGACGAGTTTTCCCTCAAAGAAGAAGAGCAGAAGGGCGCCATGCGGTGGCTGGTGCGAATGGTTAGAGCGAACTCGGAATTACCACTTTCGATCGATTCTTCCAAAATCGAGATTCTCGAAGCGGGACTCGAAGCGGGAGCGGATCACCCCAAACGCATGCTACTCAACTCGGCATCCCTCGAACGTCCCCAAGCCCTCGAATTGGCCAAAGAGTACAATGCGCAGGTCGTTGTCAGTGCTGCCGGCGAATCCGGCATGCCGGCCTCTGCGGAGGAACGCGTCGATCACACCAGCCAAATGATCGAAAAAGCCCTGGCCCTCGACCTCCCACTTGCCGACCTCTATATAGACCCGCTGATCTTTCCGATTTCGGTCGATTCGCAATTCGGCCATCATTCCTTCGACGCCATCCGCCAATTGCGCGCAAAATACGGATCCGAAATACATATCACCGGTGGTTTTTCCAATGTCTCCTTCGGTCTTCCCTGCCGCCATCTGATCAACGATGTCTTTCTGGTCCTTGCCGCCGAGGTCGGTGCCGACAGCGCAATTATCGACCCCACTACGACCAAACTCGAAGACACCTTCGAGATGGATCGCGAATCGCGCCCCTATCAACTGGCCGAAGACATGCTGCTGGGCAAAGACGAGTACTGCGCTTCTTTCCTCCGCGCCTACCGCAAAGGCGAACTCGCGAGCTGATCCTGGCCTTCTATGCTCGCAGGTTGTACATTTTAGTCATCCTTTTTTACTAATGCGGTGGCCGAATCACCACCATTCGACCTAATCTTAGCCTGAATAAAGGCCGGAAAGACCTGGATGACCACTTTTCTCGAACGCTTAAATAGCCCATATCCGCTGCTCTACGATGGCGGTTTCGGTTCGCAACTCTTCGCCCGCCAGATCGAGCTGATCAATTCGACGCTGGCCAACGAAGAACACCCGGATGCCGTAGTCGATGTCCATGCAGACTATATTGCCGCCGGAGCCGACTGCATCGGCACCAACACCTTCGTGGCCTCTGAACTCCATCTGGAAATGGCCGGCAAGGATCCCTCCCAGGCCGAGCGCCTGACCCATCGCGGTGCCGAATTGGCCCGCCAAGCCATCGAGCAAAGCGGTCGGGCAACCTTTGTCGCCGGATCGATCGGTCCTTCGCCAGGCGCGATTGAAGCCGACGCCGGCAATACCGATTTCGGCATTCCAAACGACCGGGTCCGCGAAGCCCACAAACGGGTCATCGACGCGCTCTACGAAGGCGGAGTCGATCTTTTCGTTATCGAGACTCAATTCTCGGCAACCGAAGCGGCAATTGCCTGCTCGATCGCCTGCCAGACCGGCCTACCCATCGCGATCAATCTCACGCTCAAATACACCAAGGATCGCAAAACAGATCAGGTGGTCTACAAAACCGACTGGGGGCATTCCCCAGCCGACCTGCTGGATATTCTCGCCTCAGGCGAGCACTCCCACGGTGAAAACCTCCTCGACCACGTCCAGATCCTGGGTCTCAATTGCGGAGCTGAAACCCGCCACGACGATCATACCGGCATGCCCTATGCCATCAGCGGTCTTCAACAATTCTCCGCTGCAATTCAAGAGCGCGGGATCGAGAAGAAGCTGATGAGCTACCCCAATGCCGGCATGCCCAAGCTCAACAGCGCCCATCGCACTATATATTCGCAAGGTCCCACGGAGATGGCCGAGCATCTACCCGCACTGATCGCCGCAGGCGCTCAAATCGTCGGAGGCTGCTGCGGCACCCGCCCCGACCATATCCGCGCCTTCAACCAGGTGCTCAACCGCCCGGAGACCTAAAACGATGGTTCAGTACCAGATCCTCTACTGGCGCGAGATCCCGGTGCAGATCAAGGTCTTTGCCGCCAAACGCCCGCGTTCACATCAGCTTCCCCCTCGTTTCCAGATCTGGATCGACCGCATCGCCATGCAGGAAGGACTCACCGGTACCGACGCCTATCTAGACCAGTGGCATTGGTCGGAAAAACAGCCACGCGAAGGAAACCTCGAAGAAATTAGCGACGCACTGCTACGTGAACTCGAAGAGGAAGGCGACCGAGTGCTGGCCGCCTATAAGCAAAAATGATCCCCTACGAGAAAACCTACGAAGTCATCGTCGTCGGCGGCGGCCACGCCGGCTGTGAAGCGGCTCTCGCCGCAGCGCGTATGGGCGCTGAAACCTTGCTGCTGACGATGAATCTCGACACCATTGGTCAGATGTCCTGCAATCCAGCCATCGGCGGCGTCGGCAAAGGCCATATGGTTAAGGAGATCGATGCACTCGGCGGCCAGATGGCTATCAATATCGACCGCACCGGTATCCAGTTCCGCCGCCTCAACACTTCGCGTGGACCTGCGGTCCGAGCTTCGCGGGCTCAAGCCGATAAGAAAGACTACCAATTCGAAATCAAATACGCCTGTGAAGCCCAGCCCCATCTCGACATCCGCCAGGGTATGATGGAGTGTCTACTGGTCGATGCTGGAACTGCACAGGGCGTTGGTGTCAAAGGCGGTATCGCCTATCGCGGGCATACAGTGATTCTCACCACCGGCACTTTCCTCAGAGGCAAGATCCACGTCGGGGACTTCTCCTACAGTGCCGGCCGCGCTGGCGAGACCTCGGCCGATAAGGCCTCGGAAGGACTGGCCGCGCTCGGCTTCGAGATCGGCCGCCTCAAAACCGGCACTCCCCCGCGCGTCAACGGCCGCACGCTCGATTTTGCCGCGCTCGAAGAACAACCCGGCGACGACCCGCCGCGGCCTTTCTCCTACGCCTGTGAGAAAATAACCCAAGCGCAGATCCCCTGCTGGGTGACCTATACCAACTCGCAAACCCACCAACTGGTCGAGGCCAACCTGGAGCAATCGGCGATGTACAGCGGGCGCATCGAGGGCATAGGTCCGCGCTACTGCCCCTCGATCGAAGACAAAATCGTCCGCTTCGCCGACAAGGAACGCCATCAGATCTTCGTCGAGCCCGAAGGCCGGCGAACGCTCGAATACTATATCAACGGTCTATCGATGAGTTTGCCGGAACACGTGCAGCATCAGATCGTGCGCACCCTCCCCGGCCTCGAAAAAACCGAGATCATGCGGCCCGCTTATGCAGTCGAATACGATTATGCTTCGCCGATCCAACTCCATCCATATCTCGAAACCAAGCGCGTGGCCCGACTCTTCTTTGCCGGTCAGATCAACGGCACTACTGGCTACGAGGAAGCCGCTGCCCAGGGCCTGATCGCCGGAGTCAATGCTGTACTCAAAGTCCGTGGCCAAGACCCGCTGGTACTCTCTCGCTCCGATGCCTATATCGGCGTACTCATCGACGATCTGGTGACCAAAGGTACGCAGGAGCCCTACCGAATCTTTACCTCGCGTGCCGAACATCGGCTCCTACTGCGCGAGGACAATGCAGACTATCGCCTGATGGAGCGGGGACGAAGCCTGGGCCTGGTCGGCGATGCACTGTGGAACCAGTTCCAGACCAAGCAGCGGCGAGTCGCCACCGAATTGGAACGGCTCAACCAAGAGCGAGTCGGCCCCACCAACAAAGTTAACGAAATTCTGCAGCGACAGGGCACTACTCCGATCTCCGAATCGGCACTGCTGAGCAACCTGCTGCGCCGGCCCGAACTCGGCTACCAACACATCGTGGAATTTGCTCCACCCACCGATACACTCTCCCCGGATGCGGCCGAACACGTCGAAGCCGAGATCAAGTACGAAGGCTATATCAAGCGACAGGAAATCCAGGTGCAAAAACTGCAGCGGCTCGAAGCGCTGCATATTCCCTCCGGCTTCGACTACGCAGTACCCGAACTAAACCTCTCGACCGAAGCGCGGCAGAAACTCGAAGCGGTCCAACCGCGAACTCTGGGTCAGGCCGCGCGAATCTCGGGCGTCTCCCCGGCCGATGTCTCTTCACTCATGGTGGTACTGCATACCCTTCGCGTCGGTAGCACGGCGCGCGAAGGGGTGTAAATCCCGAAGACCTGGCCAACCGCCACAGCATTGAGATCGGTAGCTCGATGCAACCGTTGTGGCTTGGTGTCTCTTTTTCAATTTCGATACGCACCACATAGAACGTGCAAAGATGCACCACGTTCTATGAGTCCAGCCCCCTTCTGGCCCAGAGATCGAATAGTGCTTATTATTCGGCTGGTGTACACTCGTCTTCTTTTGGATTTCGTCGGCTACGCTAGTGAAATTCACCGACGCCAGCCACAACCCGTAATAAACTCCCTGCCACAAAATAAGGATCTCATCAATGGCAACTACAAACCCAGGATTCGAGTATGATTTCGCGCCGATTCGCATCGCACAGACGATACTGTGACTAGCCCATGAAATCGCGCCAAGACCTGCTCTCAGCACAGGCTAAATCCGGCACCGAGATCTTCCAACTAACCGATGGCGACCTGCCTGCTTCACATATTTATATGGAAGCACAGATCTTCGCCCCCGACTCGTCTCGTTTCCTGCTCCATGAATCCGCCACGCCGCATGGCTCCGACCCGCAGGACCCCAAACACCGCTATCTGGTCTGCGAACTGGACCACCACTGCAAGCTGTTCCCTATCACCGATGAAACCGGAGCGACCGCTCCATCCGTGTCACCCGATGGTCGCTATATCTACTATTTTGTCGACCAGACCGAGATAGGGGCCGGGTCACTGACCCTCAAACGGGTTTGCTTCGACGGCAGTGAACGAGTTAGCATCCTGCATCTCGACACTCCGCTACCCGGGACGCGCTATCGACCGAGCCGCCTCTACCCTCTCTCGACCATTCGCGCAGACGGCAAGCGGATCGCCCTCTCGTGTTTTCTCGGCGATGGTCAGAGCAATGAACTGCCCTGGGGCCTCCTGGTCTTCGATCTCGAAGCGGGATCGGTGGATTTGGTTCTTGAAGGACCGAGCTGGTGCAATATGCATCCCCAGTATTCACGCTCAAAAAGTAGCGCAGATCTACGCGATATTCTAGTACAGGAAAATCACGGCAATACCGTTGGTCCGGACGGTGCGATTCGCAAATTGGTCGGAGGTCATGGCGCGGATATCCACGTAATACGCGATGATGGCAGCGATTTTCGCGACTTGCCCTGGGGCCGTGACGGCAATGAATTCTGTCAGGGACACCAGTGCTGGCGCGGAACCTCACCCTGGGCCATTACCAGCACCAGCACTTCGAATCCCGCCGCACAACAACTCATCGAAAGCCGCCCAGTCGCGCACACCGGCCATATCGGCCGCACTGCACCGGGAGCCATTCGCAATCACCTGAGCCGTTCGTTTCCCCAGCCCTGCTTTTATCACTTCGCCACCGACATCGCCGGCCATAAGCTGGTAACCGATACCGGTCCCAATGACCAGGGAGGCCGTATTCTCTACGCCGAATTCGGTGCAGAAGGACACGACGCACTCTCCTGCTGGACCCCGTTGGCCCATCCGCGCTCGTCGTGGTCCAAAGAAGCGCATATTCATCCCTTCCTCTCTCCCGATGGAACCAAAGCCTTTTTCAACTCGGACGAATCCGGCGTTTTGCGGGCCTATATGATTCGCAACTTCCTTTAGGAGCCCTAGTTATGCCGACCCAAGTCCAAGATGTCAATACCACCGATATCGCCGACGCCATTCGCCTCGGTTGTCGCTCCATGCACCGCGCTTTCAACGCTCAAGATGGCGAAATCCCCTTTTTCGGAGCGAGAGTACGCCCCTTAGCGGAACTATCGGGCTCGAACGAATCGCATATTCCCGGCCGTCATCTCAATGCGCTCCTCGAGGCCGAGGATGTCTTGGACCTGCCCCTCGCCGAGGACTGTATAGACAAACATGCCCGAGCCGCCTTTTTCTCCTATTCCCATGCGCCCCTGCCCCTGCACAGAGTTCACCAAACGCAAAGGGGCGAGGGGATACCGAACGAGCTTGCAGACCACGACCTGCGCGAGGGGTTTCACGCACTGTACGCCCTAGCTAAGTACCGCTACTCGGATCGGGCTCAGGAGTTGGCCGCTGCCAGTATCGATACCATCTGCACATACTGGATCCCCGATGAAGAATGGCAAGTAGACCGCATCGGGCGCGAGTTGGCGATCACATTCCAGGATGGCTACCAGACCTTTATTCAAAGGCTGGCGCGAGCAATCGGCCCGCTGGTCAAATACTATCGCGCCACCGGCCACGGACCCGCACTGAAATTGGCTATCGCACTTAAAGAGAAAGCGCTGCGTGAATTCTTTCTCCCCGACGGCAGCTTCACCCCCGAACGCTTCGGTTCCCATGCTCACTCAACGACCTGCGTACTCTCATCTTTAGCCCAACTGGCCGATCTGCTCCAGGATGCCCCACTTATGCAGCGGGTCAAAATCTTCTACGACAACGGTCTCTGGGACATACGCGACCAGATCGGCTGGTCGATAGAAGTCGCAGAACGAGGGACCAATTGTCTGCGCGGTGAGGCCAACAATACCGGCGATATCCTCGAAACCGCACTTATTCTGGGCCAGTGGGGATACACCGAGTACTACGCCGATGCCGAGCGCATCCTGCGCAGCCATCTCCTCCCCTCCCAACTCCGCGATATCTCCTTTATCGTCGAACCGGACAATCCCTCTAACCTCGATGGCAGGCGCAACGTAGCTGACCGATTGCGTGGAGCCTTCGGCTTCCCTGCGCAATACGGTCATGAACCCGTCGGTATCTGGACCTCGGACAAGCCCCGTATCGGCTTCAACCTGGACATCGTCGGCGGCGCGGTGGCCTCGCTCTGTGCAGCTTATCGCCACGTATCTCGCTTTGACGCTAGTGGACACTGGGTCAACCTACTCTTCGACCAGCAGACGAATGCCATCGAAATACAATCGCCCTATACCCACCCACACCTCGCCCTGCGGCTGAAAAAAAACGGCCCTCTACACCTGCGGTTGCCCCCCTGGGTCCGACCCGAACAAGTCAAGGTCGACGGCCCCGCGGGGATCCCCCTGCACGCCAACGGCTATCTGATTTTTGCCACTCCTGCGATAAACCGCTGGCTCCGTTTCGACTTTGCACTACCAGTCCGCGACGAGACGCTCACCTGGCGCGACCAGGCCATTCGGGCCCGCTTCCGCGGCGACGAAGTAATCGCGATGGAAAATTTCGCTCAGGATCTAACCTTTTTTGACCCTCTGGACTAAATTCGATGAAAAAACACCGCATCGGACTCATCGGCTGTGGCTGGATTGCCCGCTTTTACGCCCGCATCTTGCCCGACCTCCAAGACCGAGCCGAAGTCGTCTGGGCTGCCGATCCCGAACCTGCTCAAGCCGAAGCAATAGCCCTATTGACCGGGGCCAGACCACTCGACGAGTACCGCGAAGGGCTCGACGAAATCGATGCGGCTTGCGTACTGGTACCCCACCACCTGCACCACCAAATTGCGGTCGACTGCCTGGCCGCAGGTTGCCACGTCCTCCTCGAAAAACCAATCGCTCGCACACTGGAAGAAGCCGACGCCATTATCGCCAGTGCAACCCGGGCACAATGCACCTTGATGGTCGCCTATCCCCACCGCTATCGCCGCAGCATGCGTCTATTCAAAGAAGCGATACTGGGCGGAGATTATGGATCGCTCTTCATGCTCGACGCAATGATGGACGAATCGATCCAGGGCTATGCCAATAATTGGATGGCGCAAAAAGAAACGCTGGGTGGAGGGGTATTCTTCTCCGCTTCGCCCCATATGCTCGACCCGATGTTCTGGATCGCCGGCGAAGTTCAATCGCTATCAATGGTCGGCACCCGCGCTGGAAAGCAGATCGCAGGAGAGGACAGCGCCGCTTCGATCATCAAGTTCAAAAGCGGCGTGATCGGCGTGACTCGCCACACCTGGGCTTCGCCGCGCCCTCGGATCTGGTACACCCTGAACGCCCTCTGTAGCAAAGCCCAGATCACCCTCACAACCCAACCTCTGGGTGATCTGGGTAGCGAGGGACCAGATTGCCGCTGGCATACCCGGATTGTCGCACTGGACCAGACCGGCGGGGAAACGATCCTGCATCAGAGCAGCGAAGGCCTGGACTTAAAACCGGAGATCATCCATTTCCTCGATTGTTTGGATACCGGTCAGACGCCCGAGACCGACGGCCCTAGTGCGCGAAGAATCGTCGAATTGACCCAGAATGCCTATCGTCAGGCAGAGAAAGTGGGTGCCAACACCTGAACCCGAGTATCCATCTCAACCCTGCCCTTTATTGCGCTGAATCCAACCCCAGAACAGATTGTCGCGTTGATGGCCCGCCGCCAGGTACTCGGCCTTGAGCCGGGACAATTCGTCCCCCGCGTAATCGGCAACCGGCTGCCCCTGTTCATCCAATTCTAAGCCGTATTGGCCGGCGGCATTGATACCGAAAATCGCGTTTTTTATTGGGCCATTAGCCGGGCCAAGCGGCGCGAGATCGAGTTTGTCCTGCAGATCTTCAGGAAGTTCGATCCGACGGAATGCCTCGATCTGCCACTGCGGCGAACCGAACCAGATCGAATCCGTCCCCCAGAGCACGTGATCGGCTCCAAGGCCTTTGACCAATTTACACACCATCGCTGCAGCCAATCGCGGATGGGTTATCGCCAGGGCCCCAAAAGACAAGCCGATATCGGCATATACATTCGAGACCCCGTATTCCCGAGGGACCGCCGCCAACTCGTCGATCCAGTCCAGCCGTCCGCTGCGCTCAAACTCCTCACTGACCGCATCGGCATCCCGCCACATCTTTAGACCTGCGTGATAGATATGAAAGTTCAGATCCGGCCACGCTGCAGCTGCCTTACCTAGATCGTCCACCTTGGCGTATTCCCAATTGGGAATTTTTTCGTATTCAACGGGTAAAACGCCTTTGTGGATGCAGATATTGCGCACGCCAAACCGACGCGCCTTTTCATAGGTCGGCCAGGTTAATTCTTCATCATCGAGCCGCCATGGACGGTCAAAAGTCGGATGATAACCCAGTACATCACCGATAGTATACCCCTTCCAAGCATCGACCTTCAACTCCGTTGCCGCCGGGTCCATCAATTCCAGATATTCCGGCACACTTGGCCAAATGACCCCATGGGCGAACATCCGCCGCGTACCGGCCATCTCATTCACCATATCGCGCGTAGCGACCATCTGCCGATCGGATAAAAGCGTCTTCTCCGGATCGACCGAGGGCGAGGTGCTGAGCAAGGCCAGCGTGGTATCGCTGTCGAAGAACATATCTTTGACGTAATAATCGAATTTGTAGTATTTCAGATCGAGTTCCTCTTCGACCAGAGCCGGGTTCCAGGCGGTCTGGGCCTGGTTTTTACCGCGTGCTGCATCGCGCAACCAGAGCTGGCCTTCCCAGGTATAGTCTTCGTGTACATGATGCGTGTGGACGTCGAAGATAAACTGGTTGCGAGTTTCGCGGTGGCGGTCTTCAGCCGCGTTCTGATCTTCCGCTTCAGCCGGATCCACCTCATAGAGATCGCCGAAGACCTGATTCATCGCTATAAACGCTGCAGCCATGCCACTCGGCGAGCGGAGGTAGCGGTGATGGTGGATCCCCTGGCGTGTAGCATAGAACTTGGATTGCTCTTGCATCAGCGACTCGACTTGAGCCTGGCGGCGCGATTGGGGTGGCGGCAGACACTCCCCGCTCGAAACGACCTGAGTCGGCACCGGCGACTCTGTTTTCTTGCTATATCCTCGCTGCAGATGCCGCAACTGCTTTGGAGTGAGCCAATTCGACATAATGCCCCCTTCCTTTAGTCCTCAACTAGAATCAATACTCGATTGCGCCCTAGCCGATGCGATTTAATATTTCGATCCCTCTTCTTGCTGTCCATTGCTACAATATATCCCATCCTCCCCTTCCACGCATGAGCCAGCGACTCCACACCGACCGACGGTTATTTACATGAATCTATTATCTCTTTATCTTAGAAATTTTTCTTTTTAACCCTCAATTAGCGCGATGGGTAAAGCATGAACCTAATCCTGATCGGCGCCCCCGCCTCCGGTAAAGGCACCCAGGCCAACCACCTTGCCCGACACTTCAGCCTCAAGAACCTGTCCACCGGTGATATGCTGCGCCGGGCCTGGGCCCAGGGAGACGAGTTAGGTATCCGAGCTAATACCTATCTAAGGGAAGGCCAACTAGTTCCCGATGACCTCGTCGTACAACTCGTCCTAGACCGCCTCGAAGAAAATGACCAAGGCATTATCATGGACGGCTTTCCCCGCACTCTAGCGCAAGCTGAAAAATTTGACATCATGCTCGACCAGCGCAACATGCACCTCGACGGGGTCATCCTTATAAAGGTATCCGACCCCGTATTGATCAAGCGCAGTACCGGCCGACGCTTCGACCCTGAAACTGGACGCATATACAACCTCCACTTCGACCCACCTCCCGACGAAATTCTCGCCCGACTCGAAAAACGCGAAGACGACAACGAAGAAATAGTCAAAGAGCGCCTCAGGATCTACAAAGATCAAACCACTGCGCTCATCACCCATTACCAAAAAAAGAATCTGCTCACCCCAGTCGAAGGATCGAGGATGCCCGAAGAGGTATTTTTTTCGATATTAGAGCAGCTAAACCATGGTCAACGCCAAACGGAGCAATAACTCATGACAGCAGAAGACAAAATAACGCTCTATAAAAAAGGCATGAATGAATTCGTCCAGCAGGACTTCGCTGAGGCATTGAACACCTTCGGCCAGGCACTTGAACTGGACCCGCATTTTGCTGATGTCCACCAGTCGATGGCGCATTGCTATGAGAAATTAGGCGACTTGGATCAGGCCCTCGGCGCAGCACAAAAAGCGGTCGAATACAACCCCAACGACTTCCTCACCCATACCAGTCTCTCGATGTTCTACCAGCGCAAAGGCATGATTTCAGAAGCCGAAAAGGAAAAGGCCATCGCCGACCAATTGCAGCGAGAAAACCGGGATTAAGATTTTTCGATCTCTATGAAAATCGGACCGTACCAACTCAGCCCCTTGAGTCCGGAGATGCCCATCCTCACCCTGGCGCCGATGGCCGGGGTCGGCAACTGGGTTTTTCGGCTGATCTGCGCACGGCTTGGCGCACGATTGGTCGGAGTCGAATTTATCAACTGTCGTGCGATCGGTATCCGCTCGCGCAAAAGCCAGCAGATGCTCGATTTCTCAGACGCGAAAATCTACGCCGACACCGGGATTGCGCTTTTAGCCGCCCAGATTTACGGCAACGACATCAATCTTCTCGCCAACGGAGCCCGGGAGTTTGAGCGCCGCGGAGCCCAAATAGTCGATATCAACTTCGGCTGTTCGGTTCCACGGATCGTCGAAAAGGGCTGCGGCGCGGCGTACCTGCGCGATCTCGATCGGCTCTACCTGGCAGTCAAGCGCTCTGTCGAAGCGGTTTCGATCCCCGTTATCGTCAAGACCCGGATCGGCTGGGACGAGGAGCAAATCAACATCCTCGAGGTCATCCGCCGCTGCGAGGATGCGGGCGCCAAAGCCGTAGCCATTCACGCCCGCACCGTAGTTCAGAAATACAAAGGTCGAGCCGACTGGAGTTGGATCCGTCGCGCTGTCGAAGTCTCTTCAATTCCGATCATCGGCAACGGCGACGTATTCGACCTCGACACAGCTCGCCGTATGCAGCAGGAGACCGGATGTGACGCTGTGATGATCGGGCGGGCGGCAATGGCCAATCCCTGGATCTTCTCGGGCCGCGATGGCGCAACTCTGGCGGAGCGCGTCAACCTGGCTCTTGAACAACTGCGCCTAATGGCCGAATATAAAGGAGAACGCGTCGGCATTCTCGAGACGCGCAAACACCTGGCACTCTATTTCAAAAATTTGCCTCGTGCCTCGGAGTTGCGCCGTAGGCTGCTGACAACCACCTCTATGGTCGAATTGACCGACCTGCTAGCAACATGGGAAGAGTCTGCAAACCTATCTAATGAAACTGATCTCACTCTATCCACATCCGAAGCTGAAGCCCTCGCTTGGGGCGGCAACGGGTGATCGCAAGGAGAGAAGAGCGTGGTATACGGTCTTATCCTGTTTTTTTTAGCAGTGGCCTGCAGCGAAAAGCCGCAACCCCTTTCTATACAAGTGCTGCCCGCTCGCCTGGCTAGCGACGCTCGAGGACCGCAGTATGTCGACTGGGATACGGTGCGATTCTCCGGGGGAACCCGCACCAAGGCCGCAACCTATATGGTCGCTCCCGAACCGCTCTTCACCGAGTGGAATATCATCGCCTTCAAAGCTGCGAGCCAGAACGATAGCTCATACGTAATCACCGCCCGACTCAATGCCCATGCCAAGCGTAAAATGCAGGATTTCAGTGCCGAACCAACCCGACTCAAAGATCCTCTGGGCCTGAAAATCGGCGATCGCTGGGTGAATTTTCTGCCCTTGCTGAGTCCATTTCGCGATCGCATACAACTCTACGGATTTAGCTCTGAAGAAGTTGAACTCCTGCAACACGACCTAGCCAACCGCTAACCATATGCAGATCAAATCCATCGATATTGTCCGCGTCGTACGCCCCGACGGGCCGACGCAAACACCCGGAGCCCAGGCCGGGTCAACACTCTCCGCCTCGAACGCTCCATCACAAAAAAGCCGCCCGCGGCGCAAAAGTTGGCCGACCGAGATCGAAGTAGCCAATCCGATGTCGAAATTCCCGCGCTTCAAATCCCGGCGCTATCTATACGCCGCCCGCCAGTGGCCTGGTTTCGCGGTGAAAGTCACGGCTGAAGACGGTACCTGGGGCCTGGGCTCATGTGCGGGGCGTCCGGCCGCCGCCGTTGTCGAAGACGCATTCGCGCATATACTAGTCGGCGAGGACTGCCTGGCCATCGAAAAAATTTGGGACATGATGTTTCGCGTCTCGAAATCATTCGGTACCGTCGGCATTGCGACCGTCGCCATCAGCGCTGTGGACCTGGCCCTTTGGGATTTAGCCGGCAAATTGCAGCAGAAACCCGTCTACCAACTCATCGGTGGTCCGGTGCGCGACCGCATATTCACCTATGCTACTGGCAACGATATAGACTGGTATCTAGAATTGGGCTTCAGAGCCTTCAAACTTCCATGCCAATACGGACCGGCGGATGGGCTCTGGGGTTTGGAACAAAACGAACAGCGCGTCGCTGAGGTCCGCGAGCTAGTTGGTTCAGACTGCGAATTAATGCTCGATTGCTATATGGCTTTCGACGTCGACTACGCAGTGCGCCTGGCCGAGCGTTTACGCCCATACAACCTGCGCTGGATCGAAGAGTGCCTAATTCCCGAAGACACCAAGAGTCATATCGACCTAAAAAGACGCCTGCCCTGGCAAACTCTGGCCGGCGGCGAACACTTCTACACCCACTACCCTTACCAAATGATGATCGAACACCGCGCCTTAGATGTGCTCCAGCCCGATATCCTGTGGGTCGGTGGACTGACTCCCTGCATCAAGATCTGCCACATGGCCCAAGCCGCAGGGTTGGAAGTCTGCCTCCACGGCGGTGCCCGAGATCCCTACGGCCAGCATCTGACCTGGGCAATGTCCAATACGCCCTGGGGCGAATACTATATCGGTTCTGACCCTGGAATTCCATTGGAGGAAGTCTCCGAACCCGGAGCTTTGATCCCCAGAGAAAGCTACCTAGAATTCGCCGATCAAGGACCAGGATTCGACCTTAAAATTGAAGAAGAGTGGCTGCTGCCATTTGATATTTAACCCAATTCTGCAGATTTCCAGAACGCTCATCTCGTATATTTATGCGCAGCTTGCCGGATCCCCGAATACCCGGTCTATGCACAATAATAGACCACCTGCCCCCGTACTCACTATATTATTATTAACTAAAGCTTGAGCCTAGTCGCCTATTGGATTTTGAATTGCGGCGATGGGTTCAACGACCAGTGGCAGGTTCGCTTTGTCGCCCTCAAGGTCCAACACAACGCACCGCAAGTACATATCTTCGATCTCGCCGGTCTCCCTGTCGCCCAGTTCGATCCCACCGCTGCACAGGGAGCCACCTATACCTTCACCTGGCGCGGACTCGATACGAGCGGTCACCTGATCCCACCCGGATCCTACCTCTACCGCGTCGACCTCGGTGCGGAAACGGGTGAGGACACGATGATGGGCAGCATTGCCGTGGCCTACTGAAGTGCAGCATACTCCAGGCCATTGATCCACCCAACAACTCGATCTGCCCCCACAATCCTATAACCCCATCGGCGGATCGAGTGGACATTTCGGTATTCCCCCTTGGACGTGGACTTGAGATACATCCAGTTAATAGATAAGTTTGCTATCGCAGTCAAAGACTAACCGGATTGAAAGGTGCCCGATGAACGAAGAGGAAATCTACGAATTCGATCTCAACGGCTATATCGTCTATCGCGACCTCATCTCCCCCTCCGACCTCGCGAGCATGAACGAGTTCATCGACAAAGACCAGGGCGACGAATTCCCCCACAGCTTCAGTTTTCTGCATCTCGATCGGATCTTCATGGACCTCATGGCCCATCCGCGCACGCTGAAGATCATCCGCACCATCATCGGCGACTGGCTTCGCCTCGATCACACCTACGGATTGCAGATGAATCGCGAGTTGGAGGTCCGCGAAAACCTCCACGGCGGCCTGCGTACCGACCAGGGCGAGCATCAGTATCAATGGGCATTCAACAAGATGTGGAACGGCCTGATCGTGGTCATGTACGCGCTTGAAGACATCCACCCCGGAGACGGCGGCTTGATCTGCGTACCGGGCAGCCACAAAGCCCATATCAACAGCTATAAGCCACCGGTCGACTCGCATCTGGTGGCCAACCCCTCTTTTAAAGCCGGCGATATGCTGATCTTCACCGAAGCGCTGGTTCACGGCACAAAGAGCTGGCAAGGTGCAAACAGACGCCGAGCACTGCTCTACAAATATTCGCCGGGTTACTCGACCTGGGGCAAGGCAGAAAATCTCGACCAGTACCTGGAAATGGCAGAAAATGATCTGCAACGGGATCTGCTACGCCCTCCTTATGTCGGCTCGCGCACCCCACTCGATTTTCCGGAGGCATAACGCAATGGAAGAAAAACTAGCGCGCGGGATCTGGCCCGCTCTGGTCACTCCCTTCAGCGACGATGGCAGCGGGCTCGCCACCGACCGAGTCGAACCGCTGATCCGCCATCTGCTCGATATGGGTTCCAACGGTTTCTTCGTCTGCGGCGGTACCGGCGAGGGCATTGCGATGAGCGTGCCTGAGCGCAAAGCAATGGCCGAGACGACCCTCTCCGCAGTATCCGGTGCGGTGCCGCTGATCTTTCAGGTCGGGGCCACCACCACCGAAAACGCCGTGGAATTGGCCCGTCATGCCGCCAGTGCCGGCGCAAACGCGGTAGCCTCGGTCGCTCCTGTAGACCGGCCCAACGACCTCGAAGCCGCAGTAGCACACTACGCAGCCATCGGCGCGGCTACCGATCTGCCCTTCTACATCTACTGGCTTGCCCATACCGCCGACCAGCGCGTAAGCGCCGAAGAATACTTAGAGGCCATGGAAGCGGTCCCCAACTTCAGCGGTCTCAAGTTCACCGACAGCAATTTCTACCTCTTTCAGCGTCTGGTTCAACTCGCTGGAGACCGCCTCAACCTGATCTCCGGCCCCGACGAAATATGCCTGGGCGGCATGGTCGCCGGCAGCGATGCGGCCATCGGCTCGACCTACAATATCATGCCGCGAATCTTTATCGAAATGCGGGCAGCCTTTGCCGCAAGCAAAATCCATACTGCAATGGCTCTCCAAGCCCAGGCCAACCAGGCCATCTCCCTGCTTATGCGCTTCGGCGTGCTGGCAGCAATCAAGGCCGTGCTAACCTGGCAAGGCTTGCCCGTCGGACCACCCCGCTCCCCACATGTCCCTCTTGTTGGGGACGCACAAAAAGAATTGCGCGATGCTCTCGACAATCTGGATTTTTCTCTACACTGAGGCATCCAGCCCTTACCGTTGACGCACAATATTCAACCAGCGACACCTTTCGATTGCGGATATGTCTTTTGATCTCCTGCCCATTCCCGACGGCGAAGTCCTCTACGCCCCCAGCTTCCTCACCCCTACCGATGCCGATGCCTATCTGCAAAGATTCCTAGATGGCATAGCGTGGGAACAACACCAATTGGCGATCTTCGGCCGACAGCTACCCGCCCCCCGTCTCTCGGCCTGGTACGGCCATCCGGAAGCCCACTATACCTATTCGGGGCTAAGGCTGAACCCGCAGCCCTGGACCGAGTCGCTATCGATGCTCAAATCCCAGATCGAAGTCTTCGCCGATGCGACCTTCAATAGCGTTCTGCTCAATCAGTACCGCAATGGCCAGGACAGTATGGGCTGGCACTGTGACGACGAGCCCGAACTCGGAATCAAACCGACCATCGCCTCATTGAGCCTGGGCGGAGAACGAGCCTTTCACCTGCGCCACAAACGGCGCAAAGATCTTGAGACGGTCAAACTCCTCTTGGGACACGGCTCCTTACTGATCATGCGCGGAGCGACGCAAACCCATTGGAAACATCAACTGCCCAAGACCAAACAAGCCCTTCGTTGCCGACTCAATCTGAGTTTCCGCCTTATCGTCGATCCCCTTCCCCCTCAGCGATCTCGATCTCTCCGCTAGTATTTTGGGGGCCTCGCTCAAAATCCCTATCGCAAACCAGGTTCATGGTGAGTTTCGAAACTCAATAGCTATAAATCACGGCCGTGCTCCAGGCCCCTGGCCTACCGCCGAACCCAATACTATAAACCCTTTCCCATCCCCTTCATAAGAATTAGATTATGCACTCCACAATGACATAAACCACTCATCCATACAATCGCTCCACTGCCGAGACTTTCCTTGGAATCTGCCCCTTTGCAGCCATGTTTTGCCATTGCAAGGAATGGCGTATTCTAATTATCGCTCTCAAGGCTTCGGAATCTTTGAGGCTGCAAGGAACGAAGCAAAACTTCGAGAAAGCTCGTCGATCCTGCCCATGAATTTCCTAAGCCAATTTCACTCCCTGATCCGGGGCCACCGCCACCTAATCGTCCTCTCTACACTCTGCGGCCTCTTATTCGCCCTCGCCAATCTGCTTCCCCCTCTGGTGATTCGCCGCCTGATCCAATGGCTCACCGAAGGCGGAGGTAGCAAATCCGGCCTCTTGCAACTGACCCTGCTCCTCCTGGTCACTTATCTGGTTCGCGGCCTGGCCCGCTATGGCTACGGCAGATACTCGCACGTAGCCTCTTATCGGGTTATGCACCAACTCATGGTCAGGGTCTACACCCATATCCAGAATCTGCCGCATCGTTTTTTCAACAAGGAGCGCACCGGCAACATCATGTCTCGCGCCGTCAACGACGTCGAGGCGGTCGAAGATTTTGTCGCCCATGGTATCCCCGAAACCATCCTGGCCCTGCTCATTCCCGTCACCATGATGGGAGTCCTGGTCTATCTCAACCCAGTGCTGGCCCTCATCACTCTCGCCCCAATTATTCCCACCGCCTTTCTAGTCTACCGCTACGTATCCAGAGTTCGCGTTATGTGGCGAGACGTACGCGGTCATCTTTCCGAACTCATCGCCCAAGTCCAGGACAATATATCCGGCATCGCGGTCATCAAGTCCTTCGTGCGCGAGAAAGACGCCGCCCGCCAAATCGAAGAACGCAGTCTCCGTTTCCGCGACAGCATGATCCAGGCCAACTCCACCTCGTTGATTCCCGCAGGACTCTTTGAAGGAGCCGGAGGCCTGGGGATCGTACTGGCAATATGGAGCGGAGGCACCTTTGCCCTCGAGGGCGTATTCAGCGTCGCGGATCTCTTTATCTTCGTCGTCTATCTCGGCCATATCTATCAACCCTTCCTGCAATTGGCGTCGATAAACGATGTGCTCAATAAAGCCGCCGCTAGTACCGAACGCGTCTTTGAAGTGCTCAATACCCATTCCGACATCGTCGATGCTCCAGGAGTCCGCACACCTGCTCAGATAAATTGGGCTGTACACTTTCGGGATCTATCCTTCGGTTACGATCCGCAGACTCCGATCCTGCACCAAATCGACTTTAGGATCGAACCGGGCGAAGTTGTCGCCCTAGTTGGTCCAACTGGCGCTGGCAAAACCACCATTGCCAACCTCTTACCGCGCTACTACGACCCACAGCAAGGAACTATACTCATCGGCGACCACGATCTGCGCACGCTGCCCCTTGCGTACCTGCGGCAACATATTGCCTCGGTACCCCAGGATATCTTTCTCTTTAACGGCACGGCGCGCGACAATCTGCTCTGTGGTCTGCCCGAGGCCACCGAAGCCCAGATCGTCGCCGCTGCCCAGGCAGCCAATGCCGAGGAGTTTATTCGCGACCTGCCCCAGAGTTACGACACCGTAATTGGCGAGCGTGGCATACGGCTTTCCGGCGGCCAGAAACAGCGCTTGGCCATCGCCCGGGCACTGCTTAAAAACGCCCCGATACTGGTTCTCGACGAGGCCACTTCCGCGGTAGATACCCGGACCGAGATCCTGATCCAGGAAGCGATAGACCGCTTGATCCACAAGCGCACAACTCTGATCATCGCCCACCGGCTCTCCACCGTGCGCCGCGCCGACCGAATCGTCGTCCTCGACCAGGGCCATATCGTTGAAAATGGCGCGCATGAGGAACTAATCGCACGCCAAGGACTCTATGCCAGGCTGGTCGAAGCCCAGGATTTGACCCAAGTCGCCTAATAAAAAAGGCGCGGGTAAAAAATCACCCGCGCCCGATCCAATCTATTTATAGCTCTCAGACCTACTCCACCAGTTCCCAACGATGGGACTTGATCGTCTTAGTCCGGATCTCTTCCAGCGACTCGACCCAGCGCTTGCTCCACAGATCGTAATCTTTCAACTCCGAACCGGGATTCGACCGGCTGCGGGCCACGAAGTCGGGATGAAAAGGCCTTCCGGTCGGCGAACCCGTCTCCTGGTAGCGAAGATCCATGCTCCAGCGCACGTTATCCGCATGGTTGGGCGTCGAGCGGTGCGGCGTCTCCTTATGCATCAAGAGCACATCGCCTTTTTTCATCGGCAAGGTCAATTGCTCGTCCTCTGGCATCGCCTCGTCGATGATCACCGTGCCCAGTCCCTGTTTGATATGGTGCTGTCTTAAACCTGTCCCGTGCGTCTTGGGAATAATCTGCAGACAGCCGTTTTCCGGCGTCGCCTCGGCAAGTGGCAACCACACCGTAAGAATGAAATGCGGATCGGCTTCTTCCCAGGTGACGCCGGCATCCTGATGCCAAGGAGCCACGTGCGGATCGCCGCCGCACTGAATATCCGCAGGCAACTTGGCCCGGGTGTGCTGGATCGGGCTGCAGGTGATTTCCGGACCAACCAGCCCCTCGACCATATCGAGTAAATTTTCGTTGCTGAGAAACTCAAACGAGGCCCGACCACGAAAATACATAATGTCGAGCTCTTTATATATCTCATTGTTTTCTCGACAGATAGAACCCAACCGACGATCGAATGGCTCATCGGCGTAAAGATCCGAAATCTTGCCCTCAGCACGAAGTTCTACCGCTCGGCGAGCAATGTGCTCCTCGTATTCGGCGATGATCGGATCGAGATCAGAATCTGCAAGAGCCCCGCGAAGCAGCAGATAGCCGTCCTCCTCGAAGTGCGCAATATTCTCTGGACTCAATTTCATTAGGCAATGCTCCTTTAGCTCGGTGGTCCACCGACAAAAATACTAAAAAACTATCCGTAGCGCCTACTCGCTTGCGCGGTCGATCAAGCTACTGTACTTTGTGCGCCACCATGAGTTTGAGAATTGGCATCGTCGGCACCGGATCTTTTGCCCAGAGCTTTATCCCGCTCTTCAACGCGCATCCACTGGTTGAGCAAGTCGTCCTCTGCGATTTACTCAGCGAAAAGCTGGCCCAGAACGCAGCCAAACATCAAATCGAAAAGACCTCTCCCTCATTCGATGCGCTCTGCGAATCGTCGGTGGACGCCGTCTGCCTCTTCACCCAAAACTGGCTCCATGGCCCCCAGGCCATCCAGGCTTTAAACGCGGGCAAACACGTCTATTCGGCGGTACCGGCTGGAATCAGTATCGAAGAAATCGAAGCCCTAGTCTCCGCCACAGCACAAAGCGGCAAAATCTATATGATCGGCGAGACCAGTTACTATTATCCAGGCGTCATCTACTGCCGCCAGCAATATGCCAGCGGGGCTTTTGGAAATCTGGTCTATGGCGAGGGCGAGTACTACCACGACTGGGATCACGGCCTCTACGATGTGGCCCGCTGGCGCGGCGGCGAAAACTGGCGTCAGACCGCCGGCATTCCCCCGATGTACTACCCGACGCACTCCACCAGTCAGATCATCTCGATAAGTGGTGCCCATATGACTCATGTCTCCTGCCAGGGCTTCCGCGATGAGCACGAAGACCAGATCTACCAGGCCAACAACTGGGATAACCCCTTCAGCAACCAGGTCGCGCTCTTTTCGATGTCGGACGGCAGTTCCGCGCGAATAAACGAGTTCCGCCGCATCGGCCACCCCGGTTGCGTGCGCATGACCCTCTTCGGCACCGAAGGAAGCTTTGAACAGAATGCCCATGGCGCCCTATGGCTGACAAAAAATCGCGACGAAAAAAAAGACCTCGACGCGCTTTTGGATCCTAGTGGCCAGCCGCTCAAAGCAGAAGGAGGTATGGGGAAAATCACCTCCGACGACGGCACCCATCTAGGCGTTGCGGCAGTCCACCCCGTCGAGCGCCTGCCACGCGAGTTCGCCGGCCTGCCCAACGGCCATGCCGGCTCGCATCAATTCCTGGTCGACGACTTCGTCAAATCCTGTATCAGCGGCGACCTTCCCTCCAACAATGTTTGGGACGCCGCTCGCTACGTGCTCCCCGGACTCATCGCCCATGAATCAGCCCTACAGGGAGGAGCACTGCTGCCCATTCCCGACCTGGGCGACCCACCTAACTAGAATCGGACCTATGGAAAAAGTAGAAATACCCCAACCCACCGGCGTCTTCGCCGAATCATGGTCGGGCAGGAAACTCCTCGGCCTACTTGCGGTCTTTGGACCTGCAGCCATCGTCGCCTCGGTGGCCATCGGCGCCGGCGAAACCATCGTAGTAGTACGCGCCGGGGCTTGGGCCGGGTACGGGCTCCTGTGGATGGTGCTGCTCAGTTGCCTGGTCAAAGGCGTGTTCTTTACCTATCTGATCGGCCGCTACACTGCCGTCAGCGGCGAATTGATCGGCCACCGGCTGGTGCACCTCCCAGGTCCGCGCGGCTGGCTGCTCCTGGCGATTCTGCTTTTCGAAATGATCGGCGCCCCTCTCGCCTGGGTCCCCATTTCCAAACCCTGCGGCGACCTCTTCCATCACCTTCTACAGAACGTACTTCCGGGGGCTGAAAACGAAGTACTATGGGAAAACGCCATCACCTCGACCTTTGTCGCCCTGGCCCTCCTATTCGGCGTAGGTCTCTCCTTCGAAAGACTGGAAAAACAACAGCTCATTATTTGCGCGATCCTCGTCGTCGGCACCATTACCGGCACCCTGATCGTTCGACCGGATTTCTTCGCCGCACTCAAGGGCACCTTCCGCTTCGGCGATGTGCCTCCCTTTCCCTCCTGGGCTCCGGACGACGCCGTCAAACATCCGCTCTTGATGCTGGGCACCACCTTCGGCTACGTAGGAGGATCGGTCATCGGCTATATCGCATATGCCAACTGGGTCGGCCTGCACCGGTGGGGGATAAACGCCCACCAGAACATCGACGCAATTCGCAAGCACGCCTCCACGAGCAAGACCATCGATTACCTCCCCGAAGATCCCGAAGAGGTCAGCCGCTTGAGGATCCTGGTATCGCCGCTGCGCTGGGATGTATCGATGGGCGCGCTAGTTCTCTTCATCGTCACCGGCGCCTTCATGATATCGGGCGCGGCGGTGCTCTTGCCACTCGAGACCCGTTTCGAAGGGTGGAGCCTGCTCACTCATCAGGCCCACGTCTGGGCCCAGATCCATCCGAGCCTGGTGTGGATCTACTATATCTGCATCCTCGCAGCGCTCTGGGGCACGCTCCAGGCCCTGCCCGAAATCTATGCTCGAGTAGCACAGGAATTCCTCTCGGCGGTATGGCCAGACCGCCAATGGAAATTCGAACGCGTCAAGCGCGCGATCTGTCTCTACGTATTCGCCGCCACCATGCTCATTGTCTGGAACAATATCCCCTTCAATATCCTGACCCAGATCGCCGGCTTTCTCATCGCCAACCTGGCTATCGCCATGATGATGATCGCCGCCATCTACCTCAATTTCAAGCTTCCCGCACCGTACCGCACCCGCAACTGGGTCCTGATCGGCGCTGGACTCTCAACCCTGGTACTGGCCGCTTCTGCCGTCATTAGTGGCTGGGGCCTGGTAGGCAAATTGGGGAGTTGACGAATATGAATGCCCGAGAGAATCGTACCCGCCCGACCGGCGGTCGGCGCGTGCTCAGCATCGGCCCCGAAGGGGCCGAACTCACCGGCCAGGATGACAAAACACTCCAAGCCGGGCTCGATTACCTTCACCGTCTAGGCGGCGGCACTCTCGAAATTAGCCCCGGCGAATACGCTATGCATAACGCCCTCTACTTGCGGCCTGGCGTGGCCATAAGAGGCTCAGGCGCGCAAACCGTCCTCAAGAAAAAACCTTCTTTCTGCACCTCACTGGTCTGCGACTCGGACTGGTATGAAGCCCAGGTCCGGGTCGAGGACCCGAGTGGTTTCACCCCAGGCTGCGGCATCATGCTTCGCGCCCAGCGCGATAATCGACTCGAAGTCATCAAAGACACGGTCACTCATATCGAAAATCAGACGCTCTATTTGAGTCGTCGCCTGGAGAAAAATGCCTGGCTCGAAGATGAGGCCACTGCCGCTACACTCTTTCCGATCCTCACTGCCGAATGGGTCGACGACGTACAGGTCAGCGATCTGGTCCTCGATGGCAATCGCGATGAAAATGAGGAAATAGACGGCAATTACGCCGGTGGCGTTTTCATCCAGCACTGCGATCGCCATGTCTTTCGCAATATCATCTCGCGCAACTACCACGGGGATGGTTTTTCCTTCCAGGTCTGCGACGATATCCGCTTCGAGAACTGTCGCGCCGAAAACAACGCCAACCTCGGCTTCCACCCCGGCAGTGGCTCGCAACGGCCGATTTTCAAAAATTGCACTGCCCACGGCAATAGCCAAGGTATCTTCTTCTGTTGGGGTGTTACCCACGGCCTAGCCGAAGATTGCGATTTGAGCGATAACCTCGACTACGGCATCACCATCGGGCACCGCGACACCGACAACCGCATCACCCGCTGTACAATCGAACGCAATCACAAAATCGGTCTGCTTTTCCGCCAACCTCTGAGCGAGTTTCGCGGCGCCCACCGCAATCTGATCGAAGGGTGCCAAATACGCGATAATGGCCATCGAGCCGAAGGCATCGGCATTCGGATCCTCGGCGAGACCCACGATATCATAATCCGCGACAACCACTTCGCAGATTCGGGACAGGGTCGGCAGAAATTGGGGGTGGAACTTAGTGCCCAGGCCTGCGGTACTCAGATTGCTGGGAATAAGTTTTCGGGAATTGAACAGGAGGTAGTCTACTTACAAGAGCCCGCAGCAAACTAATCACGCTGATAAAACATTCTCGCCTGGGCTTCCCGCAAACGATCCGAAAGAATCTTCATCATATTGAAGGCGATCGATGAATAACGGCGCAAGAGCCGCTGGAAACTCGAGCGCTGCAAGGAAAGCAGGGAGACATCGGCCAGGGCGACGACCGAAGCCGAGCGCGGCTCGTCGTCGATCAGGGCCTGCTCGCCAAAAACTTGCTTTTCACTCAGTATCGCCAGACTTGGTCCATCTTCCTTTTTCACTTCCAGTTCGCCGTTCACCACGATATACATCTTGTCGCCCTTCGCACCTTCCTTAATCACCGCAGTTCCCTTCCCGGCACCTTCTTCCTCCATCGACAGAGCGATATGGTACAACTCCTCCAGCGGTAGAGCAGCAAAGAAGGGAGACTCTTTGAGAAAAGTAATCTTTTCCATAGTTGTCAGCGGCTGAACCTCAGTCATCTCGTCCTTTCCTCTCTCGCTCTTGATGGTCTCCAGAATTTCACCAGCCTCCGGAGTTAAATCCTCAGCCACGGCGAGGACCAAGTCTTTTCGGTCCAGCACTAGGGCCGCCCATACCGCAGCCATTTCAGTCCAGAAATCGGAGACGTGCAAGAGATCGTTCAAAACGGTGTCTAATTCAATCTCTGACCAGCCACAGACCTCACGTGCCAGAATCAATTGCCTTTCCCTATCGCGTTCCAGAAGCGGCAGCAACTTAACCAACAAGTCGCGGTCGGCGATATTCTCCAAGAGTTCGATAGCGCTTTCGCGTACTCCGGCCTCATCGGCATCCAATCGTTCCAAAAGATCACCCACGACACCGACATCTCCTAGATAACCCAGGATCCGAACCACGCCGTTATGCACCAACGAGTTTTGCAGGTACAGTTGGTCGATGAGCAATTGTAGTGCTGGTTGCTGTTCCTGCTCGAGCCGATCAATCGCCAACAGATAGCGACTGGCCTGAACCAATCGCTGATTACAAGAGGCGATTAAATGCTCGTTCAAACTCTCGTCGTCCTGGGCAATCAGCGCCGCAAGCAACCCCTGCCATTCTTTTATCGGCCTATGCGACAAGGCTTCTACCATCCGCGCAGTTACTCCCTCTGCCTTACCCAATATCGCAATAGCGGCCTCGACAACATCCGGGTCCGGATCTGCCAACATATCCGTCAACGCCTCAATCCCCTCCTGTTTACCCATGCTACCCAGACAATGCACAGTGGCCTCGCGCACTGCCGGATAAGCATGGCTCAAACACTCGAGGAGACGCTCGTGAAACTGGGAGGCACCGACTCGCCCCGCTGCCCCAATCCCAGCGATCAGGGCATCAGTACGCTGATGGTTCAAGAGTGCGGTGAGGATCTGATCGCGCTGTTTTGCCGATTCTCGATGGTCCAACTTCTCCAAAATCACCAAAGATTCGGCCTGTAATACCGGCCCCGTCCCCTCGGCTTCAAGGCATTCGGATACCATCCCGCAAATCGCTATTCGATCCTCATCAACGAGGTTCATCTCATCAGTCAAACGCGCTAAAGTTTGCATCGCGCTCAACCGAACTTCGTCGTCCTCATCATCCAAACGATCGAGTACAACTGGCGTCGCAGCGTCTTCGCCCACTTTTCCGGGCGTAAAAGCCGCGAGAGCAGCAGCGCGAATTCGTGAATTTTCGTGTTCAAAGAGTTCCCGACAGACCTTATCAACAGCCGGTCCTGGATGCTGCCGCAGCATCTCAATACCCATCTGCCGCACCCCATCGTTGCGGTGCAATAACAAGCTGCGGGAAAATTCTGGCGAGTTGGCCAAGAGATTTTTGAGCGCTTGCATCGCCTGGTCGTCCTCGATATCGATATTCTGTTCGCGCACGGCCTTGACCAACTCGGCCGTATAACTGCGCTTGAGCAAAAACCCGTAGAAGGCCATCACACAACCCAAAATAAAAAGAAGCGTGAAGAGCTCACCCATCGTCACGATCTGGTGCGCGTGCAACGAAGAAATTCCAGCTCCAACCAGACCTCCAAAGAGGATAAACCCACCCTCCATAATCATCCGCGTACCATCGCTTTGACGAGCTGGAATCAGCTTGACCATAACCTGATATGTCGGTACAACTATGCTGTCGAGAAGAAGATAATTGACCAGATTACCTAAAAAAATCACCAGCAGAGGTTCAAAAACCCGAGTCAGTATGTTCACCAAACCAGTGATATTTGCGAAAAGGTCGATAAATACGCCAACGAGCATCAGCGCGATCAGCGCATAAACAACCCCGACCCATAGGTAGATATTCCCCGTACCTATCCAGCGCAGCAATCGCTGCAGAAGAAAAGTGGTAACCAGGAGCGTAGCGACCCCTGTAAGACCAAAGAACAGGCCGAAGAATTCGATGACCTCGGCTTCGGACTCATAATAGTCGTGCGCTACCACATTGAATCCATAGTGCACGGTAGTATAGACCGCGAAGATCGCCAGCGAGAGCCCGAAGAGGAGCAATAGATAGCGCGATCCTACAAAGTAGCGCAGATTCTCCTTCAATCCTGCACCCTCGTCCTGGTCCTCTTCTCTTTGGGCGACGAAATACCGCCGAATCAGCTGTCGCAGTACTAATAACACGACCGTCATATTCAGGGTCGCCAGGCCAAAGAACTGCCACGAATTGAATAACGAACCCAAGAAGCGCACGAGGAATCCACCTGAGATATCGCCCAATACCGCACTGGAAACCAGGAGGGGGAAAAAGATCTTAGCCCTGGACACGAAACAAATGCCACCAGCTACGATCCAAATCTGAAAATTCATCAAAGTACGGGCGAGCTCAGAAGAAATAAAGAGAAAGTAGTAATCGTTCAGCCAAGGCAGCGAATAACCTTCTTCGCCCAGATGCAGGATCGTGGTATTAAGGGCGAAAACGAACATCACTCCACCCATCGTCCCAAAGAGCAAGCGCTGGCGCGTAATTCTGGATGTCAACCAGGAGAGCAAAACCATACTCAACGCGAATAGCACCGCGATCCAGGTATACATCAACGGCAGCTTATCAGCTCCAGCCCGAACATTGAACACCGCCAAGCTAACGCTCTTGACGATCCCATCATCGACCTGAATCAGGAAAAAAAGCAATGCCGCTAGCCCCAAGCGAGGAACTTCGTTACGACGCAATTGGAGCAGGTTGAGAAGGTAGCTCATATTTTATCCGAAGTATTCAAATCCGGCCCAAGCGACGATCCTCTGCTTCGAGCCACTCTCCATACGGCCGTGGCATCGTCGCCGGCAGCCCCAACCCAGCTTCATCGCGCCAGCGCAAAAGAGGATGGGCGCGATCTTTTTGTGGCAAGGCCACGCGCTGACCGTAGGCGCCCGACTCAAAGATACCCATCAGGATTTCCAAGACGTGGCGTCCCTCAGCACCCGAACACTCGTGTGAACTCCCTTCATCTAGCGCACGCACATATTCATCGACGAACTGATAGTCCTCCACCGCAGCACTGCCCTCGGGATCATAGTGATCGGGGACAACCGGTTCGAGTTGCTGCCATTCCACTATTCCCGGCGCATAATGCGGCTCCGGTAAAAACCAGGGATTGCCACTCTTCCAATAGAGACGCCCCTCGGTGCCATAGATTTCCATCATATAAGCCGTTGAATCCATTTTGGCAAAGCGGTGTTGCAAAAGACTTGCCGTGATCCCGCTCTCGAACTCTAGCGTCGCCGTCACATGTTCACCGGCAATAAACCCCATACCGCTAGGTGAAGGCACGACATCTTGAGGAGTAATCGGCAAGCCATTGGTCAATGCGATAGCTTGTACCCCTCGCACTGGTCCGGCCACACCGAGCATCGCATTGATCATGTGAGTACCGATATTCATCAACCCATAACCTGCATAATAACCCTTACCACTACCCTGCAGATAGCGCAAATCACCGATCTTGCCCGCTTCTATCGCCGCTTTGACCGCTTTGATCGCACCACCCGTTCGTCCCTGGTGATGAACGGCTATTTGCACCTCTTTTTCCTCGGCTTTGGCTATCATTTGATCGGCCTCTGCCAGAGTCGTGCAAATCGGTTTTTCGATATCGATGTGGACCCCGTAATCGAGAACTCTCATCCCGAGGTCGTAGTGAAACTCCGTACCAGTCGGAATTGCGACGATATCCGGTGCCTCGACTTCAATCATCCGATCGAGATCATCATAGCGCGCTCCAACTCCCAACTCGCCACCAAGAGCTGAGAGTAATTCCGGTACTAGGTCGCAAAGCGCCACAACTTCGGTGCGGGCGTGTTGGTGATATGCGCGAGCGGCAGCCGTACCACGACCCCGGCAACCGAGAATGGCAACGCGGTAAGTTTTCATGTCTCGTCCTCCTTCTCGATTTGGTTCCAAACATCTATCATCTCCTCCCCACCACGGATATACTCATTCGTCGCGATCGCATCGAGCCTGCGCAGCCGTTGGGTGACCTCGGCGATCCGCTTAACCTGGTCCTCAATCCGAATTAGCTTGGCCTGGGTCTTCTCATCGAAACCCTCGTTGAGCATGAGCAGAGTCTGGGCATTGGTCGATATAATGCTCAAGGGGTTGTTGATCTCGTGGTTGATGGTGATGACCATTTGACCGATAGTAGCCAGCTTCTCGGCCTTGACCAACTCTGATTCCAACCTCACCTCTTCAGTCACATCGTCGGCGATAAGGATCACGCCGGCCGTCTGACCAAAGGTATTGGGCAAGGGCGTAGCCACCGAATTGAACACCAGTTCACCCTCGGTCCCTGCAAAGCGCTGCTTAGTTTCTTCGGCTCGTTCCCCATTCGCCAGTACCTGCTGACAAAGCATCTGCCAAGTGCTTCCCAACTCTCCGGGCAAGAGCTCTTCCAGCGTGGAGCCAATAGCATCAACGAGAGTGAACTCCACCCCCATCTGCCGCAAAAAACGGTGCTCCTGACGATTCATTGAAGTGATCCGCAATTCGCTATTGAGCACGATCACACCGAGGGGTATGTTGCTCAGGATATGCTCGAGATAACCTCGAGCATTCATGAGAATTTCCTCGGATATCGCATAGTCGGTCGTATCTTCGAAAAGGACTAGAAAAGTCTCATCTTCACGCGCGTGGACTGCGACCTCGTACTTGCGTCGCCCCTTCTCCCAAGTGAAGCTATCCTCGTCACCGGGCCGAGCCAATCGGGCCGTAGCCAGCGCCAGTTCATCACCCAACGCCTTTTCATCGACGAGTACCTTTCTCAGGCTCTGCTCCGGTTCATCGGCATGGTCGCGAAAGCGCAGCCCGAAGACCGAAAAAGTTTTCCGGCTATAGCCGCAGATTTCGAGCGCACTGTCGACGACGAGCACGGCCCGGGGAAAATTCTGCAGAAATTCTTGCATATCTTAAGTCCGCGGAATATCGCGTAACTCCTCGTTCATCTGCTCCATTACATCGCGCAAATCATCGATATTGATCTTAAGGGTCTCGAGAGCACTCGGAGCCAGGGGAGGCATCCTGCGATCCAATCCGTTACCGAACGACTCAGCATGAGAGAGGATATCGGCCAGATGTACGATAGCGGTATTTTCGGCATGGTCGCGGTTGGGACGAAAATCGTGGTGATCGACGATCGGTTCGACCAGCTTGGGCGGCAACGCCCACTTTTGCAGAAGCCAGCCACCGATCTCCCCGTGGTTGACGCCCAGAATCTTCTTTTCAGCCGCGAAAAAGAGTACATCGCGACGCTCTGCCATTTGAACGATCTGCTTGAACTCTCGCTCCATCGTCTGGCGCAGAATCACCTTGCCTAGATCGTGTAAGAGCCCGGCGGTGCTGATCTCCTCTGGGTTATCGATTTCGAGGTGCGCGGCGAGAAACGAACTGGTCCGGGCACAGGCAATAGAATGCTCCCAAAGGCCGGGCAGTGAATCCTTCATCATATCGAGCACCGTCGAACTGAGTACCAGACTCTTGACCGTATCGAATCCCAGAAGCGTTACCGCGTGCTGGATAGTCGAAATGGGCTGGGAAAACCCGTAGAATCCCGAGTTGACCAGTTTGAGCACTTTGGCAGAAATCACCTGGTCCTTCGCAATCTCCGCACCCAACTGACGACCGGTAGTCTTGGGACTGTCAACCATTGCCGAAATCCGGGTAACAATCCCCGGCAGCGTCGGCAAATTGCTTATTTTTTCAATCTGTAGGCGCAGTTGGTCTTTGTCTGGAACCATATTTAGTTTCCAATCAAATGCCCGCGGGCGATTTCTTTGATCTGCATCATCAGCTCATCGTCCTCCAATCCGGCAAATCGATGCTCGAGCGCGTCTAATAATCGCTCTTTGCTCTCGGCACCATCCGCTTCCTCACCTTCGATATCCAAGGTAAAAACTCCCCACCCCTCGAGTCGGGAGAGCACCGCCTGAGAAAGTTTGGCGCCAACCGGCAAAAGCACCCGACCGTTCTGATCCTGGACTGGCTCAGCAACCACATCACCCGCTTTGGCTTCCTCAATAGAAATCTTCCGCATAGATTACCTTTCGCCTAGCATCTTCATTCAACCCGCATCGGGCAATTCGGCTTTCGCCCAATATGCCGCAAAATTCTGGCCTAGCCACTCAATTGGCGCAAAGCGCAAGGAGTTGAATCCCCCCCAGGACCACCTGACCGGCCAGGTACTTCTGCCACTAAGCCGTTGGAAAAGGGTCTTGCGCTCCGCATCGGCGACCTCTATCTCTGCACTCAATCGTTCCAATTCGCGTTCGTAATCCCCCTCGATGAGCATACGGGCGTGAAGGGCAACTTTTTCCGGCTCCATCACCGCGACTCTCGGACAGACCATACCGGATTCGCGCCGCACAAAAGCATTAATCTTAGCGACCGGCACCAATCCTCGATTGCGCAGAGCCTCACGGGCGGTAGAGATGGGATTCATCCCGCCGTAGGTACGACAAATCAGAGGGCGTACCGCATAAATAGTGCAAGTGTGGTCCGCACCGAGAAAAGGACAACGCCTGGGCCGTTCCTCTATGAAGTTCAACAACCTGCGACGATCTTCGGGAGAAAAATGCCGCTCTACATAGGCTACGATATTGGCGTATTCGACCCGGTAGAGTGGAAACATCGTGGCGTAGTAGTTATCAAATTCTTGGTCGGTGAGCGCACAACAATCACCCGAACCGGCACATCGTGTAGCCGGTACCTGGGTGTAGAGCACGTCGAGCTGGCGGGCTATATCACTCATGGCTCTCCATTGGAAAAATGCACAATGCCCCTCCTCGGCGCAACTAGTGCTTGACACTCTGTTCTGGGAGCAGATATATTGGGCCTATGGCCGAAAAGCGCAAATTCCTCGGCGTGCATTTCAAGTGCTGTAACGTATATGCACGCGCCTATCTCAACAAGGAACAGAACGCCTATCGCGGTTCCTGTCCGCGCTGCGGCAAACGCGTCGATATGCGAGTCGGCCCAGGCGGCACCGATAGCCGTTTCTTTTCAGCGCAGTGACCTCACGCACGCAACCGCGCAATCAACTCTCCCACCTCTCGTCTAATTAGTGCATCGCTCTCAGGAGCAATCATTTGCACGCTAGGATAGACTTTATAGGCTTCATCGATCTCGTAACCACCCAGCGGATACTCATCGGCGGTCGGCACATAACCTATGCACCCATTGGCGAAACCGCACAGCACCGCGGGTCCCCATTCCGCTTCGAGATCGAGTTGATAGCGAGCAAAGATCTCTCCTTCGATCCCCAGAATCACCAGCGGACCTAAGACCAAAGCCTGAATTTCACAGGGTTGAACCCGATCCGAGCCTATCCCCCCCCGCACCAACATCAGCATCTCTTCCGCCCACTCGAGACGCGCTTTAGGCACTCGCTTGGCCCACTCGTCCTCACCTGGCAACAACTCGGCTTTGAAGTGCAGCTTTAGTTTTTCCGCCTCAGCTCGCAAACGGTCTGGCGGGTCAATCAGCGGCAGATCCACCCGCTTTTGCGCATAATATAGTTCCGTGAGTGCCAACGATTCTGCCCCACTCATACTCTCCAGCACAGCCCGACTCAGCTCCCGGCCCAAAGTATCGACATCCCCAAACGAACCGCCGGTTATACGCGGGTTAATATCCCCGCAAGCACCGTTAACAAAGAGAGCAATCCCGCCCGTTTCTCGCTCTATATGACGTGCGGCCACCCCGGCAAAATCGCCGCTTATCTGATGGTTGTCGCTCCCCAGAACCACCGGATGGCAAGCGTGGCTGAAGAGCGTAGCCGATCTCCCATCCGCCGCTTCGCAACAGAGCACGTGGGCATATGGCACAACCGAACCAGTCGCGTTTTGCCCGATCTGAATGCCGCGCCGCCGCTGCTCGCGCCGATTGAGGCCGATCTGCACTTGCGGACGCACATAGCGCAAACGACCCTCCTGGCAATCTGCCGTTGCAGCAGCCACAACTCCTACCACCGTATCCTGAACCTGCCTCAGATAATCATCATCGACCTCCCCCATACCCCTATAGGCGATGGTCAGCGGCCCAGCATGAGTATGGGAGGCACAGATCATCACTGCTGCACTCGCCAATCCCGTATCGCGTTCTATTCTCGCCCGAATCTCTTGCACCGAATCCGCGTCCAGCGCTACCAGATCCACGGAGACAATCGCCATTTTCGTCTCACCGAGTGCGCAGACCAGAGCCTTGGCCATGAGCCGATCATGAATTCGAGTCGCCCCCGAGTTCCGCCCCCAGTACCCTCCCATATGGATACCCACCGGGGGCGTAATATCGGCCGCTGCAGTACCGAAATGGAAAGCCTTCATCGGTCTCGTCCCTCTCGCCAAGTACTGGGCAAAACGACCATTGGTGTACCCAAAGCACAGGTATTGTACAACGCGCGTAAATCGCCCACCTTCAACTGCAGTGTTCTCGCACCGATTCGACTCCAAACTGAACTGGCATAGACCAGAAATCCGCTAGAGAAATAGAGGGCGCTCTCTGTCGAGGCCTCCTCAACCAAATTCTGTTCCCAGTCGAAAGGACTGAATGCCGGATCACTCCAAGGGGAACTCGGCCGGTAGCGTCGTAACCGAGCCTGAATCCGGGAATGCTGCGAAGGCCTTATGCCCAGCGAATCGGCGACGAGAGGCATACTCCGCAAGACTGCCTTCCCGTGCATTAGTTGCATCGTGGCCGAACCTCGATCGACCAGCAAATAGGGAGTATCCGCCTCAATCGCTTCCAACCAAGCCTGCAGTGCGGCATTGATATAAGGCAACTCCTCGTCGTTATCGGCAAAGGATGGCGTAGCGAATCCGCATGCCATGAACACCAATAAAACGAGAAATGTCAATCCGGTTCACCAGTATTATAGTTGGGTCGTTCCATCTCGTAGCTAATCTCGAAAAATCCAGCTAGGCCCAGTCCACCATTATCCCGCAATATCCAGGAGGACTTTCAAACGACCCTTCTCCCTCGCCCTGGCAAAAGCCTCAAGCCCATCCTGCAATTTGTAACGAGCTTCGACTAGCGGTCCCACATCTACTCGACCAGCAGCCAAGAACCTCAACGCCGGCTCAAAAGGACCACAGCGCGAACCAACGAGAGTAATTTCATCGACAACCAGGGCTGAGGCATCAAATGTCAACTGACCAGCATACGTACTCTTGAGCACCATAGTCCCACGCGGACGCAACCCCCTGCGCGCGAGCGCAAAACCCTCCGCATTGCCGGTGCATTCGACCGCCACATCAAAAGCCCCAACCTCGATCTCCTCTCCTTTACTCGTAGCAATACCCCGCTGCGAAAGCAGGGACAACTTCCCCTCGTGATGTCCCACTGCGAGAAGATCACAACCCGTCAAAGCCAATGTCTGTCCCACGAGTTGGCCCAGTTTCCCATCTCCGACTAAGAGCACCCGGTCATCAGGCCTGATCGAAATTTGCTCTTGGATCTCAAGGGCCGCGGCCAAAGGTTCGACAAAGGTCGCCGTATCGTCGTCCAACTCTTTCGGTACCCGGTGCAGATTCTCTTCTGGTAAAACGAGGAATTCCGCAAAAGCGCCATCGCGACCGACGATGCCCAGCACAGTACGATCTGCACAATGAGAAGCTCGGCCACCCCGACAAGAAATACAAACTCCACAGACGGCGTTTATCTCACCGACCACCCGCTCGCCGACCATTTCGGGCGAACCTTCTTCGACCACGCCGACAAACTCATGCCCCAACACGCCTTGAAAGGGATAATATCCTTTGACCAATTCGATATCCGTATTGCAAATACCAGCACGCAAAACCCGTACTAGCGCCTCGCCGGAGGTACGCGTCGGCAGAGGCAACCCTCGCCGCATTTCAATCCGACCCTTATCGAGCCAAATTCCCAGCATTCTACCTCAGTAGATAAAGACCGGCCAGTTGACCTGGACCTTTTCATAGAGATACTGCAGATCCTCACTACCCACCCGCACGCAACCATGGGTGATACTTTTGCCCAGATTGACTTCAAAGAGCGTGCCGTGGATCATGAAATCCTTGAGAAAATACAACGCGTATTCGCCCAGAACTCCATATTGAAAACGCCGCCGATCCTCGGCAAAAATCGGAATCTCCTCACCGTTTTCGATAAAGTCCCAAGTCGGTCGAATCCACAGCGGATCCACAACTTTGCGACGAACTGCAAAACGCCCCTTCGGAGTATCAAAAGTCCACCGATGCCACCGCTTATCGCCCTCGAATTTGCGACCACTACCGGTAGCACAAACGGCCTGATGCAGTATCTGGTTCCCCTCGCGCAACAAGAGTAGGTTGTCCTGGGTATTGATAACGAGATAAGGCGTGGCCGGATTCCAGGCCTCGATAGCCTGTACCAAACGCTGGTACTCGCGTTTGTGCGCATCTAACTCGGCAACAGGAGTCGCTCCAAGCGGGGCCGCTTGGAGCGCGAGCATCCCCATCAAAGTGGCGATCATCAGGTTAAACCAATCTCTAACGACAAAACGGCCGGGAAATAATCCCGGCCGCCTGTAGTTAAAACTTAGTCTCCCGCTCAGATGCGTTCGTACCAGGGTCGCATCTTCTCGACTAGATCGTGATACTTCTGCACCGCCATCTGCACACCGTTGGCCACCTGCGCGGCCTTCTGCTCTGCGCTCTTAGCCTTGGTTTCGGCATCGGCGAAATTCTCACCGCCTATCGCCGAGCGAGCAGCACTGAGGTCGGCATCTGCACTATTCAGTTCAGCGCGCAACTGCTCTATATCCGCTTCAGTCCCCTTGCCGGACGGCGCCCCATCAAGACTGGTTTTAGCGCCGGAAACAGCCTCCTGAGCTGCAGAAACCACTCCTTCAGCGGAGGTCTTTTGCCGAGCTTTTTCGGCTGTAGCGGCAGACTTGGCACGCTCGGCCTTAGTCTTGGCATCGGCAATCTGCTGCTTGGCCGGTTCAAAATCCTTGAAGGTTTTTGCCGATTCGGTATTGACCGTGCTCTCGGCCTGCGTATAGGCACTCTGCGCAGCGGAATATTCACTAGCCGCAAAACTTTCGGCCCCCACCGCCCGAGCTGCATCCAAAGCCTGCTTGGCCGCATTCAGATCAGCTGTTGGGGGATCGCCACCACAGCCCATTAAAACTACGCCGGCAGTACATACAACAAGCGAGATTGCCCGCATTTTCATGATCTACCTTCCTGTTTTTATAACTCAGCGCAAGCGCAAAACCGCTAGAAATCACACAAAAACAATCTAAAACCAGTTATATAGGCTTGTCAAGCAAAATCAAGCCGGACCAGTGAAACGATCGCCGCCCGGTTCGCGCCGCCCCCTTCGTTCCCGTTCCTGCCTGACCTGTTCTTGCAAATCCTGGTACTCCTGCTCGAGTTTTTCAACCTCCTCTTTGGCAGGCCCCAACTTTTCCTGACTTTCGACCAGGGCATCTTTCGAAGCTTCGATCCGAATCTCTAAATCCTTCTTAGCCGATTCCAAGCGCTCGATCCGAGGGCCAATAACCGCTTTGTAACGAAAATAATCCATCACAATCTGCAGAACAAAAAAGGCGCAACCTACGGCTAGGATGGCAATAACCCATTCCATTTAGAATCTCAGATCCTCTTTTTCTGCACTCTCCTGGTAGTCTTCATCTTCCTCACCGGGCACTTCGTAGATCCAACCGCAATCGGGACATAGTGGATAATCTGCATCTTCCCTGCGGATACGACACTGGGGACAGCGCGAACCAAAGGGCTGCCAGTACTTCAACACCACAACAACCAGCAACAGGACGGAGAGTATGGCGTAGAGCATTCAGTAGTATGCGAGTTTGGCTACGAGGTTATTGGATCCGCGGGCACTATTGCGCAGAAATACTGACTCGGCTTGACCTGATTCGCTGCAGCAAGACTCCGGGATCTCGAGTGGCAACCGAAAGAGCACCGAATCATTCGCTGCCCGCACCGTTGCAGAGCGCGGCCCGAGATCGACTAGGCCGATCATCGCTTCATTCCTTTCCATGCGCCAGTTCGGCTATCCGCTCATCCGCCTCACGCAGGCGGAGTGACAAATTGCGGGCGATGTTGAGAACTAGGGTCATCTGGATCCGGGGCACGCGGATAAAGAGGGTCGTCAAAACCTGTTTGGGAATTGCGAGAACCCGCACGTTGTCACGCGCGTACACATTCGCCGAGTGTGGTAAAATATCGATTAGCGACATCTCGCCGAAAAAGTCGCCGCATTGATCCAGCGTATTGAGCATTACCTGATCATCGCCAAGTCCCTTGGTTACAACGACCACTCCAGCAACGAGAATGTAAAGACAATCGCTGGGCTTGCCCTCTTCGATGATGCAATCGCCGACATTGTAGGTCCGCTCCTCTGCTGTGCGCAAGAGTGTGCCCAGTTCGTCTTCGCCCATCCCATGCATCAACGGAGAGGAACCCAACGCCTCAATTCCGGATACCATAAACCAAGCCTATCTCCATAGAAAAAAACAAGATACACTATTAACTTCCAATATAGAATGGGGCTTATGAGAGCGTCAAGAGCTTTTTAAAGCAAAGCGAGTACGCCGAAGCAACAGTGCTAAGGGTAAACCCAGCACCAGACTGGTACCGGCTTGAAAAAGATTCCCCGGCAAACTCGCCAGCGCAGGACCAAGACTATAGAGAAATAATTCGACCGCAAAATAGCCTGCCACCATCCAAAACAAACCCACCGCGGCTATACCTCCACCCATCAGAACCCCGAATGGCCTATCCAGATCGGGCTTAAACCATCGGCAGAGCACGCCAATCAACAATCCCTCCCCGCCCTTGATTAACAAAGTAAACGGGGCCCAATGGGCATACCCCCCTAGGCCATCGGCCAATGCCGATCCCAAACCACCTGCCAATCCTGCAGCAAGTCCCCCAAAAAGCAGGGCCCCGGCCACGATCACAGCATCTCCGACGTTGATATACCCTTCGGTTGCTGGCATCGGAATCCGAAATACCAACGTGGCTACAGCGACCAATGAGATCAGTAGAGCAATGCGGACTAGGCGACGAACATCCATCTAGGTAATTTCAGTGGTTCTTCTTAGCGGCCTTAAGTCTGCGCAAGTGGCGGCGACGTCCCCAGCGACTGCGTTTCTGACGCACTCTCCGCCCCTGAGGCGGTTGGAGTTCTCCCCCTAGAGCTAAATCGTCGAGTACGTTATTCAGCTGGTCGGGATAGTTGGTGATAATTCCCTGAATTCCCATTTGTGTCAGATCGCGCATGATGATATCCTGATCTACCGTCCAAGCCCAAACTGCAACGCCCCGCTTACGCATCTCTTCGAAGAAAGGCGGGGTCAGGGTCGCATGCCAAATGGCCAGAGCGTTGGCACCAACCTGGAGCACCTGCCGTATTATCCGGCGAGCCCGCACTCGCGAAGGCGTCGTTGGCAATTGGCCGATCAAGAGTGCAGTCGGCAGCGTAGGAGCCAACAAATTAACTCTTTCAACCGTGTCGGTATTGAAGGATTGCAGGACCACGTGCTCGGCAGCGCCTACCGTCTCGATCACCCGCAGAACGCGTTCAGTGATGAAATCGGCTTTAATCTCTATCAGAACCACGGCCCGGTGCCTGGCCAAATCCAGCACTTCTTCGAGCAGTGGGACTCGTTCACCGGCAAAATCCGTCCCAAACCAGCTGCCGGCATCGGCTCGACGCACTTCATCACTGTAGAGATTGGCTACCAGGCCCGTGCGATCGGTCGTCCGATCGATCGCCGGATCGTGTAAAACCACGACCTCGCCATCGCGAGTGAGGTGCACGTCGATCTCGATCATATCGACGCCGATCTGGATGGCCTTTTCACAGGCAGCCAGTGTATTCTCCGGGGCCAGGCCATTCCCCGATGCACCGCGATGGGCGATGCGCAATGGAGGAATCATCTCAAGCCCCGAATTTATTGAGCCGGCGAGCGTGGGCCAAAGATAGCGCCATCAGACTTGTCGAAGGAATCACCCCGAGACTGCCCTCCGCGCAACCGCGCTCAGAAAACTCGCTCGCCGCATCAGCCAAAGCCCACTTGCCCACAATCGCGGTGGGCACCGGATGCCAGCTGTGACTGCCCATAATCGAGGGAGTAGAATGGTCGCCAGTAACGACCAATACCTCTGGTTCCAGTGCTAAGAGCCTGGGTATACAAGCATCCACCTCTGCAAGCAACTGCGTTTTCAAGTCGAAGTTGCCATCCTCCCCTGCACTATCTGTTTTTTTCACATGCATGTAGAAAAAATCATATTCGCCGTAGCGCTCCTCGAGCAAGGCACACTCTGATTCGAGATCCCAATTAACTTCCACCACATCCATACCCACCGCATTAGCGACGCCGCGATACATCGGGTACCCAGCTATTCCCAATGCCTTGAGGCCATAGGCTTCGTCCATTTGCACCAGCTCTGGATAGCACCCAAAACCGCGAATCAACACCATATTGGCCGGACTCTCTGCTACGAGCAATTCTGCGGTCTGCTCGAGGAATGCGTTGGCCACCTCAACGGTGCGCTCAGACCCTGGAGCCAGCGACCTTAGTGGGCTGGGCGGAACGCCCGTTATCTGGGGATCCGAATCGGAAACCTGATCGCCCAAACCCTCGCCGCGAAATACCACCCCGGCCCGATACTCCATTTCGGCCCGCACCATTAGCTCGACTCCCGGAATCTCGACCGCCTGCAAAATCTGGCAGAGTTTCCGCCCCTCTTCGGTCGAGATCCGACCCGCGCGCCGATCCTGCACCCGTCCCTCACCGTCAACGGTGCAAAAGTTGATGCGTGCAGCCACATCACCCCGGGCAAAGTCGAGCCCCAACCCCAATGCCGAGAGCGCGCCTCGACCAATCTCGTTCCTCCAGGGATCATAGCCAAAGAGGGCCAGATGGGCCGGACCGCTACCGGGAGTAAACCCAGGCCCCAAAGGCGAGATTAAGCCGCAGGTGCCACTCCGCGCCAGTGCATCGAGGTTCGGAAGGTCTGCCGCCTCCAATTCAGACTTACCAGTTTCGGGGTGTGGCAACCCGCCCAATCCATCAATAACGAGAAATACAATTTTGGCATCACAATCTCTGACGCAGAGATCCTTAGTGTATTCAGAACTTATCATGCTTGCTCCCGAGAGTACATATCCTTAACAACCATCTGAACAGCACCATTACCCGCATAGGTATCCTCTTCTAGCGTGAAAGCCACGCTCAGCCGCTGCCCGGGCTTGATGGCTGGAAACAAAGCGCCCTGATTCCACCAAAGGGCAGCACAACTCCGACCTCCAGCTTCCAATTCGGCTTTTAAATGGAGTCCGCCTTTGCCGATCTGACGCACTGATATCACCCGACACTCTTCAAGGCCAAAGACGGGCGGTTCAAGTCCATTGCCGAAGGGTTCCAACTCGGCGAGTTTCGCCACGGTGCGCACGCTCAAATCAGCCGAATTAAGCATTAGATCGACATCCAGGCTAGGACGCATATCCTCCTCGTCAATATGATCGTTAGCATGCCTGATCAGCGCCAGGCGGAAGGCTTCAAAAGAATCGGCCTCGAGCGAAAAACCGGCTGCAGCCGGATGCCCTCCATAAGTCTCTAGATGCTCGGCGCAAGTACTTATCCCCTGGCTTATATCATACCCTGGAATACTTCGCGCCGACCCTAGATAGATCTCGTTTCCAGTGTCTGCGGTACATACGACAGCAGGTCGGGAATGCTTTTCGGATAATTTACTGGCCAGCAAACCGACAATCCCCAATTTCCATTCTCCGAGCACCACGATGATGCGATCCCGATCCAGATCTTCCGCACTGACCAATTCCTCGGCTTCTTCTATCCCCTCACGCTGCAATGCCTGGCGCCTGGCATTGAGCTTATTGAGTTCATCGGCCAACTGAGCTGCTTCCCCATCACTTGAAGTCCTGAGTAATTGCAGCGCCAAATCGGGAGTCTCCAAGCGACCCGCAACATTGAGCCGCGGACCCAGATGGAACCCCAGGCTGGTGGTTTTGAGAGGCTTATCCTTATAACCGGCAACGTCCTTGAGATAGCGAATACCGGGACGCGTAGTCTGCTGGAGAATTTTGAGACCGTGCTGAATATACAAGCGATTTTCTCCCAGTACCGGCATGACATCGGCCACGGTTCCCAGCGCTACCAGATCGAGTAGACCGTTGAGATAGCGCCGACGCTCCTCACCTTCGAGGAAAAGGCTGCTGAGGGCTTGCACCAGTTTGAAGGTAACCCCTACTCCGGCCAATCCTTTGAACGGATAGCGGCAATCGCGACGGTTGGGATTGACGATCGCTAAAGCACGCGGCAACTCCTCGAGTTGGTGGTGGTGATCGACGACGATGACGCCGATCCCGTGCCCGGCAGCCAACTCCAGCGCCTCGAATGCAGAGATACCATTATCTACGGTAACGATAAGGCGCGCGCCCTTTTCCAGCGCACGCTCGACACCGGAGGGCTTGAGACCATAGCCGTCCTTGTGGCGGTCGGGCAAAAGAAAATCGCACTCGGCCCCCACCCGCTTCATGAAATCGAGAATGACCGCCGTACTACAAACTCCATCTACGTCGTAGTCGCCATAAACGACGATCTTATCGCCGCTGCGAATCGCGCGCTCCAAGTGATCGACTGCGACGGACATATCCTGCAAAAGCTCGGGCGCATACAGTGATTCGGAACCAACCCGCAACGATTCGCGGGTCAGGCCACGGGCCTTTAGCAGAACGTCGACCAGATCATCGTATGGATCGGCGTGAATGATATTCCAAAAGGGATAAAGACGCATCTACTCTTAAGTCCACAGCGAAGTAGAAAGAGAGGAAGCCTTCAGATCAAGACAATATACTTCGCAGCGCAAAAACCCGTCAAGAGCTCATCTTTGCGCTTGCTCTACCTCTTGGGTTGCGTACATTTAAAAAGGAGGTTCTAAACCTTTCTGGCCCTCCTTTACCCTTCCGGGAAAGTGCATTGTTCCTAATCTATCTCGCTATACTCGCCTGCTTTTTGCCCAGAATCTCTTCGGCGGGACCCAATTCAGAAGTCGAGATTCAGGTTGCTGCGTTGAGCCCTCCCTGCGGACTCAACACCGGCAATGCTATCGAGTTGAGTGTAAACGCGAGCAATATGAGCGACGTACGTCAGATTAAGTTCGAATTCAGTTGGGCACCTCCTGATGCTATAGCCTCAGCCTTTGGCTCTCTGGGTTCAACAACCGAATCTGAGGCCTTCATCGCCCCTGGCCCACCACAACTGGAAGGCAACCGCGCCGAATGGGGCATGGCCATCTTTGGCGATCAGGGCTTGGTCGGCGAAGGCTCCCTCGCCCAAGTGGGTTTTGAAATTGCCGCTGGCATCGATCCAACGACCCCGATAGATATTCATCTCGATGTCGTTTCGCTAGGCCCTTCCTATACCGAGCGAGATACCATCCGCCCGATTCAGGCCGTGGTCTTGGGCAATTACTGCGACGACGGGGGCCAGGCTTTGTCGCGTGGTATTTTTCTCCGCCCCACTAGCAAAGACCTCCTTTTTTCCCCCAGCAACTCCGGCCAAATCGCCGACCAAAGCGTTGGCGAAGCGTTGATAACAACTCGCCTCCTCGATGCTGGACGCTTCAGTGTTAGCGAAATTTTTACCTGGACCATCGACAACCGCGGTCCAGGCTCAGTCTATGCACTGCTTGGCGAAGAGATTCGCCTCATCGAAGCCCAAACATCAGAGCAAATCCTTTCCTCCAGCGACCAACGGGGCAATGCCCATCTACTTCTCGATGCCGAATCAGGTGCCTCAGCGCAAGAAACAACTGTAGCACTCGAAGTCTGCAGTGATAGCGCCAATCTCTGTACTCATGGTCAGGTGCGCTGGCAGAGCCCTATCACCGCCGTCCTGACCCAAACCGACGCTCTGCCGAACGCATTGACCTTGGAACCAAACTACCCCAATCCCTTTAACTCCAGCACCACAATACCTTTCAATATTCCCCCGGGCGACTCCCGTTTTGCCCAGTTGGCCATTTTTGACCTCGCGGGTCAAAAAGTAGCAACCCCCTTTGCATCCAACGCACTTCCCGGTCACCACGCGATCCATTGGGATGGCCGCACCGGGGCTGGTCACCCCGTGGCCAGTGGCATCTACATTTATCGCCTGAGAAGCGATCAACAAGAGGAGCACCGCGCGATGCTCCTCTTGCGTTGAACTCTATGACTCCACCCGACCCCGCCCGCGCCGCTGCTGCGATCCTGCTCTGCGAGTTGGAAAAACAAAGTGCCTCCTTCGATGAACTGCTGCAGGCTCTCGATGCCAAACTGTCCGATAACCGCGATGCGCGTTTCGCCCGACACTTGGCTATAGGAGCCGTGAGGTGGCAAAAGCGGCTGGATTGGATTATTGCCCCTTGCTGCTCGCGTCCAATCGATGAACTCTCACCCTGGGCCCGGCATATTCTGCGTCTGGGCACCTACGAGTTTTTCTGGCTCGACCGGGTGCCCCAACGAGCCACCGTCCACACTTCGGTTGAACTAGCCAAGCATTTCACCCACCGCGGCATCGCTTCGCTGGTCAACGCCGTACTCCGCAAGATCCTGCGCCAAAAGACGCAAATCCAGTACCCCGATCCCCAACGGGAACCATTGCGCTATATGGCCATCTACTACTCCCACCCCGAATGGCTGGTCGAGCGCTGGATTCAGCGTTGGGATAATGAATTCGTCAAGACCATACTCGCGACCAACAATCAACCCTCCCAACTCAACCTTCGCCTCCACCCCCTTCGGGCCCATCCAAATTTAGCCAGCGAACTCGATCTTGAACCGGTCGGTCCTCTTCCGGGCTTTTTCAAAGCGGCAAACGGCGCCAAGATCTTCGCCTCCCATGCCTACGATCAAGGCCAATTCCAAGTACAGGATCCAAATGCCGCCCTGGCCGTTGCCCTACTCGACCCACAGCCAGGTGAACACCTGCTCGACTTGTGCAGTGCACCCGGCGGCAAGGCGACCCAGGCTGCCATCGCCATGGATGACCGCGGCCTGGTCGTCGCCACCGATATATCAGCTTCGCGACTGCAGCGGGTACGCGAAAATGCGCAACGACTCAGGCTGAGGAATCTTCACCCGGTAGTCCGAGACGGAACAACCCCCGGCACTGGCCTCTTCGATCGCGTACTCGTCGATGTTCCCTGCAGTTCCACGGGTGTACTCGGACGTCGACCGGATGCCCGCTGGCGCCGCAAACCCGACGAACTCAAGGATCTGACGAACCGCCAATCATTGCTCCTGCAACGCGCCTATGAACACCTGCGGCCCGGAGGATCACTGGTCTACAGCACTTGCAGTCTGGAAGAGGAGGAAAACGAAGGAGTAGTCGAGCATTTTCTAAATCAGGTATCCACGGCTCAGTTGGAACGCGCTGATACCTACTTTCCCAACCAGCCCTGGGCCAAACGTTATATCCTGACCATCCCGGGCCACCATCCCGGCGACGGCAGTTTTGCCGCACGGATCCGCAAAACTACACCATGAAAAAGATTATCCGCCAAATCAGCCTGATATTGACGGCAATAACCCTGGCTGCGGTAATTGGGTTGGCCCTACTCGACTCGGTCGTCATGCCCTATCTCGTCGATGTGCCCAGTATCCGCGCACCCAACCTCCAGAATCTCACCGTCCCCAAAGCGACGCTCCTCCTCGATCAATGGGGATTGGGAATCGCCATCGGCGATTCTCTGCACCACCCAACCATTTCAGCCGGTGCCGTTATCGATCAGGATCCCGCCCTTGGACAACGCATCAAAAAGGGACGCCGTATCGTCGTAACGCTGAGCAAAGGACCGCGCTACTATGAAGTCCCCGATGTGCGCCGGGTCAGCCTTCGCGAAGCACGTCTGCAATTGGAGGGAAATCAGCTGAAAATAGGAGAAATATTCTATCTCTCCTCCAACTCTATCCCCGAAGACGCCATTGTCAATCAAACACCTTCTGCCGGTACCCGGCTACCCAGCGGCAGCCTGGTCGATTTAAAGATCAGCAATGGTCCATCCACCGCCCCCAAACGAATTCCAAACCTGGTCGGTCTGTCCATAGAGGTCGTGGAAGACACCCTGCGCAAATACGAGATGCGCCTTGGAAAAATCGACAACCGCGTCGACAACCAACAACCGATCGGCACCATTCTCGCACAAACCCCCGATCATCGAGAACGCGCCCTGCGCCAAAGTCGAATCGACCTGGTCTTGAGCGTCGCTGAACTTTCCCCAATCCCCAGTCAACCAATAGCTGAGTGAAGCCATGAATAACCCGCAAATAGCCCCATCCCTCCTAGCCGCCGACTTCGCCCACTTAGCCGAGGAAATACACCGCGTAGAACAAGGAGGAGCCTCTTTCCTCCACCTCGATATCATGGATGGACTCTTCGTTCCCAATCTCAGCTTCGGCATTCCCGTTGTCGAGGCGGTGCGCAAAGTCACCCAGCTCGACCTCGATACCCACTTGATGCTGCAAAATCCCCTCCCGTTTATCGCCCCGTTCAAAGAAGCGGGGTCCGACTCACTGACCGTACATGTGGAGCTTGAACACGATACAGAAGTCGTACTTGCCGCCATCCGCGACCACGACCTCAAATGTGGCCTGGCCGTCAACCCCTCCACGCCCGTAGATGCGCTTTACCCTTATCTCGAAGACCTGGATTTAGCTCTGGTCATGTCGGTCGAACCTGGCTTCGGCGGCCAAGCATTCCAGCCACAGGCCCTGGAAAAAGTCCGCCGCCTCGCTGGGGAGATAGAGCGCCGAGGACTCGACCTGCCGATTGAGATTGACGGTGGCGTTAACACCGACAACGCCGCTGCCTGTCGCCAGGCCGGTGCCCGATTGCTCGTTGCCGGATCAGCCGTTTTTCGCGCCGATAATCCTGCACGAGCAATCGATGCTCTACGCGAATGAGCACCCCTTAATACCCACCTTCCTCTATTGCCCTATTTATATATTGTCCTATATTTAGGTTTTTTGCCTATTTAACTATATATTTCGACTATGTTTGACCAACTCAGCGAACGCTTTGAGGACATATTCCGCTCGCTCCGCGGACAAGGCCGGATTACCGAGCGCAACGTCGATGAGACTCTGCGCGAAGTCCGCCGCTCCCTGCTCGAAGCCGACGTCAACTTCAAGGTCGCCAAGCTCTTTATCCAACGGGTTAAAGAACAGGCCCTAGGCCAGGATGTCCTCAAGAGCCTGACGCCCGGCCAGCAGTTGGTCAGAATAGTTCACGATGAGCTAGTCGCCCTTCTGGGGGGCAACAGCAGTCCAGTCCAACTCGCCGAACAACCCCCTACGGTCATCATGCTGGTCGGACTTCAGGGGTGCGGCAAGACGACCATCGCCGCCAAGCTCGCCCGTCAGTTCAAAGAAAAGGGACGGCCGCCATTATTGATTGCTGCCGATGTGTACCGCCCTGCCGCAGTTGAGCAACTCCACACCCTGGGCACTTCCATCGAAGTACCCGTTTTCAGCCAGCCCGCTGGATCCGATCCGGTCGAGATCTGCCGCCGCGGAGTCCAGGAGGCCCGACAGACCAATCGCAGTATCGCAGTTCTGGATACCGCAGGTCGCCTGAGCATCGATGGGGAAATGATGGACGAATTGGACCGTATCCAGCAGGCGGTCTCGCCACACGAAATTCTCTTCGTAGCCGATAGCATGCTGGGCCAAGACGCAGTCGAAACCGCCGACCGCTTCCACCAACGACTGGCTTTCACCGGCTGTGTGCTGACCAAACTCGACAGCGATGCCCGCGGTGGTGCCGCACTCTCGATCCGTCAGGTTACCGGAGCACCGATTAAATTCATCGGCACCGGCGAAAAGGTAGAAGATCTCGAAGCCTTCCATCCGGATCGCATGGCCTCGCGCATTCTCGGGATGGGCGATATCCTCTCGCTGGTCGAAAAGGCCGAACAAGCCATCGAGAAGGATAAAGCCCGGCAGATGGAAGAAAAACTGCGCAAGGCATCCTTCACTTTTGAGGATTTTCTCGAGCAGTTACAAGCGGTACGTCGAATGGGGCCACTCGATCAGCTCATGGGTATGATCCCCGGAGCCAGCAAGGCGATGAAAGGGATGCAGGTCGAGGAAGACGCCTTCTCCCAGGTCGAGGCCATCATCAATTCGATGACTCGCCAAGAGCGGGTCCTGCCCAAGATCCTCAACGGCAGCCGGCGCAAGCGGATCGCTCTCGGCAGTGGCACCAGCGTACAGGATGTCAACCAACTGATCAAACAGTTTCAGATGATGCAGAAGATGATGAAACAAATGGGCCGCTCCAAAGGTGGCCGCATGAAGATGAAAATGCCCTTCGCGGGCTAGAGAGCATTTCAAGACACTCACGCCAAGGAGAATAGCATTGGTCAAACTTCGCCTTTCGAGAATAGGCAAACGCAAACAGCCTTATTATCGGATCGTAGCTATGAACGTCAGTTCCGCCCGCAATGGGCGAGCCCTGGCACAGCTAGGCACTTACGATCCCCTGCACTCCAGTGTTAAAATTGACGCCGAACGGGCTATTGAATGGCTCAACAACGGTGCCCAGATGAGTGAGACCGTTTCTGCGCTCTTCGAGAGCCAAGGCGTATTAGCTCGTTGGAAGGGACGAGAAAGCACCGTGCGTGAAGACGCACTTACCCGTGACAAGCCGAAGCGCCGACGCAAAATAGCCGCCATGCCTGCACAAGCCCCGGCTGCCGAAGCAGAAGAAGCCCCGGCTGCCGAAGCAGAAGAAGCTCC
>CAZFMY010000034.1:0-7750 GCA_964520345.1 uncultured Gemmatimonadaceae bacterium | reverse complement strand
AGAGGCCCCGACTGCCGAAGCAGGAGAGGCCCCGACTGCCGAAGCGAAATAGGAGCATACATGCAGAGAGGTTCGCGAATCCAGCGTGTCAACTGACCCGGCACCGCGCATTGCCGTAGCCTATATTTCTCGCACTCGAGGCGTGCACGGCGAAGTCAGGGCTGAGACGCTGACCCATAGCCTTGAACGGTTCAATACTTTAAATACCGTCGTCCTCCAGTCCGAGGGACGTTCGGACCGAACCTCCAAGCTTGAACGCTGGCGCGTTGATGCCAAGGGACTCCTGCTCAAATTCGGCGAGATCGATTCTCCCGAAGAAGCCCGAGCTGAATTAGTAGGGCGCTATGTTACCATTTCTTCGGAACAGCTGGCCCCCTTACCTGAGGGGACCTACTATATCGATGAATTGATCAATTGTGCAGTCGTTGATCTGGACGAGCGAGAGTTGGGCCGGATCACCGAAGTCATGCAAATGCCGAGTACTGATGTCTACGTGGTCCAAGGGGCCAAAGGGGAAATCCTGATCCCGGCCATCAGCGACTTCATTATTGAAATCGGACCGGGTCGCGTAGTCGTCCAGGGTATTGAGGAGTTGATCGGATAGTGAACATAGATATCGTCACACTCTTTCCAGATTTTTTCACTACCCCCCTGTCGACCAGCATGATGGGCAGGGCTATCGATCGGAATTTATTAACGATCCAGACCCATGACCCGCGCGATTGCGCAACCGACAAACACCGCACCGTCGATAGCGAACCCTACGGCGGTGGAGGGGGCATGGTCCTCAAACCAGAGCCTGTTTACCAACTCTGGCAGGATCGGGACTTGAGCGCGGGGCATTGTATTTACCTGACGGCTGACGGGCAGCCTCTCGATCAGGCACTCGCCATTGAGCTCTCGCTTAAGCAGCATTTAGTGCTGCTCTGCGGACATTACAGGGGAATCGATGAACGGCTCCGCACAACGGTTATCGATCAGGAGATCTCTATCGGCGACTACGTGCTCACCGGAGGAGAACCAGCCTCCCTGGTCCTTATCGACGCCGTAGCGCGACTCATACCGGGCGTCCTCGGCAACTTCTCTTCGGCCCTGGAAGACTCTTTTCAAGAGGCCGTACTCGATTGCCCCTGGTATGCCAGGCCAGCCGACTTTCACGGTCAGCGCGTTCCTGAGGTGCTCTTATCGGGCGACCATGCCAGCGTAGATCGCTGGCGTCGGCGCCAAGCCCTCAAGCGCACCTTCGAACGCCGTCCAGACTTGCTGGAGCGGGTCGCGCTCGATGAAGAAGAAGAAGAACTCATAGCCAACTGGCACAAGCAAGGGCTGGTAGAAGCCCCATAAAAGAAAAGGTAGCACAATGGATACGAGTATTATGCGGGAGTTGACTTCCGACCAATTCAAAACAGATCTTCCCGAATTCAGTGCGGGCGATACTCTACGGGTACACGTAAGAGTCATCGAGGGAGATAAAGAACGTACGCAGATCTTCGAAGGCACTGTCATCCAGCGCAAAGGCGGCGGTATACAGGAGACCTTCACCATGCGCAAGGTCACCCAGGGTATTACTGTCGAGCGGATCTTTCCAGTACACTCGCCACGCATCGCCAGAATCGAGCGCCTGCGCCAGAGCCGGGTGCGGCGAGCGCGCCTATTTTATCTGCGTGGCCGCAAAGGCCGTGCAGCTCGACTGCGCGAAAAACAGAGATAGAGGCCTCATACGCTAACTATGTCAGAACAACGAGACTTACCTTTTACGCGTAAAAACTGGACCTTAGCCCTAACCGGTCTATGTATTATCTTACTCGGTTATGTCTTTCTACGGATTCCACCTGCCGACGGCTTCCTATCCCTAACCTTGGCTCCGGTACTTCTTGTATTGGGTTATTGTGTGCTAATCCCCATGGCCATTCTCGCTAAAGACCAACCGCCTCAAACTGAGAATGGTGTAAAAAGTTAGTTCTTAAAGAGGACGCCATGAAGATCCTGATCGCCGAAGACGACGAGACTTCTCGGCTCTTGCTCGAGACAACTCTCAGTCGATGGGGCCACGAAGTGGTAAGTACCAAAGACGGCCAGCAGGCCTACGATGCCCTGCTGGAAAAGGACGGCCCTAAACTGGCGATCCTCGACTGGATGATGCCGTATCTCGACGGGGTTGAGATCTGTCGCAAAGCCCGCTTAGAATCTGCGATTCAACACCTCTATATCGTCATGCTTACGACTCGTAATACGGTAGACGATATTACCGAAGCGCTCGATTCAGGTGCCGACGACTACTTGAATAAACCCTTTGACCGCAAAGAATTGCGCGCGCGAATCGCAGTCGGATCTCGCATCATCGGTCTACAGACGACCCTGGCGGATCGAGTGCGCCAGCTCGAAGAGTCAACCCGGCGCGAGAAACATCTTCAGGGCCTTCTGCCGATATGTTCTTACTGTAAGAAAATTCGCGACGATCAAAACTACTGGCAACAGGTCGAGCGCTTTGTTGAAACCCGGGCCGATGTGGCCTTCAGTCACAGCATCTGCCCCGACTGCTACGAGAGCCAAGTAAAGCCCGAAATCAAAGCTTTTCAGGACGAAATCGACGCTGAAGAAAAAAGGCAATCCAACTGAACTAAAAACCCATGGCCCGTACACAGTCCCCCATCGATGAAGAGATTGCGGTAGACGAGCACGACCCCCATCTATACCGCAACCGCACCTTGGCCCAATCCATCCCCAGCTTTGCCGAGATCGGCCCCGAGCACTTAGCTTTTTTCCACCAGCATGGCTATCTGGTCATCGATCAGGCGTTTTCTAGCACCCAAATCGATGCGGCCTGCAACGCGATCTACGACTTGATCGATGGAAAGAATCCCGAATTTCGCGGCTTACAATTGGAAGCTCATGCTCGCGGTACAGAGTTGACCGGCTCCGCCCGCCGTCTAGCCGTACGCAAACTTATGAACTTTGTCGACTACGATCCGCGCTTCCAAGCTCTGGCCGCCGATGCAGACCTTTTACACGCCCTGGGACTTTTGATGGACGATGAGCCGATCATCTTTCAGGAGATGGCCCTGCTAAAACCACCCGGAGGTCGCGAAAAACCCTGGCATCAGGACTGCGCCTATTTCAACTACCCTATAGGCACAACAGTCATCGGAATCTGGATCTCCCTCGACCATGCTACCCCTGAAAACGGTTGTCTGCACATAATGCCCGGCACTCACAACGAAGGCCCGGTCAATCACTTCAAGCGTCGCGATTGGCAGATTTGCGACACCGAAGTCCAGAAAGAACGCGATGTCATCGTGCCCTTGGCCCCCGGGGGCTGTCTCTTCTGGCACGGCATGCTCCACCACGGCAGTCCCTGCAATCAATCACAGCAACCTCGCCGAGCCCTACAACTGCACTACCAGCCTGCCAACGCCGGCCAGATCGATACCGAGGAACGCATGCAGCATTTCGGCGGCGAAGTACGCGGTGCGGAGTGCTAAACTCGAGCAAAGACGCCGGCACCTAGGACAGCCAGACGCTGTACCCTTCGTATCCCGAGTCTCTTTTTAATCCCCCCGTATCCCATTGAAGCCCAGCGGCAAAACCAGCCCAACCTCCCCATATCGGGTGCTCGTCTCATCCATCGAAGGGTCCATCTTCCAGTTGCAATGTAGACCCCTTGATGAAAAGGCCTGCTACCTGTCGCGCGGCTAAAGCCGCCGCGAAGCTCGCTGCCGATTCCACTTTATCTCGCCGATGCAGTCGCGCCACTAAATACGCAGCAAAAAATACATCGCCAGCCCCGGTCGGATCGACAAGTTGCCCTATGTGATCCGCAGCAAATTCGGTCCGTCTTCCGGCCGGGTCCATGATCCAACCACCACGTGAACCATCGGTAACGACCCACTCCGCAATCGCGCAATCGCGCATCAACTGAACCAATGTCTGTCCGAAGTGCACAAGCACCAGTTCCAATTCGTCAAGGGAGGCTTTGACCAAATCGGCGCTCTGCAGAGCCGCAAGTAGATCGGTCGAAATACCCGGAATCACTCGATCGTCCTCGACCTGCCGTACGTACCCCTGGATATCCAGGCTTACGCGAATATCTGCTCCGAATGCCTCGAGAACTTCAGAGCACAGATCACCCGGAGCCAGCGGACCCAGATGCACGTGTTCAACGCCTAGAAGTACCGGCTCGAGTTGCCCCGCTCCAATCGGTGCGGCCCGGGATGGCACTTCCTGCTGCCGTTGATCGCCATCGACGAAATTGACAAAGCGGGTAGTATCCGGACTCTCACCGATGTGGACCCCAATACCACTCTGTTGCAAAAATGCCAGCATCGACCGGTTGGCGGCAGCAATATTGGTCAACACCCGCGTATCCAAGCCCAAATTCGCAAAGGTCAATCCGGCATAAGTGACTACCCCTCCGCATTGGCAGACCTGTGTACAACCCTGGACCACGCGATCGATTGTTGCCGGCCCGATAACTGCAACCGCTGCCATTTTGCATCTCGACTTGGATAATAGAAAGGTACAAACCCCGGTTTCGATATATTGGCGCCAAGCGCCAATCCACCCCAAACAGCCAGACTAATTTTCGAAAAACAACCCCAGTGCAGTCCCCCCTAATACCTGCTCACGCTCCGCCGCATCCAGCCCCAATTCGTCCACAAAAACCGCTAAGTGCTCTGCGTACGTCGCCTTCTTCAACCAGTGCTCGCAGGGAAAATCCGACCCCCAGATACAACGTTCGGGGCCAAAGGTCTCGAGGACATAACGCAATTGCGCATGGGTATCGGCAAAGGGATATTCTTGTTCCGAACTGGTTACGGCAAAAGTCAGCTTGGCATAGAGTTGTCCAAAGCGAACTAATTCAGCCATCTGGCGCAACGCCAGATCATCGATTCCTGCAGCAGCCACAGGATAGGCGCAGTGATCCAAGACCACGGGCACCTCTGGGAAAAGCTCGAGCAAAACCGCCAATTCGCCCAGAGCATCCTGACGCAGATGGGCGCAAATCACCGCACCCACTTCACCAGCACGCCGCCAGAGCCGCTCCGCATCAGGATGGCGGTAACCCACCGGAGTGCTCTCGACTCGAACTCCTTTGACATTATAATCGGAAACCAACCGCTCCAACTCATCGGGACTATCAGCCCCTAGCGGGTTCAAAGTGCAAACTCCAACCGTCCACTCTGGATTGGCCCTGGCCGTATCGGCTAATAATCGATTATCCCAATGATACGCCGATCCGGTCTGGATCAGCACCACGCGATCGACACCGTTTGCCGCTGCCTCGCGCCGCAAGTGTTCGATGGTCCCTATACCTGGCACCGGCCTGAAGGGGTCTTCTTTCATCGGGTACTGCTCATCATCTCCGTGGTAGATATGAGCATGAGTATCAACAATCATCGCCTACTCCTTTCTCCAGCCAATATAAGCCACACTCCCCAGCGACAAAACCTTGACATACCTAAGAGACCAAGCCATGCTATACAGTGCAGTGCCGGTCGCAATCACTTGAGCCCATGCGAATGGATCGCTAGAGTCTCGCCAGGCGACCAGGCGGATTTCACATCGATAAATCCGCTTAAAGCGGCTCTCTCGACAAACAAACGGCAAACGTTGAGATAGTGTTTCGCACTAAGACTCCAAACCACTGATCACAAGCTCGGAAAACCGCCAATGGCCTCTTGGAAACGCTACGAAGAACTCCGTCCAGACCAGCTTGAGGAGCTAGTCGCTGATGCCCCCATCGCGTACTGGCCCCTGGGCCTGCTCGAACACCATGGCTGGCACCTTCCCATCGGTTTCGACGGTCTCAAAGCCGAACGCCTCTGCCATCGCTTAGCCGCGCGTACCGGCGGCGTCCTCTTGCCGGTAATGTGGTGGGGTGGTATTGGCGGTCACGACGTTTTCAAATGGACCCATTACCAGACTCCAGAAGCCACTTCTTCGATACTCGCCGAGACCGCGCGTCAACTCCTATCCTATGGTTTCCGCGTCCTGGTGCTTATGGCTGGCCACTATCCCTGGCAGAGCATACTCAATACCGAGATTCCCGCTTTACGAGACGAGTTCCCGGCCGCATTGATCCTCGCAGGAACCGAAGTAGATATTTGCGGTGAAGCCGTTCAACTCCAGGGGGATCACGCCGCCTGCGAGGAAACCTCCTTCGGCCTGGCGCTCTTTCCTGAGCTAGTCGAACTCGACGCCTTAACCCCCGGCCGCGATGCAAGTGTCTGGCCCGGTGCTAAAGCTCCTCCACTGGACCGCCAGCATCCCAAGGTCGAATTCGATCCAGCCGCACCGCTCTATGCCCAGATGGGAGTAGATGCACGCCGTGCTTCGGCCGCACGGGGCGAAGCCGGCATCACCCGCCTCGTAGACCACCTCGCTCAAACCATAGACCACTTTCTCCAACGCAGCTGACTAATGTCGATCCCCCGCCCTGAACATCCCCGACCTCAGTTCCACCGCAGTACCTGGATCAACCTCAATGGCCAATGGAATTTTTGCATCGATGCCGGCGACTCAGGAATCGACGCCGGATGGCATCGAGATCCGAGTGCCATAGACCAGCAAATAGAAATTCCCTTCTGCCCGGAGAGCAGGTGCTCGGGGATTGCCCACACCGACTTCATGCCCGCCGTCTGGTACCATCGGTCTATCGCGGTCCCCTCCGAGTGGCCTGAGGGCCGAGTACTCCTCCATTTCGGTGCGGTCGACTACGAGTGCCATGCCTTTGTCAATGGTCAGGCCGTCGGCATCCACTACGGCGGCGCATCTTCATTCACCTTCGACATCACGGCGGCCCTAAGTGATGCTGCTGGCGACCTGGTTGTGCTGGCCCGCGACAATCTGCGCTCGGGTTTACAACCCGGCGGCAAACAGAGCAAAAATCTGCACTCACACGGCTGTCACTATACCCGGACTACCGGTATCTGGCAGACCGTCTGGCTCGAATGGGTCCCTCAGAGTTATATAGAACGAGTGCGGATCGTACCTGATCTCGACAACGCGCGCTTTACGTTGACACCAACCTTCTGCAATACCTACCGCGGCCAATACTTCCGGGCCGTACTCCTGGACGGAAACCAGGAATTGGCCACGGCTACCATGCCGGCCCACAGCGGCATATCGACCGAGCTCAGCGTACCCAACCCCCATCCCTGGAGCCCCGACGATCCCCACCTCTACGATCTTCGCTTCGAACTCGTTGCCAACGAATCCCTCATCGACCAGGTGTCTTCGTATGCCGGACTGCGCAAATTCCACATCGAGGGACATCGCTTCTTCCTCAACAACGAACCCATTTTTCTGCGCTTCGTGCTCGATCAGGGATTCTACCCCGATGGAATCTGGACGGCTCCTTCCGATGCCGCGCTCCAACGCGACATCGAACTAGCCCAGGCCGCCGGCTTTAATGGAGCCCGCCTGCACCAGAAGGTCTTTGAAGAGCGCTTCCACTATTGGGCCGACCACCTCGGCTATTTAACCTGGGGCGAATTTTGCGATTGGGGCACCGATTTCTCCCAACCTCAGGCCATTGCCAACCATCAGCGCGAATGGCGAGAAGTAGTCCAACGCGATCTCAACCACCCCTCGATCATCACCTGGACCCCGTTTAATGAAACCATCGGCCAGGCCCGTACCGATCCAGAAGTCCACCGTCGCGCACTGGCGGAGATCTACGAGATCACTCGCGCACTCGATCCGAGTCGACCCGTCCACGATACCAGTGGCTATGCGCATGTCAGGACCG
>CAZFMY010000033.1:0-57417 GCA_964520345.1 uncultured Gemmatimonadaceae bacterium | reverse complement strand
TAGCGGCTGCGCCAGGCTGTGACCACCACCGGACCTTTCCACCAGTGCAGTGATCGAGGGGGGTAGCTGGACCGACCCCTGCTGGAAGCTGATGGGGGAATTTTTACCTCGATCTTGCGGGGCGATCTGCGAGCTCCTGATCTCGCTGCTGAAAATGCCGTCTTTGCCGGCGCGGGGTGTTGGCGTATCGGCTCCTCAGTCGGATGTTCTTGTACCGTGCCTTCTAGTGCCAATAAATCCCGAATCCTTGCTTCGGTCTCTGGATGGGTGCGCAGCCAGGTGCTGCCGCGCTCGGGCGGAGCGGTGTAGATAAAGCGGAAACGACGATACCATCGCGCCATTTCCCGCCCGTATGTTGTTATCTTGTCCAGGGCTGAGGCCAGTCCGCGCGGATCCCCGCTCAGGTGCGCTGCGTCGCGGTCGGCCAGGCGTTCGCGGGTTCGCATCAAGGCTGCCTGCAAGAAGATCGCTGCCAGCGGTGCAAGTGCTGTGAGCGCCAGCAGCGGCCATAACTCCCTACCCATAAGCGGGTCGGAGCTGAAAATGAGGTTTAAGAGGAGCAGCAAGCCCAGGATATGACTCACCCATCGTATCGCCTGTACAAAGATACCGGCCGCGATGCTCAGCAGGCTGTCCCGATTCTTCAAATGGGCAAATTCGTGGGCCAGTACACCGGTGATCTCGCGGTTGTTGAGCAGACGCACCAGGGCTGAACTCACCGCAACAACCCCTCTTCCGACTCTGGGGTCCAGGGCAAAGGCGTTGGGCATTTCGCCCGGATAGATCATTAGCGAGGGCGCGACAATTTGTGCGCGGTCGGCCAATTGGTCGGCGATTCGGTGTAAGTGCGGTGCTTCCCACCGAGCCAGGGGTCGGGCCCGGTGCATGCGCAGGACCAGCGCCGCGCCCCGCTCAAGTGAAAACCAATTCACGGCGAAGGCCACGCCCAAAACCAGCAGCACTCCGACCTCATCCCACAGGGTGAAGGCTATGAGGGCAAGAAGGCCGACTAAACCAGCTAACAGGGTCCAGGATTTGAGTTTGAACATGTCATAATCTCCACTTGCAATAGGTTTAGGGTAGAGACAGGCAAATAGCGTACCCGATTCCTGGAGATGACCTAAGTTTCATATTGTCAATTGTTTGTGTCTTATTGGGCGATGGGAGCCGAAACTGCTATAATGGCATCGCAGAATGGCTAAGCTGCAATACCGACAGTCCAGGGTGTCAGAAAATCTTGTAGATAGGGTGCTTGCCTGCCTTTTGTTCCGTGCTGAAATTTCACATAGTGTATTCGAGAACGAATTGAAATTGACGCTTCCGTGCCCAGGTCGGCGATAGATGGGATGGGTAGGCGAATAATGCTGGCCTGCACGGCGCGATACATTCAGTGCGCGAATAGGAGATCACTTAAAAATGGAATTGACCGTACTCGCAGACGAGCAGCGTCGTTTTTTTGACGCCAATGGTTACCTGGTGGTACCGGATGCATTGAGTCCCCAGGAGATACGGGAACTAACGATCGCCAGTGACCGAATGATCGACGAGTTCGAGCGCAAAGAGGACCAATCCTATGTGCAACGTCGTCCGGGTATCGTCGAGGAACCTGCGTACCACCCTTTGCTGGCACACTCGGCGACAGTGCCTCTGGTCGTACAATTATTATCCCCCAATATCCACCTGCACACTACGGCGATCATTTACAAATTTCCACAGGATCGCGCTGATGAACCATCGCGCGGGTGGCATCGCGATATAGGCATGACCGAGGATCTGGGACACGCGAATATCGTTCGAGCAGGGATTAAAGTGGGCTATTGTCTGACGGATTTCAGCGAGCCGATGTCGGGTTTTACTCTTTTTGCTCCGGGATCGCATCTGCTGCCCACTCCGCTACCGCTGGCGCAGGGCGAAATCGATCCGCCGGATACCGTGGATCTGTGCCTCAATGCCGGAGATGCATTTCTCTTTGAGAATCGCATCTTTCACACCTCGGCGCCGAATCTGAGCCAGCGTCTCTCAAAAGTGATCATCTTTGGCTACAGCTATCGCTGGATGGGAGGGCGGAGAGAAAATATGCGCCTCGTTCAGTCCGAGGGCGCCGTATTGGAGCAGGTCGACGATATTCGCAAACAGCTCTTGGGAGCACCGTGCGATGGAGTTGTCGACTGGGCCAGAGCGCAGGGTATTGCACCGGAGTCGTTTGCCTGGACGATGCAGGTTTGAGCGACGGAAAACAAATTGTAGGAGATGGCTATGACCAATTCTGAATTGCCGGGAAATAGTGCGGAAAGACTGCGGTGGTTCAACGAGATCGGCTTTGGGCTCTTCATTCACTGGAGCATAGATAGCCAGATCGGCTCGGTGATCGGTCATTCGATGGCCGGGGCTTCAGAAGACTATCTGAATCGCTACACGCAGGATCTGCCGGCCCTGTTCAATCCCAAACGGTTCGATCCCGACGAATGGGCGGCACTGGCCCGCCTCGCGGGAATCCGCTATGTGGTTTTCACCACCAAACATCATTCGGGATTCTGCATGTTTCACACGGATACTACGCCGTTCAATATCGCCAATACGCCCTTTGGACGCGATATCACTGGCGAGGTGATCGAAGCATTCAGAAAGCAGGATATTGCCATCGGACTCTATTTCTCCCCCGACGATTTCCATTTTCTCTACCAGCGAAATCTGCCTCTGCATCGCGGGGTTAAACCCGAGGAGTGCGAGGGGTTGCTTGCACATAATCAGGCTCAGTTGCGCGAATTGCTGAGCAACTACGGCTCTATCGATATTTTGTTCTTCGATGGGCCATCCGATGGACTGAGGGAGCTGTGCTGGCAAATCGATTCAGAAATCGTCGTGACTCGGGGAGCGATTCGAACGCCCGAGCAATATATTCCGGGCATCCAATCCGCAGAACCCTGGGAAGCGTGTGTTACCATGGGTAGCGGATGGCAATACAAGCCGACCAATGAGCAGTACAAGTCGGGCACTCAGATAATCGAGTTGCTGATAGAGACCCGGGCCAAGGGCGGCAATCTGCTCTTGAATGTCGGGCCCAAACCCAACGGCGAATTGCCGATCGAGCAGGAAGCACTGATGCGCGAGATCGCGTTGTGGAATTTCGTCAATGGCGAGTCGATCTACCAGGTCGAGCCTTGGCGCATACCCTTCGAGGGCGAGGTCTGGCTGGCTGCTAAGCGCGGGACCGATACCGTCTATGCATTTGTCGAAAGCGAGGATCCCTGGCCCTATCGCCAACGGCGCGAAATTTCGCTGTGTTCCGTGCGGGCCAGCGAGAGCACGACCGTACACCTGCTGGGACAGGCGGACGATATAGAGGTGGAGGAACGCGCTGCAGTCGAATGGCGTCAGGAAGGCGATGAGTTGAGAATCATTGCCGCGCGGACCCAAAGGCTCTACAATAACAGACGCTGGCCGAATCCCGTGGTACTCAAGATTACTCATGCGGAGTTGGGCTTGGTACCTCCCACGGTGATTACCGGAGTTGCGGAACCGGGTGCGAACCCCGCTCTTTTTCAGCTGAATGCCGATTTGGTCGACCTTGGGGAGAATCAGAACGTCGAGGTGGGTTTTCAGTATCGTTTAAAAAAATTGCTGACGGATCCACTGCACAGTTGGGAAGAAACCGATTTTGAACTCTCTTCATCGACGGGGGAATACGCTAGCTCCGTCGATGGGTTAGATGAGGGCGCGAGATATGAGTTTCGCGCGGTAGTTCGCCATAGGGGTATTGCCATATACGGCGAGAGCGTGATCTTCACGACCGGCTGATACTATTTGTATAATGAGAGCCAGTGTTGCGACTTGGCAATCGATATGCGGGGCATGGGAAAGTGTTGGGTGTACGAGTTAAGCGTTCATTGTGCAATCGGCTCAGCGGTTGCGCCGTTTTTTTGTTGTTGAGCACTATGATGTGGGAAATCGCAATTTGATGGGGTACGGTCGTGATCCCCTGTCGAATAATTAGAGAGGAGATATTATGTATGTAGGTTGTCAGGGATTTGGCACTTCGCGTCACGAGCTCCAGTTCATGGTGCGGCACGGGGTTACGCATATGGATACTACGATCGACCCCGACGATCTCGACCAACTGCGCGCGGGTCGGGAGGCCGCCGCCGCCGAAGGCGTGGAACTGGAGATGATCCATATTCCAATGCCCGAGAGCATCACCATGGCGCAGGATCCCCAGCGAGATCGGGATCTCGATGCGATCTGCGGCTGGATCGAGAACGCTGGCAGAGCCGGCCTGCGTGGACTGAACTATAATTTTTCCGTGGTGGGCTACCAGCGGACGGAACCGCGCTATGGCCGGGGCGGCTCGCAGTTCAGTTCGTTCGAGTTTTCCAAATACGACAACGACGAGATCCACCGTGGAGGGCGGGTCGATCGCGATGAGATCTTCGCGCGAGCCGCTTATTTCCTCGAGCGCGTCATACCGGTAGCCGAGGAGTACAAAGTTCAGCTGGCCAGCCATCTGCCCGATCCGCCGGCACCCGAACTTCGCGGCGAGGTGCGTTGGAACTATCCCGTCTTCGAGGGCCTGAAACGGTTCAGCGAGCTGGTGGACAGTCCGTATCATGGATTCAATTTCTGTTGTGGAGTAGCCGCCGAAGGACTGGATGATCCAGCCGAGGAATTGCCGCCGATCGTGGATTACTTTTCCGCGCGCAAAAAGATCTTCAACGTCCATTTTCGCAATATTCGTGGCAGGCTGAATGATTTTGTCGAGGTCTGGCCGGATGAGGGGGACGTCGATATGCACCAATTGGCGCAGATCTTCCACCGCACCGAGTACCCCTATATGCTGATGCCGGATCACGCACCGCTGCACCCCGATGATAAGGCGCCCGAGGGGGTATCTAATCGCGTGCGCCAGGGGTGGGCTTTTCAGTTCGGTTATATTCGCGCGATGATTCAGGCGGTCGGCAAGGAAGGGTAGTGAAGCTAGTGTAAAGCTGGTACGGCAATCACGCGGGTAGGTAGCGAAGCTGTGGACTAAAGGGCATCGCGATAGCGAGAATTGTCCAGGTATAAAAAACGGCGAGAGACGCACCTATACAGGATTTCAAAGAAGCGTCTCTCGCCGCTTGGAAGGGAGGGCGGGCCGAGGCCGGCGGTCGGTCTGACCCGCATGGTATAAGACGTCTATTTTTTCCACTATAGTGATTCAAAGGCGATAGAATTAAACGTCTATATAGTGCCTCATAATAGCTGCTACAGACTTCAAAGATCTTGTTGATATAGCTAAGCATCTTAAAAGCTATATTTGCTCCAGTCCAAACATGCTTTAATGGTTATGATCATAAAGAAGATCAAAGCAACAATGTTTTTATTAACATTGGGCTTGTTGTTTCACTGTAGTGGTAATGATAAATCCACCAATTATAAGCCCACCGCCCCGTTACTCGACCAAGAGCCGAAGTCAAGCGGACAAGTGATGTTGGACACGTCCGGCGTCGTATTTAGTATTCGTTGGAAGTACTTGTGGTTCACTGCCCAAACTGATGGTATTGAAGTGGTCATCTCTTATGATGTTGAGGTGACCAATAATTCGCCTGACCGAATCGAGTTAAGTCTCAGGGAATTACAATTTCTTGATGCAGAGGGACTATTAATATCCAATGTCGAGCTAGAAAATTTCGTGACGATATTGGGAGTAGATGAGTCGTATGAGTTCACAACAAGCGCTAGGGTATTATTTACAAGTGTGAAAGAGGCGAACGAGGTCACTGATGTCCGATTTAGAACTGATATAGCTAGAACCGTTGTAGGAAGGTGGGCGGGTGCAACAGGGGAATTCATTGGCAATAATAATTTGGGGGTTGGTACCAGTTTTATTTACGAGTTTTCTGAAGATGGTACTGTTAATGCGCGGAGCCACTTTTTAATATCGAGTCCCGATGAATACGAGTCTGTAAGAACTACGTGTCAAGGGACATATACTGTATCTGAGGCGATGTTGCATATTTCTGGTTCCTGCGAAAAAGGGTTAGACAAACACAATTGGGCTGCAGATCTCAACTATAGGCATGAACGTGGAAATCTAATACTTCGACAAGATGAAGATCTTGAGCTTAATCGGTGCTCAAAAGTCGACTGCGTAAATGTTCAAGTGGAGAACGATGGCGAAAAAACGACTTATACCGCGTCAATAAACGGTAAGTATATTAATAGCCTATTTATAGATAGTTACATCGTAAGAGATGATATTATATTGATTTTCTCAGCAACAGGCTTGCAGGAGGTCAAACAATTCCAGTTACAACTGGATTTCGATCCGAAGGATGCATATGAATTTTCTGCATCTAATTTCGTTGCGGAGGCGCCATTCCTAACACCGCCGGGTTTTTCCATAGAGCTTTTGGAAAACGGGCAGTGGCTAACAGGAGGGGCGAGCTTCTCAACTGCACTAACAGGTTCGAGTGCTTTGGGAACTCTTACATTAGCAAAACGTTTAGTTGATAGTATGACTCCCACTACGATTACGGTCATTTTATTCTCAATCGGTTCTAGTTCTTGGGACCGCGAAGATTATAGCAAAGAAGTATTGAACATTGCTATAAGTGATGATTAGTAGATTCGTAGCCGGCCAACAGGTATGGCTCAGGTCGACTGGTACATAACCTGTAATGTTCACAGGAAAAAAGTGAGTCCGCTGGTTGCTTTGTAAAAAATAAATAGCTAAGTAGAAGGGAGACTACACTAAATTGGCATACTGGTTTCTATAGCTATTTTGTCCACCGATTTTCCCGCGGAAGTAGTTCAAAGGCCTCACAATCAAATACATGTATTGGGTTTTTCGGGGTGGTTTTCGTAGACTGCACGTGAACGAAAATAATGCCACGAATGCAGCTCTAATGATTATTCATTTTAGAGCTGGGTACCAGTTAGACAAAAAACGGCGAGAGACGCACCTATACAGGATTTCAAAGAAGCGTCTCTCGCCGCTTGGAAGGGAGGGCGGGCCGAGGCCGGCGGTCGGTCTGACCCGCATGGTATAAGACGTCTTTCCGAGCCAAAAGGTTCCGGATGGACGAATGAGAAGAACCACTTTTTTGCGAGGATTATGTGTGGTGCTGATTCGCTGTCGACAGGAGTATGACGGGAGGAGTCAGCGCATCGATTTCACGACGCCGTTTTCTATGGGCTCGAGGATGTTCAAATTCCAAAGATCCCGAAGGATTTCAGAATGAAGAACCCGACGGTGGCTCCGAGTATTCCCAGCAATAAGACAAAGAGATCACCGACCCCTTTGCGCTTGCCCTTTTCCCACCAAGACTTCAGCAGGTAAAGCGCTACGGCCCCAATAATTACACCTATCGTAACCTCTATACTCATGCTGGTCCGCGTCCTTTATTTATGAGGTGCTTCCAATGGAGATTGGAGCGGCTCGAATCGCTTTCATCGCGTGCGAGGAAGATCTGCAAATCTAACTCTAGCTATAGCGCCTATGTACGGTGTCCGATCACAATGACCAAAGCAGGAGCTATAGTTGGATCGCGGACAATATACGCAATCTGAAAATGAGATGCACAAAAAAGTGCAATCTCGTCTCTGCCATACGCGATCTACTATTGCCCTCTTGCGCCAAGACTTCGGTGCGATTCGAAGGTCTGGGTGGAGTCGACTAGGAACGCTGTTCGCGCACGGGGCCTTGTTGTACCCGCGCATAGAGATCGGCCCACTCCCGCGAACCATCGTCGTCCCAGATTTCCAGCGTGACGCCGGGCTCCTGTGCCGGGTCGTTGCCGGCCTGTCTGAAGTGGGGCCAGCAGTGGTCCTTCATATTGGCGAAGTGGACGACGCGTCCGCCCTGCCATACGACAGAGAGGATATGGCGTTCGTCCGGTAGCCGGTAGGGAGGATCCATCGCGTAGCGCGTCAACGCCGCTTCATCGACTTCGACTCCGAGGCCGGGCCCGTCGGGAACTTGCAGATAGCCGCCACGGATCGTCAGGGGTTCGGTCAAAAGGTCGTCGGTGTAGTTGTTGATACAGGTGATCGTCGGCCATTGGGCGAAGTTCAGTACCGCGCCGAGATGGGCAGATAGAGCGGTCACCAGACCGACTCCCACCATCTGCAGCCAGAATGGTTTTTCGAATTCAGCGGCGAGCTGGCCCTGGTTCAATACAGTGGAGATTCCTCCTCCAATGACAAAACCGTCGCAGACTGCTTCGCGTACCGCAGTGTGGAACGGCGGCGCGCCGAAGTGAATGGCGATTGGCTTGGCGACCTTGCGCCGTAGTTCGCGCTGGCCCTCGACATCTTGTTGGTTAATAGGTCCTTCGTATATGGCGACGCGCTCGTATTGGTCGAGTCGCTGTAGAACGGGCACCGCGGTGCCGACATTCATAAGCATACCGTTCCAGTCCATATCGAGTCTATAGTGCTCGGGGGTGACAGCGCTGATCGCCTCGACCTGTTCGTAGACATCGAACCACGGCCGGGTCTTGAATTTGTGGAAGATATAGCCCTGGTCGACCGCATCCTTTGCTTCGCCGGCCAGGTCCTGTGGACTCATTTTGGTATTCCACCAGGCGATTGGACACCAATCGCGCACTTTCTTGAGATTGAAGAGGCGATGTACCGGTACCTCGAGGGCTTTACCGACAACATCGTAGATTGCCATTTGCAGACCGGCACCGAGACTCTCGTCGCCGAGAAGCTCGGCGGGATTGCAGCCGCGCACCCGCGCGAGAGCCTCGTCGCTAACCGTTCCCCAGGTATAGTGCGGCAGCGTTTCCCCGTAACCAACGCTGCCATCGTCGGTGGTGACGCGGATGATTTCGATGATTTGCCACTGCCATACCAATAGCGCATTCCAACGGCGTACCCGTTCGGTGAACGGTACGCGTAGGGTCAGGCGTTCGGCATCCTTGATGCGCAGAGAGGGGGACATAGCGTTCTCCTTATTGCAGCGGTATTATGGATAGAGTTCAAACCGGAATATAGTCGCTCGCCGAACCAGGGCCAAGCACTGACTCCAGAAGATTGCAATATCCGATTTGGCCGATCGAATATAGTGCAGAGTTTGACCCGGTGTGGATCGCAGTATTTCTTAGGTCAAGAGAGGTTTTTTTTCGGGAAAGCTATATAATTTCAACCGGAGCGAGTGATGAGCAAATTGACGGATGAAGATCTCAAGACTCTCGATCAAAAGGGCTTTGTTATCGTTCCAGATTTTATCAGTGGTGATAAACTGAAGACCCTACAGGCGGCGCAGCGCCGCGTCTTACCCAGCTGGGAAGAAGTCAGGGAAGATCCCCCACAGGATCAGGCCGGACACAGCCAGCTGGTCTGTTTCCCGCATGAAGAACTAGAACTTTATCAGGCGGCGATGGACGAAGAGGGCATTGGATTTGCCCGCAAATGGCTCAAAACCGATGCGATCCACATGCGCGTGGGTTGCCTCATAGCCCGCTATCCCGGCCACAGTGGTGGCGGTACTGGTTTCGACGATTCCGGCTTGCATATCGACAACGGCAACAATTCTCTGTTGCCGATGAGTGAGGACCACCGCGAGTTCGGACAGATCGGCTTCTGGATCCATCTGGAGGATGTGGATGAGGATCAGGCTCCGCTGAGGCTGATTCCCAAGCAGTACGGTGCCGATATGACTCGTTGTGTACCCCTTGTATGCAAGGGCGGTACGCTCTGCATTTTCACCAATTTCAGCTGGCATAGCGCCAGTGCCTATACCCGCGCTGACGGCCAGCGTTTTACCTGGGGCTACGGTTTTGGTCGGGCGGACCACTACTGGGAAGGCTTCAGACACTATACCCATCTGGGCAAAAATACACCGGTATTTCAGCAGTTTATCGGCGGGTTGAGTGCCGAACAACGCCAGTTGTGGCGTTTCCCGCCGGCCGGGCATGCCTACTATACGGAGCAGACCCTGGCTTTGCTCGAAGAGCAGTATCCGGGCTGGAATTCGGATGAGTACCGAGCGGCGATGAACTAGCAGCTCGAGCGACTGGACTCGACGAACCAGTGCCCGATTGGCGCTAGTCAAAATGGTTTTGTATGTGATATACTGATGATGGGTTTATGGAATGGGTGTGGTAAAGATGAGAAGGTTGTTGAGTATTACGAAAGTGGAAAGATAAAAAGTGAAGGAAACTATACGAAGGGTAATGGCAATGACCACAGCGAGTGATGTCAGGATGCGAATGCCTGCCGATTGTGCCAGCCTGGGTCAGAGCGGCATCAGTATTCTCTGAGCGAGCCGTCCGGGTTGATCAGGGCTGGTCGAGCGTAGGGAACCGGCGGATAGTGCCCGAATGCTTCTTCGTTCAATTCTATGCCGATGCCGGGAGCAGTGGGGATCTCCAAATAGCCGCCGTTGCGTTTCAGCGGTTCCTTGACCAATTCAGCTTTGATGCCCGAGTCGTCGTCGTGAGGATATTCCTGAACGGAGATATTGTGCGTTGCGGCATCGATTTGAATACAGGCGGCGGTCAGTACGCAGCTTAGAGGATTGTGCGGTACGACGCCTACATAGGCCGATTCGGCGATGGCGGCGATTTTTTTCACATTGGTGATGCCGCCGGCCAGCGAAAGATCGGGTCTGACGAATGCAGCTCCCTGATGATTGAGCAGATCGCGGAATTGGTAGATCGTGTAGAGTCGCTCGCCCATCGCCAGCGGAATCGGCTGCTGCTGTGCGACCCAGCCCCATTGGTCCATATTCTCCGGTTCGATCGGGTCTTCGAAAAAATAGAGATTGAAGGGTTCGAGCGCGCGTCCGACGGCTATGGCTTCTGCGGGTGTGAGGCGATTGACGACGTCGATCATGATATCGATATCCGGTCCGGCGGCTTCTCGTACCGCTGCCACTCGATCGACGGCATTGCGCTGCATGCCGGAGAAACTCATGGCCTCGAGTCCTCGGCCTTCTTCGAAGTCTGAGGCGCCGAAATCGCCGAAGGGGTACAAACGGAGTGCGGTAAACCCCTCTTCGACCATAGCCGCTGCCTGGTCGGCCAATTCTTCGCAGCTAGAGCCGCCGAGATGGGTATAGAGCCTTACTTTTTCACGAGTGGGGCCACCGAGGAGTTCGTAGACCGGTTTGTCGAGGGATTTGCCTTTGATATCCCAGAGGGCGATATCGATCGCGCCCATCGCGGCCATCATATCGGATCCGCCTCGGAACAACTGGCGGCGGAACATGTGCTGCCAGTGTCGTTCGATCTGCAGTGGATCTTTGCCGAGCAGATACTCTTTGCAGTACTCGAGGGCAGCGCGCGGTACCAGTGGGGTCCCGCCGGTACCCGAGGCCGGATGGAGTTCGCCGATTCCACTGAATCCCTCGTCGGTGTCGATTCGCACATAGTTGAATCGATCGGCAGAGAGTGTGGTCAGTGCTCTTACTTTCATTGTGTTTACTCCCAATACAATAGCGTCAGAATTCCCAGTGCGGAGTATCGCTCCGCGGTATCAGTTTCTGAGTTTTTTCAGGCCGATTTTGGAAAGCCGGTCGCTCCATTTTTCCAGATCTATGGTTTTTTCAAAGTACCACAGATCATCGATGTGTCGATTGTAATGAAGAGAACAACGCCCGTAAATGATTTTCAGCCGATTATTCAGCGGAACGAATCTGAACGTTTTTAGGTGGTCGTACTCGCTGGTGCAGTTAAGATATAGGTCGAGTGCCTCAGCGTAGTATTCCTCGTCTTCGGGTTTTAGAGAATTCGAATCGAGAATCGAGTCCAGTTCGGCGATTTTCAGGTTTATAGCATCGCTTTTGAATTCGACTAACTCAGCGAATAATTCTTGCTGGCCCTGTGGTGTGAAAAGGGTGTCGAGATGTAGAAGATCTCCCGATTCTAAGTCGAAAGTGTAGGTCATATCATAGTGCTCACAATAGGCGCTGCACCATTCTCCGCTGATTGAAACCGAATAGAGTGCATCGTTGAAAAGTTCGATATCATATCTTAACTCTCCAACGTTGTACATGAATTTTTCAGGTGTTTTCCAGACGTTTTCAAAAATACTGTTTTTTTCATGGCCGTACTCCAAATATAATTGGTCCTTGATGAGTCTGGAGTTGATTTTATTAGCAACTTTTCGATCTCCGCCCTTCAATATAGGGAAGGTATACACATCGCTGCGCTGATGAGGGTTTTTTTCAATTCGCGGATCGATATAGAGTTGTTGTGTGCAGGAACTCAGGACCAGAGTCACCGCAAACAGGGATACCAGGACAATCATTGGGAATCGGAGACTCCAATGGAAATCCGATTCGGATATATCTGCACTAGTGCTTCGGTGTATTTGGATGGATTGTGGTACTCGTTGTCGGCGTGGTCTTGCCCATGGACGAGATCGGCCAGATGTCCGGGATGATCGGTTTCTACAACTTTGTTGGGTATGGAGCGCATCCTGATCGTGGCAGGCATCGGCTGGCGAAAAATACAGCCGTGAGTAACGCGGTTGCTCGGAAAGATTGGGGATACTAGATTTAAACCAGCGCTCGTTCATGGCGGCTGCTCCTCTAATACACTACCGGGCAGGAAATGAAAATATATCATATCGCAGCGAAGCGCGCTTGTCCTCCCTGCAAAGCTTTTCTGCGATCATCGCTCAGCAGTCGAGCCTCTTTGTCGGTCTATGATTTCTAGCCGGCACATATCATGAAGCCCGAGTCGGATTCAGGGATAGAACTTCGCTGGCTGGCTGGGCTGGCAGTTCTCTGTGTACTTGCGTACATCCCCGCCTGGATAGCGTTCTTTGTCAAAGATGATCTCGCGCTGATCTCCAGCGCTCGCCTGGCTCCCGGCGCGGTATGGTTCCATACTTGGCCGGGTGGTTTCTTCCGACCTATGGCCGAGCTTTTGTTCGCTGTTGAGCATTGGTTTTTCGACTTTCATCCGCTGCCTTATCACCTCGTCTCCTGGGTTGCTCATTTGGGCAGCGCCTTTTTCGCCTACCGTCTTTTCAACCTGCTGGCCCCGTTGCATGCGGTCAGCTTTTTTGCTGCGGCACTCTTTGCTCTGCATCCACTCAACACCGAAACGGTGAGTTGGATATCGGGGCAGATGAGCCTTTTCGCATCCCTGTGCACTCTGATCGTACTCTATCTCCTGGGTATGGGCCGACGTTGGGGTGTGCTGATTCCAGTCTTCGTCCTCGGTCTGGGGTTTTACGAGAACTTCCTCCTCGTTCTGCTGCTTTGGGGCGTACTCTGTTTGTTCGACGACCGGTTTCGTTCGCTGGTTCGTCCCGTCCCTCTCCTGGTGCTGGGTCTCTGTTCTGGGAGCTACCTATACTGGCGCTTCGGGGTACTGGGTCTGGGCGGTGGCTACTACCAGGCCGGCTTTTCTATCAAGACGGGCCTGGTCAATATGGCCTACTACCTCTATTTACTGGTTGGTGGCAGCGCCGTCGGTGGCCGAATTATCCGCTATCGTCTGGAGGATCTAGGTAGCCATTTCTTCACGGTGTTTACGCCGCTATTTTTACTTAATACTTTACTCTTGATCGGCTGCCTCTATCTAGTGGTGCGCAGCCGCGCTCGTCCCAAATTCAAGACCTTATTGCCCGCTCTCTGGATCGTCGTCGCTCTCTTGCCCACCGTCTTGCTGCCCGAACGCCCCCGCCGTCTTGCCTATCTCGCGGTGCCTGGATTTGCACTGGTGATGGGCCAGGTATTGTGCTATGCACGGGAAAAGATCTGTTTTGCGCCGTGGTTCGCGAAGGTAGTGATCGCCGTCTATGCACTGGTGCTGAGTTCTACCCTGTATCTTCGCAATCTCGATTGGTATGCGGTGGGTAGCCTGGAACGCTCCTTTCCCGAAGTGGTGACGGACGAGTGTCGGCAACGGATTTTCGATATGCCCAATCTGGTGGGAGATGCGCTCTTTTTCAACAGCATTTCGACCGCGCAGTGGATGAGGCTGAACGGAGAAAAGGCCGATTCGCAGGTATTTGCCCCTTTTGAATGGAAAGACCATCAACGCCAGATCAGAGCCGAGTGCTATTATCGCTATGATGATGGGTTGATCCGTCCCGTGCGCGAGGTGCCTCCACGTCCGATTTTCTCGCGCGGGCGCAACTGGGCCGATACACCCTAGCGAATAAGCGTCATCCGCCCTCCCGCGACGATGATGCCGCCGCCGCGGATCCGGTAGGCATAGATTCCGCTGCCCACCGGGCGATTCTGGTCATCGCGTCCATCCCATACCGTCTGGTGAGATCCTGCAACCAGCGTTTCTCCAGCGTGCACCTGGCGCACCCGTCGGCCCAGCATATCGTAGATGGTCAGGTAGAGCGGCAGCGTCCGAGGCAGATCGAACCCTATGATCGTAGTGGCGTTGAACGGGTTGGGCCAATTGCCGTGCAGGCGAAAGGCTGGCGGCGCTGCGTCCACCTCTTCGAGCACTGCGGTTCGGAGCTGATTCGGCGCCTGCGGGGTGGTTTCCTCGACGGTTTGAAAAGGGCCGGTCAGGTCGGGAATCCGTGCCAGACTGTGCTGCTCGGGGGATTGTCCATCCTCCCAGTCGACCTGGTCGACCAGCACCCCGTCGCGAGTCCAGATCCCCAACTCTTCGTCGCTGCCCAGGGCGAAACCAGGCCAGGCTTTTTTGTCGAGCGATACCTGCAGGTACTCACCAGGTTGGATGACCAGGTCATTGGGAAAGGGAACCCGTTTGCCCTCGTCTTTTAAATCGTCGGCAAGCAGGTACTCGGACAGGAGTATTTCACGCCGCGTATTATTGTACAGTTCAAACCAGTCCAGCGGATCGCCTTTGGCCGCTAGTTCGTTTATGATCAGGTCTTTTTCGGTTGTGAGTGCATCGTCTTCGTTCGCTGTTTCTGCTGCTTCGGCATCTGTCTCGTCGCCGCCGTAGAGGGTACCGTAGACTCGACCGATCAGCTTGGAACCCGGTTCGGTTCCGGCCTCGTCGAATATCACCCGGCCCTTGCCGATAAAACCATCGAATTTCGGGAAGATATAGGGCGGTGCCAATGCCAGGTGCAGGCCCTCTATGCCCACGCTGGAGCCGCTGCTTACGAGATCCAGCGGTAGCGATACGATCAACAAATCCAGGTCCGCTTTCGGGGTGAGGGCGAAGAAGTTGATATTCGCTTTTCGTTGGTCTTCGTCGTCGATGCCAGCGGTCACGCCCGTGTTGACGAAGGGTTCACTCGCGCCGCCCAATTCAAAGGTATTGTAGGTGGCGCGTCCCTCTTCCAGGGGTTTTTCGCTTTCGATCGTACCCCAGGTCGCTTCGAAGTTTATGTCGAAGGTGCCTCGCTCGGGCCAGCAGAAATCAGCTGCGGTCAGCGGCCATGGCCAGCGCGGCGGTTCCGGATCGAGGTCGGCCAGGATCGCGGCGCGGCGTCCGCGGACAAATCTCCGCACGCGCTCGGCATCTCGGGCAGCATGATCCCGCACTTCTTGCAGCGCATGTTCCTGTACTAAGGCGGCCATCTGATCGATCAATTCCAGCAACTCCGTTTCATTCCAAACGGTATCGAGCAATTCTTTCAGACGGGCCACGTAGACAGCTCGGGTTGCGTCGTCTCGATAGAGGCGATGGGCAATGGCTCCATGGGCCGCGACCGAGGGCGGTGACCGGAACGAGTCGAAAGGGCTGTCGATGGTGGTGAAGACCTGGTCGGTGCCCCACGGGATGAAGACAAAGCGTGAATCGGGCTCGCGATAGACATAGAAGTTGTTGCGATTTCCGGCGTAGCCATCCCAATGGCCGGTGAGGACTTCCAAAGCCCAGAAGGTGTAGAAGCGGTCGATGTCGACGATCTCGGCCAGAGCTTCGAGACCCGCAGAAGATGGGTCTTGCAGGGCATCGATCACGGCGTCTATATCCGACCAGTCGCGTTGGCCTTCGTTGGTCTTTTTTTCGAAGGTGCCCCGCCACTGCGGGCGGAAGTCGCTGATGGTACCTTCGTAGAGGTTGCCGGTCGGATCGGTAAAATTGCGCTCGAGAAAACGAGTTTTAATGCTCTCGACCTGAGCGTAGAGGCCCAGGTCCTCGCCGTTGACGCGCAGGGTGGCAAAGTTGCACCGCGGCGCCGGTAGTCCGGCACTGGCAAAGAGGTGGTAGGAGAGGCAGGTATTGATCATCGATGGATCCTGCTGGGCATTGTTCAGGGTCAGGCGTTTCAAAACGCCCCCGAGGAACTGGTCGTCGACGAATTTGTCGAATCGCACTTTCAAAGACGGTTTTTCCGCACTCAACGATCCCAGGAAACCCTTCTTCCGCACGGCGACATCGGTATGGGTTTCGCCGTCCACCGTGACGGTAGCGCTGAACCACGAGAAAATATCATCGGCTGGTGCGTCGAGACAGTCCTCGCCACCGAGAATGTCGGCCAGGGTGCGGGATTGGGCATGCAGACTGTCCCAGCCTGTCGGAGAGAGATCTATGTCGACTTCCAGTACCCGATCGAGTGCATAGTAGGCATCGCTGGGATCGGCCTGTGGCGATTGAATGAGCTTTGCAGTGCGGGAATCCGATGCAGGTACTCGGTTTGGTCTAGCTTCGGCATGGGGACCAAGGTCTGCACAAAGGAGAGATAGCACAGCCGTCAGCCAGAGCGAGAGAGTGATGGCTGTGGTTGACGGTCGATTTGCAGCATCTGCTCGGTGGTCTGAATTCGGCACTTTGAGACGCATGGTGTCCCAAATTACGAAAAACACACAGCTACCAACTCTATTTTTCATCGTTCTCTCTCTAGTGTAAATTGGTTAATCAGTTTAACACCAGGGCCAGCACTGGATGTTACCCATTTTTTAGTCTTTTTCGAATAGGGATTCTTTCAGATCGCCGGAGTATGTCTCGTGAGAATATATCGTAGGTGAGATTAATGGAACACCGCAATATGATCAAAGTGGGACTCTCGATCGTGGGTTCGAATGGTGAAGATCCTTATCGAGACAATACACACCGAGCGGCTAGGGATCGTGATCGCTCGGTGTGCATGCAGGGCGCAACCGTCTATTCAGATCCCTGGCCCACACCAGCAAAGTTCTCCCTGGAGCTCGCGGAGTTTGGCACTGTTGGTGCTGATATGAGCGCCAATCGCGCAGGGTTTGAAGCGCAGGTTGTTTGGGATATATTCAAGCTTTGCTATTTATACACTCGCCAAGTTCGCGAGTACCGTTCCACATACTATCCGCAAGAGGAAGAGGTTTTTTCGCCATGTCATCCACGGCCCCCCTCCCGGCTTTTGAATTGACCCCTGAGCAAAAGTATGAGTTCGACCTCCAGGGGTATATCCTCCTCGAGCAGCACTACGATGCAGCAACGGTCGAAGCGCTTCACGCCGGTATAGACGAACTGCAGGCTATCCCGGTCGAGTACGAGACCTATAGCAAACTCGGCATCGCCAGTTATTATCTGGCCGCGGCGATGAAGGATCCAGGCCACTCCTTCTGGAAAGGGGAACACCGCCCGGATCGGCGTATCAACCCCGAAACCGGAGGAGTGGGCAGAGTCGATCACGCCTTGTGTGGTACCGACAAATTCGATCTCATCGTGCGCGATCCGGTGCTCAAAGCCATCCACACCACCTTTGCCGGCGGTCCGGTGTTCATCTCAGCGACTTATTATATAGAAAAAATCGGTCCCTGCATCGGCGGCGGCCTGCACAACGGCGGCTACCCGGTCGATAGGGATATTTACTACGCCTACGATCACACCAACCAGCGCTTCGCCTGCAGCAGCACCAAGAGCGTGGTGATTCTCTCGGATATGACCCGGGTAGAAAACGGGCCCTTTGCGGCGATACCCGGCAGCCATAAGGCCAATTTCTCCTGTCCGTACGATATGAGCGATGCGAGTAAAAACCCCATGGCAGTACCGGTGTTGGCAGCGCCGGGCGATGTGGTCATTTTTTCGGAAGGTATGACCCACAACGCCTTTCCGGTGACCAACGAATCGATCCGCCGCTCGGTATTTTTCAATTATATGCCGGCGATTGGTCGCAATAATTTGCCCTATCAGCGCATGTCCATCTATCCCGACCACGTGCTCGAACGCCTCAGCGACCAGGCCGATCTCCTCACCTCGCCTGGCTATATTTGACGCAGCATCGCAGGGGCTTGCTCCGGAAGGAGTGCCGCCGCTTGACCGGCTATTGAGAAAACCCCTTTATAGACATCTCAGTTCAATAGAAGACATACTCGGAGGATAAGAATGGCAAAAGTGAGGACCTTGGTTTTTGGCGGCGGAGAAATTCACGATTGGCAGGGAATCCAGCCCAAGCTGGTTGAAGCATTGGAATCGGCAGATGCTTTTGATCTGGACACGGCGCAAGAAGATCTGAGCGCACTGGAAAATCTGGATCCCTATGAGGTGCTGGTCTTCCACTATACGGTGGGCGAGATATCTGATGCCCAGCGCGACGGCTTGTCGAAGTGGCTGGCCGGGGGTAAAGGCATGGTCGGTATTCACAGCGCTGCTGATTCGTTCAGGGGCGACCCCGATTATCGCAATCTGGTCGGTGGTTATTTTATCACTCATCCGCGCTATCGTCAGTATCAGGTCAGCGTCAAAGACGCCGAACATCCCATTATGAAGGGTGTTGATGAGGAATTTATGGTCGAGGACGAGCAGTACCTGCTCGATTACGATCCGCGTGTCCACGTGCTGGCCAATGCCTTGTGGCAGGGCGATACCATGCCGGTGGCATGGACGAAGGATCACGGCGAGGGACGGGTTTTCTACCAGGCCCTGGGGCATGATCCCAAGGCGTGCGAGCACCCGGCTTTCAAACAGATGCTGATTCAGGGGACACTATGGGCGGCTGGTGCGGCATGAGCGGGTACTGAAGACACTCCGCGTACAGGAGCGTTGCGCTATGAAAATTACCGATGTGGAGCTCCATCAGGTACATCCCTCGTTGCAGGCGTGGAACCAGGACGTGCTCAGGCTCTTCCAGGGCGAGATCTGGGATACGAGGACGATCGTGGTGTTGCATACCGATAATGGGTTGGAGGGCCTGGGAGAATTCGTAGGGAGTGTCAACGAAAGCGTCGAGCAGGACCTAGAGCAGTTGCGCGGTACCAATCCCTGCCAATGGTTGGCACATCCCCAACTCAATATCTGGTTGGCGCCGGCTATTTACGATCTGGTGGGCAAGGCCAACGAGGTACCAGCGTATCAACTCTTCGGGCCGCTGCAGCGCTCCTGGGTGCCGGTGTCTTCCTGGACGGTGTCACAGACTCCTGCGCTGATGGCCGCAGAGGTGGAGCATGCGGTGGAGCAGGGCTATACCTGGATCAAGTATCACACCCATCACTTTCACAATATCATCGATCAAACCCGGGCGATGCAGGAGGTGGCTCCGGCCGGATTCAAGGTTCACTACGATGTGAATTTCGACAATACAGTGGATCATATTGTGCGTCTGGGGCAGGAGCTATCGCAGTTCCCGATTGCCGGTCTGATCGAAGACCCGTTGCGAACCTTTGATCTGGAGGGTTATAAGGTGTTGCGGCAGAAGAGTGCTCTGCCGATCGTTTTTCACCATTTGCCCCTGGGAGGGCGCGAAGCGCTGATGGGATTGGCGGATGGCTATATGCTGGGTCACGCCCCGGTCGGAGAGGTGGTCAAACGCGCCGGTTTATTCGAGGCGGCCAATGTGCCCTTTATGATGCAGAATGTGGGGGGGCATATCACCCGGGCGTTTGTAGTGCATATGGCTGCGGCATTCGACCGGGCGACCCTGCACCACGTGACCGGTTCCCAGCTCTGGGCGGAGGATGTGGTTCGTCCGATTTCCGAGGTGATCGGAGGGCAGGTGCCGGTGCCGCAAGAACCTGGTCTGGGGCTCGAGCTCGACCGCGAGGCTCTGGAGCGGATGAAGGCGGCTGTGCCAGAGCCGATGCCCAGGGCGCTGATCCGGGTTCAGGTCGAGCGTGGCCCGACCGTTTATGCCCGGCCTCCGCTCTCGCGGCATTCCCAGTTGAAAGAGCATGCGATCGCCGGAGTGGGCGAGGGGTATGATCGCCCGGTGGATCAGGACTTTTGTTACGATGATGGTTCGGATCGATTCGCTGCCCTGTGGGAGCGGACAGCGGATGGACCGATGGTGGAGTGAATACTCGCGGTCGACCTTAAACGCGTTCCAGGCCCCATTGCCAGAAGGGGAAGGGCAGGATGTGGTCGGCGAAGTTGCTAATCCGCTCGGGGCCGAAATAAAGCTTGGCCAATTCGGAACGGGTTCGGGTATCGCTTTGATCGCCGGATTTCAGGTCGAAGGTTTCCCCGTGTTGGGATAGGGTTATGTCGGTGCATCCAAAGGCCTGCAGGATGCCCTGAGGATCGACGATTCGCATCATGCCCAGATGATTGAGGGCGTAGGGAATGCGCAGGGTATCGAGCAAGCTCAGCAAGGGGCAAGGCGCGCCAAAGGCGTGCAGGGCTATACCCGTCAGCAGATCGTTCTCCCGATCAGAAGTACTGGCGTTGGGGTCATCGAGACGTTGAAACCAGGCCTGGACCAGGCCGGCGACTATTTCCGCCGGTCCACCCCATTCTACGATATCATGCCCTGAACTGAGTAGGTAGGCGACTACTCGGGCGTCTTTTCGGGCGACCACTCCTCCTGAGACCTTTTTAGTCGAGAGCACTTGGCCGAAATGGTGCGCTGTGCGCCGGGCGCCCAACCGGGCAGCGTGGTGGAGGGCGAGGATATCTTCGTGCGCATCCTGGTCGGCCGCGTGCATAGCGATGCCTGTCGCCAAACTCGGCAAGAGCCCGATATTCGACCGGTCGAGGCGATAGGTGCGCTGCGTACCGGCACTTTCCCAGCCCAGGCCGCGGTACCAGTCGTGAATGCCGGTGCTCAGCAAGCCGACGTGGCAGTTCAGGTCGCGCAAGCGCTGGTGAGCAGCCTCCATAACCCTGGAGCCCAGGCCTCGTTTGCGGAACTCTGGCAGGGTGCCTACGGCATTGATCCCACCTACTCGCAATCGGGCGTCGCCGACGAGAATATCGCAGGGCCAGACCGCGACCGAGCTGATGATTTTCTCGCCGGATTTGATGATTGAGATATTGCTCAGATTGTCGGGTGCGTATACGTGGGGATAGTCGGTGGCGATTGAGGGGGGCCTGTCTTTGGAGATGCGGAAGATATAGTTGACCGTTTCGAGCAGGGCATCTCGTTCATCTTTTCGAGCCGGGTGCGGGCCTTCCAGCCCATCGTCTTCCATAGCGGCCTCAGGGGTTGTGCCGTGGCTCCAGCCGGATCAGGGTTTTCAGGAGTTCCCATTGCCAGGAATGGGGGAAACCATAAGGGTCATGCTGATCGGGCCAATTGGTCCAGCGGGTGGTGTTGTAGGGATAGCGGATGATCAGCTGGGCCAGGAAGATGTCGGGCATTTCCTCGATCCAGATTGTCATCGCGTCGAGAAAGAGCGCGTCGAGTCGCTCGTCGCCGATTTCCAGGGGGGCGATCTGGGCGACGAGCCGATCGTATTCTTCATTCTGCCATCGCGAAGTGGCCGACCAGTGCGGCGCGGGCTGTCCGGTGGGCCGAAAAAACTGCGAGGTATAGATCGAGAGCATCAGATAGGGATCCATGCCGCGGACGCCGCTCGGTCCCTTGCAGCCGAGGGAGGCGGTCTGTTCACCCGTCTGGACCAGCGAGTTCAGGCCTGGTGAGGTATCGAAGGAAGCGTCGAATCCGGCATCTATCAGTTGCTGGGTCAAGGGCGGACCATAGGCTCTGAGCCATTGGGGTACATAGATCCCCACTTCGATATGTTCGCCTTGCGGATCGGTCCAAAATCCCTCGTCGTCCTTGGTGTAGCCCTTTCCCTCCATCAGGCGTGCGACTTCCTGTGGGTGGGATCGGGTATCGTAGCCTTGGCGAGCGATCACCTGCTGCAGGGCCTGGTCGAAGGGGGCAAACCAGTCGTATGGAGTGAAGGGATGCAGTGCGGGGAGACCTGCTTCCGACTCGGCGAGCTGCACCAGCCGGTCGCGGTCGATGGCCAGGCTGATAGCCCGGCGGATCTGCGGATCGTCGAAAGGAGGGGCCGAGCAGTTGAGGTTGAGGTCGATCGGACACCAGTCGAGGTAGCCGAAAGGCGGTTTTCGGTCGGTAAAGGTAGTTACCCGTGAGTTGCGTTCTAAGACGCTTTTGAGGGTCACTACCTGCATGATCGGCCCCATGTCCAACTGGTCGGTCAGCAGGAGCTGGGCCGCCTGGCTTTCTTCCTGCTGCGGCACATAGATGATTCGTTCCATTTTCGGCATCGTCTTGAAGCCGGTTGCGGCGCCCCACCAGTCTTCGCGCCGGTCGTAGATCTTCTGATGCGGTGACGCATAGACGAGGCGGTAGGGGCCTGTGCCCAGCGGCCATCCCCGCTCTATATCGTGGTTGGTGAATTCCAGCGGATCCCGACCCTTCCAGACGTGTTCGGGCAGGATGTGGATGCCGTGGTTGCTGCTCAAAGTGGTGGCCCAGAACGAGGGGCTGGGCCGGGAGAGAACCAGCCGCAGCGTGTGGGTGTCGATAACCTGAGTCGAATCGAAGAACTCGGGCAGATCGGAGAGGTGCACCATCGCTGCGGCGTGTTGCTTGAGCATCTCAAAGGTGAAGGCTACATCGCTGGTGGTGAGGGGCTGGCCGTCGGCCCATTTGATGCCCTGGCGCAGGGTCAGGGTTATCGCGGTGTGGTCCTGGTTGTAGTGCCAGTCTTCGGCCAGCCAGTTCTCGTGCTCGCCGGTGAGCACATTGAACATGATCAGCGGTTCGTATACCGCCGGCAGCGTCCCCAGGTGAAAGCCCTGGTCAGAGCCGGGAATGTACGGATTCTGATTGTCGAAAAGGGGGTACTGGTTGGGGCCGCCGTTCATTACGATGAAGGTGCGGTCGCGGGGGACCTCTTTCAGAGCTACCTCAGGGCCACAGCCGATGATTGCCGCCAGGACGATCAGTGCGCGTACTGTCCATGGGGCGACTCTGCCCATTTGTACTAACGGCAACATCTCAAGAGCCTCCGTGCGAGAGCCGGGCAATCTCTTCCTCCGAGAGCAGGGTGGCTTCTTCGTAGAGATAGCATGCTGCGGCGCGCCCAGGGTCGGTCAGGAGTAGAGAGGGATTTTCTCGACGGCAGCGGGACATGACGTGGGGACAGCGCTCGGCAAAGGCGCAGCCTTCGGTGTGTGCGGGTTCCTCGTTGGTTTTTGCGGCGCTGGGGGTGGAGTGTGGAGTTTGATTGTCGCCATCCGGGTCCCCGCCCCAGCGGCGTTCCGGGTCGGGTAAGGGGATAGAGCGCACCAGGAGTTGGGTATATGGGTGACGGGGGGCCTTGATAACTTGTTCCACATCTCCCATCTCGACTACTGCCCCCCTGTACATGACCAGAATAGTATGGCTCAACTGGTAGGCAGTGGTCAGGTCGTGAGTGATATAGACCAGACTGATGCTGCGCTCGCGGTGGATGCGGAAAAGGGTTTCCAGTATCGTAGCCCGGAGCGACGCGTCGACCATCGAGACCGGTTCGTCGGCGACGATCACCCGCGGTTCGACGAGCAGGGCCCGAGTTACCATGATGCGCTGGCGCTGACCGCCGCTCAGCTCGTGGGGATAGCGGCCTAAGGTATCTTCGGGGCGCAGGCCGACCGCTTCTAAACCCTCCTCGATCCGCTCCCGGCGCTGGGCCCGGGATAGATTCGGGTAAAACTTGGTCACCGGTACGTCGAGGGTGTGATCCACCCGGTAGAAAGGGTTGAAGACTTCAAAGGGATCCTGGAAGACGGCCTGCACCTGGCGCCTGAAGGTCTGCCGCGCCCGTTTGTCGAGCTTTTGCACTTCCGTACCTCGAAAGCGAATCGAACCATCGGTGGGAGTGAGCATACCTAAGAGCAAGCGCGCCAGCGTGGTCTTGCCGCTGCCGCTCTCTCCGGCGATGGCCACGATAACGGGTTGATCATCCGGGATCAGCAAAGATGCATTCTGCACCGCGACGAGCCGTCTGCGGTCGAAGAGTCCGCCTCCGAATACCTGCCTGGCGCCGCGCACTTCGAGCAGGGGCGCGTTCACGAGCGGTCTCCGGAATGGAGGTGACAGGCCGCACGCCGCTCGCTGGTCGCCGGATTTTCGTCGGAACCAGCGATTGCGGTTTCGGGCACCACATCGAGTTGAGGCATCTCCGCAGTGCAGGCGGCCAGCGCTTCCGGGCAGCGGGGTTGGAACGGGCAGCCTGGAAGCGGGTCGAGCAGAGAAGGCGTCAGCCCGGAGATGCCGCGGAAAACGCCTTTGCGCTCCAGAGAGGGCAGGCTGGACACCAGCATTCGGGTATAGGGGTGGAGCGGCTCTGCGAAGAGGCGCCGTACGGATCCGATCTCGACCAGTCTGCCGGCGTACATCACGCCGATCCGATCTACGCACTGGGCCATGAGGCCCATGTCGTGGCCGACCAGAATGATCGCCGCGTCGAGGTCCTGCTGCACGTGGAAAAGGGTGTCCATGACCTGTTTCTGAACCACCACATCGAGCGCGCTGGTCGGCTCGTCGGCGATGATTATTTTGGGGCGCAGTGCCACGGCGATGGCCATGCCCAAGCGCTGTTTCATGCCACCGCTGAGTTCGTGCGGGTACATGCGGGCTGTGGCCGGCTCCAGTTCGACCAGCTCCAGCAGATTGCGCACGCGCTCTTGTACTTCGCTGCCCGGTGGCTGCTCCTCGTGCGCCGCGATGGTATCGGCGATCTGGGCGCCGACTCGCATGACGGGGTTGAGCGAGTTCATGACACCCTGAGGGATGAGCGAGATCTGGGAGAAGCGCATGCACCTCATCTCCTCCTCGGAGAGGGATAAGAGTTCGAGGTCGCCGAATTTTATTCGGCCTCCTTCGATATAGCCCGGCGGTTGGATGAGTCGCATCAGCGCCATGGCGGTGGTCGACTTGCCCGAGCCGGATTCGCCCACCAGACCCAGTCGCTCGCCTGGATGGAGTTCGAAGTCGATGTCCTCTACTGCGCGTACCGGTCCCCGCTCGGTGCGATAGTGGACGCGCAATCCTTCTACCTGCATTGCGATCTGGTTCCTGGTCTCCGTGCTCATGACGCCCGCCATAGACGGGGGTTGGCAATGCGGTCCAGCCCCAGAGAGACGAGGAAGAGCCCGATGAAGATCAGGACGATCATGACTATGGGCGGTGCCCACCACCACCAGATCCCTCGCAGTAGTGAGGTATAGTACAGGGCCCAGTAGATGGTCATGCCCAGTGTGGGTTCATTTTGGGGGCCTAATCCGAGGGCTTCTAAGCCGATTGACGCCAGGATGGCTGCGCCGACCGCGCTGACGAAGCTGGCCGCCAGATAGGGCAGCAGGTTGGGGAGCAATTCGCGGACGATGATCTCCAGATCTCCCATTCCGGAGAGGCGGGCCACCTGTACATAGGCTCGTTCGCGTATGGAGAGCACCTGTGAGCGAATGGTGCGGGTGGGGATCATCCACGCCAGTGAGGCGACCACCAGGGCCATCATATCCACACTGACCGCAGTGTGCAGGGAGGTGGCCAGAACCACCAGAAAGAGCAGCCCGGGTATGGTTAGCAGCACATCGGCCGCGCCTTTGATCAGCGTGTCGACTAGGCCGCCGAAATAACCGGCTATGAATCCGAGGACGATGCCGATGCCCAGGCCGACCGCGCCGGCAATGAATCCGATTCGCAAGGTCAGCGGAGTACCCGCCACCATGACCGAGAGCAGATCCCGTCCTGCTGCGTCGGTGCCGAGGGGGTGTGCGAAGGAGGGGACCTGGTTCGGCGCAGCCGAATCGACGCGTGCCAGTGTGGTATCCACGAAGAGAGATCCCACCGGACCGAAAGCCATGACTAATAAGACGATGGCAAAACCGGCGACCAGTTGTGGGTGGTGGCGCGTGCTGGTATAGACTCGTGTGAACAATTCAGGGATCTCAGCGTTGGTAGGCGATGCGCGGGTCGAGCAGCGGGTAGACCAGGTCGAGTATCAGCGTGACCAGGGCAATGGAGAGAATGATCATGATCACCACGCCGTAGATGACGGTGTAGTCAAAAGTCTGTATGGCGCGGTACAGTACCGTGCCCACTCCGGGATAGGCGAAGACCACCTCCACCAGGACGGCGCCCGAGACGACATAGCCCATGGCCAGGGCCAGGGCGGTCGTCTGCGGCAGCAGGGCGTTGCGCAGGGCGTAACGGAGAAATATATCGCGGTTTTTGAGGCCCCGGGCCCTGGCGTAGTTGACGTAGTCCTCGCCCTGCACGGTGACCATCATGCCGCGCATCGACAGGGCCCAGAATCCCACCGAGGAGAGCACGATGGACAGGGCGGGTACAACGGAGTGGTAGATCACGTCTATGGCGTAGGTCAGACTGGCGCTGGGCAGCGTACCCAGCGTAAAGCCGCCACCGAGAGGGAAGGCGCGCAAGGTGAAACCGAGCAGGAAAACGAGCCCGAGTCCGAGCAGATAGTACGGAATGGCCGATAGCGCCAGCAGCGGTGCCGCCAGATAGTGGAGCAGTGCAGGGGTGCGTGGCCAGGCCAATAAGGCGCCGAGCAAGGTGCCCAGTGCGAAGGCGATGAGCGTTGCCATACTCAGCAATCCCAGGGTCCACGGCAGGGCGCGCAGGATGATATCTGAGGCACGGCTGGGAAAGTTGGCGATAGAGACGCCGAAGTCGAGGCGGACCACGTCGCCAATATATCGAAAGTACTGCTTCCAAAGCGGCTGATCGAGTCCGAAGCGAGCTTCGTAGGTGCGTACTACAGCTTCCATATCGCTCTTGCCTGCACCGCCGAAGGAAACGGCTTGGAGCAGGCGTTCTTGGATCGGATTCACAGGAGCCAGCCGAGGCATGATGAAGTTGATCGTGATCCCGGCCCACACGATGATCAGAAAAACGCCCAGGCGTTTGAGCAGATAATTGAGCGGCACTTCAGTTCCTTGCCGTGCATTGGGGCAGGGCGGTAAAGGCGGCGGAAGTCAATCCGAGAGCAGCTGCGTACAACAACTTTGCTTAAATTATAGCGATTGCGAAAGCGGTGAGTCAAGATGGAACGTTCTCTACGGCTCATTTATCCTGCCTGAAATTCAGGTGTACATTTTCTTGAGGGCCGTTATCGCTGAGCAATGGCGTGAGTTTAGAGGGTTCGCGCTCTGCACCAGCCCGAACAAGGGCTGCGGCCCAGGTGAATTAAATGCAACGATCCCGAGGAGAAGAAGTCATGATTTATTCGGCATATCTCGAATCGGATAGGATGATCCCGATGCGTGACGGGGTGCGCTTGGCGATGGATCTGTACTGGCCTGCAGACGGCGATGGCCGTCGAATCGACCAGTCGTGGCCGGTGATCCTCGTGCGGACCTCTTACAACAAGACTTTTTCGGAGTGGGACGGCGTACCCGACTGGTACGCGCAGCGAGGGTATATTTTCGCGATTCAGGATCTTCGCTCTCGCTACAAGTCGGAAGGAGACGGTGTATACTACCACACCTGCAACCCGTGGGAAGGCGATGATGGCTATGATACCGTCGAGTGGATCGCCGCCCAGCCCTGGTCTAATGGTAAAATCGGCATGATGGGCAGTTCGCACCGCGCGATCGTCCAGACCCAGGCCGCGCTGCGCAGCCCACCTCATCTCAGGGCGATCTGTCCCGAGCAAGGTCCGACCAATATCTATTTGCACGAGGCTCGCGAGGGTGGGGCGATGGCGCTGCATATGTACACTGCGATCTACAACCACGCCCTCGATGCTCAGGAGATTCGGGACGATATAGACGCGGTCAGACAGGTGGCGCAGGGGATGGCCGATGCCCGAATATGGCTCCAGCGGATGCCATTCAGCCCCGGAGAGGTCCCGCTCTCGGTCGCTCCGCATCTGGAGCAGACCCTCTTCAACTACTATTACCGCGGCGAGTACGATGAGTGGTGGGCGCAGGAGTGCAACGACCAGACGCCGTATTGGGATCAGCACGCCGATCTACCCTGTCTAATCACCGGCGGATGGTACGATCCGTTCGTCGATGCTTGCACCGGTTATTTCGCGGCGATGAAAGAGCGGCTCAACTCGACTGTTCGCCTCATCATTGGTCCCTGGAGCCACGGTACGATGCGGGTGCGGACGACCTCGCTGGGCGACGTCGATTTTGGATCTGAGGCGATGCTGGGTTATCCGGCACATCACGAGTTGCGGAAGCGGTGGTTCGATCGTTGGCTCCTGGACGAGCCCAACGAGGTCGAAGAAGATGCGCCGATCGAGATCTTTGTCATGGGTGGGGGGAGTGGACGGAAGACCAGGGATGGGTTGATGGACCACGGTGGCCGCTGGCGCAATGAAAACGAGTGGCCGATTGCCCGTGCGAAGCGGCGTAGACTCTATTTGACGGCCGCAGGTAGTCTCTGCGGCGAAAAGCCGAGTGCGTCTAGTGCGCTTTCCTATCGATTCGACCCCGCAGACCCGGTGCCGACCGCGGGGGGCAGCATGGCGCATCTGGCGGAAATCGAGGTGCCGGTGGATGGCTGGGCAGGTGTGCCCAGATTCGGGGATCGGGCCGCTGTCTACGGAGGACAGGGCAACCAGATCGTGCCGTGGGGGCCGATGGACCAGCGCGAGCACGACTGGTTTTCCGGCGACCACGCCGCTGGGCGCAAACTCTCAGAACGGTCGGACGTGCTGGTTTTTGCAACCGAGCCACTGGCTGAGGATCTCGAGGTGACAGGGCAGGTCGAGGTGAACCTCTGGGTTTCCTCTTCGGCGGTCGATACCGACTTCACTGCCAAACTGGTCGACGTATATCCGGCGAACGAGGATTATCCGCAAGGCTTCGAGATGAATCTGTGTGACACTGTTTTGCGGATGCGCTATAGGAATTCCTGGACCGCGGCGGAGAGGATGGATCCCGGCCAGATCTATGCGATTGCAATCCTGCTGCCCACGACCTCCAACCTCTTCAAGGCGGGGCACAGGCTACGCATCGACATCGCCAGCAGTAATTTTCCGCGTCTGGATATAAACCCCAATACCGGAGAACCGGTGGGTCGTCATACGCGTGTGGTCCCCGCTACCAACGAGGTGCACGTTGGCGGCGCCAGGAACTCACACCTCGTACTGCCGGTAGTACCTTGAATGTTTTATCGCGTTCATCGCTGATGGCAATAATAGAAGGGGTGAGTTTTCCTGTCGAGTGGGTTCGTTCGAAATCCTGGTACGCGGTCTTGGTCTTCGGGTGAAGTGATTCCTGGTGCTGCTTTTAAGCCAGTGAATGGTTTGCCGCTAGCGCGTGCTCTTGCTCTTTTTTGAAACAGGGACGAGGAGCAGGTTTTTTACTCTCTAACGGGGGGTAAAACAAAGGCTTGACTGGTTGTTCGGCAGGGACCTTTATAAGGGGCGGATAGAGCCGGATTATAAAGGCTCGTAAATGAGTAGGAAACGGAGGCTTAAATGAATTCGGAACGCTTGTTTCATCTCGGTTATTCCACGATCACCTGGGGGCCAACGCCAGATTTGGACAGGGTGCTGGGTACCATAGCAGATGCCGGCTGGGAAGGAGTGGAATTTATCAGTGTGGCGACGGACTGGCTGGGGACGCCGAAACGGCTGCGCGGTCTGCTCGACAAACACGGTTTGACTCCGGTGTGCCTTTTCGGCAGTGCTTCTCTGGGGGCTGATGCCGAAGCGGCGTTGGAGCGCCAACGCCGCCTCATCGAGTACACGGCGGAGTTGGGTGCTTCGATCTACTGCTTTCTCGGCAGCACTCGTGTGGAGTTGCGTCTTCCCGAGGATGATGAATTCAAGCGCCTGGCCGAGCAGGCGGAGATCCTCATCGATTATGCGGAACCCTTTGGCCTTACGGTGACCTATCACGCCCATCCTCGTTGTACGGTCGAAAGCGAAGCCGAACAGGATCGGCTCTTGTCGTATACCGAACGGCTGAAGATCTGCATGGACGTTTCGGTAGCGGCTTTCATGCAGGAAGATGCCATTGCCCAGATCCTCAAATACCGCGATCGGATCGGCTATGTGCATATGAAAGACTGGACGCAGGGCAAATTCTGCGTGATGGGTCAAGGCACGGTCGGGCTCGACTTTGGCCGGATCCGCGAGGCGCTTAACGAAATAGACTATCGGGGATGGGTGATGGGCGAGTTGTCCAGCTACGCGGATACCGACGCGGATGAATCGTGCCGGGCCAACTGGGATTTTCTGCGCTCGGTAGGTTATTGATCTTCAATTCAAATAATAATTGAGAAAAGGAGGGTGAAATGGCAAAGATACCGCTTTGCTTGATAGGCTGCGGTGGTATGGGTCATCGTCATATCCTGGCTTATAAGGAATTAGAAGAGAGCGGCATCGGCAATATCGAATTAGCTGCTGTATGCGATCTCAATCCCAAGAATGCAGACCTTGGCAAGCGGGAGGTCGAGCGTCTTTTCGGCCGCACTCCGCTGGTCTTTACCGATCTCGACGAGGTCGTGGCACACCCCGATATTGCGGCGGTGGACGTGGCCACGGATCCCTCGGTCCACCATCAGGTCGCGGTGCCGGTGCTTCTGGCCGGTAAACACGCGCTGGTCGAGAAACCGCTGGGCATCACCATGCGTGCCTGTCAGGCGATGATCGACGCGGCCGAGGAGCGTGGCGTGGTGCTGGCTACGGCCGAGAATCTGCGGCGCGATCCGCCCAATAGATTGGCACGGGCAATCCTCGACCAGGGCTTGCTAGGCGATCCCTATTTGATGGTTCAAAACTCCCTTGGGGGCAATTCCGATATGATCATCACCCCGTGGCGCCATCTCAAGGACAAGGGCGCCATTGGCCTGGATATGGCGGTGCACTACACCGATATCGTGCAGTATTATATGGGCGGATTCGATCAGATTTACGGTACGGGCAAGATTGTCGAGCCGGTGCGTTACAAGCCTCGGGACTCGGGCCTCAAGCTCGAATCCTATGTCGAGCGTCTCAAGGGCTTCCCCGATTCGATCGAAGCCACCGGGGAGGATTCGGTTTTTGCAATGTACAAGATGGAGTCCGGGGCCATGGTCCAATTCACCTATGCCGGAGCCGGCCGGGGTAGCGTCGGCTTTGAGCGCAGTGTACATGGCCAGTTGGGCGCGTTGTACTCACCTGGAGATCGCAATGGCCAGCCGGTGGTCCTGCGTCTCGAAGGCCAGGAGCTCAAAGGAGAGGAAATTCTCCAATTATTGCCCGATTTCCAAATGAGTGAAATCACCGAGCGGCTTTTCGGTGCAAAGGTGGTGACCTACGAGCTCGATTTTCCACCGATCGATGCCAAGCACATGGCCATTGAGATGCACGATTTCGGTGAGGCGATTCTCAAGGGTAGCAGCCCCGAAGTCGATGGTCATTTGGGGATGACGGCAGTCGCGGCGATCTACGGAGCCTACGAGTCGATTCTGGCCGGTCGAGCTGTCGGCATGGACGAAATTCTTTCGGGCCAAGTGCGGGCTTATCAGCAGGATATCGATGCCGCGCTGGGGTTGGATTGAGCGAGGGGTCTAATTTGATGCTTTTAGCAGCAGCGAGGAGAACACACTATGAAGCGCAGTACTGAGCGGATTCTAACCACCCACGTCGGTAGCTTGGCCCGTCCCGTGGACCTGCTCGATCTGATGAAGGCCAAGGTGAACGACGAGCCCTATGACGAACAAGTCTACGCCGAGCGGATTCCGTCGGCTGTGGTCGATATTGTTCGCCAGCAGGTTGAATGTGGCATTGATGTCGTGACCGATGGTGAGCAGAGCAAGCTCGGTTTCTCGTCCTATGTGGGTGAGCGGTTAGTTGGTTATGAGGCTCGACCAGGCACGATCGACAAGGATGAGTTTTCGGAGGAACTAGCTGCATTTCCGGAGTATTACGAGCGCTATTTCGCCGAGGCGATGCACGGAGGTGCGGTTACAAAGATCGATCCGGTAGTCTGCACCGGGCCGATCAGCTACAAGGGAGTCGATGCTCTGAATCGGGATATCGCCAATCTCAAAGCGGCCGTTCAGGACGTGGCGAAGGAGGATGTATTCATGCCCGCGGTAGCGCCAGGCGGCGTGGGCTCCAATGATTACTATCCTAGTGAAGAAGAATATATGCACGCGGTCGGCGAGGCGATGCGGACGGAATACAAGGCCATCGTCGATGCCGGCTTCATCGTGCAGATCGATGATCCCTGGATGACCGTGGTGCACGGAGATGGCTCCCTGGATTTCGACCAGCGACTGAAGAAGATCGAGTTGTCGGTCGAGGTGCTCAACCACAGCCTGCGCGATATTCCTGAGGAGAAGGTCCGTTTGCACACCTGCTACGGGATCAACGAGGGGCCGCGCGTGCACGATGCGGAACTCAGGGATATCGTGGGGATCATGCTGAAAGTGAATGCCGGCGCCTACTCTTTCGAGGCGGCCAATCCCCGTCATGAGCACGAGTACCATGTATGGGAGGACGTAAAGCTGCCGGAGGGCAAGTTGATCATACCCGGAATGGTCGCCCATGCCAATAATATCGTCGAGCACCCCGAACTCATCTGCGAGCGGATCGTTCGTTTCGCCAAGATCGTGGGCCGGGAGAACGTAATAGCCGGGACCGATTGCGGTTTTTCGACCCAGGCCACCTATACTCCGGAGGTCCATCCGACCGTTGTATGGGCTAAATTTCAAGCTATGGCCGAGGGGGCACGGCTGGCGACCGAGCAACTCTGGTAATGAGCTATTGTCCATTTTCCTCGTTTCTTAAATCAGGATCGTAACTATGGGTAATCCAGTATCGCTGGTAAGTGGTTCCAGCAGCGGCATCGGCACGGCCATCGTCGAGGCCTTCGCCGCCAGCGGCTATGATGTGGTCGTACATTACAATTCCGGCAGCGATCCTTCTGATCCGCGCACTCACCAGAAATCGGGTCAAGAGCGGGCTGAGGATATAGCCTCGAGATTGCGGGAGCAGTACCAGGTTCAGGCACTGAGTCTGGGTGCCGACTTGAGCCAGCCCGAGGACGCTTTCAGCCTGGTGGATCGGGCCCATGAGCATTTTGGCCGTCTCGATACCGTCGTCAGCAACAGCGGCGTGACCAATTATGTCCGCGATAAAGACGGGCAGGTCGTGCGCTATCGCTTCACTGAGACGCCCATCGACCATTTGCAGGAGGAGATGGATCGGGTGCTCAGCGTCAACCTGATGGGGGCGTACCGTCTGTGTCAGCGCTCCCTCAAATACATGATCGAAGCGGCCGAAAGCGAGCGTCAGGCCGGTATCGAGGTCGCGCATCGCAGTTTTCTCTTTATCGCTACGGTATCGGATGTGGCTCCCGATAGTACCCGCATCCCCTATGGAGTGAGTAAGGCCGGGCTCAACCACGTGGTGCTGGGCGCAGCTTTTGAGGGAGGTCGGCACAATATCACCGTCAATGCCCTCCGCCCCGGGGTAGTGGAGACGCCGCTGACCTCGCGGCCTTCTGGATTGGTTGACCCGCTGACCAATCAGGAGTACAGCGTGGCCGAAACCTATGGTCTGATGGCTGAAGGCGGTTCGCAGGCGCTGCCGCGTATCGGTCAGCCCGAGGATATTGCCGGTGCTGCCTTGGCTTTCACCCGGATTCCCTATATGACCGGTCAGTTGATAGCCGTGGATGGTGGATTCACCCTGGTTAATGGGTTTCCCAATCGCGAACTCTTTTTGCAGGAGGGTATGCGGCGACGAGCGGCGTCGCACAACGAAACAAATGAGTGAGGAGATAGAAAAATGGCCAATGACGAAGCGGCTGCAGTGATCGAGGCGGCGCAGGTCGCTACTGCCGCGTACTGCGCCGGCGATATAGATGCGTTCCTGCCCTATATCCATCCCCAGCGCACCACCTTTGGACCGGATGGGAGTCGTCTGGCGGAGTTCGACGCGGAAGCGCTGCGGGCTGGCATGGTGGATGGCGCGGTTCAGGCTCAGGTGGAATGGCAGGATCTTCGGGCTACGGTGTACGGAGATACCGCGGTTAGTACCGGATATCTGGTGGGTACCTGGACCATCGGGGGGAAGACTCGGCAAGGCGTTTGGCGGGAAACCATTGTATGGCTCCGGCAGGATGAGCGCTGGCAGGTCGCCCATCTGCACGTATCCGAGGGGCGGGATTGAGCGGAATGGGGGAGCGTGAATCGAGAAATGAGGCACAGTACCTAGAGCAAGAGCTAAAAGCCCTTTTCGGCGCCGAAGCGCGTAGCGAAGGCCCGCTGGCCGCCAGCGGAGCCGGGTTGCGGCTCCGCGGAGTAGACCTCTGTCGCCGGCTGGACTCGGGACAGGTGGCTTTTCTGCTCGACGCGCTGAGCCGGTTCCGGATTGTCTGCATTGCCGGACAAGACCTGGCCAATTTTTCCCTCGCTCATTTCGAGCGTTTCGCCAATCACTGGGGCGCGCCGGTTCCCCATCCGAATAATTTCATGCGCGGAGGCAAGCCGGCGCAGCAAGATGGCGCCAGCGACGGCCCGATCCAACTGATTCCGTCTGAGCAGCGCACGGCCGCTGCGGTGAATGCCGCCTTTCCCGGCCAGGTGCAGTGTCTGCCCCACGATTCGCCGACGGTTTTGGTCACGGCCAATTTTCGTGGCGGTGCCGTAGAGCAGGCACCGGTGCGGGTGACTTCGGGCGGCTCGTGGCATACCGATATCGAATACGAGCCATTGCCGATCTATGTCTCGATGTTTCTCGCTCACAGGATGCCCGTGTCGCGCGATGCCCCGGGCCAGAACTGGGTGGAGGATCCCGATGGGGCTGACCCCACCCAGGCTCGTCCTTATTACGAGGGATCGGACGACGAGCTTATGAGTCTGCGCAAGAACTTGCCGCTGAATGGTGAGACGGCCTTTGCCGACACCGCCGCGGCTTTTGCCGCGCTGCCGCTTGCCGAGCAGGATGAACTGGAGCGGATCCAACTCCGCCGGCGCTTGAATGAAGGGGACGAAGGATGGCTCGCGCCGCTGGTCCGCGCCAATCCGCGTTCGGGGATCAAATCGCTGCACAGTCCGATCTGGGCTTCGCGCCCTCGGGTGCGGCCGGCAGTAGAAGTCGAGGGGCTCTCAGTGGAGGAATCGCGCGTTTTTCTCGATAAGCTCGAGGCCCATGTGCTGCAGCCGAAGTTTCGCTACGACCATCTGCACGCACCAGGTGATGTCACGCTCTGGGACAATTATATGACCTTGCACAATTCGCCGCCGATCAAGGCGAATATCAATTCGCTCGATGATGCCCGGTTGTTGTACCGACTCAGTTGTAAAGGCGAGCCGGCTCTCTCGTTGCCGCGCTGCGATGCACCCGAGTGGCTCTGGGCCCATATCGCTGGTGGCTATACGACCCCGCCAGAGATCATCGAGCTCGCTTGAATCGAATCGGCTGAAAACGAGGTCTCAGATTGTAATGACGCAGCGGTTTTCGATCTGAGCCCAATCGATCCTGCGCCCGAGTCCGGGCGTCTGCGGCACATACATATAGCCGTTTCTTATTGCGGTCGTATCCTCGATCAAGCCGGCAAATGCCGCGGCAATGGATCGATCGCTACTCGTTGGCGCCCAGGCCGAAACCTCCCACCAATCGTCGTTGCGAATCGCCGCCACCACGTGGGGATTGCCACCGTGGCAATTCAGTCCGAACATCTCCGCCAGGTTGGCCAGTTTGATCTGTCCGGTAATACCCAGGCCCGTCTGACGCACGATATCGATGGCGTCTGCGGCCAGATAGGGCGCGGCGAGATAGGGATTGCCCTGAATCGATTCGAGCGCCATCACCGGGAGATCGATGGCGTCCGATAGTCGTTTGAGGCCGTTGATATCAAATTCCTGCAGCGGTTCTTCGATCCACAGATATCCCAGTTTTTCAAGCCCCCGACCGACCGCAATTGCATCATCGAGTGAATACTGTTGGACCGGATCGTGCATCAGCACCATCTCGTCGCCGACTAGATCCCGGATATCCCGCGCCAGAGCTAGGTTGGTTTGTACTCCGAGCATCGAATGGTCTTTGAACCCTTTGAACCCCTCATCGACCGCCTGCTGAGCCGATTTCAGCGTGTCTTCATAGGGTATGCCGGTCTCTGTGAGATAGGCCGGGACGCGATCGCGGAATCCGCCCAGGAGCTTGTGGACGGGCAGTTTTGTCTGCAGGCCGGCCAGATCCCAGAGCAGCGAATCGACGAGTTCCAGCGGAGCTGGTGACGGCATGTGGAAATAGCGACGGGCCATCCACATTTTGTGCCACATATATTCGCGATTTAATGCCTCGAAACCGATGAGTTCAGGTGCCCACTGAACCTTGAAGGTCCGCGCGGCCCATTCGAGATCTTCTCGGCCCCAACCCGAAGCGAAGACGCCGCACGTTTCGAGATTGGCATCGGTTTGGATCCGCAGCAGGCAGAGGTACGCAGGTCGTGCCGGCAAGCGAATTTCCTCTCCCTGGAAAAGTTCGTGGCCAAAGCGCACTTTGTGCGAGTCGGGATATTCTCGCATGGTGCGCAGTGGCCGCCATTCCGGTTCCACGGGGTCACTTTCAAGGATTTGAAAATCAATCGCTTCGATCTTCATATTTTTAGATCCGATTTGGTTCTCAGTGCAAATAGGAACGATGCTATTTCCGCTGCTCGCGAATCGGGCAGATGCACGAAGAATAATAAATTCGCGCGTTCCCGACACGCAGATTGTTGCCGAAACTCGGGTTACAAGGAATTTACCTGTGTATCCAGGCAGCAGAAGCCGATTGACAGGAGTCTTTGCCCACTACTATCCTTGGGAATGGTTCGGAATCGTTCGTCTTCCGATCTTGCTGCGTTAGCCCTGGGTGCTTTTTTCTACCCTCACTCCTCTAACCATTATTGCTCGACCATGCGCTATATCATTCACGATAGTCGCTACAAAGATGCATGGGATGCCTGGGTCATGATTCTGGCGATCGTGGTCGGTATCGAAATTCCGCTGCGTCTGATTTTCGAATATCCGCAATCCACTTTTTTCTTCTGGCTCGATATTTCACTGACTGTCTTTTTCTCGTTGGATGTGATTGTCAATCTGGTTCCTCCTATCCCCGAGGAAGACGATGCCCCTGAAAACGATGGGCGGATCAACTTCAAATATCTGAAAACCTGGTTCACCATCGACTTTCTCGCTGCTTTGCCGTTCGCATTATTGCTCGTCGGTCTGCCATTGGACAATGCTCAGGGCCTGAAGGTTTTGCGCATGATCCGCCTGGTTCGACTCCTCAAACTGGCCAAAATCGTACCGCTGATACGCAAGTGGGGGCGCAGCCATGCTCTCAATCCCAGTATTCTGCGCCTGATCGTCTTTCTGCTGCTAATGGTCTTTGCAATACACTGGATGGCTTGTGGTTGGATCAGTTTGGGAGGTATAGGTCTGACGGCCGACTGGGTGACTGTCTACGTCAAGTCGATCTACTGGGTCATCACCACCATGACTACGGTCGGTTACGGCGATATAACGCCATCGACGAATACTCAGCTTGTCTTCGCAATATTTGTGATGATCCTCGGCGTGGGAACCTACGGTTATATCATCGCCAATATTGCGAATCTGCTGGGCAATATCGATACGGCCCGGATGGATTTCTCACGAAAAATGTCGGTGGTCGACGCGTTTCTCGCCTACCGGGAAATTCCCGCGGATCTCGAACAGCGAATTCGCGAATACTACCAATACATCTGGGAGAATCGCCTCGATCACAAAGAGGATGAAGTTATCAACGATCTCCCGGATTCGCTGCAGACCGAGGTCGCGCTCTTCCTGCGCAAGCCGCTTTTGTCCCAGGTTCCACTCTTTCGCGAAGCGGGAGTCGCCTTTCATCAAGAGGTGGCCCGGTATCTCAACATCCACATCTATATGCCTGGGGATCTGATCGTTCGCAAGGGAGACCACGGCAATAGCATGTTCTTTATCAGCAAAGGGAGTGTCCGGATTCTGGACGGCAGCGGGCAGGACTCGCTGGCGGTGCTGGGCGAGGGTAGCTTTTTCGGCGAGACTTCTCTGCTCAGGGAACAGCCCCGCAATGCCACGGTCTATGCTACGGGTTATTGCAATATCTACAGCCTCGATAAAAATCGCTTCGACCGGTTGCTGGAAAAATTTCCCCAATTCAAAAAAATCATCGAGCAAACCAGCGCCGAACGCGAAGCCCGATCATCCCAGCATCAGAGTGCCGATTCGCAAGATTGATGCTCTTTGCGGTGTCGCGTTGTCTGACTTGGACGGCAGGCAGGACTGCGATCCCGATCGCCTGAAATCGCTGCTGCAACCCCTAGCTGCTGGCGGGGCTACTCGGCGTTGTAGCGATGCATAGCTGCATTTAAGTACCGGCCACTTCTCGTTCATCTACTGCGCGCACTTCAGCGGACCAATCGCGCCAGATATCTCCGTCGGTGTTGTCGGTCACCAGCGGGTCGGGAAGGGCTTCGGGCGTTTTGAGGAAACCGTAGATCGTCGCTTGACGGATGACGTCAGTCGAAGCGTTCTGCCCGGCGATATGCAGAATCTTGGTGTGCCACAATACCACCGTACCACTTGGCCCATGGCAATCAACGGGTTGAGTATCGTCCTTGATCCGCCCAATAACGGGGTCGGAGTACCCGCCCGCATTGCGCACGGCCAGGTTTTTGTCGGTGTGCTTCTCCCCGGCTTTAAAGGCTTTCCACTGTTCGCGCCAGATTCTCGAATGGCTCCCAGGCCACACCGTAAAGGCTCCGGAGTTGGGGGGAAGATCGTCGATATAGGCCGAGATCTGCACGCGCCATCGGCCATAGCACGCGCCATCTGAATGGGCACCGCGGTAATCGGGGCCTGGTGCAGGGCTTTGGGGCAGCGTGCAATAGAGCCCGCGCGTTCCTTGGCCATTGAGCCATACCGGTCCGGTCTTGGGTACTCGCAGTGCCTGCTCGGTCTTGAAGGATCCCTCGGTCGGCCCGTCGTTGGCCTGATTACCCATATGGCTGGCGAGTCCTCCCACCGCGTCGTCGCACATGAAACAGGGGCCTGTCGTGGTTCCGGACTCGTCGAGTCCGGCGGGCCAGACCACTGTCCCACGGCCGAGGAGTTGCTCGGCAACCTGCCACAAGGCCCTCGGTGCCAGGTCGAGCATGAGTTGTTCCGCCCCATTGCGGACAAAGAATCGGTGGCCATTGCCGTTAAAATAGGCTTCACCGCCGTGCTCCGGCTGCTGGGCGCTCAATCGGGCCTTTTCCTCTTCCGTAATCGGGTCCCATGTGGAGGGATCGTCCCTTTTCATCCGCGGCAGCTTGTCAGCAATTACGGCCCACATTTCATCTCGGGCCTGGCGGCATAAATCGGGGTCGAGCGCGGCCGGGAGTATCAGGTATCCGTCGCGTTTGAACTGGGCAATCTGCGCGGTCGTCAAAGGCGCGACTTGCTTAATATTCGCAGCTACGTTCACCATTTTTTACTCTTCCTAAATATAGTGAGGACCAGGTTGGAACTCGGTGATGAGTCTAGTGGTTTTTGACCTATTCAGGATATGAAGGTGAGGATTGGGTACTCTCGTATCAAGGACAATATTATCGGTCTTGACTGCGGATGGGTTGGGGTTTGAGTTCTGCGGCCGGTTTTGCATCGAGCTATTTGCGATTGGGAGGTTGCGGGTATGGGCCTACTCCTCAACGGCTGGATTCGGGTGCTGAAGGCGATGTACGGGTGTCGTTGGTGCGTTTGGGAGGGGTGGCTGCAAGCGCCATCAACGCCAGGGGTGCGGCCAGGCCGGTGCTGGCCCAGAGCACCTGGCTAAAACTGCCGAAATAATCATAGGCTACGCCCATCACAAAAGGTCCTGCGCCCGATGCGGCCACGCCGATGCTCGATACCGAGCCACGGATCTTACCCAGGTGCCGCCGACCGAAATACCGCACCCAGATGGTCTCGCTAACAGACATCAATATGCTGCTGCCGACCGCCAGGAGTACGGGAAATACCTGCGGCAACCACTGTGCCTGCAACTTGTTGAGGGCAATAAACCCTGAGCACTGGAAAATCAGTGCCGCCGATAAAAGTATGTTCAACGGTAGGCGGTCGGCTAAAATCCCGCCTACTACGCGACCGCCGGCAATAATAACCGCGTACAGCGAAAACATCGTCGCTACCGCCGCAGTGTCCAGCCCGCGGTCGGCAAAGATCGATACGATGTGGAAGTGAACCCCTGTACCGCTCATCGAGGAAGAGGCCAGGCAGCAGACGGTGATCCAGTAAGCGCGTGAGCGGAATACCTGTTGTAGTGAGAAGGAAGGGGTTTCGGCTGTGAGAGTTTCGTCGCGTAGGTCCTGATCGCCCTTGCTGCCATCGGGGATCTGGCCGATTTCTTCGGGTCGGTTGCGCAAGACAAAGATCAGCAGTGGCAAGAGCAGAACCCAGATCGTCACGCCGAGCAGGGCATAGGTTCCACGCCAGCCATAAGTGGCGATCAGCGCGATACTCAGCGCCGGAATGCCTCCTACGGCTGCAGCCATGCCCAAATTGGCCAGACCGCTGGCCAGCCCCAAACGACGGTGAAACCACATCGCCAGGGCGTTGCGCGCCAGCATGCTCATCGAGCCCTGTCCCAAAAATCGCAAAAAGAAGAACGCGAGAAAAAGGGTGAAAAATCCCGAAACCTGAGTTACGCCCAGGCAGGTGAGGCCGAAGAGAAAGACCACGCCGACCAAGGTGTAGCGGGGCCCATAGCGATCCATCAGGGCTCCGACATAGGTCAGCGGCAGCGCGGCCAGCATGGTACCCGCCATGTACGCTCCGCTCAACTCGCTGTTCGAAAGCCCCAACGCGTCGCGGAAATAAGGGTTGAAGACGGCGATGCCGAAGGTTTGACCCGGCGATGTGCAGATGCCGACCAGCATCACCACCGGCAAGATGATCCAGCCATAAAAAAAGGCCGGTCGATTCATGTAGCCTTCGCTTTATTTACAGGGGATTCGCTATGATTCATCAGACTTGGCCGCAATTGATATTCCCGTGCTTATCACCGGCTTTCAGGCCGGTGGCGCCACTGTGAGCCGACCTTCCACGCCGTGCTTTGCAAGCAGACTTGCCACCAGGCCGCTGGATTTTGCTTCCTCGACGAAGTCGCAGAGGAAGGCGGCACCAGCTTTGCGGTCTGGTTTGGTGCCGATCGCCTGTTGCACGGCGGTGAATTGGCCGTCGAGGACCCGCGCGCCGGGCAGGTTTGCCGCGTCCTCTACCAGGCGGGGCCGCAGACCGGCCAGAGCTTCCAGTCGGTTTGTACTGAAGATGTCGAATGAGGCATCGACGCCCTCCGCTTTGACCAGTTCGGCGCGTTCGATATGGTCGCTCAGCCAGAGTCCGTAGGCGCTGCGTCCATAGACCCCAATTCGCACGCCCTCTTGGTCCACTTCGTCTATGGACTGGATCGGCGATCCCGCCGGTACCAGATAGGTGGCTTCGATCTCCGCATAAGCCGCAGTGAAGGTGATCGTTTTCGCTCTTTCGGGTTCGGCGCCGATATTGCCGATATCCCATAGATCTTCGACCGCGGCGTCCGCCAATTCGCCGGGTGTGGCGTACCTAATGTATTCGACCGGAACGTCCAACCGGTCAGCTACCGCACGGGCCATATCCGGGGACACGCCCTGGGGATCGCCGCTCGCGGTTTGGCCGGTGACGAGGAGGAAGTTGGAGAGGTTGATGCCGGCTCGGAGTACACCGGTCGGTGCGAGTTCGGCACGCACTTGATCTAGCATGAGAATTTTATCCCGCGTTGAGGGAGTGTTGTATTGTCGGCTACAGATCTTGCGAATCTGTGGCTTCTCGATAAATACTTTTGCCAGGGACCGATCAGGATCCGCACCCGGATGCACTTGCCGGGTTATTTATCGCTTCGCATCGTTGCATTTGCGGCGCGAGTCGGAGGCTGGTGCTGTCTTCTAGCCCCTGGTCAGATGCCAGCCGTGGCCGTGCTCACAGGCATAGACGCGGAGTGCGACTCCCTGTTCTTTGCGCAGAATATCGGCTCGGCGCTGCGCCTCTTGCTGGTTGCGATACGCGTCTTTTGCTCGGCCATCTGCGCTGGTACAGGTCGGGCAGCGGGTGCTGGGCGTCTGCCGGTTTTTCGGTGCCAGATGCCACTGGCCACAGGTCTCACATGGGTAGGGAACCAACCCGCGACCATATCGAGTTCTGGCGTGGTCGGCTCCCTGCTGGGCTTCCCGCTCGGACGAGTACTCGGTCAGCGGTTTGCCGGAGACCTTGCCGATACACGTTTCGCTTTTCACTACCCGTCGTGCAGGCCTGCTGCGCGCAGGACCGTCTCCTGTACGGTGAACTCGTGGTCTAACGAACGGTCGGGTTGTTTTTCGCCGCGGATATCCGCGGCGAAAGCGCGCAGGCTTTCGACATAGCGTGGGCGGTTTTCTACCGGCACGTCCTGCCAGCCTGCGAGATAGCCATCCCGGTCCCGATCCAGGCAGAGCCGCAGCGTCGGGGGTTCCAGGGGTTCGAGGATTGCAGAGCCGCGCGTACCATAAACTTCCAGCCGCCGCGATGCACTCGATGAAACCTCCAGCGACGAAGATTCGAGCGTGGCCATCGCTTTGGCATACTCGAAAGTGGCGATGGTATTGTCGCGGTACCATGGGAATTCTTCGCCTATCGTGTGCAGCAGCGGGGTCACGCGGTCTGGACGGCCGAGCAGGGCGACGATGATATCAGTCAAATGGCAGGCCAGAATGAACATGATACCGCCCTCGCGTTCGCCGCGTGAATCCCAGCGCTGCCAGGCTTTCTCGTCCGATGGTCCCGAGGATATTCGCGCTCTGACGGAGAAAATCTCACCGAGTACGCCAGAGTTTGCCCAGTCGAGGATGGCCTGAAAACCCGCGTTGTAGCGGAACATATAGCCGAGTTGGACGAGTAGTCCTTTTTGCCGTGCGATATCGAGCACGGCGCGGAATTCGTCCAGGTCATCGCCGGCGGGTTTGTCGAGCCATACGTGCTTGTTGTGTTCGAGCGCTTGCCGGGCAAAACTCAGGTTCTCAGATACCCGGCCCTGTGCGGCGATGCCGAGGATGGATTCATCCGCCAGGACTTCTGCGGCGGACGAAAACCAATGCACATCGGCGTATACCGGATTGCTGCCGAGTGTTGCGCGGACCTCTGGCGAGGGCTCGAAAACGCCGCAGAAATCGACCTGATCGCTCTCTTGCAAGACCCGCGCTTTACCTGCCGCGTGGTCGTGAGAGATGCCGAATTGAGCGAGTTTTAGTTTCACGGGCGACTCTCCTGATCAATGTTGGTTAGTGCAAGAATTTCTAATCATGCCAATATGGTCAAATCGCGATCGGCGTTGGGGAGTGCGATTTTTTCGCCGCCACGCCGGTGGGATTCCCGCAGCCCAATGGCGATTTCGAGGGCTTCGCGTCCAAATTCGCCCGGACAGAGCGGCTCGGTCCCCGCATCGAGGTTTGCGACCAGTCCTTCGATAGCGGCCTGCTGCGAACTCCGCGGCCGCTTCGGATTGGGAAACTGTCGTCGGACGGGTTCCCTGGTTGACGGTAGGCGACTCCACATCTCGAAGTCGGCGTGTTCGTTGCGCGCGCTGATCCAGCCGTCGCTGCCGACGAAATCGATATTCAGCCAGCCACCGGTATTGAGGAAGCCGCGGATGCCGTTTGCGTAGTGTATCATCCCGGTCCCGGAGAGGTCGTTGTCGCCGGCTGCTGCTTCGTCGTTGTCCATGTGCCCGAATACCCATTGGGCAGGAGCACCGGCGAATAGGCGAAAGAGCGCCAGGGTATGGCTGTGGCCCCGGGATAAAGTCCAGCTGTAGTTGCAGACCATCGAAGAGAAGCGGCCGATCTCTCCGTCTTTTATCGCCTGCAGACAGGCTTGGAACCACGGGCTCCAGTTCTTGTGGCAGGCAATGGCCAGGATCGTACCGGTTTTGCGACAAGCCTCGATCATTGCGTCGGCTTCGGCCAGGCTGCGGCACATCGGTTTGGTGGCGTAAATAGCTTTCACGCCGGCTTCCGCGACACTGATAACGACCTCCGCCCGCTCCTCCGCACGGGTCGAGATACTGACGATATCCGGTGCTTCTCTGGCGATCATCTCGCGATAATCGCTATAGAGCGCCTCTACTCCCCATCTCTGTCTGAAGTCCTGCAGTTGTTCGGGGATGAGGTCTGCAGCGGCTACGAGGTCTACTCCTTTTGCTTCGATGATCGCTGGTGCATGGGCCCACGGATAGCGGAACTGTGGGCGACCAACGTGTTCGTCGTCAATGGTACTGCCGATCCGTCCGCAACCGATGACGGCCCCGCGGTAGGTACTCACATGCATTCTCCCGTATTCCAACCCGGAGGCCCCGGGTCGATTCACTTATCCAGCCAGCGCTCTGGCTCCGGGCATTCAAGATAGGGTGCTTGACTAAGGGGAACAAGGATATGGAGATTCCAGGATTATATGTCTCAGAACGAAAACGAAGGAGTCGCGCAATCTCATCGCTTGACGCTATACCCGTCAGGCTTTTTAATACACCGAGATTGAACCTTAAACCAGGGAAAGAATATGATTCGCGTAACGGTATGGGGAGAGAACGTACACGAAGAGACGAACGAAGTTGTTCGCGGCGTGTATCCGGACGGCATGCACAATGTGATTGCGGGGGGGCTTGCACCGGATCCGGAAATCGAGACGCGAACTGCGACGCTGGAACAAGACGACGAACACGGTTTGTCCGAGGAGGTATTGGACCAGACCGATGTGCTGACCTGGTGGGGCCATGCTGCACACGGCAGAGTCAAAGACGAGATCGTCACCCGGATTCAGCAGCGAGTACTCGAAGGGATGGGGTTGATCGTCCTGCATTCCGGTCATTATTCGAAGATTTTCACTCGGTTGATGGGTACGACCTGTTCGCTGAGTTGGCGGGAGGCCGGCGAGAAGGAGCGGCTGTGGGTTTGCAATCCAGGGCACCCAATCGTCCAGGGACTCGGCGAGTACTTCGAATTGCCGCAAACGGAGATGTACGGAGAGCCGTTCAGTGTCCCGGCACCAGACGAACAGATCTTTATCAGCTGGTTCGAGGGTGGGGAGGTTTTCCGATCCGGGCTTACGTATCTGAGGGGCAATGGCAAGATTTTCTACTTCCGCCCCGGCCACGAGACCTATCCGATTTTCTATGACGAGAATGTACAGCTGGTATTGCGCAATGCCGTAAAGTGGGCGCAGCCACTCGGCAGCCGTTGGGTGGATAGGTTGAAGAATGTACCGGTTGATCAAGCACCGGAGCCCATCACCAAACGGGGTGCTGGGCTTCACCAGGAGGGTGAAGAAGGTTTCCGGTAGATGAATCCTGTACCTGTGCGGACCTGGTCGTTTGCGCAGCAATGGACATTTAATTGGCGATTTCCAGCTCTCCACTTCAATGATGAAAGGTTCGGCATTTATGGATCCCGCGCAACTCTATCGAGACTTCGGCTGCACGCCCGTTATCAATGCTTCGGGCAATCAGACCGTTCTGGGAGGATCGAGGGTCTCTCCTCTTGTCCAGGAAGCTATGATTGCGGCCAATCGGCACTATGTCGAGATGGAGACGCTGCTGCAAGAGACCGGTGCGGCGATTGCTGCGATGGTCGGTTCTGAAGCGGCCTTTGTCACACCTGGATGTGGCGCCGCACTGGCTCTTTCGACCGCCGCATGCATGTCCGTAGGCGACCCGGCCAAGATGGAACAGCTTCCCAATACTCAGGGGATTGCCGCAGAGATTCTCTTTCAGGCCGGTCAGCATTACCATTACGAACGCTGTCTGACCATTTTCGGCGGCGAGGTGGTCAGGGTCGGCAACCGCGATGGCACGACTGCCGCTCAGCTCGAGGCTGCGATCGGTGCTGGTACTGCCGCCGTTCATTTTTTCGCGTCCGGCGATGCCGATCCGACCCTGTTGGATTTGGAAGAGGTCGTTCGGATCGCCGATAAATACGATCTACCGGTGATCGTCGATGCAGCCTACCAAGTCTATCCGCTGGACCGATTCAAATACTACACGCAGTCGGGTGCCAGCCTGGTTGGCTTCGGCGCCAAGTACTTCGGTGCCTGCAATTCGACCGGAATTCTGGCAGGCAAAAAAGATCTGATCGAAGCGGCGTTCATGCACAGCTTCATCGGTTTCGAAGTCAGCGAGTATGAAACGATTGGTCGTCCGTTGAAGCTCGATCGGCAGGAAATCATCGCGGTGGCAGTGGCGTTGAAAGAATGGTTGGCCTTGGACCACCAGGCCCGGATCGCCAGTCACTGGGTCAAAGCAGACCGCATTATGGAGGCGTTGCGCGATATACCGCAGCTGAAGATGCAACGCCATACCGAGGACAATAGCCTCAGCAACGGGGTCATGTTGCAGCTCGACGAAAACGAGTTGGGTAAGACGGCGGTACAAGTCATCGCGGAACTCAAAGCCGGCGATCCCAGCATCTGGACCCGGGGCGAAGGCGATCGGATCCGGATCGCGGTTGCCCATCTTATCGAGGATGAAGTCGATCTCGTTATTGAGCGCCTGCGCTCTCTCTTGACCTAGCTGCGGAGAGACCAAAGCCCACAAATGGACAATAACGGCGGAGATGTCGGTAGTCCGCCAGGTCGCCGGCGCGTATTGCGATTCAATCTCAGCGTGGCTGTCATTCTGGCTCTCGGCTGCTTGCAGATGGTTGGTTTCGTGCTGGGAAATCGCGTGTTGCGCGGAGTGGGTGCGGCCTCTGGTGCATCACCGCTGCCGAAAGTCTTCTCAGCGATTAATGGCTACGAAACTTTTGCTACCGATTTTACTGTCCTCTACGAGCTTGCGGACCAGAGTGTCGAGCTGGTGGTTACGCCGGAATTGTACCAGCGGTTGGGCGGACCCTATAACCGCCGCAACGTCTATGGTGCCGCCCTGTCGTACGCACCGGTGCTGCCGGAAAAAATCTGGCAGGCCGTCTTTCGCTACAGTTTGAAAGCCGGCGGACCCTTTATCGCGGAACTTGGTATTCCCGCAGATGCCAGTCGCGTGCGGATTCGGGTGCGTGCGAAAACCCGAGGGAGTGGCGAAGAATGGATCCTCGATCCTGGCCACAGCGAATAGCGGCGATCTCACCGTACCAGTTTGCGGTATTCCGCATCGCGCTCGGGCTCTATCTGGCGATACATTTCGCCCACTTGATACCGTACGGCGGGGAGCTTTTCAGCCGCGAAGGTATTTTCCCGGATCCAAGGGTCAATTTTACGTTTGGAATTCTGCCCAATCCCCTGGAGCACTGGGACTCGCCGGCTCTGGTGATTGGAATGCTGGTGGTGTTGGCCGTGCTCTCGCTGCTCTTTGCCGTTGGGATCGCGCGGCGTCCGGTTGCAATCGTACTGTGGTACGGACTCGCCTGCCTTTTCAATCGCAACAACCTGATCAGCAACCCGTCTCTGCCCTATATCGGATTATTGCTGCTGCTCAGCGCCGCTATCCCGCTCGGTGAGCCGCTGGTCGCGCGGCGCCGGCAGCACTCGCCGGACTGGTTTTTCCCAGCCTTTGCGTTTTGGGGCGCCTGGTTGCTGATGGCCGGGGGCTATACGTTCAGCGGTTTGGAGAAACTCATCAACAGTCCGAGCTGGTCGGATGGTACCGCGCTCAAGCACGTTCTCAACCTGCCGCTCGCCCGCCCTGGTATATTGCGCGATCTGGTGCTCAGTCTACCGGACACAGGCCTGCAAGTGATGACCTGGTTCGCGTTGATGATGGAGATTCTTTTTTTACCGCTCTGTCTTAATCCGCGGACTCGCTTCTGCGCGTGGACCGCCCTGGTCGGCATGCATCTCGGGATCATGTCGATGATTGCCTTCGCCGAGCTTTCGGCTGGAATGCTGCTGCTGCACCTCTTTACCTTTGATCCGCAGTGGTTCTCTGCAGCCCGGCAGCAAAAAGGTCCTTCGCTGGTCCTCTTCGACGGGGTGTGCGGATTGTGCGATAGGTCGGTACACTTGCTGCTTGCCGAAGACCGTGGTCAAAGACTCCTCTATGCTCCGCTGCAGGGCGATACCGCTGCGGCAGTTCGCGCCCGGCAGCAGGCTCTCAGCGCAGATCTCTCCACTATCGCGCTGGTGCAGCACCTGGGCAGTAAAGAGGAGACTCTCTATTTGAAGTCGGAAGCCGTGTTGCGGATTCTAGACGAGATCGGCGGTTTTTGGCGGCCGGTGTCGTGGCTGCGCATCGTGCCGCGCTCGATCCGCGACACTGGCTACGACTGGATCGCCCGCAATCGCTATCGGTGGTTCGGCCGGTACGATGAGTGTATTGTACCCGACCCGGAGGCCAGGGCGCGTTTTCGGCCTTAGGCGCGCTTGTGTTCTGGATTCTGAGGATCGGTGTCTGCGCCGTCTGTTTCTCGATGGACCCCTGATCTATCCTAGCTTGAAAGATTGACCTGACTATTTGGTTCGCAGGTCTGATTGTTGATTTACTAGGTCGACGGGTGATCGCTATAGTTCCGTTGGCGGTGAAGCCATGCGAAGGGGATATGCAGTAGAGCGAATGCGCAGAGAAAGATCAGCGATGTAACCGCGAGGAAGACCCAGTGGGGATAGTGGTGTATGAAGCCGAGTTGCGCAGGGGCGGCAATAGTGAAGAAATAGTTCGTATCTAGCAGCAGGTTGAGCGGTGTCACCAGCAGAGCGTAGAGGTGAATGAATACGTAGCTTCTGAAAATGGAACTGCGCTCCGGGTAGTGGCGCCTGCCGAAGGTGAAGTAGACCCCCACTCCAACTAGCGCAATATGGGTGATGAAATAGCGGATCTCGGCTATGAGCCGGATGCTGCCCGTCTCGCTGATGGCCGGAAAGCACACCGCGAGCAGGGCTCCGACTGCGCCCATATAGTACGAGAGTTCAGCCAGTGTCTTGCTTCCCGTTGCCAGCGTGAAGAGCATAATGAAAACGGATAAGTCGCACAGGTGCAGGGGGAGGTTGTCGACGAGGGGGAGTTGAAACGCGAAGTGTCGGTAGAGAAACCAGGCGATTTCGTTCGTACCTACGATGAGGAAGAGACTGATCCTGAATACTCGATGCCAGACTGAGTTCAGGTCGAACCGGCGCATATTGAAAGAGCCGACGACGAAAAGCGCGGTCAGGCTCAGCCAGAACAAATGATATAGTGAGAAAAGTGGCATCTGTCTCTATTCGTCCATGAAACGCGATTGATACGGTGCTTGGAAATCGGGTAGTCGTGGATACAAGATCAGTCCTCGGATGAAGTGGATCTGGCTTCGTGACATGCCCATCTTTTGCTGCAGCCGATACAGGTCGGCAAAAAGTGAAGCGGTGAAAGTTTCTTCGCCGCAGCATCGTTGACGTCGCGGAAGGCGAGCATATCCTCGAAACGGTCTTCGCGCCAGTGGTCGAAACCGCATTGGTCCTTGAAGCGGTGCGGGTTTTTGAAAGTCCCGAAGGCGATGTCGATGATCGGAAGATCGGCGTAATTGTCGGTGTGATGCTCCTTCTGGTGGTGGATCTTGTGCGATTCCGGACGCTGAATGATATAGCCGACCCAGTGCGGGGTAGTGAAATTCCAGTGATAAAAAAATTCGGCGATACCTGCAAATAACGTGTACCACCCAGCGGCCTGGATACTAACGCCGAGTAAGAGGTAGGCGATGGATGAGCTGATAAGCGAATTGATGAAGAGTTCGACCGGATGCTTGTAAAAGGCCGTGGCGATTTCCAGCCGCCGGGGCGAGTGGTGCAACTGATGGCAGGCCAGCCACAGGAGCTTCGATTCGTGGCGGATGCGATGCCACCAGTAATACGCAAAGGAGGCTACGATATAGGTGCAAAATCCGGCGAGTGGATCGGCCAAGTATTGCGAGAGAGAAAAGAGCGATGTTTTGCGCAGCCAGAGATCCCAACTCTGTCCGGCCAGTACCACCATTCCGAACTGCAGCAGGTTGACCAGGATCACCCGCGGCCACCAGGCCCTGACTTTCGGTAGTTCCATGGCTGGCCAGATGCGTTCGACCAGGATGAAGCCGAGTCCGATTGCAATGAGTATATAAAGCATCAGTCCTCTGCCAGTTGGGATAGTGGCACTGGTCTTAAAATGCCCCGAGCTTGAATATTCGGCGAGGAAGCACAGAAGTCGCGAGTCAGGGCGATTGTCGGGATATTAAATGGTTTTTTCGCTTTGTGGTCAATGAGCGCTGGTTCGGTTATGCGTTTCCACTCAGATCTGATGCGTGGTACTATTGCGCCTTGATTGTGCGAACCTCGACGAACTAGTATCCTATCTGCGGTAGCGGTGCGAAAGCTTGTGCACTGCTCGTGAGCAGCAAGGACCGGGGTCCGGTTGCCTGCGCCTGTCGCAGGGGGCGTCGATGTCTGTATCGCGGTGTCGTTGGTTGAGTTTTCAGATCGAGAATCGGGATGAAGAGAGAACATATTTTTGCTCACTATGAAGAAGATGCGACCCGCTACTGGAAATTGCAGGAAGGCGGCTATCCCAGCTCGATGAGCGTACATCAGGGCGAGCGGATTGCTTTCCATATCTCCAATTCCAGATCCTACTACGATATCTTCGTTTTCCACGAAGGCGCGAACCGGCGTCTAATGACCGAAATAAACGGCTTGCGGGGTGAGCTGCACGAGGTGGCCGAGACCGGGTATCGCGATGGGTTCAACTGGCCGGAAACGGTTGAGTTCGCGGTGCCCGATCATTGGCAAAGCGGAGTTTATATAGCCACCTTTCCCACCGGACAGGGGATGCGTGAGATCCTCTTTGTCGTCCGTCCAAAAACGCCACAGGCGCCGATTCTGCTCACGATCGAAACCAATACCTATACGGCCTATAATCCCGTTGGTGGCAAATCATTTTTCCCCTATATATCGACCGATAGACAGCACAGCGAAGTGCTGAGTTTCGAGAGGCCTTTGCAGCCGGATTTTATGGGTGGTTTTTATGCCTGGGATCAGTTTTTTACCTCGTGGCTCGATGCAGAAGGATACGCGGTGGATTACTGCATAAACGCCGATCACGATGCAGAGCCCGGGATCCTGGATGAGTACCGAGCGCATCTGCGCATCTGTCACGGTGAATACACGAGTCGCAACGAATCCGAGCAGCTGCAGCGATTCGTAGCCGGCGGCGGCAATCTCATGGTCTTCGCCGGCAATGCCTTCTGGCACCAGGTCGAAAGCAGGGCAGATGGCCGTCAACTCTATTGCGCCAAGACTCGCTACAAAGAAAACCCGCTCGGGACACCTGAAGATCCCCACACTTCGTTCCTCTGCGCGATAGAGGACCTTCGCCAGCGCACTATCGGCGTTTCTTATACTGCGAGTGTCAATGCCAAGAGCAGTGTGCCCGGAGAATTTATCGCTCCAACATCCGGAGAATACGGATTTTTCCGCGTCACTGATCCCGACCACTGGGCATTTGCCGGAACCGGGCTCGTCGAAGGAGATGAGTTCGGCCGTGCCGATTCTATTGTCGGTGTGGAGTGCGATGGGGGCGATATCGAATTCATCGCTGGCAAGCCCTGTTTCACCGGCCGTGATGGCATTAGCAGGCACTACAAAATCATCGCCATTGCCGATGCTGCGGATGCCGGTCTGAACAAAGATCTGGGGATACACCATGACCAGTACTACAGTACGGTGGCGGTGAACGAGACGGAGTTCAAAGGAACGGTATTCACCGCTGCAACCATTGAGTGGGCGCATGGTCTTTATCGCGATAAGAGTCCGGTCGCACAGATTACGCGTAATGTTCTCAATCGCTTGAGTGTCTAGTGTCGGTCGTTTCAAACACATGGCTGGTTTTCTGTTCTGAATTCAAATTTTACAGATGGTGCGAAGAGAATGAAAGCACTCACTATTAAAGAGCCTGGAGATGCGCAAATTATCGAGGTGCCGGAGCCTGCCGCTCCCGCCGAGGGCGAAGTGCTGTTGCGGATCAAACAAGTCGGCTACTGCGGCACCGACCTTACGTCGTATCGCGGACTCAATCCGCTGGTCACTTATCCGCGGATACCTGGTCATGAGATCGGCGCGACGATCGAGCAAGTGGGGTCCGGGGTGCCGGCAGAGTGGGAGGTCGGCATGGATGTGCTGGTCTCGCCGTATTCGAATTGCGGTGAATGCACCGCTTGCAGAAGCGGTCGCTACAATACCTGCCGCTACAACCAGACTCTGGGTGTACAACGCGACGGGGCGATGACCGAAGTGATCGTAGTACCCTGCTCCAAGCTCTTCAGAGCACAGGGGCTGGGTATTCCAGAGATGGCACTGGTCGAGCCCCTTACGGTCGGTTTTCACGCTGTCGCCAGGGGGGAGGTCTCGGCTGATGATACGGTACTTGTCTTTGGTTGTGGAGCGATCGGACTTGGGGTGATCGCGGGTGCATCCGCGCGCAATGCCCGGGTAGTCGCCGTCGATATCGATGATGAGAAACTCGCCCTTGCCGCGCGCTGTGGCGCTACCGACGGCATCAATTCGCTGCGGGAATCGCTGTCTGAGCGCCTTGAGGTCATAACCGCTGGCGAAGGTCCCGAGGTTGCGATCGAGGCGGTTGGTTCACCTGCGACTTTCAAGGCCTGCGTCGAAGAAGTTTGCTTTGCCGGACGCATTGTCTATATCGGTTATGCCAAGGCCCCGGTCGAGTACGAGACCAAATATTTCGTGATGAAGGAACTGGATATTCGCGGTTCGCGCAATGCTGCTGCCGAAGATTTCCTGGCGGTAATCGCTCATCTCGAAAGTGGTGTTTTGCCGACCGATGCCCTGATCACAACAACCGTTCCCCTGGCTGAAGCGCCTGCGGCTCTGGAGGCATGGAATCAAAATCCGGGCGCGATCACCAGAATTCACGTTTCTTTCGCATAACTTCTAACGCGAGTATTCTCAGCCGATGCAAATACAAAAATTCACTATGGGTATGGGGGACCGTTTCGCCCACCAGGGGCGCGCCCAGTTAGCCGCGCTAGTCGAGGCCAGAACTGCGGGTCTCGATGTATATCCGATCTGGAACAAATCCTTCCGCGAGCACAATATTATCAAAACGCATCCCGACGATGTGCGTTCAGAGGCGGATGATGCCGTCGCGGCGCTCAAGTGGCAGGGTGACTATTATGTCGATGCCGATCATATTGAACTGAAAACGGTCGATAGCTTTCTCGCCGGCAGCGATTTCTATACGCTCGATGTGGCCGAATTTGTCGGCAGCGAACCCCAGGTCGAGGATGTGGACGCTTTTGTTGCTGCGAATCGTCCGTTTCTCGGATCGCTGAAGATCCCGGGCATCGAGGTCCCCTTTAGAGTGACCGAAGACACGCTGCGTAAAAGCGCGGGGGATTTTCTGCTCGCGATTAGAGAAGCCGGTAAGATCTACCGTCATATCGAAGCAGCCAAAGGGGTTGATAATTTCGTGACCGAAGTCTCAGTGGATGAGACCGACCTGCCGCAAACTCCGATCGACCTCTTGCTGCTGCTCTCTATGATCGCGGCGGAGGGAATCCCGGCGCAGACCATTGCGCCTAAATTCACCGGGCGTTTCAACAAAGGTGTCGATTATGTAGGGGACTTGGTGCAATTCGAGAAGGAGTTCGATCAGGACCTCCATGTGATCGCCTTTGCGATCGGTGAATTCGGTCTGCCGGCAACACTCAAGCTCAGTGTGCACTCCGGCTCGGACAAGTTCTCGATCTATCCGATCATCAATAAGCTCATTGCCAGACACCAGGCGGGCCTGCACGTCAAGACGGCCGGTACGACATGGCTGGAAGAGATTATCGGCCTTGCGGAAGCAGGCGGCGAAGGCTTGGCAATAGCCAGGGAAGTATATGCCGAAGCCCGGGGCCGCTTCGACGAACTGACCGGACCGTATGCGAATGTGATCGATATCGCGGCCGCAGAGTTGCCGAGCATCGAAACGGTCAATGGCTGGGATTCGGCGCACTATGTCAACGCGCTTCGCCATATCCCGGACAGTCCCGAGTACAACCGGCACTTCCGCCAATTGATTCACGTTGGTTTCAAGATCGCGGCAGAGATGGGCGCTCGTTATACCGATGCGCTCAAAGCGAATGAGGCGATCATTGCGCGCAATGTGACTGAAAACCTCTGGCAACGCCATATCGCACCGATCTTCGGCGAGCGAAGTATTTAAATACACGCTGACTTTTGTCTGACCGACGGATCTATAGTCGGCAAAATTATGCCGGACTCTTTGTGGAACGCGGAGTTTCGGACTTTGGATTTCTTTCCCGTATTGGTTCAGCCGATCTGGGATTCCCCCGATGAGGTGCCCGTGTTAAAGACCGATGATGTACCAGTCTGGGGTCTGCCGCTCGACAATGCCGTCGAGCAGATGGCCCGCTGTGCCGCCGATGCCGAGTATGCGGCGCTGATGGCCGATCATCATTTGGGCTATGCGGTGCCGATTGGCGGAGTGCTGGCCTATCGCGATAAGGTAAGTCCCTCGGCAGTCGGTTTCGATATAGCCTGTGGCAACAAGGCCATATGTCTCGATGTCGATGCCCGAGAAGTACAGGCGCATATCGCCGAAATCATGGACGAGATTTTCGCTGTGATCTCATTTGGCATCGGCCGCAAAAACCCGGAGCCCGTAGATGCCGAATTATTCGCCGCTGCGACCTGGGACGATATTCCCGTGGCGGGGTCACTGAAGGATATGGCTCATGCCCAGCTGGGTACGGTCGGCTCGGGCAATCACTACGTGGATCTGTTCATCGACGATAGGGATGCGGTGTGGATCGGGGTCCACTTTGGCTCGCGCGGGCTGGGTCACAAATTGGCGACGCATTTTATCAAGGCCGGTGGCGGTAAGGACGGGATGCACGTGGCTCCGGTGCTTTTCGATATGGGTAGCGAATTGGGTCAGCAGTACTGGGCGTGTATGGAACTGGCTGGAGAGTATGCCTATGCCGGAAGAGATTGGGTCTGCGATCGAGTCGCGCAGATCGTTGGCGGCAGCGTCGTGAGCGAAGTCCACAACCACCACAATTTCGCTTGGAAAGAGCGGCATTACGACCAGGATCTGGTGGTGATCCGCAAAGGGGCTACTCCGTGCCAGCCGGGACAACGCAGCTTTGTCGGTGGCTCGATGGGAGATATTTCGGTCATTATCGAAGGGGTGCAGTCGCGCGAGAGTGCCGGGACGCTTTACTCTACGGTCCACGGTGCGGGGCGCGTGATGTCCCGCACTCAGGCCGCCGGCCGCAAGCGCTGGCGTCGGGGCAAGCGCGAACTCAAGAGCGAGGGCCAGATCAGCCGCGCAATGATGACTCAGTGGATCGAGGAATTCAATCAGGTGGAATTGCGCGGTGCCGGCACCGACGAATCGCCCCATGTCTATAAGCGACTGCCGGAGGTTTTGGCCTTTCACCGCGAGACGATCGAAATCGTGCGTACGCTGATGCCGATCGGTGTGGCGATGGCCGCAGCCGACGAATTCGACCCTTATAAGGACTAGCAACAAGAAAAGAGGAAATCGGCAATGAGAATTGCGATCGGATGTATAGGCCACGAAACCAACACCTTTTCGCCGATCTCTACGGATATCGAGAGCTTCTTGCAGGCGACCTATTGCGTTGGTGAAGAAATAATCGCGGAATTTGCGCAGACCAGCACCATTACCGGTGGATTTCTCGCGCGCGCTGCCGAAGTGGGGATCGAGCCTGTGCCGCTGTTGTGGACTTTCGCTACGCCGGCGGGGACGATCGAGCAGCAGGCCTATGAGACGCTCAAGGGAGAATTGCTCGGTCGCTTGGAGCAGGCCGGACCGCTCGACGGCGTTTTTTTGGATCTGCATGGAGCGATGGTGACCCAGTTGCACCAAGATGCCGAAGGGGATCTGCTGCGCAGTGTGCGCGAGCAGGTTGGTTCGTTGCCGGTGGTGGTGACTCTGGATCTGCACGCCAATATCAGCGCGGCAATGGCGGAATACGCCGATGTGATCATCGGCTTCGATACCTACCCCCATGTCGATTGCTACGAGCGCGGTCTGGAAGGCGCTCAGGTTATGGTCGACGTAGTAAGTGGAAAAATTCGCCCGACCATGGCCTACCGGCAGTTGCCGCTGCTGACTGCTCCGCCGCCGCAATGTACTATGCGCCGGCCGATGAGCGAGGCGATAGCCCGTCTGCACCAGGTGGAAGCCCGACCCGGGGTGGTAACGGCAACCTTGTCGATGGGGTTCCCATTTGCCGATATTCGCGATGCTGGTGCATCGATCTTGGTGACGACCGATGCGGATCAGGATCAGGCCGACCAGTGCGCCGACGAGTACGCCCAGTATATCTGGGATATGCGCGAGGATTTTCGCGCCGATCTGGTCGGTGTAGAACAGGCCATCGAACGGGCTCGGATCAGTGAGGGGCAGCCAGTGGTACTCGCCGAGGGGGCCGATAATCCCGGCGGCGGCGGACCTTGCGATGGCACCTTTATTCTGCGTGCGCTGATCGAGGCGGATTTCCAGGGTGCGGTGGTGGCGGTGATCGCCGACCCCGAATCGGTGGCGCGGGCGATCGAGGTCGGTGTGGGGCGGGAGGTCGAGCTCGAAGTCGGCGGTAAGTCGCACCCCTTGCACGGAGAGCCAGTGGTGCTAACGGGTTATGTACAGACGATCAGCGATGGGAATTTTCGCAACAAGGGTCCGATGGGACGGGGCAAGAGCGCGCAGATGGGCCGGACGGTCGTAGTGCGGGTCGGGGGCGTCGAGATCATTTTGACCGAGGAGCGGATCCAACCTTTTGATACTGAGGTCTTGCGCAGCACCGGGATCGAGCCTCTTGAGCGCAAGCTGATTGCGCTCAAGTCGGCGGTGCACTTTCGCGCCGATTATACTCCGATCGCCGCTTTGATTCTCGAAGTCGATACGCCTGGAGTGCACAGCCCGGACCTGTCCACTTATGAGTACCGGAAGCTGCGCCCGGTTTTTCCACTTAGTGAGGTTGCCGATTGGCGCTAGGCCTTGTGGCCTGACTCGTCTCCGCCCTGCAGGCCAATCTGCACTTTTCTCCGCGTTATTGCAGATGAGCGTATCACTCGTGATCGGGGCGTTTGAGCGGCGATCCGTAATGACGCCAGAAACCGATCAGACTGCTGCTGAGGAACAAGGCCTCCATCGCAATTCCCACCGGGGTCCAGACAAAGATATTGTGGAGCAGCCAGGCGGTGTTGCCACCCATGAAATAGAGCCGCACCTTCCGACCCTGGGGTTGGAAAGTGCCGAAGGTACCGATCAGGGCGCCGCAGAGGGCCAGCAGGCTGATTGGGGATTTGAAGGTCGCGGCAAAGGAGGCGATCGTGACCAGCAGGAAGAAAAACAACACTTTGCGGTCGGTGGTGCGTATGGCGGCCAGATATCGTATGCCGATCAGCAGCATCAGCGTGCTC